>JAOPTS010000179.1:0-39210 GCA_051531955.1 Reichenbachiella sp.
ATGAAAATGTCCGAGATGAAGGTTTTAGCCCCAGTTTTTCTATTTATATTGGTGAGGTATCATTTACAATATCTGAATTCGTTGAAGATTTAGAAGATGAATCAGTGGAGATTATAGAAAGTGAAGATCGTTTACTCTCTCTCGTATATCGCAATGAAGTCGAATTTGCAGATATCAATCAAATAATAGAGATTGGCTCAGTGGAAAACAGAGCTTTTTTTGTCTTTGGCGAAGATACACCAGCTTCACCTATACAAGTTAGTATTCCTTTTGATCAAACATTTAATTTTGATTTTAAAACTCCTAACGGAGAAAGGGTTGATTCAGTTTTTTATAAAAGTGGAAGCTTAGTATATCATATGGAATCTGAATACCCTGCTAGTTTGGATTATGGCTGGACTATTGTTGATATGGTAGAGTTATCTACTGGAATAGACATTAATAGGTCAAGTTTTTTAGAGTACAATGGATTAGAAATAACCGAAGACATTCAAGAGAATCTTGTAGAATTTAAAAATATCATAAGAAGAGACGGTGACGTCAATAAATTTGATGTCGAATTAAACGGTAATCTTATTCTAGAACCTGGTAATTCGATCAGCGAAACAGATACGATGATGTTTGATCTTGAATTCTCAAATCCTGAATTTAATAGTTTGTTTGGATATTTTGGCAATGAATCTATAGATATCGACGGGTTTGATTTTTCATTAGATGCGTTAAGTGAGTTTGACTTGGAGGGGGTTGAATTCTCTAAACCTAGTATTACTTTACAAATTGAAAATTCATTCGGAATTGATATGGGTTTAGATTTTAGTGGGATTAGAGCAGAGTATAACGATGGTACCTCAATTTCATTTGAAACAGATTTGACTGATACTGATTTGTTGGTGAATTCACCTTTGGCTGCAGGAGAAGTTAGACTAGATACTATTGTCCTAAATGCGAGCAATAGTAATCTTGAAGATTTACTAAATGGCATTCCTGATCGACTCGTTGTTGGTTTGAATGCAGCTCTTAATCCTGAAGCATCATTATTGAAAAATAATTTCATTACTGACTCCAGTTACATTCGTGTTAACTCGATAATTGAAATCCCTTTGATTTTAAGTATTCAAGATTATGCCGCAGAATTTGAGATGAGTGTTGATGCACTAGAATTAGATGAAGTGAAGCAATTGTCAATTTTGGTAGATGCAATTAATGAATTACCATTTGATGGTACTATATCTCTTGAGTTATTAGATGATACTGGTGAGTTATTACATCGTTTTGATGACGCAGTATCCTTTTCTTCAGCATTGATTGGTGAGGATGGAAGAACTATAGGTAATGATTCTACAAGATCTGAAGTTTTTGTTTCACCAGAATTAATTTCAGTGGTCGAAAGCGCAGCAAATATCAAGACTGTTATCAACTTAAGTACCAGTAATCAAGATCCAGGTGAAACAGTTAAGATATATGCGGATTATGAAATGAAAGTAAAATTGGGATTAATAGGGGAATTAAACATACCTATTGAGCTATGAGAAAATTAGGCTATTACTTATCGATATTAACTCTATTTTTTGCACTAAGCGCAAATGCACAAGAGGATTTAACTTTTTATCACATGGGAAATGCAACACCGCAGGCCGCCATGTATAACCCCACTTTTTTCCCTGATACTAAATTGTTTATTTCACTCCCTGGTATCTCAGGGGTGAATTTGGAATTTACCAATAGCTTTTCGTATAACGATTTGTACACGCCTATTGAAGGTACTGACTCTGTAAAAAGAGATTGGCCAAAATTGGCTAGTAAGCTACAACCAGGTGATAGATTTAATGTAAGTGGGAATGTTTCTCTATTTCAATTTGGGCTGAGGATAGGAGATAACAGTGCCTTTACTGTCTTTGCTAATGAAAGGTTCTCTGCATACTATTACTACCCAACCGCATTGATAGGTCTGATGGCAGAGGGGAATATCGGAGGGGAAACTATCTCGGAAGAATATGTAAAAGCTGGAGGTGTTCATTTTAGAGAATATGGTTTAGGGTATAGTCATGAGTTAGGCTTTATCCCTGGAATTAAAGCTGCCCGAATTGGCGTGAGAGCTAAGTATATCCAAGGGTTTATCGAGTTTGGGACTGATGAAGGAACACAAATGTTTGTAAAGACAAACGAAGATTTAACGATGGAAATTTCCACTAATAAAGCTGAAATGAGAGCGACTGGTTTGGAAATTGAAAACACTGACTATTTCATTCAAAACACTAATACAGGTTTTGGTTTTGATTTTGGATTGGATGTAGATATAACTGACAAATGGTCAGCAGCCTTTGCTGTTAATGATATTGGTAAAATAACATGGCAAGAAGGTGTTGCTAATTATAGTCTTAAGGATGATGATCCATTGGTTTTAAATGGTTTAGAGGATATTCAAGATATAGATGGATCTATTGACGCTTTGATGGATTCGATTGAGAGCTTTGGGGAATTTGATACTACTTATTTGGATTACCAAAGATCTTTGAATTCAAGGTATGTATTATCAACATCTTATAAGGTCTTCGAAAAAGGTACTGTGACAGCTACCTTTTTGACAAAGAGAGATATTACCAATGAATTTGTTAATTCTTTTGGTTTAGGATATACTCATTATTTCGGTAGAATATTAGGTTTGTCAGCCACTGTTAGTAAGAGTGACAATCAGAAAGTGGGTCTTGGTGCTGGGATGGATTTAAAATTTGGTGGTCTTCAATTCTATACAGCCTTCAATAATTTGTTAGGTGTTGTAGATGTCCGAGATATGGAAAGTTTCGGTTTTAGAGCTGGTATCAATATTTTGATAGGAAGGTTGGATAAACCAGATAAAGAATCAAAATCAAAAAATACCAAACAAGAAAAACCGAAACCAATATCGATACCAAAACCAAAGAAAGAAAGTTTAAGTCCATTTCCTCCTCAATATGAATTAGATCATTTGAAATAAGAAGATGATTATTTCTCCTCCTTTTTACTCGCGTTCTTGAGATTGAGTTGCGCCAGCTCAAAACCTGGAGAGCTTTTGATAGCTTCTAGGAAATATATTTTTGCTTCTTCCTTAAATCCTTGATCAATAGCAACTATCCCTTTCAAGTTTAAAAGTGCAGCTCTCATACTTACTTCCTGAGCCGTATTGTCAATTTTATTGAAGCTCATCATGATCTCATCAACATCTGTTCTTAATAGCAAGATTTCAATTGTAGCAGTAGCTTCTTGATATTTTTTCAACTGGTATTGCAAGAAGGCCATTTGATATAGCGTATTTGTGTTATTGTTTTTCAAATAAAGTTTCTCATAATACTCTAGTGATCGATCGAGAATAGAAAGGTTTTGAAAGCTTATTGCCGCGATTTCTAATGCTACTTGATTGTCTGGATCAATTTTAAGATTTTCCTGAGAAACCAATGCAGATGAAGTGTACATCCTGCCACTATAATAACTCAGTGCCAAAGAATCTAAAATGGCGGGTTGATTATTGGTTATCATCAACATTTCGTACAATGCCATACGTGCAACAATTGGGTCGTTAAAGGTATTGGCTAACTGGAAAATGCTGGCATATTTACTGAATTGCAGTTGGACAAAAGTCAAGGAGTCTTGTGGTGCAGTTGATTCTTGAGCTATTGAAGTAGAGTACAGACTCATTAGAATGACAGTACTCAATACGATACGTTTTATAAATTTCATAAATGTTGTTTTAACTTTTGATGTCTTTTTGTGCTGCGACTTCATACATCATCTTTAATGCTTCTTCTTTATTGTTGGTAATTTTACCTTCTAGTATAGCCTCTCTGATTTGATTTTTTATCTCTCCTACAATTTTAGAAGGTTTCAATTTCAATATTTCCATGATCTCTTCACCACTAATAGGAGGTTGGAAGTTTCGAAGTTGGTCCTTTTCTTCGATTTCCTGAAGTTTCTGCTCTACTAATGCAAAATTGGTAAGGTAACGTTGTACGCGGTTAGAATTTTTTGATGTGATATCAGCTTTACAAAGTGTCATCAAATCTTCAATGTCATCACCAGCTTCGAAAAGCAGGCGTCTGATGGCAGAATCAGTTATTTCTTTTTTGATCAATGCAATCGGTCTTAGGTGAAGCTTGACCAATTTTTGAACATACTTCATCTTGTCATTCAAGGGTAGTTTGAGTCTTTTGAATATCCCTGGAGTCATTCTTGCACCACGGTCTTCATGTCCGTGAAATGTCCAACCTACCTTGTCATTAAATCGTTTGGTGGCAGGTTTGGCAATATCATGGAGTATAGCAGCCCATCTCAGATACAGGTCATCCGTGTTCTCAGAGATGTTATCTAATACCTGTAGTGTATGATAGAAATTATCTTTGTGTGATTTCCCTTTTCTAGTCTCCACGCCATAGAGATCAACCATTTCAGGGAAGATTAGTTTCAATAAACCACATTGGTATAGGAGTTTAAAGCCATAGCTAGGTGTCTTGGAAAGAATGATTTTGTTGAGTTCTATGATGATACGCTCGTGTGAGACTATGCTAATTCTATGTGCACCCTTTGTGATCGCTTCATATGTGTCGAAATCTATGTCAAAATTTAGTTGGCAAGCAAACCTGATTGCACGCATCATTCTCAATGGATCATCCGAAAAAGTAACCTCAGGATCTAAAGGCGTTTTGATTAGTTTTTTCTTTAAATCTTTGACACCATCAAAGGGGTCTACTAACTCACCATAATTATCAGGGTTTAAACTAATGGCCATGGCGTTGATGGTGAAGTCCCGTCTGTTCTGATCGTCTTCTAAAGTGCCGTCTTCTACCGTAGGCTTTCTTGATTCCTGACGGTAAGACTCTTTTCTAGCACCAACAAACTCTAGCTCAAGATCTGGATCATCTAGTTTTACCATAGCAGTTCCAAAATTCTTGTAGGTAGCAACCTTTGTAGAATTTAGTTTTTGTGCAGCCAACTTAGCCAGAGAGATGCCGCTACCTATACATACAAAGTCAAGATCTTTGGACGGTCTGTCTAAGAATAGGTCTCTTACAAAACCACCGATGACATAGCTTTCCAGATTCAATTCTTTAGCAGAGAGGGCTACTTTATCGAATACTTGAGAAGGAAGTAATTTGTTTTCTAAATTCAAGGATTTTTTTTGCACAAAAATAAAAATTTAATTTTGCCTGAACAGAGAATGTAAAACTTTAATATAACTTCAAGCCATAAATTTATTCGATGAAAAAGTATTTTCTGTTATTAGCATTGATGAGCACTGGATTAATAGTCTTAGCGCAATCAAAAATTGATAGACCCAAAGTTGTGGTTGGAATCGTTGTGGATCAAATGAGAGCTGAGTATCTCTATAGATTCTATGATCATTTTGGAGAAGGAGGGTTTAAACGCCTTATGAATGATGGTTTTGAATTAAAAAATGGGCACTTCAATTACGTGCCAACCATGACTGGCCCAGGTCATGCATCAGTTTATACGGGTACTACGCCTAGAGTTCATGGAGTTATTGCTAATGACTGGTATCAGAGAAGTGGTAAGAATATGTACTGTGTGGAAGATAATACAGTCAAAGGTGTAGGTGGTAAGGGTAAACTAGGTCAACGTTCTCCTAATAACCTGTTGAGCACTACAGTGACGGATGAATTGGGGATGTTTTTTCAATATCAATCCAAAATCGTTGGAATCTCTATGAAGGATCGAGGAGCGATATTACCTGCTGGCCATGCTCCGAGTGGTGCCTATTGGTATGATGCAGCTACGGCTAATTTCATGACCAGTACTTTCTACTATGATGAATTACCAAAATGGGTAGACAAATTCAATAAGAAATCTTTGGTAAAGCAATACAAAGAAGAGAACTGGAACACTAAGTATCCAATTGATAGTTACACGCAATCTGCAAACGATAACCGTCCTTATGAAAAAGATATGTTTGGGAAGGGTGAGCCAACGTTCCCTTATGATTTTAGTGAAATTCCTTACAAGGATTACAAAGAATTGATCAAGTCAACGCCATATGCTAATAGGTTATTGACCGAAATGGCAAAGGCTACTATAGCTGGAGAAAAAATGGGGGCAGATGATATTACCGATTTCTTGGCTGTTAGTTATTCTGCTACAGATTATGTAGGACATAGCTTTGGTCCAAATTCTAAAGAGGTTCAAGATACTTACGTGAGATTAGATAGCGATTTGGAATCATTTTTCAACTATCTGGATGAGCAGGTCGGAGAGGGAGAGTGGTTAGTGTTCTTAACAGCTGATCATGCAGTAGCTGACGTTCCTAAAGCTATGAGAGAACGGAAATATACAGTTTCGTATTTTGATCATAGTAGTGTGTTTTCTCAAGCAAATGAATTGTTAGCCTCCAAATATGATGTGAAATCATTGTTACAAAAAGATAGCAATAGTCAACTGTTTTTGGATATGAAATTGATCGAAGAGAATGGTTTAGATTTTAATGAGATAAAACAAACGGTTATATCTTTTTATCAGACTCAAAATGGACTTAAAGCTATTTATGATTCAAAAATGATTAGTGATTACTCTGGATGGAATAATGATGTAATGATGTTGTCTGCAGGGTATAATCAGAAAAGATCAGGGGACCTGATGTATGTTTTAGAACCAGGATGGTTAGGTATGCATTATGAAAAGTCTGGTACAGGGCACAGTACACATTATAAGTATGATACGCATGTACCGATGTTGTTCTATGGTTGGGGGATAAAGCAAGGTGATTCGCACAAGTATCATCCGATCACAGATATTGCTCCTACAATCTCTATGCTACTGAATATTAAATTACCAAACGGTGCTACAGGACAGCCAATCGTTGAGATACTGGACTAGTAGTTAAGGAAGTATAAGTAGTCTATAATATGAGTTATGAGGCGATCAACTCTTGATGTTTGATTAGAACTTTGTCGATGATGGCTTTGAACCAAAAAGTGTATTCCTCTGGGTTTTTTTCAACATCTTTAATCAATTCTGATATGTCTATAAATTTGATTTGAGATACTTCTTCTGGATTAACATGACCTGGATCTTCGGTTTGACCAATTAAGATATGGTCCAGTTCATGTTCTATCAAACCATTTTCAAGGCCTATCCTATATAGGAAGGTAAAAGAAAAGTTGATGTTGTCCGTCGTGATGTTGAGCTCTTCTTTTAATCTTCTATGTCCAGCGGCTAGTATAGATTCGTTTGGTGCTGGGTGACTACAGCAGGTGTTTGACCACTTATTGGCAGAATGATATTTGTGTGCAGCTCGTTTTTGAATCAACATTTCACCTTTCTTATTAAACAAGAAAACTGAAAAGGCTCGGTGTAATAATCCCTTTTGATGCGCTTCTAATTTTTCGCAAGTGCCAATTTTATTGTCGTTTTCATCTACCAGTATTACCTCTTGCATTTCTTTTTTTCTCAGATTGCCTAATTGTGTTGAACAATGATATAAATAAATCAAACGACATCACAAGATCAGCTTGTCATAATTGTCAATCCAATGACAATTGTCATTTTGTAGGATTGTGTTTTTGTAACTGGCGTGTCCAGAACAATATGTGATAGGCAATACTTCATGTGAGAGATAAAGAGCTATCTCTTTTACATGATTTGGAGATATAAGACTAGTTAGTAAATAGTCAGGTTTGATACTGTCTATGGTTTCAATTAGGTTTAGCCAAGGAACCTTGGCTCCTAAATAGATGCTTTTATGCCCTGCTTTCCTAATCATATAATGGCAAAATAAGAGGGGTAATTCATGTTGCTCCCATTCAGGGAGGAACAACAAGTATTTTTTTTTGCTAGTGGATTTTAAATCAGAAGTAGCTGAAAACAAGGCTTGCCTCAAAGTGTTGGAAAGGAAGTGTTCATGCGCGGGGCTTAATTTGTTGCTTGCCCATAAGTGACCGACTCTTTCAAGAAGGGGGAAAAAGATCTCCTTAAATGCACTTGACATTCTTCGGTTCTTAATGATTTCCTTAATGAGATTTTCTAAACTCTCTACATCAAAATCTATGCATTGTTTAATCAATTGATGTAACATAGATTCTATGTTGTCATCTTTGATAGATGTCTTATTCAGTTCGTTGAGTGCTTCGATGAAGGCTGGTTTAGTCAAGCTTGCAACTATTGATATTTTCATGCCACCTCCTAAAAGAGAAGAAACATTCAAAATTTTCTTTAATTGCTCATCATTGTAAGACCTGATATTAGTGTCACTACGATTTGGGGTTAATAGATTGTACCTTTTCTCCCATATCCGAATAGTATGGGCCTTGACGCCTGATAGTTTCTCTAAGTCTTTGATTGAATACTTTCCCATAACAATTTTGAAAGTGCACAAGATAAATAAATCGTTAATATGGAACTCAGATACAAAGGATTAAGAATTAATTAAAATTGTGGTTTGTGTCCCAAATACAACTCCGTTATCTTAGGCCCCTCATTCATATAAATAGCTCTGTCCAACTATGAAAGTCGTTCGATTTTTATTCGCTTTAGTTCTTACTATTAGCTTTTTCTCTTATGTCAATTTCAAACAAGGTGAAATACCTCCTTTGGCCAACTTCTTAAATCCTTTTATGGGTTTTTGGCAAAATGGAGAATCTGAACGGTTGGATGTTTCAGAAGAGTTAAGTGCTGAATACTTGAAAGAAAATGTAACCATCAAGTTTGATGAGCAGTTGATTCCGCACATTTTCGCTAAGAATGATCGGGATTTGTATTTTGCCCAGGGTTATATGTTGGCCTATCATCGGCTATGGCAGATGGATTTTCAAATAATCGCAACTGAAGGTCGTGTATCAGAGGTAATTGGGGGAAAAGCCTTGGAATATGATAAATTACAAAGAAGAAAGGGGTTGAAATATGCTGCAAAGAGATCTTTGAAGACATTAGAGAAAGACCCTGAAATATTAGCCATGATGAATGCTTATACTGCAGGAGTTAACTATTGGATAGACGAATTGTCATACAAACACTACCCAGTTGAGTATAAGTTATTGGGTTATGCTCCTAAGCCTTGGACGAATCTCAAAACTGCCATGTTGCTAAAATATATGGCTGATATGTTATCGAGTGATGAGAAAGATTTGGAAAATACCAATGCGCTAAAGCTTTTGGGAATGGAAGAGTTTGAAATGTTGTTTCCTGAAACCTATGATGATATTGATCCTGTGATTCCCTCAGAAAGGAAATGGGATTTCACTCCATTAAAGACGAATGAAGAAATTATTAAGCCAGTACTAGATTTTACTGCAGAGACTTTTGAAAAGCCAGACCCACGCCATGGCTCTAACAATTTTGTGATCGATCAACGGAAGAGTGCCAATGGTCATGTGATGTTGGCCAATGAGCCAGATCTTTCTTTGAATCTTCCATCTATATGGTATGTGATGCAGCTCAATGCACCGGGTATCAATGTTTTTGGTGCAACGCTCCCTGGAGCGCCAGGGATCATAGTTGGATTCAATGACTCTATTGCTTGGGGCGTGACTAATGCTAAACGTGATGTAGTGGATTGGTACAAAATCAACTTTAGAGATAAGAATAGAGAGGAATATCAATATGATGATAAATGGCTCAAAACTGAGAAGGTAATAGAGAAGATTGTGGTGAGAGATGGTGATACGGTATATGATACGATCATTCATACGCACTATGGACCAGTTGTATATGATGACAATTTCTTAGGTAAAGACGCAGAGACAAACTATGCTATGAAATGGACGGCTCATGAGGAGTCGAAAGACCTTCGCACTTTTTACGAATTGAATAGAGCGAAGAATTACAACGATTATTATGAGGCATTAAAACATTACAGAGCACCTGCGCAGAATTTTGCTTTTGGATCAGCAAGTGGGGATATAGCACTTTGGGTCAATGGAGCTTTTCCGATCAAAAGTAAGCAGCAAGGTAAGTTTTTGCTAGATGGTGCTAATTCTAGACATGAATGGCAAGGGATGATACCACATGATCATAAAGCATCCATGAAGAACCCTACAAAAGGATTCTTGAGTAGTGCCAATCAACACCCTGTAGACAGTACCTATCCATACTATGCGTATGATTACAACTATGAGTTTTATAGAAACAGAAGGATAAATGATCGCATGAATACACTTAATAGTGTGACAGTCGATGATATGAAGGAGTTGCAACATGATAATTATAATTACCGCGCATCAGAAAGTTTGCCTATGATGATCAATGTATTGGATACTACTGGTTTTAATGCAGAGCAACGTATAGCGTATATGATGTTAAGAAAGTGGGACTACTTCAACGAAGCTGATAGACAAGCCCCTTCTTATTATGAAGCTTGGTGGGATGATTTGTACGCTAAGATTTGGGATGAAATGGATGATTCAAAAGTAGCGCTGATCAAACCACATGTATTCAATACCATCTATTTGATGAACAATGACTCGACCAACAAGTACTTTGATATTCAGTCAACATCTGAAGTAGAAGATGTTTTTGATTTGATCAACAGCTCTTTTAGAGAAGGAGTGGATAAGATCACAGAATGGAAGTCAACAAATGAGAGTAAATCGGTAGAATGGTACAGGTATAAGAATACAAAGGTCACACATTTGTTGAAACTTGCATCCTTCTCAGTAGATGGAGTAAAGGTTGGAGGTAATAGAAACATCGTCAACGCTGCAAGTGGAACACATGGTCCTTCATGGCGAATGGTAGTAGAGCTAGATCCTGCTGGTGTCAAAGCATGGGGCGTTTATCCAGGTAGTCAAAGTGGCAACCCTGGTAATCCTAGTTATGGCGAGATGATTGATGATTGGGCTTCAGGTAAGTATTACCCATTGAACTTTTTGAAATCTAGTACAGAGCCGAACGAACACATCATATTTACACAAACCTTAGAAGTAGATTAAAATGGTATTTATAGTAAGATTATTATTGATAGGGGTCTTGAGTTTTATTTTCTCTCTATTCAGTCCATGGTGGATGATAGTGTTGATAGCGGCGATCGTTTCGTTCATCATGCCTGGTAACAACTTTAGTGCCTTTTTAGGAGGTCTATTGGGTGCAGGTATTGTTTGGATGGTGATGGCATGGAAAGTAGATGCAGATGCTGCTTCACTTTTGTCTGATAAGATTGTAAAACTATTCCCAGTGGACGAAAGTAGTATGTTGGTGTTGTTGACAGGTGCAATTGGTGGAATAGCAGGTGGACTAGGTGCATTTACTGGCAATAGCTTCAGACAGATTTTTATCAAGAAAGTGAAACAAAGTTTCTATAGTTAACGATTACTCTAGTATGGATAAGTCAGAAGAAGTTTGGAAAAAGGAGCTTACAGACGAGCAGTACTACATCTTAAGAGAAAAAGGTACGGAACGTCCTTATACTGGTAAATATTGGGAAACCACTACTGAGGGTGTGTATGTGTGTGCTGGCTGTGGAGAGCAACTCTTTGAATCCGAAACCAAATTTGATGCGGGTTGCGGTTGGCCTAGCTTCAATGAAGCAACTGACAAGGGTGCTGTTAATACGCATGTGGATTACTCACACGGTATGACACGTACAGAGGCCACTTGTGCCAATTGCGGTGGGCATTTGGGGCATTTGTTTACCGATGGTCCACAGCCTACAGGGTTACGCTATTGTATCAATTCGGTCTCGATAGATTTGAAGAAAAAAGAATAAGTCAATGTCCTAGCTATGTATTGCATTATTCAGCTTTAATGATGAATTTCGCACTCAAATTCAGACCTAGAGATACATGAAGGATGTCATAGTCATTGGTGGGGGAATCGTAGGATTAGCCTCAGCATATCAAATCAAACAAAAGTCTCCCGATACTTCTATTACTATAATAGAAAAGGAATCTGGTCCAGCCAAACATCAGACAGGTAACAATAGTGGGGTGATTCACTCTGGATTGTATTACAAGCCAGGTAGTTTGAAGGCGACCAATTGTATCACTGGTTACAATCTGTTATTAGACTTTTGTAGAAAGGAAGATATTGAGTTTGATCTTTGTGGCAAGATTGTCGTAGCGACGGATGAGAGCGAAGTACCTTATCTCAAAACCTTGACAGAAAGAGGGGAAGCCAATGGTCTGACAAATATGAAATGGCTAGAGGCTGATGAACTGAAAGAATATGAGCCGCATGTACGTGGTGTCAAAGGATTGCACGTGCCGCAGACGGGTATCATAGATTATAAGGCTGTTTGTAAGAAATTGGAAGAGAAGTTGTTAGCAAGTGGTGTTGAAATCAATTATGGTCAGAAAGTAATTAATATCACCGCATCGACTAATGGACAGCTGATCGATACAGATGTGGAGAGTTATGAGGCCAATTTGGTGGTCAACTGTGCAGGCCTATATTCTGATAAGGTAGCCAAGATGACGCCTACCAAACCAGATTTGAAAATTGTACCATTCAGAGGAGAGTATTTTCAACTCAAAGAAGAAAGTAAGCACTTGGTGAAAAACCTGATCTACCCAGTGCCAGATCCCAACTTCCCATTCTTGGGTGTACATTTTACTAGAATGATAGGTGGTGGAGTTGAGGCCGGTCCCAATGCCGTGTTGGCATTTGCCAGAGAAGGCTATAAAAAAACAGATATCAATCTACCAGAGTTGTTTGAGACATTGGCATGGCCAGGGTTCCAGAAAGTAGCAGCCAAATACTGGAAGACAGGTTTTGGGGAGATGTACAGATCATTTTCCAAAGCGGCCTTTACCAAGGCGCTACAGAAGTTGATCCCCGAGATTCAAGCGTCAGACTTGGAACCAGGAGGAGCAGGAGTAAGAGCTCAGGCTTGTGATAGAAAAGGTGGTCTTTTGGATGACTTTCAAATCTATGAAGATGAGCATTTTATCAATGTATGTAATGCACCTTCACCAGCTGCGACTTCTTCATTGGCAATAGGCGAGGAGATATCAAAACATGTGATGAAGAGGTTGTAGCGAATTTGATCTTGTAAAAAATATTAAATTTTTAGAAAAGTCTGAGGTGCTCTGATTCAGTTAGACGGTATAGCATGTGCGATTTAGCTGGAACTTAATATTTATTACTCCATCCAAGAGTTTATTGTAATGTGCTTTATCCCTGTGCTTTGTACTCAGGTGTACTGTACATTGCATATCAATTTACTGCATGAAAACGCGTCTTTACCTTAAAACGTAAGACTTAATGACAGGAATACTACTACCGTTATGAGGATGCTGATTAGGTAATTCAATCCTATTCTATGGCTAAGGCATTCTTTGAATTCAATGTTATTTCCAGTTTTGTTTAGAAATACCCACCTTACAAATGCACCGGGTATCGTGAATACAAACTCTATTAGTGCGTATATGAAAAATTCTAAGATTAATGCCATGTCTAAAAGTGTATGATTGATTAACTAAAGGTATTAACACCCATGTATGGGTTGTACTTCTCTAGTAAGATAATGTTTTGTTTATTGATTATCAGTTTGATGTGAGCTGAATGAATTTCAATTAAGGGTATGCGGTGAAATATCCGAAAGCTGAGATCGTATAATACGTACGATTTAGATGGGCGCTAATAAAATTAATGTCAGTTGTCATTCATCTAATTAGATCTTCAAATAGACGAAATATCATGTCGAATCAAGTATTCTTGTAACAGTAGAATATTCTTTTTGAGTTTTGTGTAAAGGTAAGCCATACATGTGACCAACTCTAACTCATACTATAACAAAAAATCACACTCCTGTTTCTGTCAGGGGATAATAAAAATACACGTTATGAAAACTAGATGTTTATCAATCATACTGCTGTTGATGTGTTCAATTAGCCTCTCTTCTTTTTCTCAAACAGAGAATGACGATCCACTATTAGGCTTACCTGGAGATGATTTAGATCTTTATGCGGTCTTGAACTTGTTTCAACAATCTAAAACCATTGAGGATTTTGAAAAGTCCTTAAATGATGAAGAAACAGGAATTGTCAATTTGGATCTGAACAATGATGGTAATGTTGATTTCATTAAAGTGGTAACGGATCAAGATGGTGATGACTTCTTATTTATCCTTCAGGACCCCATAAGTGAAACGGAAACTCAGGATGTAGCAGTTATAACGGTATCAAAAGATGCGGATGGTAAAGTGGCTATGCAAGTTATTGGAGATGAGAAACTATACGGTAAAGATTATGTTGTGGAACCTGTATCAGAGACTACAGAATCCGTGACATCCAATCCGGCATATATGGGTAGTGATCCAGTGACGGTCAATGTTGAGGCAAGTACACAAGTTGTGGTAGTTCAATCTGCACCAGTAGTTGTATATGTGTACTCACCGGTTTACGTGCCTTATGTACCACCTTTTTATTATGGATTTTACCCACCTTACTGGAGGGCCGTAGCAGTAATCAGTATTAGTGTCTATCGACATAACCATTATCATCACCATCATGGTTATCATGGTGGCTACCATGGCGGTCATGGTCATACAACAGTGCATGTTCATAATCATAACACGTACAATAATTATAATAACAACAAAAGGAAGTCTTCTAAGACGGTAAACAACAATATTAAAAACGGGAATTTTAAAACTTCTGGTCAAGGAGGATCACGCCCTTCTACTTCGCAGGGCGGTAGGGGTTCTAACGGAGCATCTACTACTAATAGAGCAACAACCAATTCGTCAAATTCTAATAGAGCAACAACCAACTCATCTAATAACAATAGAACGTCAACTAGTCCGTCAAATTCGAACAGATCATCAACTAGCCCATCAAATTCGAATAGAACGTCAACTAGTCCATCAAATTCCAATAGGTCATCCTCTTCGAATTACTCAAATAGGTCTTCTGGATCTAGATCGATGGGGTCAGGATCATCTCAGCATTCAGGTGGAGGTCGTTCAGGTGGTGCTCCTGCAGGTAGAAGCGGCGGTAGAAGACGATAATGGTTTAAACAAAAAAAAGGAGGCTATTTCTAATGAAATAGTCTCCTTTTTTTTGAAGTTGTTTATATGATGCTAGTCATTGGGCATGTCAGAAGCACTCATGTCTCTAAGACACACATATTGTCCATCTCTTTTTTCGAACAGACTCATGTAATTTCCAGTATTAACAGCCGTATTAGTAGAGTCAACTACGGTGTAGTATCCTATCTCCACCACTTGAACTCCATCAATGGAAGGAAATACATCAGTAGTCGTAAATGAAATTTTGTTGCTATTCTCGGCCAGATCAGATTCTAAAAATGCCAATCTTGCTTTTTTACTTCTAATAGGTGCCATGTTTTGATAATATGTAATCGCGTCATCAGCATAGTAACCAATCTTCTTAATCTCTCCCGTATTATATATTTCAGCAAATTGGTTCTCTCTAGCTTGAATTTCTTGTTTGATTTGTTCTTTATCAATTACCGTAGTTGGTTTATCCTCATTGGTATTACAAGATGCCATCAATAAAGACAGACAACCGAATACTATTCCTTTTACAAACATGTTTTTCATAATTATCCTTTATTAATAATGTAGATCTCGTTATCCTGTCAAAAGTAATATTAAATGAGCAATTTATTGACTCGGATTTTCCATTGTTTCAATTCTGTAATGAAGAGGGGATACTGGCTTCAGAATATCGTTCTCACTACAATATCAATAGATGTAAGCCCACCTTGTCTTTGTTAGTGGTTTTATCTAAAACGTTTCATAATTTGAATTAAGAACAAACCTCTCTTTGTCATTTCGACGATAGGAGACTTGTCTGCCGGCAGGAATATATAGGCGAATACCTGTTGGACGTATTTAGATTTCTCGATACATCTCACTTCGCTTTGCTTCGTGAAACACTCGAAATGACAGGTTGTTAAGTGTATCTGCTTCGGATTGTCACATTGAGCTGAGTCGAAATGTCTACAGGCAAACCAAGTCGATACAGGGACGTTAACTTTCTCAGCCTGGCAATACTTTAATGATGAAACAATACAATACAATCTTTATAATCTATTCGAGTAAACAAATCTACCCAGCCTATCACCGTAATAGTTACGAAATGTAAGGCTTTTGAATCTTGTACTTTATACTTCTCAGACATGTATTAAAGATAGTGGATAACTGATATTACTGTCATATCAGGAAAAACTCTCGCGCTCACTTGTAGTGAGTGCGCAATCTATATGCACCATGAACCGAATGATGAGACCTTACTTACTTTAGTGCTATCAGGCTCGAGACAACATGTCTCTGCTTTTCCAATATTTTCAATAGTGAAGTCACTCACCCATGTGAGCTCCAGTGGAGCCCTCTTTGAGTTTTAGCAACTAAGCGAGATTAGAAAAAAGGGTGTAACGATGGTCCTCCGAGAAGGATCGTTGCATCTTTTTACTGAACGGGTGAACCTAATTGGCCCAAGCTTGAGCCTTTTTGCATCAACGCCGAACCTTTTTACCTCAACGTTGCACCTTTTTACCCAACCGTTGCACCTATTTGCTCCGACGTTGCACCTTTGAAGTGGGGAGGGGTGCTTCGCAAGTGGGTACCCCCACTTCGGTCGTAGGGTACAGCCATCTAGAGGCACTTTTACTACTAGCCAGCTTGGTAGCATTAGCAATGCGATCTTAATATTTTTAGATGTCCTAACCAAGAGGCCATTCGATTCACTGCTAGTAAACTGAGACTAAATCTCTGTCATTCATTTCCACTATCAGATCATCCTTCGCAACACTTATCAGATACTAAAAAATAATTTCCCTTTTTATTATAATCCACCTTTTAGAAACATAAGTCCACGGTGACCGCACGCAAAACCTCCAGATTTGAACATAGTTTTACCAATCTTTAAATAGAATAATATGAGAATAGTATTGATGGCTTTGTGTTTATGCACGTTTGCATTTTTTACTCAAGCCCAAAACCCTATAATAGAGCACATTTTTACGGCAGATCCTGCCGCGATGGTTTCTGGTGATAGTGTTTATATCTATACCGGACACGATGAAGCCACGCCTTCAGATAATTTCTACAAAATGAACGATTGGCATATGTTTTCGTCTGGGGACATGATTCATTGGAAAGATCAAGGGGAATTATTGAGCATTCAAACGTTTGACTGGGCGATAGACAATGCATGGGCGAGTCATACAATAGAGCGCAATGGTAAATTCTATTGGTACATCACCGCAAGTCCTAAAACAGGTGGCGGGTTTGCCATTGGTGTCGCTGTTGCTGATCAACCTTATGGTCCTTTTGTGGATGCGATTGGCGTGGCATTGATCACCGATGACATGACGCCAGACTTGGTGAATGATATTGATCCCGCGGTTTTTATTGATGATGACAATCAAACCTATTTATACTGGGGCAATGGAGGTGTTTGCAAAGTGGTGAAACTGAAAGAAAATATGATTGAAATGGAAGGGGATATCCTCGATATCACGCCTTCGTTTTTCACTGAAGCGGCCTACATGCACAAGGTTGGTGACACCTATTACCTAAGCTATGCTGGCAACTGGCCTGAGACGATCGAATACGCCACGTCTAGTAGTCCATTGGGACCATTTGTACACCAAGGGAGATTGAATACACTCACCAGCTCCACGACCAATCACCAATCCATCATCGAATTTAAAAATCAATCCTATTTTATCTACCATACTGGAGACTTGCCTACAGGTGGTGATTACCGAAGGTCAGTAGCGATAGATTATCTTTTTTATAACGCGGATGGCACGATACAAGAAATTGTACAAACCCGAGAAGGAGTAGCGCATGTAGACAGTACCAAAAAATGTCCACCAATCCCCGTAGAGGCAAAGGCAAGTATCAATGAGGCTGATTTAATCATTCAGCGTGAAATTGTTGTTCTTGCGGGTTCAACTGTGCTGCTAAGTCCCAATACCACCGTAGCAGGTGAATGGAAGTGGGAAGGGCCCGCCAATGTAACAGGTACAGAAAGGGAGCTTTTATTGAAAGACCTTACGACAGAAGAATCTGGTACATACAATGTGAGCTTTACCAACGCTTGTGGAACGAAGAGCTACACGAGTTATCAACTCAAAATCAGTTTTCCAATTCCTGACAACATCACCCAAAATGGCACTTATACTATTAAACCCCTCAAAAGTGAAAAAGTAATCACGCTAAAGGATGGACTTACCGCTGATGGCACCAATGTGATACTTGCGCCAAATGAAGATAAAATCAATCAGCAGTTTATCCTATCTATTGCATCTGATGTGTATTGGAAGATGGCGCCCAAAAGTGTTCCCACCAAAGCACTTGACGTATTCAACTTCCTACAAGACGATGGTGCCAACGTCAATATTTGGGACTACTGGGGGGGGGCACCTCAAGTTTGGCAGATTATAGAAAAGCAGCCTGACGTTTATTCCTTTGTGGCAAGTCATAGTGGTAAATGCTTGGATTTTGATCCTGAGACCAACAATGTCTATCAATGGACGTGTGGCGAAAAGGAGAGCCAACTATTCACACTCATTGAAGTGCAAGACAACACCGCCTTGATGATAACAGATAAACAAAACGATACTTTGGATGTATATCCAGTCCCAGCAAATTCGGATAATCTGGTTATTGATATTTCTACCATAGAGAGCCCAACTGAACTAGTAATTGCTAATATCAATGGACAGGATATTTATCGGAATAGTGACATCAAGGAACGCATTATCAAGCCCAATATGTCATTAAAACCAGGTATTTATTTCATTTATGTAAACACCATGGAAATGCGCTATACAAAGAAAATAATTGTTGAATAGGAGGAATGCAGTTGCTATCATTGGATATTTAAAAAATTAAAGTCTTGTTTTTCACCTTCCTATGCTGGCTTTCGAGTTGGCAAGGAAGGTGTTTTTTTGAGGGGTATGGCCACTCAAAGGCTGCCAAGCTGCCGTTGGAGAGGTAGTTGATGATGAGATGGGCCTGCTACAGTTGTTGGGGAGGTTGGATGTAGATTTTTCGATACATTTCACTTCGCATTGCTTCGTGAAACACTCGAAATGACAGGTTGTAGAGGTAGCTGGGAATCGGGTTGTTAAATGTACCTGCTTCGGCTTGTCACATTGAGCTTAGTCGAAATGTCTACAGGCAAAGTAAGTCGATACAGGAAGGTTAACTTTCTCGGACTGGCAATACTTTAATGATGAAACAATACAATCTTTATCATCTATTCGAGAAAACAAATCTACCTAGCCTACGACAGTAATAGTTACGAAATGTAAGGCTTTTGAATCTTGTACTTTGTATTTATCAAACATGTATTAAAGATAGTGGACAACTGATATTCCTCTACTGTCATATCAGGAAAAACGCTTGCGCTCACTTGTAGTGAGTGCGTAACCTATATGCATCATGAACCGAATGATGAGACCTTACTTTAGTGCTATCAGGCTCGAGACAGCATGTCTCTACTTTTCCACTATTGAAGTCACTCATCCATGTGAGCACCATTGGGGTTGCTTAGAGATTCCCAACTTTGTCATTTCGACGATAGGAGAAATCTATACCCCAAGTTTATATATACTATTGTAGCTGCCCCTCCATACCACCTAGTTGTAATCAACTAGATAATTAAACAAAGAACCAATTATAAAAACAGCATAAAAAGTCCGCCACCAAAAAATATAAGAAGAACTATGATACTTGTTGTAAAATTGAGTGAAAACATATCCAATTAACCAAGAGCCTACAAACTGAAAGATTATTCTTCCGAATGTCTTGGGTAAGTCAAATTCACAAACATAAAACTGAACTACAGATGAAATTATAAATAATACAATTATTGATTTAAATCTATCCAATAATTATTTTTCAAATCGCAACACTGAGTTATTAATGTCTAGGTGTTGGCATACCTAAAATGTCAACGAATCTAACACAAACAAATGAGAGTAATGAGCCTATTGTTGAGTCATAGCTTTGTCATTTCGACGATAGGAGAAATCTATAATGGAATACTTGTATGACATATCTAGATTTCTCAATTCCGTTTGAAATGACAGTTTAAACTAGGTGTAGTATGATGAAACTAGAGTGTTTAGCAACTTTTATTCCTTACTGGATCTTAATTTAACCTTTTCACTCTTATACATGCCCTTAATTATTCTTCAGGGCTTTTGTGATTTAGTTGAAAGGTGATGGCTTATCAGCTCCTTCTACTTTAGGATCAATTGTTCTAACCGAATTTTCCCTTCATTATGGGTGAATACTCCAGTTAGTTCATCTTCTGTTTTGATAGAAGACATCATTTCATCACATAAGGTGTTGCAATCAATTTCTTGTTCATATAATAATTCAAACCCTGCTTCTAAATCTCCTGTTATGACAGAAGAGCTAATGCCATTCACTGATTTTAGTTTAATCTCAAAAGTATCTGTCTTTAGTACAGGGGTTTTAGAAATTACTTCTTCGAGAATGAATTCAATGGAAGATCCATCTTGGGGAGGATCGATAATAGTTTTTTTACTAATTAATAAATCATAAGTAAAACCCCATTCATAATCAAAGCCTGTGATTCCAGAATAGTGGTATTGCCACTCCTCTGTTCCGATCATTTGGTCTTCTTGAGTTAATAGAACCAATGTTGGTCCAAGACCAACTGCTACTTGCTTATAGTGGTTGATTCGAATGTTTGCGTCTTGGGTGTTTTCTTCTTCACATGAGAAAAAAAGTACCGCTATTGCTACTGTTAGATATTGTAAAAGTTTCATACCAAATATTTATTTGTATGTTGAAGACACTAATTCTAATTCAAAAGTTGGAAACCAATATGAACAAATAGTAATTTATAGATTTTAAAACGGATTGTTATGCACAGTAAGTACTATTATACTGGCTAAGGCTAACCGACCTTTGTCAAAGATTGGAAGTTTGATAAAGGTGATAAGCGATAAAAATATTCTACCTATTACTAGCAATTTTTAAACTAATAGTAGAACATTGCGTTGTAGAATTTAATTCTAAAAAGAACAGTGAAAAAATCTAGTACCATATACACATTACAAAAGGCGATAATGGCAACATGTTGCTGTTGTGCATCTTAATGGTGTGTATGGGAAACTTAATATAGATATATGGTCTCAATTGAGATTTAAAATATTAAAAGCCTTTCCCATTGATGGAAAGGCTTTTTTATTCCAAAATAATCAATGAAAATGGTGATTAATCAAGATTCAGAATTGACAAGTAGAGTAGAGAACTTAGGGAAGTTTGTAGGTAATACGCCTTTGTTCGAGCTCAAGCATATGTCTCCGAAAAAATCGGTTAAGATTTATGCGAAGTTGGAATGGATGCAATTCGGTGGTAGTGTCAAAGCAAGACCTGCTTTTAACATCATCAAGAAGGCATTAGAAAGTGGTGAGTTGGTCGGCAAGACTTTGTTGGATGCTTCTAGCGGTAATACAGCCTTGGCCTATGCGACGATAGGTGCGACACTAGGGATTCCTATTACGATCTGCCTACCTGAGAATGCTTCTTGGGAGCGTAAGAAATTACTCAAGGGACTGGGCGTGACGATTGTGTATACGTCTAAGTTCGGTTCGTCTGATGAGGCTGAAGAGAAAGCAGTAGCACTATATAATGCAGAACCAGAGAAGTATTTCCTAGCCAACCAGTATGGTAATGAGAACAATTGGAAGGCGCATTACGAAGGGACGGGTCAAGAGATATTGGCTGAGCTGGGTGATACTGTCACTCATTTCATCACAGGTCTAGGGACTACAGGTTCGTTCACCGGGATCACCAAAGCATTGAAGGAAAAGAACCAAGCGATTCAAGCGATTGCTTTGCAACCAGAAGGTGCCCTGCATGGTTTGGAAGGATGGAAGGACATGGAGACGGCTAAGGTGCCCACGATATACGATCCATCTATAGCAGATCGCGTGATGCACGTAGATACTTACGATGCGTATGATGTGCTGAAAGAGACGGCTAAGAAAGAAGGCTTGTTACTAAGCCCGTCATCTGCTGCCAACCTACAGGGTGCGATGAATTTGGCCAAGGAATTGGATGAGGGAGTAATTGTGACTTTGTTCCCTGACAATGCTGAGAAATATAGTGAAGTAATGAAATCATTGTTTTAATCGAAATGGAAAAGAAAATCATATTGAAGGACGAAGTATTGGGGTCTATGCATAGACATGCATTAGCTGATTTTCCGAATGAATGTGTGGGTTTCTTTTTTGGTAAGAGTGATGGAGAAGTCAAAATGGTGGAAGAGTATGCTCCCTTGGAGAACTTCAAACCGGGTGATCAGAGGAGAAGGTTCGAGGTAGATCCGAAGGACTACATGGGTGCGGAGAAATACGCGATCGAAAAGCAAGTGGATTTTTTGGGGATATATCATTCTCACCCGATGCATCCTGCAGACCCATCTGAGCATGACTTGAAACAAGCAGTGCCATATTTTTCTTATATCATATCGTCCGTACGCGCGAGCAAGGTCGAGGTGACTAAATCATGGCAATTGAATGAAGAGAATGTATTTGAAGAAGAACTATTAACTATTAGCTAATATGGCTGAAATAATAATACCAACACCGTTAAGGAAATTTGCTGGTGGTCAATCCAAGTTGCCAGTATCAGGGTCTACTGTGATCGAAGCGATCAATGGATTGGTGGCAGCACACCCTGACTTGAAAAGACATGTGTTTGATCACCAGGGTGCTTTGAAGAGATTCATCAAAGTGTATCTTGGAGATGAAGACATAGAGGCATTGGATGGCGATGATACGAAACTGAAAGACAATAGTGTCATCAGTATCATACCGGCTATTGCAGGAGGATTAGCAGGATAATAAGTAGAGGGATTATAGCAAATGGACTTTTCAAAAGCAGAGTTAGAGCGATACAGTAGACATTTGATCATACCTGAATTCAATATTGAAGGTCAGCGTAAATTGAAGAATGCCAAAGTACTGGTAGTAGGTTCTGGTGGATTGGGAAGTCCCGTGTTGCTGTATTTGGCAGCAGCAGGTGTAGGGAATATTGGTATTCTGGATTTTGACGTAGTAGATGATTCAAATCTACAGCGACAGGTGCTATTTACGGTTGAGGATATAGGCAAGCCGAAAGCCGAGTGTGCCAAAAAGAGATTGGAGCAATTGAATCCACACATCAATTTCACGGTGCACAACACCATGTTGACTTCTGAGAACGCCTTGGAGATCTTCAAGGACTATGATGTGATAGCGGATGGCACGGACAATTTTGCTACTCGCTACCTAGTGAATGATGCCTGTGTGATTTTGGATAAGGTCAATGTGTACGGGTCGATATTTAGATTCGAAGGTCAGCTTTCGGTCTTTAACTATACAGACAAAGAGGGGGTGAAAGGTCCTCATTATCGTGACCTGTTCCCCTCACCACCACCTCCAGGACTAGTACCGAGTTGTTCAGAGGGAGGCGTGATCGGCGTATTGCCGGGGATGATCGGCACGATGCAAGCCAACGAAGTATTAAAAGTAATCAGTGGAGTAGGTGATCCATTAAGTGGTCGTTTGTTCCTCTTCGATAGTCAGTCCTTTGATACCCGTGTGATGAAGATCAGAAGGAATCCCAACACACCTGAGATTACCGAACTGATAGATTATGAATTCTTCTGTGGTACAGGCCATGAAGAGCAAGAAGAACCGGTAGCTGAAATTACTGTTCATGAATTGAAGACATGGAGAGATGATAAAAAGGATTTTCAATTACTTGATATTCGTGAGGCCTATGAATATGAGATAGCCAATATCGAAGGGGAGTTGATTCCTCAATCGGTCATAGAAGATCATCTAGACGAAATAGATCGAGCTAAGGATGTTGTGGTGCATTGTCGCAGTGGTAAGCGTAGTACGGAAGTGGTTCGACTACTAAATTCTAAAGGGTTTAAAAATCTCTACAACCTACGTGGTGGTTTGCTGTCATGGGTCAAAGAGATTGATCCGGAGATGGCTAAATATTAAAGTATGAAACAGATCATTGTCATAGCACTTTTTATTTCGTCTTGTTCACTAGCACAAACGGTAAAAGAAGAAGTTGTTGTAGAGAACATTATCTCTCAAAAAATCCAGTCTGGTATTGCCTTGAATTCTAGTATTGTATTGGGAAAGGTGGATTACAAGTCTGATACTAACTTTGTTAAGCTGTCAGGTCTGCATACTTCTAAGGATATTTATCTACATCAAGATACCTATACTGCTTTTGAGAAGATGTATGAAAAAGCAAAAAGTAAAGGGGTTGAATTAACAGTAATATCGGGTACAAGAGATTTTTATCATCAAAAGTCTATCTGGGATCGAAAGTGGAATAAGTACAGTGATTTGGAGCCTTATAAGAGAGCGAAGAAGATTCTAGAATTTAGTTCTATGCCCGGCACTTCCAGACATCACTGGGGGACGGACCTAGATATCAATAATCTGAATGATGCGTACTTTTTGTCAGGACGAGGTAAGGTAGAGTATGATTGGCTCGTGCAAAACGCAAATGAATATGGCTTTTATCAAGTGTACACAACCAAAGATCAAGGCCGGACTGGTTATAATGAAGAGAAATGGCATTGGTCATATATGCCTTTGGCAAGTCAATATCTAGCTTACTACAATGATCACGTTAGCTATGATGATATCGTTGGATTCAAGGGAGCTGCACTAGCTGATAGCTGTCAGATGATATCAGATTATGTTAATGGAATCGCAATAGCAGCCAAACAATTCAAAAAGTAATAAGTAAAAGTCTAGACTGCTTCTACTTCGATCCTAGAAGCGGTCATTGTGAGTTGGTCTGTGATTTCTCCCAATTTGATATCTATAATCTGATTAATCAAAGCTTCATCATGAGGGAATTCTACTTTTACATAGTTGGAAGTGAATCCATGCATTTTACCGTCTTTGGTATCACCTTCTAATAATACTTGTTGCATGGTACCAGCTTGTGATTCATAAAATGCTCTCTTCTTTTTATCCGAAAGGATACGTAACATTTTTGATCGCTTCTGTCTCTCAGGAATTGGTACGATATCACCCATATCTACTGCCTTGGTATTCGGTCGCTCCGAATAAGCAAAAACGTGTAAGTAGGAGATGTTGAGTTCGTTTAGGAAGTTGTAGGTATCTAAGAAATCATCTTCAGTCTCTCCCGGGAAGCCTACAATTACATCTACGCCGATACAAGCATGTGGCATTGTGCTTTTGATTCGTTCTACACGCTCTACATACAACTCTCTTAGGTAGCGACGATTCATCATTTTTAGAATCTTGTTACTGCCTGATTGTAATGGAATATGAAAATGAGGTACAAAACGTTTGCTCTTTGCTACGAAATCAATGACTTCATTTTTTAGCAAATTAGGTTCTATGGAAGAGATCCTAATTCTGTCAAGCCCTTCTACTTCGTCAAGTTGCTTTACCAGATTGACGAAACTTTCTTTTCTTTTGCCTTCTTGTACGCCGAAATCTCCAATGTTGACACCAGTTAAAACGACTTCTTTGGCTTCCGAAGCAGCGATCTCTTGTGCAGTAGCAATGATATTGGCAATGGTATCACTTCTGCTTTTTCCTCTAGCCAACGGGATGGTACAAAAGGCACAGCCATAGTTACAACCATCTTGTACTTTAAGGAAAGTTCTGGTACGATCATCTTTCGAATAAGCATTGTTGAACTCCACTGCGTTAGAGATCTCAGTAGCACAAACTATCGTTTCGTCTTTCTTTTCAAAGTTGTCAAGATGTTCAATTAGTTTGAATTTCTCAGCAGCACCTAATACCGCATCTACACCTGGTATTTCAGAAATTTCTGTAGGCTTTAATTGTGCAAAGCAACCGATGATAACTACAAATGATTCTGGAGAGATCTTTTTAGCACTTTTAACTATTTGTTTACACTTTTTGTCCGCATTGTCTGTAACAGAACATGTGTTGATCACAAATATGTCAGGTGTAGCTTCAAAATCCACCTTTTTATAACCCTTGTCTTGAAATAGACGAGCTATGGTAGAGGTCTCCGAAAAGTTGAGTTTACATCCTAAAGTATAAAAAGCTACTTTTTTCATTTGCTTCATTTTTTGCAAAACTAGACAATTTTCTAGTTTGGTAGAAGAAAGTTGAAGACCAGATGCAACCTTTTGATCATTTTGGTATCTTATAGCTAAACTTAAATCAAAAAATCATGAAAATACTTTCAACAATTGCTCTGTTGATGATTGCAACAGTCACCATAGCTTGGAGTCAAAACGAAGAAACTAGGTCATTGTCATCTTTTGATGAGATTAGAGTAGGAGAGTCGGTTAGGGCTGTGATAAAAAAAGGTGGTGTTAATGAAGTAAAAATTGTATCTAATGGTGTTAGCACTGATAAAATAAGAACTGATGTAGAGAGCGGTGAGTTGTATGTCCATATGTCAAAAGGATCTTATAG
The DNA here is from genome assembly GCA_051531955.1 of Reichenbachiella sp. Classification (GTDB taxonomy): domain Bacteria; phylum Bacteroidota; class Bacteroidia; order Cytophagales; family Cyclobacteriaceae; genus Reichenbachiella. Next base: position 26,380 of record JAOPTS010000179.1, read on the forward strand.
TAGAACCAGCGTAGAAGTTTTTATCACTTACTCTGAGGAGTTAGAGAAGGTGAAAGTGAGTTCTTCTGCTAATTTAGAATCTAAAGGACCAATTGAGTCGGATGAGTTGTTCTTGAAAGTTAGTAGCTCAGGAAGAATGGAGGTAGAAGTACAGACCGAACAATTAAAAATTGATGTATCGAGTAGTGGAAAAGCAATTGTTAGAGGGGATACACAGACTGTAGTAGCGGAGGCAAGCAGTTCTGGGAAATTAGATGGGTTTGATCTCAAATGTTTAGGAGCAAAAGTAGACGCTAGCTCGTCAGGAAGAATCGAAATCAATGTGAGTAAAGAAATTTCAGGTCAGGCTAGTAGTTCTGGAAAAGTGACCTATTTGGGTGATCCACAAAAGGTATTAGTTGAGACTTCCAGTAGTGGGTCAGTGAAAAGAGGTTAATACTTCTTCGATTGTAAAGTATGATTAATAAAAATAGCTCGATAAAATCGAGCTATTTTTATGTCCATGTGTTTATTCTTGAAACCTATTGAAGTAGTTTTGCCACTTCATTTTTAAAGTCAATAACTTCATGTCAAAGCCTCTAATTTTAATCTCGAATGATGATGGTATAACCTCTAATGGTATCAGAAAACTGGTAGAATTGATGGTGACAGTAGGAGAGGTAGTGGTAGTAGCTCCTGATGGTCCTCAATCTGGGATGGGTCATGCGATTACGGTAGGGGATACATTGAGGTTAAAACAGTCTCATATATTTGGAGAAGATGTACTGGCCTATGAATGCTCTGGTACACCTGCGGACTGTATCAAACTAGCCAAGCATGAAGTACTAAAAGGCCGTAAAGTGGATTTGGTGGTCAGTGGTATCAACCATGGTTCCAATACCAGTATCAGTGTGTTGTATTCAGGGACTATGTCTGCAGCGATAGAAGGAGCGATAGAAGGAGGGCCGGCTATTGGTTTTTCACTTTGTGATTTTAGTGAAGATGCAGATTTTTCTCATGTCGATGAGTTTGTGTTGGAAGTGACTAACAATGTATTACAACATGGCCTACCTAAAGGAATAGCGCTAAATGTGAATTTCCCACCTAAGCAGAATGAAAAATTAAAAGGACTCAAAGTAGCGAGACAAGCCAATGCGCGTTGGGAAGAAGAGTTTGATAAACGAAAAGACCCATATGGCAGAAGTTACTATTGGATGATAGGTAATTTCGTTAATCATGACCATGAGGAGGATAATGATGAGTGGGCTGTGAATAACAATTATGTATCTGTAGTTCCTTGTCAGTTTGATTTGACTGGTTATTCAGCCATTTCATATCTCAATGAAAAATGGAGTTAATAGATTATATTGAACTAGTCATATTTGTTTTATTCGTGATCTACATATATGGCGTTTTCCTTGATTTCAAACGCTATCGGTATTCTGTCTATAAAGACGGATGTTCACAAGACTATTTGCAATTCGTTACGAGTGTGTTTTCATTACCTAAAATATGGTTTCAAGTTCATATACCCTATTCATTTAGTTTTGGAGAGAATGATATAGCTGCAAAGCGATCAAAAATAATTTGGGCATCATTTAGAGTGTTGGTTGTGCTATTGATAGGGCTTCATTTGAGGTAGATTATTAAAATAGGAAACATTTCTAATGTGTCCTTTTATATTGTCAATATTTTCTCTAATTTCGCATTTCGATTTTTTAAACAAATATTTCTAATAATGAAAAATTACGAGACGGTATTCATTTTAACTCCCGTTTTGTCTGAAGATCAGATGAAGGATGCTGTCGGAAAGTTTAAGAAGGTTCTTACAGATAATGGTGCAAAAATCATTAACGCAGAGAGCTGGGGCTTGAGAAAGCTAGCTTATCCGATACAGCACAAAAAAACAGGTTTTTATCAACTTTTCGAATTCGAAGGAGAATCAACTATTGTTGAGGATTTAGAGATTGAGTACAGAAGAGATGAGAAAATATTGAGATTTTTAACTACTGCTTTGGACAAGCATTCTATCGCATATAATGTGAAAAGAAAAAGCGGTGCATTTAACAAAAAGAAAGAGGGGGCTGCATCATGACATTAGTTAACGAACCAATGAACAGAACAGACAGGAAGAATAAGTACTGTAGGTTCAAGAAAAACGGTATCAAATACATCGATTACAAAGACCCTAACTTCTTGTTGAGTTTTGTGAACGAGCAAGGAAAATTATTACCAAGAAGATTGACTGGTACTAGTCAAAAATTTCAAGGTAAAGTTTCTCAAGCTGTTAAAAGAGCGAGACACCTTGCATTGTTACCTTATGTTACAGATTCTTTAAAATAATTTAGGCCATGCAAATAATATTAAAAGAAGACATCAAGGGCGTAGGTTATAAGAATGATATCGTAGAAGTAAAGCCTGGGTTCGGTAGAAACTACCTTATTCCTCACGGATTTGCTATCATCGGTAGCCCTTCAAATAAGAAAATGATCACTGAAAACGTGCGTCAAGCTGCTCATAAAGCTGAGAAAATCAAGCAAGATGCAGAAGCATTGTCAACGGCAATTAGTGATTTAAGTATAGAAATTAAGACTAAAGCTGGAGAAAGCGGTAAAATATTTGGTGCTATTACTGCATTACAAGTATCGGACGCTTTAGCTGCTAAAGGTCATGTAGTGGATAGAAAGAAGATTTCTTTCAAAGACACTATCAAAAATGTTGGTGAGTATAAAGCTGATTTGGATTTACACAAAGCAGTGAAAGCTCAAGTTACAGTTAATGTTGTAGCTGAGTAAAACACTCTCAAAACTCAATAAAAAAATCCCTTCAGAAATGAAGGGATTTTTTTTATGCCATATCTTTGAAAATAGATGCGAAAATTCTCCACAGAAGTCAAAATAGAGTCTAGTAAAACGCCGATTCAATTGGGTGATAGTGTATTATCCATAGGTTCATGTTTTGCAGATAGTATGGGAGTAAGGTTGAGTCAATACAAATTTGATTGCTTGGCTAATCCCTTTGGTATTCTGTTCAACCCAGTTTCGATTGTTAAATTGTTGACTGATGATAGGATAGATTATTCTCGGATAGTGGACAGGGAAGGGGTGTTTTGTCATCTGGACTATCATTTTGATCTTCGTTCCGATTCTAAGGAAGGGCTGATTGATTTACTAGAAGCTAAACAAAAGGAAGTGTTAGCATATTTAAGTCAATCGGACTGGTTGATTGTGACTTTAGGCACTTCACATGTTTATGAATGGGTGGAAGATCAAGAGGTAGTTGCTAATTGCCATAAACTACCTCAGCGGCAATTCGTCAAGAGATTGTTGTCTTTAGATGAAATGGTTGTTTCATTTGAAAACCTGTTATCAAAACTCAACTCTAAGACCAAGTTATTACTTACCGTGAGTCCTGTAAGGCATGCAAAGGACGGTTTGGTAGATGATCAAATGAGTAAGTCCTTGTTACGTGTAATGTGTGGAACATTATCTCAATATGAACAAGTAAGTTATTTCCCTTCATATGAAATCATGAATGATGAGCTTCGTGATTATCGTTATTACAAAGACGATATGTTGCATCCAACAGCTTTGTCAGAGGAATTAATTTGGGATAGTTTTGTAGCTTCATGTTTTGGTCTGGAGGCACAAGAGTTTGTGAAGCAGTGGAAGACCGTTTTGTCAGCCATTCAGCATCGGCCTTTTAATCCTGAATCAAGTGCTCATCAAAGTTTTCTGCTAAAACAAATAGAGATATTGAATGGCCTTGACAGTGTTTTGGATGTGTCAAAAGAAACTGAAGTCTTCAAGTCTCAATTGATTTAAGGAAGTTGAGCTTGGTATGGTCATAGTGATGTTCAATCGTTGGCAGTTAAAAGTGATATAAAACATGGGTTTGACCAATCGTTATTATCAAATATGTAGTGAACAAGGTCTCAAATTTAAAATCATCTAAAAATCTCTGTATTCCTTAACAAATACAGCTTAAAACAAGGTTTTTTTAAGAAATAAGGTTTTCTTTGTGCCTGTAATGAAAGGCACATTTTCATATATCGCTTCATTGACTGCTACTCCTTCTCCTAGGAGGAACAGGAGACCCTTTGGGGTCCTTTAATCATTGATTGCCTACGTGGTAGTCACATCTATATATTACAATATTTCAATTTATTTTTTAACTAAGTTCATCCAATATGAACGTTGATGTGCTATATGCAACACCTGAGCATGCTAAGTATGCTCAAGAGATTTGTGACGTGATAGAAGCCGCGGCTAAAGCCCGTGGAACTGGTATTGCCAAACGTGATCCCAATTACATAAGACAAAAGATTGAAAGTGGTCAGGCTGTTATAGCCATTGGACCAAATGAAGCTTTGGCGGGTTATGTATATATCGAAACCTGGCAGAATAAAGAGTATTTGGCGAATTCTGGGTTGATTGTTCATCCAGATTTTCGAAATCTAGGGCTTGCGAAAAAAATTAAGTTAAAAGTTCTTCAAATGTCCAGAGAAAAATTCCCGGGTGCCAAAATATTTGGTATTACGACGAGTTTGGCTGTATTGAAGATCAATTACGAGTTGGGGTATAGACCCGTAACCTTCTCAGAGTTGACGACTGACAAAGAATTTTGGAACGGCTGTAAAAGCTGTCCCAACCATGATATTTTAGAAAGAAACGAACACAAAAATTGTTTGTGTACGGGGATGCTTTTACACGAGCCTTCCAATAAATTTGTGGTCAAAGAAAAAGGAATTATAGCAAAGCGTTTTCAACGATTAGCTAATTTTAAGAATAAGCGTAAATCAAATAAGAAGTGATGAGTAAGAAAAAAGTAGTTTTAGCATTTAGCGGGGGATTAGATACCACCTACTGTGCGTTTTACTTACAAGAAGAGTTGAATCTTGATGTTTATACTGCCTTAGTGAATACGGGAGGTTTTACTGCTGAGCAATTGGTAGAGACAGAGAAGAAGGCGAAATCTTACGGAGTGGTTGAGCATGTGAATCTTGAGAAAACGCAAGAGTTCTATGATCAGTGTTTGAAGTATTTGATTTATGGTAATGTATTGAAAAACAATACTTACCCATTGTCTGTGAGCGCTGAGAGAGTGTTTCAAGCAATGGCAATCGCAAAATATGCTAAGTTTATTGGAGCAGATTGTATCGCGCATGGTAGTACAGGTGCTGGTAACGATCAAGTTCGTTTTGATTTGATTTTCCAAATCATCTGTCCAGAAATTGAGATCATTACTCCGATTAGAGATAACAAGTTGTCTCGTCAGGCTGAGATTGAGTTCTTGAAAACAAAAGGTATTGATGTCTCTTGGGAAAAAGCAAAATATTCAATCAATAGAGGTCTTTGGGGAACTTCAGTAGGTGGAGACGAAACTTTGACTTCTAATTTGACATTGCCAGAAGAGGCATACCCAAGTCAAGTTGAAAAAGAAGGTAGTGAAGAAATCGAATTAGGATTTGATAAAGGACAATTGGTTTCTTTGAATGGGAAGACTTTGGGTCCTGTTGAAATTATAGAGACACTCAATGACATTGCTTCTAAATATGGTATCGGACGTGATGTACATGTTGGTGATACGATCATTGGTATCAAAGGTCGTGTAGGATTCGAAGCTGCTGCTCCTGTAGTGATTTTGAAAGCACATCATTTGCTAGAGAAACATAACTTGACCAAATGGCAGCAGCATTGGAAAGAGCAATTGGCTAACTGGTACGGAATGTTGTTACATGAAGGGCAATTCTTGGATCCTGTCATGAGAGATATCGAGGTGTTCCTAGAAAATACGCAGAGAAACGTCACAGGTACTGTTAAAGTGAAATTGGCGCCTTATAGATTCGAAGTAATAGGTATTGAGTCTGAAAAAGATTTGATGGCTTCTGAATTCGGTCAATATGGTGAAATGAATAATGGTTGGTCAGGTGAAGACGTGAAAGGGTTCACTAAAATATTGGCTAATCAAACAAAAATATATAGCTCTATTAACAATGATTAAGGTAGGCGTAATAGGTGGTGCAGGTTATACTGCAGGTGAGTTATTGAGAATCTTAGTAAATCACCCAGAGGCTGAAATAAGTTTTGTGCACAGTACAAGTAGTGCTGGGAACCCAATTGACTCTATCCATAAGGATATGGTTGGAGATATTGAAGGAGCGTTTACAAGTGAATTGACTTTTGATGTAGATGTATTATTCATCTGTTCTGGTCATGGTCATTCTAGGTCATTTGTCGAAGGGAATGAGATTCCTTCTTCGGTGAAAATTATTGATTTGAGTAATGATTATCGATTAGAAGCTGATGCAGATGGTTTTGTTTATGGTTTACCAGAATTGAACTTAGCAGACATCAAGAAGGCGGATAAAATTGCGAATCCTGGTTGTTTTGCAACAGCTATTCAACTCGGCGTATTGCCACTTGCATCTGCAGGTTTATTGAATGACGATGTGCATGTCAATGCGGTGACAGGTTCAACAGGAGCGGGTCAAAACCCTTCTAAGACCAGTCATTTTAGCTGGAGAAACAATAATGTTTCTATCTATAAAGCTTTTAGTCACCAACACTTGGGTGAGATCAATCAGTCTATTCAGCAGTTACAAAATGGATATGAGGGTCAAGTGCGGTTCTTGCCTGTGAGAGGGAACTTTCCAAAAGGGATCTTTGCTAGTTTGTATACCAAGAGTGATTTGTCTGTAGAGGAAATCACTAAAGTGTATAAAGACTTTTATGAGGACGCTGCTTTTGTACACGTGTTGGACTATGCACCAGACATGAAGCAAGTAGTGAATACCAACAAATGTTTGATTCATGTAGAGAAACATGATGAAGTAGTTTTGGTGACATCTTGTATCGATAACTTGATCAAAGGTGCGTCAGGACAAGCAGTTCAAAACATGAATTTGATCTTTGGATTGGATCAAAAAACTGGATTGGGATTGAAGCCATTAGGCTTTTAGTCCAGTTTCGTTTACAGAATTTTAAGTAAGATATTAGTTAATAGTCAGGCTATTAACCGTTAACCAATAACTAAAAAGAAATGAAAATTGCATTAATAGGAGTAGGTAACTTAGGTTTATCAATCGCTCAAGGCTTGGTTGATCAAACAAATTTTGACATTGAACAATTGGTGTTGACCAAGAGGAATGTGTCTAATCTTGATGGTTGGAAAAAGCATCCTCACGTATTGGTTACTCCTTCGAATATTGATGCTGTTAGGGCTTCTGATATTATCATTTTTTGTGTGCAACCATCACAATTAGCAGGTATTATCGCAGAGATTAAAGATGAATTGGATGTGAAGAGACATCTATTAATCTCTACGATCACTGGGAAATCAATTGCTGATATACAGTCGGAAGTAGGGAAAGAAGTAGCAGTTATCCGTGCTATGCCAAACACTGCTATATCTGTTGGTGAGTCTATGACTTGTATCTCTGCAAATGGTATAGGGAAAGCTAAGATTGGCTTGGCTGAAGAGATTTTCAATGCCATGGGTCAGACTTTAGTTATTGATGAAAACAAGATGCAGGCAGCAACAGTTGTCTGCGCTAGTGGAATTGCTTTTTGGATGAGATTGATTAGGGCAACTACTCAAGGAGCTATTCAGTTAGGTTTTGATGCACCTGAAGCAAAAGGAATGGCTACTCAGGCTGCTATGGGAGCAGCGACCTTGTTGTTAGAGACGGGGAATCACCCAGAAGAAGAAATAGATCGAGTAACGACACCTCAGGGTTGTACGATTTCAGGATTGAACGAAATGGAGCATGAAGGCATGAGTTCAGCATTGATCAAAGGATTGATGAAATCGTATGAAAAAATATCTGAGATCAAATCTGAAATGAAATAATGCAAAATTATAAAGTATACCCACTTTTTGATATCACAATAGCAAAGGCCAAAGGCAGCTATGTGTTTGATGAAAAGGGACAAAAATATTTAGACATGTATGGTGGGCATGCTGTGATCTCTATAGGTCATAGTCACCCCAGCTATGTGTCAGCAATCAGTGAACAAGTGAGTAAAATTGGGTTTTATTCCAATTCTGTTCAAATTCCACAGCAAAATCAATTAGCTGAAAAGCTAGGGGAATTGTCTGGATATCCTGATTACAATTTATTCCTATGTAACTCTGGAGCTGAGGCTAATGAGAACGCGCTGAAATTGGCTTCTTTCCAAAATGGAAGAAAAAAAATCATTGCTTTCAAGAATGGTTTTCATGGTAGAACGTCGTTGGCAGTAGCTGCAACAGACAATGCCAAAATTCAAGCTGCTGTTAACCCTACGGATCATATCTCATTATTTGAGTTAGGTGATATCGAAGGTGTTGAAAACGCGTTGGCATCTCAGGATGTGGCTTGTGTGATCATTGAAGGTATTCAAGGAATTGGTGGAATATATGAACCGGGGAGTGACTTTTTAGAAGCATTGTCTCAAGTATGTAAAGAAACTGGGACGATTCTAATTCTTGATGAAATTCAGTCTGGTTACGGTAGATCTGGTAAGTTCTTTGCTTTCCAATACTCGAATATCAAACCTGATTTAATCACGGTTGCTAAAGGAATGGGGAATGGGTTTCCAATCGGAGGAGTTTTGATATCTCCTGATTTTGAAGCCAAATTCGGTCAGTTAGGTACTACATTCGGTGGTAATCATTTGGCATGTGCAGCAGGTAATGCTGTGTTGGATGTGATCAAAGAAGAAGGGTTAGTAGATAACAGTAAGAAAATTGGAGACTATTTGATGGCTGAATTATCGAAGATAGAAGCAATAAAATCGATTCGTGGAAAAGGTCTTTTGATTGGGCTTGTTTTTGATCATTCAGTTAAAGAAATTCGCAGTACTTTATTGAAGGAGAAGAAAATATTCACAGGCGCAGCAACAGATCCTAATGTGTTGAGATTGTTGCCTGCAATGAATATTACCAAGGTGGAAGCTGATTTGTTTATCAAAGCGTTGAAAGAAGTATTATGATGAATTTCTGTTCTATAGAAGATGTAGCTGATCCCATCGGGTGGATCAATGATGCCATACAATTAAAAAAGAAAATAGAAAAAGATGGACCGCATACCAAAACTGGTAAGTCCATTTGTCTTTTGTTTTTTAATCCTAGTCTTAGGACAAGGTTGAGTATGCAAAAAGCAGCATTTAATCTTGGAATAGAATCTTTTATTTTTAATCTGAATTCAGAAGGTTGGGCTTTAGAATTTGAAGATGGGACAATCATGAACGGTAACACTAGTGAGCATGTCAAAGAGGCTGCTGGTGTGATTAGTTCGTACTTTGAAGCTATTGGTGTGAGAGCCTTTGCATCATTGGATAACAAGCTAGATGATTACAATGAGAAAGTACTGAATCAATTTGTGAAACACTGTTCTATTCCTGTTATAAACATGGAGTCAGCGACCGCACATCCGTTGCAGTCATTTGCAGACATGATCACCATTGAGGAGTATAAAAAAGTGGCTAGACCGAAGGTGGTTTTGTCATGGGCACCTCATCCAAAAGCGTTGCCGCAAGCGGTAGCGAACTCGTTTTTACATTGGGCAAATCGAATGGATTATGACTTAGTTGTAACCCATCCAAAAGGGTATGAATTGTCACCTGAAATAGTCGGTGATGCCAAGGTCGAATCTGATCAAGATAAAGCCTTCGAAGGAGCTGATTTTATATATGCAAAGAACTGGTCAGTCTTCAATGATGAAAGTTACGGAAAGGTGATTTCCCAAGACCCTACTTGGACAATTACTAAGGAAAAAATGGCCCTCACAAATGATGCGAAATTCATGCATTGTTTACCAATCAGAAGGAATGTAATTGCAACAGATGATGTGTTGGATAGCGATAGTTCTATCGTGATCGAACAAGCCAATCATCGTATTACATCGGCACAAGCAGTGCTACAGAAATTATTCAAATAACCTAATTTTTATATTCTAATGGATCAGTTGACCATTGTCAAGATAGGAGGGAAAGTAATCAACGAAGAAGCTGAGTTGGATATTTTCCTAAAGAAGTTTGCTGCCCTCAAAGGTAATAAAGTCTTAGTGCATGGAGGGGGGAATATCGCTTCTGTTGTGCAAAACAAGATGGGGGTGCCAGCCAATATGGTTGAGGGTAGAAGGATCACAGATGCAGATACGATTGAAATTGTTTCGATGGTCTTTGCAGGCTTAAATAAAAAGATTGTTGCGAAGCTTCAATCTATTGATGTTCAGTCAATTGGATTGTCAGGTGCTGACATGAATTTGATTCAGTCTAGAAAGCGAAGCGTTACTACAATTGATTATGGATATGTGGGTGATATTGAGCAGGTTAATGATAGTTTATTGAAGTCGCTATTTACTTTAGGTGCAGTACCTGTAGTTTGTGCCTTGACACATGATAACAAAGGACAACTATTGAATACCAATGCCGATACGATTGCTTCAGAGTTGGCACGTGGAGCCGCTGATAAATTCAAAGTTGATTTGGTCTATTGTTTTGAGCAGCCAGGTGTGTTGAGTGACTTTGAGAACAAAGTTGTGATTCCTGAGATAACGCCTACCTCCTATGAAAAGTACAAGTCAGAAGGTGTGATAGTAGATGGTATGATTCCTAAGTTGGATAATGCTTTTGCGGCGATTAGCCAAGGAGTAGATACAGTTAAAATTTGTCACTTTGATGCTTTGGATAAAGTTCAGTCGGCTGACTATCCAGGTACTAATTTAAATTCTTGATGCAAGATAATTACCACGCATATACGCATGATGCAGTAGCACTACTAAGTGCGATGATTCAAACACAATCTTTAAGTAGAGAAGAAGAAAATGTATCGAAAGTGGTCAAAGGATTTTTGATTGAAAAGGATTGTGAAATAGATCAATTTGGATACAATCTGATTGTAAGAAATACATCCTTTGAAGAAGGGAAACCAACCATACTTTTGAACTCGCATATTGACACAGTGAAGCCAGCTTCATCTTATACATTGGATCCGTTCAAAGCCCAGATTCTCGATGGGAAATTATATGGTTTAGGAAGCAATGACGCAGGCGGTCCATTGGTTTCGTTGATCATGACTTTTCTTCATTTCAAGGATCAAGAAGACTTACCATTTAACTTAGTTCTAGCTGCCACTGCAGAGGAAGAAATATCTGGTAAAAATGGAATTGCATCTGTGTTATCTGAGTTGGGAATTATTGATCTGGCGATCGTTGGAGAACCTACTTTAATGGATATGGCCATTGCTGAAAAGGGATTGATCGTAATCGATTGTGAAGCAAAAGGAGTGAGTGGTCACGCTGCAAGAAACGAAGGTGTCAATGCGATTTACAAAGCATTAACAGAAATAGAGAAGTTAAAGAATTTTGAGTTTGAAAAGCAATCGGATTATTTGGGACCGATTAAGAAATCTGTGACCTTGATAGAGGCGGGGACTCAGCATAACGTGGTACCTGACAGTTGCAAGTTTGTCTTGGATGTCAGAACTACTGACGCATATTCAAATGAAGAAACGGTAGCGATATTGGATCAGGCGATTGACGTAGAATTCAAACCTAGATCTTTGCGATTGAATTCGTCAGGTATCTCATCGGATCACCCAATTGTAAAAAGAGGAGAAAGCCTTGGGATGAATAAATATGGTTCGCCAACACTATCCGATCAAGCGTTGATGCCGTACACTTCGATCAAAATAGGACCGGGCGATTCAGCAAGATCACACACGGCAGATGAGTACATTTATGTAGATGAGATTGATAAAGGGATTGAGTTGTACATTAAGTTATTGGACGGGCTTGTGATTTGATGAATTGAATTACTGTTTCGTTACGTCATTGCGAGGGAGGAAGCAATCCTTATATTTGAAGCACGGAGCATGGGATTGCTTTGCTACGCTCGCAATGACGATAATACTAACTATGCTATGGGCCAATGGCTAACAGCTAAAAGCAAAACGAATATGAAACTTTGGGATAAAGGAAATACAGAAGTATCAAAAGACATTGAAAACTACACAATAGGCAGAGACCGAGAATTGGATTTGCTATTGGCAAAGTTCGATGTTTACGGATCGATGGCACATACGACCATGTTGGAAAGTATCAATTTGCTAGAGCCTCAAGATTTGGTTGATGTACTTGCTGAATTGAAGAATATCTTAAAAGTGATCGAGTCTGAAGATTTCGAAATTGAAGATGGGATAGAGGATGTGCATTCACAAGTAGAATTGATGTTGACCCGTAAATTGGGAGATGCCGGGAAGAAGATTCACAGTGGTCGTTCTCGTAATGATCAAGTTTTGGTTGACCTTCGTCTTTTTATCAGAGATGAGATCAAGACCATAGCTGAGTTAGTAACAGAGCTCTTCCATACTTTGAATGGATTGAGTAAAGAACACAAAGAAGTATTGATCCCAGGCTATACACACTTACAAGTAGCTATGCCATCTTCTTTTGGTTTATGGTTTGGTGCTTATGCCGAAAGCTTAACAGACGATTTACATTTGTTGCAGGCGGCCTACAAAGTGACCAACCAAAATCCATTAGGCTCTGGAGCGGGATATGGTTCTTCATTTCCATTGGATCGTCAGATGACGACTGATCTTTTAGGTTTTGATGATTTGAGCTACAATGTTGTATATGCCCAGATGAGTAGAGGGAAAGTAGAGAAGACGGTGTCCTTTGCGATGAACAGTATTGCCTCAACCTTGGCTCGTATGAGTATGGATATTTGTCTGTACAACTCTCAGAACTTTGGATTCTTAGAGTTACCTGCTGAGATGACAACAGGTTCTAGTATCATGCCGCACAAAAAGAATCCTGATGTATTCGAATTGATCAGAGCCAAGATGAACAAGTTGCAATCGTTG
>JAOPTS010000180.1:0-6142 GCA_051531955.1 Reichenbachiella sp.
AGGCAATCCCTATGAACACCTCCTCAAACTTGCGCAAGTTGCCCAACAAAAAGGTGTGATCAAGGGCATCCTGCTTCATCAAGGCGAAACAAATACTGGAGACAATCAATGGCCATCATATGTCAAAACAGTATATGACAACTTGATAACTGATCTTTCATTAGACCCAAACACACCTTTGTTAGCAGGAGAAGTATATTCTGGCGAAGACAACTGTTGTTCCAGTATGAACCCTATCATCAATACCCTCCCTCAAACTATCACATCGGCGCATGTAATTTCGTCCGAGGATTGCAGTGGTCAAGACAATGCTCATTTTAACTCAGAAGGGTATAGAATACTTGGCCAACGTTATGCCGAAAAGATGCTTACTTTGATAGAGTATGACAAGACAGAGGTGTTAGGAATTGATTCAAATCAAATTAAATCAGACTTCATTTCGTTTGAATGTTATCCTAACCCAACAAATCAAACAACTAATATTTCTTTTTTCATAACTCAAACCTCCAATGTCTCTATAAAATTAATCAGTTTGGCAGGAGCTGAAGTAGCGAGTATATTAGACAAGGAATTGGTAGCAGGCGAACACATTATTCAATATCAACTAGACTCTTTAGATACAGGAGTTTATTATTATATAATGAAAGTTGGAAACCAATCTTCCAAACAAAAGGTGATCATTGAGTAACTTTGATAACCTCCTACTTATCAATCTCAAATTGAATATTTGTATGAAAAAGATTAATTCAATCATTCCATCAATTGTTATTCTGACCTTACTGTCTATCGCCATCCTGTCTTCCTGCAAAACATCAGAAGCACCTCCCAAAAAGCCCAACATCCTTTTCATCATGTCTGATGATCATGCCTATCAGGCTATTAGCGCGTATAGCGATCGGCTGATTACAACGCCCAATATTGATCGTATAGCTGATGAAGGCATGCTGTTCACCAATGCGTGTGTAAGCAACTCAATATGTGCGCCATCGAGAGCCACTATTCTTACTGGAAAACATACACACATCAATGGCAAGATCGATAACCGATTACCTTTTGACACTACACAGATGACTTTCCCGCAGCTGTTTCAAAAGGCAGGTTATGAGACTGCCATGTTTGGGAAACTACATTTTGGTAATAACCCCAAGGGCGTAGATGAATTCATGATTTTGCCGGGACAGGGCAATTACATCAATCCAAAATTCATCACTAATAATGGTGACACCACGATCACAGGGTATGTAACAGACATCATCACCGACCTGACGATCAATTGGCTGGATCAAAAACGTACAAAGGAAAAGCCCTTTATGATGATGTATCTGCACAAAGCACCGCACCGTCCATGGTGGCCAAGTCCAGAAAAATTCAAAGAATTCTCCTCAAAGACATTTCCTGAACCGGTCTCACTATTCGATGATTACGCCAATAGAGGCACTGCCGCCAAAACAGCAGAGATGAATCTCTTGAAGCATATGAAATATGGCCATGATTCCAAAATCAGACCCGAGACTATAGCTGAGATGAATGGAGTATTGCCTTATGTTCCACCATTTGTTTGGGGAGGTGTAGATGGTTTCAACGGACCTTATGGAAGAGCCAATGCGCAACAAAAAGCTTTATACGACCCTGTCTTAGATTCTATCAACACTTGGTTCAAAGCCAACTGGCCAACAATGAGTGATGAGGAGAAGATGAGTTGGAAATACCAACGATACATGCAGGATTATTTAGGATGTATATCGTCCGTCGATGACAATGTTGGTCGAGTTTTGGACTACCTGGATGAAAGTGGCTTGGCTGAAAACACATTGGTGGTCTATACTTCCGATCAAGGGTTTTATCTAGGTGAACATGGCTGGTTCGACAAACGGTTTATTTACGACGAATCATTCAAAACACCGCTACTGATCCGTTGGCCAAATAAAGTAACCGCGGGTACTACTTCTGACGAAATGGTACAGAACCTAGATTTTGCCCAGACCTTTTTGGAAGCAGCTCAGATAGTTGCCCCAGATGATATGCAAGGCGAAAGTCTGATCCCTCTGCTCACAGGTCACAACGAATCATGGGATAGAGAGGCGGTGTATTATCACTACTACGAATACCCTGCAGTCCACATGGTAAAGCGCCATTATGGAATAGTCACGAAAGAATATAAACTGGTGCATTTCTACTATGACGTGGACGAATGGGAGTTATATGATCGTCAAAATGACCCACAGGAGATGAATAATGTATACAACAACCCTGCTTATGATGACACAGTCAAAGGACTCAAAATACAATTATCAGAACTCAGACGTCTATATAAAGACTCAACAGAATTGGATCAATATTATATTGACATCTCTAAAGAATAATTGGATATTAAAACTCGATGAAAGTTCTATCTCATCTATAAATGCTCACCCAATAAATCAACTTTTAACCAGAGTTCTTCCCTATTTTTGTTTCAATGAAAACAAACAAGGTCTTTCTTCTTTTGAATGGCGAAACTCCATGTGAGCTACCAGATCTGACTAGCTATGATCTCATCTGTGCAACCGATGGAGCTTATCAATACTTAGAGAAAAATAAGATAACCCCAGATTTTATCAGTGGAGATTTCGATTCTGTGAAATCTATTCCTGATCATATCGAAGTAATTCACACGCCGGACCAAGACTTTACGGATTTTGACAAAGTGTTGCAGATCTTGTTCAACAAAGGTTATTCAGCCGTGGATGTATATGGCGCAAGTGGGAAAGAGCAAGATCATTTCTTAGGCAATTTGCACACCGCAATTCAATGGAAAGACAAAATGAATCTCACTTTTTTCGACAATCACAGCAGCTACTTTATGGCGAATAAAACCAATGAGGTATCTACGTCCGAAGGGAAAATTGTTTCGTTATTTCCTTTCCCTACTGCAACAGGTATCACAACCAAAGGATTGCAATATCCCCTGAACCATGAAAACCTTTCATTTGGCACCAGAATAGGAACCCGAAACGTTGCTATCGAAAATGAAGTGAGTATCACATTTGAAAGTGGTGACTTATTTATATTTATCGGACGATAACCAAACAATCCCATCTCACAAAATGAATTTCACCTTAGAAATCTGCTCCAACTCAGTACAATCTGCCCTCAACGCACAAACAGCTGGGGCAACACGCATAGAGTTGTGCGATAACCTTTGGGCATCTGGCACTACGCCGAGTCATGGCTGTATCAAAAAATCCAGGGAGCTTCTTGATATTAAATTGTTCGTATTGATTAGACCTAGGAGTGGTGATTTTGTATATTCTGATCTCGAAATGGACGTCATCAAAGAAGACATCAAAGCTTGCAAAGCAATGGGTGTAGACGGCATAGTTTCGGGTGTACTACATGCTGACAATACCATAGACTTGGAGAGGACAAAGCAACTAATCGAACTAAGTAAACCACTACCCTTTACTTTTCATAGGGCATTTGACGTGACGCCTAACCTCTATCAATCACTAGACGAGCTCATCTCCATCGGAGCAGATCGCATACTGACCTCTGGTGGTCTTGATCGTGCGGCCAAAGCCAGTGAAATCATCAAAAAACTATTCTTGAAGTCCAATGGGCAAATATCCATTCTCCCAGGAGGTGGGATCAATGAAACCAATGTCACATCTTTGTTTACTAGCGGATGCAGGGAGTTTCATATGACTGGCAATGCTGTTTGCAAAAGCCCTGCACAAATCCCTCCTCTATTACTAAATGGCACAACTGACATACCTGAGCAAAACTATTCTGAGTCCTCGGTTGACAAAATACAAAAGGTGGTTAGTATACTAGAAGGTCATTTTGGTCATTAGGCTTAATGAATTGACAATAACAGGCCTAAAATCTTCATTTCTAATCTTTGGAACACAACCTACTATCATTCTATAGACATTCGCACTTTAGAATGGCTCTACGTTGTTTTTCTGCCACCTTTCGCAGTTATTCATAGGCCATTCGCACTTTTTGAGGGGCCATTCGCAACTTCAGGATAGCCCTTCGCACTTTTTGAGCAGCCATTCGCAACTTTTGGAAAGCCATTCGCTTGCGAAGAGCCATAGAATACTGCGAATGGTACTTTTAAAATAGCGAAGACCATATGAAAAAGATAGAAGGGTATTGAATCGTCAAATATGGATATGAGTAAACGGATACACAACATATACATCCATCGTTTTCTCCGTCTCAAACGAACGCCAGTGCTGATAATACTCAATTAAGACCTGCCTCATTGTCAAAATAGGAGTCATAATTAGGAGTAATTACCCATTTGCTTTGTAACTTATGTTGACTATCTAATCATATGAATGAGATTTTGACACATCTGCAATTTGAACAGGAGTTAAAACGCCTTAAAGATGAAAACGAAAGGTTAAGGTTGAATAAGGAGACTCAAGACAATCAATTGCTTCTTTTAACCATATTTAATAATATGGGGGATGCCGTCATGGTCAAAAATGAGGAGAGCAAACTGATACTCGTCAATGACGCATTTTGTACCATGTTGGACATGTCTAGAGAAGAAATCATCGGTAGGACCCTGGCAGAAGACATTCCTGATGATGAATTTGAAATTTTCATAAAAATAGACAAACAAGTATTAGCTGATGGAGTAGAGAATATCAATGAGGAATCTCTGACATTGAGTGACAATAAAACACGCATTATCTCAACTAGAAAATCAAGACTATTTGATTCTAAGGGCAACAAACTCCTCGTAGGAGTCATTCGAGATATCACTGAACAGAAGAAGGCAGAAGAGTCACTTAAAAAAAGTGAAGCGCAACTTAAGGAACTAAATAAAACTAAAGACAGACTGTTTTCAATTATCGCTCATGATTTAAAAAGTCCAATTGGGAATATATCAACTTTGTCAGATCAATTAGTTAATAGTGACAACCAGGTGGACGAAGCTACTTCTAAACTGTACTTAGGATTAATTAATTCAACGATCAAGGGAACACTTGTCTTATTAGACAACCTGGTCAGTTGGGCCAAGACACAATCTGGCAAAGCAACTTTTAACCCTGAATTAATATCTCTCAATCAAGTTATTGATGTAACTACTGAATTATCAAAAGTTATTGCGGAAACCAAAAACATCAAACTTCATCAGGTCAACAAGGACAATATTGAGCTCATCACTGACGACAAGATGATCAAAACTGTGCTTCGAAATCTTATATCCAACGCCATTAAGTTCACTAAACCTGGTGGAGAAATAAAAATATCAACACTCGTTAAAGACCAGTTGGTTGAAATCTCTGTGGCAGATAATGGAATTGGGATCGACAAGGAGACACAAAAAGCCTTATTCAACACCTACACGAATAAAACATCACTGGGTACAGAAAACGAAAAAGGCTCGGGCTTTGGACTAGTGCTATGCAAAGAATTTGTCGAAAAAATGGGCGGCAAAATATGGGTCAAAAGTGAAGAAGGTGTAGGCAGTGAATTCAAATTCACCTTACCCACTACACGTGATCATTCAAATCGAACCAATTAATCCACCTAACATTTCATCAAGAATCAGGCATCTTTAGAGGTCTGTACCAGCTCTAATCTACCTTCAATACATAAACATCTGGCTTAACACGAGTGGAATTGTGTGACAATATTGAGGCATCCGGCACTACTCCCAGCCATGGAAGCATCAAAAAATCAAGAGCGATACTGGACATTGAGCTCTTCGTCTTTGTTGTCTTGTGAATACATCTTCAGATCAATTCAACCCTTTGTAAACCCTCATCACTTCCAAAGAACAGTACGAGGAGAGATCATAAAAAACAACGTCACTTCGAATGAACGGAGCGAGGAGAGATAATACAACGTCACTTCGAATGAGCAGAGCGAGGAGAAGTCCCCCGTTTCACCTGCTGCCGCTATCCTATGCTCTGTTTTATATTCTGCTAGTGTTGGGGGATTTCTCACATGCGTTCGAAATGACGGAGACTGTGGAGTTATATATAGTGTAAAGGGAAACAAGAGCATGCATAAGATGAATAATTAGGCCCCACGGCGAATAAATGACGACCATGGCTGCCATGACAGTTATAAAAAACGACATGACAGTATTTTATTTGGCATGGAAGTACTTTAATCACCATGACGGAATTTTATTTGG
>JAOPTS010000181.1:0-13499 GCA_051531955.1 Reichenbachiella sp.
ATCTATTACCGTCAGGTTAATAACCTGCTTCTGAACAGGTTTTTTTATGCTCAAATACTTATAACACTTTGTAATACTTCATCACAGCTTCTATATTTTTAGATATAGAATTCAATGTTATTAGTTATTGAATGCTGTCTTGTGGTAAGATCGTTATTGTTGATTTAAGAATTGCTCATGTTTTGTTCTTAAATCAATATCATATTAGCTATGGAATTAAGACTTCAAGTCGATGATCCTGTTGATTGTCGGCGGTGGGACCTGTTTTATTCACGATAGTGAATTTCCTTGATCCAGAGATTTTATTATCCCAGATAACTACGTCTAGTGGTTATTCTCCAAGTAACTAACCTTCATTAATTCATTAAGATACAAGAATACACTTCCATTGTTTCAATATGAAATTGAAATTAAACACTAAAATATAACCTTTGGTGTATTTGTCAAAACTATGGCACTTTCATTTCCAATTGATTTAGTTATTAGTCTTCTGGGTAGGGGATGAAGATGAAGTTGGTGAATTTCTCATCTATGACAAACAGACAGCAAAATTCGTCAGGGTTTTTATATGCTTCATGAAAGCTCTCAATACGATCCTCTTCTATTACTTTTTTCTGTACAAACTCATCCAAGTAGGAAGCCATGTAATTCCACTCGTTCTCTAGTTCACTTTTTTTGATCAATGGCTGTCCTATTGAAACCAACTGTTTTGATATTGGGAATATGGGGTGCTTAGAGAAGTTTCTTGACCTTATTTGATAGGATGCTTCCTTTAGATTATCACTTACTTTGACAAAGTCTTCGGTGATGGTGCCAAGGTATTTTCCGTTTAATTCTGGATCGTTGTTCATCTATCTTTTTCTTAATAAAACGATGTTCTCCACGTGGTGAGTGTGCGGGAACATGTCAATCGGTTGTATTTTTTCTACTTTGTAATCTTGATCCATTAATGCGAGATCTCTTGCTTGTGTAGCTGGATTACAGCTGACGTAAACAACTTTCTCTGCTGATAGTTTCAAGATCATGTCTACTACGTCTTCGTGCATACCTGCACGTGGAGGATCAGTAATGATAACGTCTGGCTGCCCATGAGTCTGCACAAACTTATCGTTTAAGACATCTTTCATGTCTCCAGCATAGAAATCTGTGTTCTCGATATTATTCACCTTAGCATTGACGAAAGCATCCCTAATAGCATCTTCGACAGATTCGATACCGATTACTTTCTTAACCTTATTAGCACAGTAGTTCGCGATAGTTCCTGTGCCAGTGTATAGGTCGTATACCAGTTCGTGACCTTTTAGATCAGCGAATTCAAGGGTTTTGTCATATAAGACCTTTGCTTGAGCAGAATTAGTTTGGTAGAAAGACTTAGCGCCGATTTTGAAATCAAGGTCTCCCATTTTTTCTACGATGTGATCTTTACCAGCAAAAACGACTACATCCTGATCATAAATGGTGTCATTTCCCTTCTGATTCACGACATAAAGCAAACTCGTAATCTCTGGGAACTTTTCGCTGAGATGTGTCAATAGGGCGGTGATAGCTTCTTGATCGTTTTCAAAAAATTGAAATAAGATCATTAAGTCGCCAGTGTCAGCCAGTCGAACCATGAGATTTCTTAAAAGACCGTGTTGCTCACGAATATCGAAGAAGGTCAGGTTATGTGACAAAGCATAGTCACGTGTCTCGTTTTTAATAGCGTTGACAGGTTCTTCCATTAGATGACAGGTGTCAACGTCTACTACTTTGTCAAATAGTCCTGGGATGTGAAACCCTAACCCATTTCGATTAGTAATTTCTTCTTCGGTATCGATTTGCTCCTTGGTTAACCATTTTTTATTGGAAAATGTAAATTCCAATTTGTTGCGGTAGCGAGCAGTCTTGGCAGAACCAATGATTGGGTAAATCTCAGGTAAGTCAATTTTTCCAATGCGCTCCAAGTTGTCGATGACTTGTTGTTGCTTGAAATTCAATTGAGAGTCATAACTCAATTGTTGCCATTTGCACCCACCACAAGTTCCAAAATGATCACAGAATGGCTCTTCTCTCAAGTCCGAATACTTGTGATACTTGATTGGATTACCTTCTAAAAAAGCCTTACGCTTTTTAGTGACCTGGACATCTACTACATCACCCGGAATCGCACCTTTGATGAATACTACTTGTCCATCTATTCTTGCCAAACTCTTACCTTCAGCAGCTACTGCCTCTACGTGAAGGTTTTCAAGTACTATCTGCTTTTTTCTTCTTCTACCCATTACCGCAAAATTAGATTAAAAGAAGACTATTGAGAAATAGAATTAGAAATGTTATTTCTAATCTGAAATTAAATCACTTTTTGAACTTTGGATTGTCTGACGTATGCCTTTTGATCTTGCCAAATCACCTTAATCCATAGTTCATCGATATCCAGTATTTCTAATCGATGGCCTTTGTCCAAGATGTCTACCAAGTCTGAGCCTGAAGAAGGGCCTGTCATGAGATAAGCATTGTCTTCCAATACAATGGCTTGGTTGTTCTTGAGAGGTAGGTTGATCATGAGATAGAATGAGGTCAATAAGAGGGTTAATACAATGGCGTATGGCCATGCATTACTCTTGGATTTGAACTTCCTGTATAATACGATAAGGATCAAGAGTACAGATGTTGTGATGATCGATAAGTAAAATGGAATAAAGAATCTGTTGAGTAAGCCAATAAAGAAATGCTTATCGTTTGACTTGTATCCTGTCAGGTTGTGTTCTTCAGCTAGCTCTTCCATTTTGTGAAGCGCTTTTTTATCTGCGGTAGCCAGATAGTAGCGATTCAAAAAGAGTAGTGCTTGGCTATAATTACCCAAGCCTTCTTTGATAAAAGCCATTTTCATAAGCATCTGCGGAGAGGTTTTTCCAGATTTTTGTACTATGTCATCATACATTTCGAAGGATTCCACGTATTCCTGTTGTCGAAATAGTGAGTCCGCTAGTATTATATTGGTAGTTTTTATCACTTGCTGCCCTAATAATGAATGAGTTACAAAAAAGAGGGTTGCAGAGAGAATAAAATTGAAAACAATGTTTGGTTTTTTCGTCATGTACTTACTAGATTTGCAACCGCAAAATAAGGGAAGCATTCGGAAAAAAGAAAAATTCTCTAGCGAAAAATGACTGGTTAGCTCAGTTGGTAGAGCAACGCCCTTTTAAGGCGTGGGTCCTGGGTTCGAGCCCCAGACCAGTCACCATTACCTAATAAAGTTTGGGTATATTTATACTAGTAAGACTGGTTAGCTCAGTTGGTAGAGCAACGCCCTTTTAAGGCGTGGGTCCTGGGTTCGAGCCCCAGACCAGTCACTAGAAGCTCAAGCATTTGCTTGGGCTTTTTTTATGAGTTTTGATGTGTGTTAAACTTCCGATGGAGTGTACTCTTCCGTATCAAAATTGAGAATGAATTTCGTTCCTCTGCCTTCTTGACTAACACAGTAGATTTCTCCATTCATTGCTTCGATATATTTTTTAGCAATGGATAGACCAAGGCCAGTAGAGGATTCTCCTCCTGTTGGTCTCGCAGATAGGGTTTGGTACCTCTTGAACATTAGTTTTTGATCCTCTTGACTTATTCCTGGGCCATCATCTTCTACTTCAATTTGGATCATTCCTTCTTCTGAAAGGACGCGAAGGTTGATTTGACTATTCTCTGAGCAAAATTTGACTGCATTGGATACCAGATTTTCTAATACTTGAATAAGGTAGTTTTTATCAATATTAGCAAAATGATTATCTCCATTGACCGTGAAGTGGATCTCAATACCCTTCTCTTTTGCAGTTGTTTTAAAGTATTTCAATACATTATTGACAATGTTGGATATGTTATAGGTGTCAATTTTTAGATTGATTTTTTTAGCTTCAATGGCATTTAGATCAAGAATTCTACTGGTCATTTGTGTTAATCGATCAGCCGAGGTGTTCATCTCATTTAGAAATTCAATCTGTGATTGATTCAAGTTATTCTCTGACATACTGATCAAATGAATAAATCCCTTGATTTGATTGAGGGGAGTTCTAAGATCATGTGCAACAACACCCATTAGTGTATCCTTTTCTTTATTCAAGTTGACCAGTTCATCATTACGCATGGCAATTTCTTTGGTACGCTTGTGGACTTTTTGTTCAAGGATACTGTTTTGTTCTAATGTAAGGATTCGACTCTTTTCTATTTCAGATAATGCGAAAACTTGAGCCTCATCTTTTTGCAGTTTATAATCATTTATTTTTTCTCCAAGAGCAAATGATAATAATAGAACCTCAGCTGCTGACCCAATTTGCATGGCGTTGACATAATCCATAACTGGAACGATATTTAAGGATTCGAGTATCGCAGCTATTATTCCTACCAATAATACACCCCAAGCCAATAGATAAAAACTTGCGGGTTTGTAACCTTGAATATTGAACTGGATTCCAAGGTATAGATAACATACTGCCATCAGTAGAAGGCCAATCTGAGATATTAGTAGTCCCTGCGTATAGAAATCTGTAAAAGTAAGTATACAAGTCACAGCGCCAAGAACAGTGAAGGTATGAGTGCCTAAATGAAGTTTGGGATGTTTTTCTTTGGTATGAAGGAACTGCTGGGTAAAGAGTGTTGCAGTGATCATGGTGAGTCCTGCAAAGACCACCACATACTCGTTGATCCATGGGGTGGTGGGCCAGAGGTATTCAAACATGAATCCATTGACTGCAGCCATGAAACTGGTCATACTCAAAACATAAGCAACATAATAAAGGTAAATATTTTCTCTTATCGATACGTATAAAAACAGGTTATACAATAGGATAAGGATCATAAAACCGAAATAGAGTCCTTGAATAAAGTCTTCCTTATGTGCATGTTCAATGACATTCTTATAGGAGCCAACTCTCAATGGAAAGAATAGTGGCTGTGCACTGTTCACTCTAATATAGTAGGTATAGATCTTATTGATTTTCGGTTTTATTTCGAATGTGAAATTTGAAATTTGAATTTCCCTATGGTCAAACGCAAGTTCGTCACCAGATTCTCTTTTTGAAATGAGTGTCCCCCCATCATCGAGTTCAAAGACTGTTATTTGATCTATGAATGAAGATCCAATATCTATAAAGAAACGTTCTTTGGATTTAGAGCTTATTTTGAATTTGAGCCAAAAAGAGGAGGAGGTGCTTTGGAAATTTGGTGATTCGACCTGACAAGGTTTGAATTGATTTTGGAAGGGGGCTTGTTGTATTTCGTGAAATGAAAGGCTTGAACCCGGATCTTCGAGATAGCTTATGTTTCTACCGATTTTGGTAAAAGGCATCCCGTCTTTGAGTATGATTAAATCTTGGCTATATCCAACAAATTGAGAGATAAGCAACCCAAATATTAAGAATATTCTAGTCGATAATTCCATAGGCTTTTGATCAAAAAGCAAACTAAACAAAAGTTTGTATTTGATTTATTCAACTATTTATTAGTTTTCAATCCTTAATAATAATAGATATCAGGAAATAAAGCCTTTATATATTGTGTTATTTTTGTGAGTCAAACTAAAGATTCTCAATAAAATACAAATAGAAATTAGCTTTTTGGTTGGTTGACCGGTAGCGTGATAATGAATGCTGTACCTACACCTAATTTGGTCTTCAATTGAAGTTTTCCATTATGTTTTTTGATGATATCTGCGGTAATAGATAGTCCCAGTCCTGTGCCTTCACTTGCTGTTTTAGTAGTGAAAAGTCTATCAAACATTTTGGATTTAACATCGTCAGGAATACCTGATCCATCATCTTGAATGATAACTCGTACAAACTTATCCTCTATGCTATCAATCATAATGGTGATTGTGCCTTTTCTACCAATTGCATCTACACCATTACCAATGATATTGATGAATACCTGATTGATTTCTCCTTGAAAACAATCTATTTCGGGAAGATTGTCACTGTATTTTTTAACAATACTTGTGGAGTGCTTGTACTTTGGTTTTAAGATCAATAAAGCTGCATTCATCACTGAAGTAATGTCGGCTTTCTTGAATTCCTCAGCATCTTTTCTAGAATACACTCTGAGCCCTTCAACAATTTCTTGGATTCTAGTTGTCCCAAATTTAGTGTCACCAATTAATTCTGTGATGTCACTTCGAAGCTCAGATAATTGTTCATTTTCTTCGCCGATATTTTTGAGGTATTGGAATACTTCATCTGTATTCTCTCTAATCAATTCAACCCCGTTGGAAATGAAGTTGATAGGGTTTTTAAGTTCGTGTGCAATACTAGCTGTAAGCATACCTAAGGCAGACATTTTCTCTGCTTGGATCAAGCTGTCATGGGTGTTTTTTAATTCCGTATGTGCAGTCTCTAATGCTTTCCTAATTTGTTTCTCTTTGACAAAACTCTTTTGCAGATCTTGTTGCGTATTGTGTAAAGCCTTGTTGGTGTTGCGTATGTTGGTGTTACTGGCTTTGAGTTCAAGGTTACTTTGATGAATAGTATCCTGCTGTTTAGCAAGCAACCTATTTAGTCTTCTAATTCTAAGATATTCAAATCCTAGTCCTATGATGATAACTGCTGCGATAATGATTAGCGTGAGATAATATCGAAATTGCTGATCTTTGATCTCAACTTTTTGTTCCAAAATTACTTTTTTCTCTTCAGCTATTTTGCGCGCCTTCTCCCAATTGTCTTTCTCTAATTTGTGGATAGAAGCTTCCTGCTTATATCTGACAATTTCTGCTTGTCTTTCTTTGTTTTCATATTCGTGATGTGCAATAAGGAGGTCTTGATGTGCGTATTCACTCTCTAGTGCACTATGGTCCAAGGGTTTTCCACCTAATAGTATGTGATGTTCTAGGTCTGTTAACTGTTCATTTTCTTGATTTTTAACTCCTTTTAGTTTTTGCGCTTCTTTTTTAAACAACACTTCATCGTTTGTCTCAATTTTGATTAAGGCCTCGTTCTCATAATCATTGGCCGTTTGTTCTGCTTCGATAATGTCTTTTTGAGCTAATTTTTCAGGCCATTTGAATTGCACTTTTTTTGATCTGTATTGGGAGGTTTTTACTGGGTTTTGTTTGATGGCAACCGAAAGGAATTTCTGACTATTTGTTTTGTCGTTTAATTGCTCGTGAAATAAAGACATGTGAAAGGCCAAATCCGCTATTTTGGCAGCATCACCTTGATCTTTAATAATGTTATAATAGGTGTTACCATATTCCAAGCCAGTTTGTGGTTGGTCGGTCTCAGTATATAATTCTATGAGCGCGTCGTAAGCTTCGAATTCGAAGTAACGAATACTATCTTTTATAGCCAATTTCAACAGTGTCTTGAACTGCCTTTCAGCTTGTTTGAACTCATGTGCACGTACATGGTTATAGCCTGCTGTAAGGGCAATTTCAATCATACCTAATTCATAATCTATTTTTTCGAATTGTCCTTTGGCTTTTTGATAGGTCTTGGTTGCTTTACTAAATGCACCCAAAGCCGAGTAAGTGTTGGCGAGAGAAAAATAGCCATTGGCCGAGACACTGAAATTTTCATTTTTCTCAGCATGTAAAGACAAATCAAGGAATAAGTAAACCGCTGCTTCGTATTTTTTTTGACTTAAGTAGACCTCTCCAATCAGGTTTTGGGCTTCCCAGATTAATTGTTCTTCCTCAATAATGCTGGCTCTTTTAAGCGCTTTTGTAGCGATATAAAGTGTACTGCTATAGTTCTTGTCATACAAAGATGTACGTGCTGACTCTAGCAGTTGATTGATTCTGATTGATTCTTCTCTATTCTGTTGTGCCCAAACGGTCAACTGTAGAAGAATAAGCGTAATTATGATAGATATTTTTTTCACTAAGTGAGACTGATCGTGTAATTGATTTGCATTTTACCCAATTGCATAAAATGTGTTATTCCATTATTTGGATTCTAAGATAAGTCGCTTACTTCAATTATTCTAGGATATCTCTTAAATACAATTGGAAGTTTCTAAGAACTGTACTATCCAATTTGTTGAGATGTTGGATAGTACAGCCTAGTAATTAGTCTTCTGCAGGTACTGTTGTTGGGGGCTCAGCAGATGCGTCAAGATTCTGAATTGGGATTCCGAAATAGAATTCAAGTACTTTTAACTTGAATATATAGTCGAATTTTGACCTGATGACCTCTGATTGAGCAGCCTCTAATGCTTGTTGTGTTTGGATGAATTCAAATGAATTGATCACACCAACATTGAATCTCTCTTCAGCATAGTTAAAAGCTTGTTCTCTAGCAAAGAGTGTTTTTCCAGCAGCTTCGTATGCTTTGAAAGCACCTCTAGTGTCATTGTATGCTTGGTATATATTACTCTCCAATCCGAATTTGGTGTTTTCAAGTGTGAGTTTGGCTTTCTCTAGATTGATTCGATTTCGCTGTATACTGACATGATTGCTAAATCCGTTGAATATTGGGACTCTCAATTGCAACCCAAAAGTATGTCCACTATTGTTACCGAACTGATTAAATACCCCATCTGGGCTAGTTGTGATCGCACGATAATTAGGAGAAATGACAGTCTCCATTGAAGTTTCGGTCATCCCAATAGGTATAGTAGGGTTTTCAGGGTCTATTTCTGTACCATCGAATACATCTCTGTATTGAGATCTAGTATTGTATTGATAAAATGCGGAAAGGGTAGGAAGTGCACCACCTCTGGTGATTTCATAATCTTTTTCTGCCAGTTCTACATTGGTCTCAGATAATTTGACTTCATTTCGAATTTGCAATGCTTTTTGATAGATGTCGTCAGCAGAGTTATCCATGATCTCTGATAATGGTACATCATAGTCACTGGTTTGAACATCAAATGTTTCATATTCTGTTATGAGTAGCAATTGAGCTAAGCTAATTTTTGAAATTCTTAGATTGTTATCAGCGAGTACGATTTGTTGCTCTTGACTAGCAGCATTGGCTTCCAATTCATAGATTTCTCCTTGAGGCATCTGACCATTGGAAATCAATTCATTTGTCCTTTCAATGTCCTTAGAGGTTAAGTTGTATTGTGATTGACGTACTTTCAACGTTTCCTTATTGAAGAGTATTTGTAAAAATGAATTTGCAACCATCAGTGCTATGTCATCTTTCATGTTGTCTAACTGATATTGATTGGCTAGCACCGATAGGTTAGCTCTGTGCAAACTGTTAAGGTTTTGTAGCCCGTTGAACAGATTGACTCCCGCAGAGATCCCTATAGAAGTATTGGCTGTGGTTTGGTTACGTAATACACCAGTGGTAATATCTTGAGTAAGACCATTGTTCCAATTATGTGTGGCCGTACCATTCACCGATGGGAGGTAGTTTCCTAATGCGCTAGTTTTATTGTATTCCGAGTTTTCCATGTCTAGCACCGACTGCTGTATGGATATGTTGTGTTGCAATGCATAGCTTACACATTCCTCTAGAGACCATTTCTTAGAAGTCTCCCTACTTGTGGTGTCCTGCTGTGCCATACTTGTGAATGACAATAAGGTCAAATACAAGATGAATATTGATGTACTTTTCATAATGATTTCTTGACGTTGACTACTTATCTTCTTTCTCCTCTTCGCCTTTTTTGATTGGCTCGGTCTTGTTCCAAATTTTTATTTTATCTTCTTCAGTTATCCCAGATAGTAACTCTGTATTGATACCGTCAGACAATCCAAGTTTGATTTCTTTTCTTTCAAATACCTGCTCTTCAGTTTCTATCTCTACGTATGGTTCCTGAGATTCCTCATCATACTGGACCCATTCTTCTTTTATGGAAAGGACACTGTCTCTTTTGTCAATGACCATTGAGGCGTTAGCACTGTAACCAGCTCTGATGAATTGATCTGAGTCGATGATTACATCTGCTTTGATTTTGAATTGAACGGCTCCTCCTTCTTCGGTTCCTTTTGGTGCGACAAACCTGAGTTTAGCATCAAACTCTTCATCTTCTATAGCAGCTAAGCTTATAATCAATGGCATACCAGTTTTTAATTTACCTACTTCAGCCTCGTCTACTTTTCCTTCGAAAATCATTTGCTCCAAATCTGCAATGAAAGCTACTGTAGTCCCAGGGTTGAAATTGTTACTTTCTATTACTTGATCACCTTTTTTAACTGGGATTTCCAATATAGTACCTGTTACAGTAGCACGAATATCTGTATTGGCTGGTCCTCCACCTGCGGTTCCCATTTTGATAATTCTCAAATCACTTTGTGCATTCAATAGAGATTGTTTTGACTGAGAGTAGTTGAGTTGCGCTGAATTGTAGGCTTGATTAGATATGATTCCTTTTTCATGAAGTTTATGGCTTCTGTCGTACTCGAGTTGTGAATTTTCCAGTACTATTTCAGCATTTTTAACTCTACCTCTTGCACTATTGAGAGAGGACTCGTTAGGTACAACTTTAATCCGGGCGATAAGCTCTCCTGTTTTGATCTTTTGCCCTTCTTCGGCTGTTACTTCTTCTATGATACCGGATAAGTTAGGTTTGATTTCAATCTCATCCTCAGGAATTACTTTACCAGTCGCGACGGATTTGTTTTCAATCGAAGCGATGAATAGTTGAGCAGTTTCAAAAGTCTCGGCAGGTTTGTCGTTTGACTCAATGAAGAAATATGTGGCATAGCCTGCTCCTCCTAAAAACAATATGATTATTAAATACTTAAGTGCCTTTTTCATTGTTTGGTTATTAAAATTTTATTTTGAGAGTTTTATTCTTCTCTTAATGCATCTATTGGTTTAATACTTACAGCTCTTTGAGCGGGTATCAGCCCGATCAGTGACCCTAATACCACCATAATCAATAATGCCGCCAGTACCAGTGGAATTGGGACAGTTGGATTGGTGTAGGGGAATTCAATATCTTGAGTTATTGCATCGACTCCTGTTAGAGCAAATGCTCCCAGTATGACTCCCGCTACACCAGCAGTCATGGTTAGGAAAAGAGATTCAAGAATTATTTGGGCTTTTACTTCTCCCGGAGTTGCGCCTAGTGCACGGCGTATTCCTAGTTCTTTGGTTCTTTCTTTGACAGAGATTAACAGAATATTTCCAATCCCGATGACCCCCGCAATAATGGTCGCAATACCAACAACCAGAGATAGAAAAGTCATGCCTTTTGAGAAACCCATAATACGGTCAAACATAGCACCTAAATTGAAAGAGCCAATTGCTCGGTTGTCTTCTGGTGCTACACGGTGATTTTTCTTAAGTAATTTTTTGACATCTTTTTCAGCTTGTATCACATCTACATCTGGATAAGCCGCTATGGCGAACCAGCCCACGTTGTTTCCGGTGTTGTAAATTTTCTTGAAAGTAGTAAACGGGATAAATATGTCACTATCATTTTCAAAACCACCACCACTTTGAGAGAATACATGCACGCCTATTACCTGAAAATAGATGTCATTTACCCTAATGTACTCGCCGATAGGATCTTCATCTTTTTTAAATAATTCGTCACGGGTTCTTTCTCCGATGACACATACTTTTCTTGATTTCTTAATATCGCTTTCATTGATGAACCTACCCCCGTCGTAGATTTTCTTTCTTTGAATTTTGATTAAATCTGGATAATCTCCATACACGGCATATAGACCGCTTTTGGTTCCTCTCTTGGTAAGAGGAGGCGCTCCGCCCCATAATCCTTGGACATTTCGTGGAGCAATATACTGGATAGAAGGTATTTTAGATTTGATGCTTTGGACATCATTCATTTTGAGGCTGAACCAACGTCCAGTTTTGAACCCATCATAAGGAACACTAGTTCTTTCGGTCCAGATAAATATGCTGTTTTTTGCATTGGACTTGAAGTCTCTTTCGAATCCGTTGTCTAGCCCTTGGGCTGCTCCAGATAATACGATGTATATAAATATGCCCCATAGTACCCCAATTACCGTGATGACCGTTCGGACTTTATTCTTGCTGATAGAGCCGAATATTTCTTGCCAAGTATCTCTACTAAAAATTAATCTTATCATGATTATTCGTCTCTAAGTGCAACAATAGGTTTGATTCGTGCGGCTCGCCGAGCAGGGATGTAACCAGCCACAGTACCAAATATGATGAGTACAATAGTTGCTGCTATACCTGTCCCCATATCCAGAAAGGGGTCTTTTATGAAATAGTCCTGTAGGGAAGTTCCAATATTGTTGAGTAGAACAATCCCAAGGAATAATCCAAAATAGCCCGAGACTGTAGTAATGAAAACCGACTCTTGCAAAATCATGCCAATTACTGAGCCGGGAGTAGCTCCCAATGCCTTTCTGATTCCCAATTCTTTGGTTCTTTCTTTGACCACAAAAACCATGATGTTACTTATGCCTATGATCCCTGCGATCAATGTTCCAAGTCCTACGAATGCAACGATGATCTGCAATACGGTAGCAAATTGTTGGTTTTGTTGGAGATCTTCTGCGACGTTTCTAAAATGAATGCCAGCCATATCGTCAGGATGAATAAACTTTCGTTCTTTCATGAATTTTTTTAATTCCCAGTAAAATGTCATCGCACCGCCATATCCTATTTCTGGTTTGAAACCGATCACCAACTGACCTACCTTATCCGTATTTTTTTCTAGAAGTTGTAAGGTCGTATAAGGAATATAGGTTCGTCTTTCTTCATTGTCACCACCATCATCTTGGAATACCCCAATGATTTTGAACATGCTGTTGTTGATGCTGATGTATTTCCCAATAGGGTCTTCTTTTTTGAACAAGTCTTGCACAACTAATCGACCTACTACCGCTACTTTGGTTTTTTTCTTAACATCGTTTGAGTTAAAAAAACGTCCAAACATAATGACGACCTTTTCGGCATATTGATGCCCTGATCCAACTCCCTCTGTGCCATATGAATTAGATTCATCTTCGTAAGTTGTTAGAAAATTACGAGTGGTTCTAGGTGAGATGAACTGGATATAATGGGGGAATTCCTCTTTAATCGCTTTCAAATCAGAATTGTCAAATTTAATCTGGCGATTGGTTTTGTAACCTTTATAAGGAATTGAGGTTCTGCCTCTCCACATCCAAATCAAGTTGGTTGCATCATTCATGAAAAACTCATTGAATTGGTTTTTCAATCCATTTCCAAAACCAAAGAGAATCACAAAAATGAAAATCCCTAAAGCAACAGTGAAACCTGAAAGGAAGGTTCTCAGTCGATTTTTACCAATAGTTTGAAATATCTCTTGCCAGCGATCTCTACTAAACATTTACCTTGGCTCTTACTTGTTCAACTTTTACATCTTCGATAATTACTCCATCCTTGAGACGAACGATTCTTTTGCACATTTTGGCAATATCTTCTTCGTGCGTGACGATCAGTATGGTTTTTCCTTCGTCGTTGATTCCTTGGATCAATTCCATGACCTCATAGGAGGTAGTAGTGTCCAATGCTCCTGTAGGTTCATCTGCTAACAATACCTTTGGTTCAGCGGCTAAGGCACGGGCAATCGCAACTCTTTGTTTTTGTCCGCCAGATAGCTCGCTAGGCAGGTGAGTAGCCCACTGG
>JAOPTS010000182.1:0-30607 GCA_051531955.1 Reichenbachiella sp.
ACGGGTTTACTCGGTCACATACAGACATTCAACGAAAGGCAGTGAATTTATAACCAAAAAAAAAGGCCAATCATCACGCAAAATCAAATAAAAGACATCATTTCATCAGACAGTCTAATAAAATCTTTTGCTGCTTTGCTGTCGACATTATAGTGAAAGATATTTTTAGCATGAGTAAAGGCCTCCGATAGCGCAATTGAACTACTGATATTGGATTTAAGTACATGAGCCTGCAAATCTGACTCAATTTCTACCATAGTAGCCTTATGAAGCTTGTATCTGTTATTCACTTGATTAAAAACGATTTTAAAAGGTATTTTATGATCCATGGCATAAGCCCTAATCAATTCTATTCCATCAACCGAAAATCGCTCTGCCTTTGAAGGGATCAATATTAAATTACTTGAATTAAGTGCATTTATAGTCAAGAAATTAAATGCAGTAGGACAATCAATCATGATCAAATCATAATGTTGTGTGAGTGGAAAAATAATTTCACCCAGCACTCTTTCTCCTCTTACAGTATCATGAAGCAAAGTATCAATCTCTAACAAATTATTAGTAGCCGGAATAATATGCACATAATTATTGATGACTTTAGGCTTAACCTGAGGACTACGGAAGTGTATGACCTCCTTGATGTAATTCCCTATATTTTCCATATCATCTGAAAAGCCCAGTCCAGCAGTAAGATTTGTTTGAGGGTCCAAATCTATTAGCAATACTTTTAATTTTCTGGCCATCGCAAATGCCAAATTCGCAGTAACAGTGGTCTTCCCTACTCCACCTTTATGGTTGCTGATACTTATTACTCTAGACATAGTTGTTATGTCCACTCACTTGCATCTGGGGTTGGCGTAAATTCTTAATGTAAAGCTCATTTAGCTCTGCCAATTCCGATCATAATCAATGGGTTCCTTCTTTGATTCAGTATGGATAATACTAAATTTCGCAATCAAAATCAAATTAGTGTCCTCTGTAAGACAAATATTGTTTAGACTGAACCAATCAACTAAGAAAGAAGTACTTCTATTATCTCTAGAAACTTGACACTAACTCATTACCACATAAGAAACCCGCAAGGCCGCACGTGTAAATAGATCGCATCTTGCTTCAAATAAGATAGGAATGAAATCAATGCTTCCGTACTTCTTTCTACTTCAAGCAAATATCACTACTCATATTTCAATTTATCGGCAGGGTTAGACGTAGCTGCAATTAGTGCAAAATACCCAGTGGACAGTATGGTAATCAATAGGGTTACAACTAAAACGAGGAAGAATATCATGAAGTTAATTTCAACACTGTATTCGAAATTCTGTAACCAACTACTTCCAAAAAACCAAGAAGCTACAAATGCAGGGACAGCCGCAACAAGCACAAGAACTAAGAATTCCTTGATAAACAAGCTTAAAAGTCCTGAAGTAGTTGCTCCAAGTACCTTTCTAATACTGATTTCTTTTGTTCTTTGTTGGGCAGTGAATGAAGCTAATCCCAATAAACCCATACAAGAGATAATAATGGTCATCAAAGAAAAACCCAAGAAGAGATCCCCTCTCCGCTCATCTGTATCATATTGATCCTGAAATTGCTCGTCCAAAAAGGTGTATTCGAAAGGAACATTTGGGAACGTATCCATCCAACTTTCCTCGACAGCAGCTACTGACTCTTTAACATTACCCTCAATTTTCACTAGAACTTGGCTATTATTCAAGTTCGGAAAAAAGGCCAATGGTTCTATCGGGTTATACAGAGATTGTTGGTGAAAGTCCTGCACGACTCCTACAACATGAAATATATTCACAGAATCACCTATCTGGTTGAATTTCTTACCAATTGGATTCGTCCAATTAAACCGTTTAACCATGGCTTCATTGACAATAATGGCAGACGCAGTATCGGATATAAATTCTCTCGAAAAATTTCTTCCTGCAGTAAACTCAATGTTCAAAGTAGGAAAATAGTCATAATCGACACGATACATATTGATACCTTTTTGATCCATATTCCCACCTTCCATCTCCACATCTAGCAAGTTTTTGCTAAATCCATTACCTGGCCTAGATGATGAAGTAGACGCATTGTTGATAGTGGGTACCTGAAGGAGTTTATTTCTTATTACCTCCCATTTTGCTCTTTGTTGTTCATTCGATAGACTAAAAGCAATCACTTGATCCTTGTCAAACCCTAGATCTTTGTTACTAACAAATCGCATTTGATCATAGATGACCCCTGTCCCTACCAGCATAAACATGGAGATAGAAAATTGCACTACGACGAGTACTTTTCGTAAAGAGGCATTGCCAGCAGTTTTGGTATTTCCTCCTTTTAGTACTTGAGAAGGCAAGAAACGAGACAGATAAAATGCGGGATAACTCCCACCCAATATCCCAGTGGTCAATAGCACGATTGCAACAACCAATACAAGTTTGGGATCAGTTAATGCACTTAAGTCCAAATTAGTGCTCAATGCGGTATTGATTTGAGGGACAGCTATGACCAAAACAATTATGCTCAAAACAAATGCGCACAGCGTTATCAAAATAGATTCCGCTAGAAACTGAGACATAAGCATTTTCTTTCCTGCACCCAATACTTTTCTTATTCCGACTTCAGTAGATCGTTGTACGGACTTAGCTGTGGCTAGATTCATGTAATTGATACAAGCAATAAGTACCATGAACAGACATATTGCTGAGAAAATATAGATGTAAGTAATGTCACCAAGAGGTTGAGGCTCTCCTTGAAAATCGGAATACAAATGGATGTCAAGAATATTGATCATCTCATATTTAATAATGATGTTATATTGTTCAAATATTGGGTTAACATATTCCTTAATCAGCCCATCCAACTTACCCTCAAATGCCATTGCATCCACATTTTTATTCAAAAGCACATAGGTGAAAATATTGAAGCCTCCCCAGCCACCACCTGACATACGTTCTCTAATCGTGCCCATAGACATCATCGCATTGGCAATGAGGTGTGAACTGGATTTCATGTCTTTGTATACACCGGTCACTTTAAAGGATTCATCCCCGTCAGATTTGAGCGTTTGTCCGATAGGGTTTTCTCCTTTAAAAATTTTCTTTGCGATCGTCTCGTTCAAGACTATAGAATTGGGCGCATCCAAGGCTGTTGCCTTATCTCCTGCAACAAAATCAAAAGTAAAGACATCAAATATGGTGGAATCTACATAATAGATTTCCTCTTCAAAATAGTTAATGTTATTTGATTCAAACCTAGTTCGACCATTTCCTACAAACCGAACGGCCTGTTCTACTTCTGCAAATTCTTCTTTGACTTTGGGGCCCAAAGGGTTTTGGGTCACCGCCCACCTAAATGCATCATCCGTTTCGGCAATGTCAGAGCTGATTCTATAAATACGATCAGCATTCTCATGTTGCTGATCATAACTCAGTTCATTGAATAAATACAAAATGATTATTAGACTTGAAGAAATACCAATAGTAAGCCCAATAATGTTCAGAGAAGTATATCCCTTTTGACGCATGAGGTATCTTACGCTTGTTTTTAAGTAGTTTTTGATCATAATGACTGAATAGTATTCTGTTCTTGGATGCTTGTTGCTAGTATTTAGTTGCACCTACCAACCGTTTATTACAAAGTGGTCTGATTATATTGAAGGGGATCCCTGTTCATATTATAAGCAATGCGGTACCTCCTATGTTATGGTTCTCTATCAAAACCTCTCACTTATTTCAAAAAAGGTAGTGATGACAATCGATTATTTTTCTGGATAAGCATAGTAAATTTGTAATCGAAATATGTAGACGCCAAATGCCACAGACTAGCCAAGTGTCACAAAAAACATTGAACTTAACATTGACTGAATGGACTTAAAAGACCCTTATATATTTTTCTCACTACTAATAATTACCAACATCGCTGCTTATGTGATAAATATAATTTTCAGTAAAATATGGGATAAGGCATATAATCACCATACATCGATATCACAAAAGGAGATACTGTATTCATTACTAATTCTAGTTATAAATATCATAGTCGCTGTACCTGGTTTTATATTATGGTCTAAAGAAATAATTGTGTTTTCTAACCATAATTTCTGGTCTTCCTTAATTGGTATTTTTTTGCTAATGGACTTATTAATGTACGTTTTACATTGGGTATCTCACAACATAGGCTATTTAAAAAAGATCCATTCACAACATCACGAGCATTCAGTGAAATTTAATTGCGTCAGTTTATATTATATGTCACCTTGGGAGTCAGTATTCTTTGGTTTATTACTGACTATAATAACATTACTATTTTCATTTAACCTCTACAGTTTTATACTATTTCTCATTTTCAATTGGTTCTATGGTGTAATCACACATTTAAATGTCAAGAAAATCAGACCTTACTTTTTAATTTTCACCACCAATGCCTTTCACAAAAACCATCATGAATTGAATAGTAAAAATTATGGGTTTTATACATTTCTATGGGATAGAGTTTTTAAAACAGAAATGAAAAATCAGGGATAAAAAATGTTTCCAACAAAGGTAATAGCAAATGTAAAATGGTCTGTTCTTCAATATTTCAACTATACTCTAAGTGACAAGTATAGAAATCAATTTACTTAAGTATCTAACTAACTTCCTACTTCTCTTGCTATTTTACGTACTTTCCTATCGTATCATCACACTACCGTCATGACCAAAAGTGACTACCCCAATATGGCTTCTGCTTCAATTGCGGATAGCTTTTGAATATTTTGATAGCCGTTTTCCCTTTAGTCTTGATATTTATACTTTTAGTGGTACTCTTACCACCAAAAGAGGTGGATTTTAAGTTATATCAAAACCAATTAATTTTTGTTTCTCAAATTCCCTAACCTTATAAATCAAATTTTATTGACTTTGGAGACATTCGCCTTTATGTACATTAGCCATTCAGCGACATTTGGATTATATTGTATATTACCGAACACCTAATATCCACATAACCTCTTTATTCTCGGTTTTTTTTGCAGGCTTTATAATAAATCCAATAGTCATGAAAAACATCCTCCTAGCCGTAGACCTAACATCAAATGATGATTTGCTCATCAATCAAGGCATCCAACTTTCCGAAAAGTTCGACTCCAAGATTTGGCTCATTCATATTGCAGCACCAGACCCGGATTTTGTGGGTTATAAAGTGGGGCCTTCTTATGTAAGAACAACAAGAGCAGAGGAACTCAACAATGAGCATCAATCCATACAATCAATGGCTCAGCAAATACAAAATAAAAATATTGAAGCGGAAGGTTTACTCATCCAAGGACCTACCATTGAAATGATTGAAAATGAAGTAAAAAAACTAAAGATTGACTTACTCATCTTGGGAAGCCACCGACATGGATTTTTATATGAAACTTTTGTTGGTCATACCTCTGTTAATTTAATCAACAATTTGGCCATACCGATTCTTATCGTCCCTCTCAAAGAAAACTAATATGAACTTTCGATTATTTGTTATTTCACTTGCACTTGCCATCAGTTTTCTAATACCATACGAGCTATATTGGAAGTATATAGAACACTGGCCAGCAGGCCATGATTGGCAGAGCCTAGATTTATGGGCAGACTTACGTGGGACATTAGATGATCTATCTGAGACCGATGTAGTGGTACTTGGTTCTTCCAGAGGACATTTCGATATCAATATCCACTTATGGGATTCCATAACTGGAACAAAGCCCGTGATGCTGGCCTACCCAGGTAGTTCACCTTTTCATACCATAGAGGATGTAGTTGAGAATTCAAACTTCAATGGCTTGTTGATGATTAGTACTGCACCGGGGCTTTTTTATACTAGGAATGGCAGTTGGGGTGCGAATAGAGGCAAAACACTTGTCGACCATTATAATGATCGTACTTATGCTCAAATTTTTAGTGCAAAAGTTTATCAGTTAATTGATCCTCTTTTCAACTACACCCATGACGACCTCTCTCTTAAATCACTGATAGATAGAATTCCTTTTGAAAACAGGGATTCCGTAAATACACCAAAAATATGGCCTCCAATGGTAAATATGGATATTGACCGGAATATTCGGATGATTCCAGAAATGGAAACAGATTCGGTATTACAAAATCAACAAACGGATATCTGGTTTAACCCTGATGCAAAAAACAATTATGCAGATAGTGTAGATCTGGTTTTAGAACATTATATAAACCTCGTTAAAAAATTCAAAGATAAAGGAGGCCGAGTAGCCTTCATTAGACCTCCTGTTACGGATTATTATCTTGAAATGGAACCCAGAATATTTCCTAGAGAAATCTATTGGGATCGCATGTTACGAGAATCTAGTTCTCCAGGGTATCACTTCCAAGATCATCCTCTGACCAAGAACATGATCCCACCAGAATGGTCTCATTTGAACCGTAAAGACTCAGACACCTACACCCAGGTCATCATCGAACTGTTACAAAAGGACAATTTACTTTAACGCCACCTCATGCTATTCAATACTCTAGGATTCTTTGTCTTTTTGATCGTAGTACTGATTCTGTATTACATCGTACCCCTCAGCTGGAAACACAAAAAGGTCATGTTACTTGTCGCCAGTTATATATTCTATGGATTGTGGAACCCTCCACTTATTGCCTTACTTTGGATCTCGACGATGGTAGACTGGACCGCAGGTAAGAAATTAATGAGTTTAAATGATCCTCAAAAAAGGAAATTCTGGTTATTTCTAAGCATTGCAGTGAATCTCGGGTTCCTGGCCTTCTTCAAATACGGAAATTTCCTAATGGAAAACTTCCAACTACTACTTGGCCTAATCAATATTGAATACACTCCTCCCAAATGGGATATCTTATTACCAATGGGTATTTCTTTTTACACTTTCCAAACCATGTCTTACACCATAGACTTGTATAAGCGTCGAATGAAGCCTGCGAAGACATTTCTTGACTTTGCCCTATACGTGACATTCTTCCCACAATTGGTTGCTGGCCCCATTGTGAGAGCTGATGAATTGGTACCTCAATTTTATGAACCAAAGAGAGCGACCCAAAATCAATTTTTCATGGGGCTTATGCTTTTGACAATTGGACTTTTTCAAAAGACTGTGTTTGCAGATTCACTATTGAGCGGTGTCTCTGATAGTGTATTTGGTGCAGACAGTTTACTCCTCCCCTTAGATGCGTGGGTTGGTGCATTGGCTTTCTCTGGACAAATATTCTTTGATTTCGCAGGTTACTCACTCTGTGCAATCGGCATATCTTTAATGCTTGGGATTCTTCTCCCTGACAATTTTAGGTACCCTTATGGTAGTATAGGATTCTCCGAACTTTGGCAAAGGTGGCATATCTCTCTATCCAGTTGGTTGAGAGATTATCTCTACATCACGCTTGGTGGCAACAGATTCAGTATCAAAAGAACCTATGTCAATTTGATGCTGACGATGCTACTTGGCGGACTTTGGCATGGTGCCGGTTGGACGTTTGTGATATGGGGATTTTTGCACGGCTTCTATTTAATTATGGAAAAACTGCTAAAAGACAAAATTCCATTTAAAACAGACAATACAGCCATTCAGCTGCTGCTCGCTTTCTTGACATTCAATTGCGTAAATGTAACTTGGGTCTTTTTCAGAGCAAACGATTTCAAAACAGCAATCAATCTATTAGGTTCTATGTTTTTAGTTCATGGCGACAAAGCCATACTAACCACTAGCCATCTGGTACTAGTATTAGCATTAATGACATTGGTTTTTATCGGTCATTTCATGATGAGAAAACATTCTTTGGTAAGTGTTATTGAAAACACCCCAAAATGGCTACTTGCCATAATTTGGGGCTTCATGATCTTTGGGCTTATGATAGTTCAAACCACAGGCCAGCAATTTATCTACTTTCAATTTTGACACTACTTTTGATAAGGTTGTTCCTCTCCTATTTGATAGGATAATACTGATGATATGGAATTACTGACACCAAAAAGAAAATTGTCTGAAGATCATAACACAACTGCAACCAATACTGACATAGCTTGATATGGATCAATAAAAGCTCGAAAACTGACACATTTCAAAACAGGTGATCGTTTTCTTCTATACGTTTGCATAATTCTAATTGTCTACCCACTCATCCAGTATGAAAGAACCACAATCCTCGTTTAAAAAGCCTTCCAAAAAACATCAGCCAAAAGGTCTCATTGTGCTATATGAGGACAAAGACATCCTTGTAGTGAATAAAGCGTGTGGCCTGCTAACAGTAGGTACCGATAGAGAAAAGGAAAAGACAGCCCACTTTCTATTGAACGATTATGTCAAGAAAGGAAATAACAAATCAAGGAATAAAGTTTTCATCGTGCATCGCCTTGATCGAGAGACTTCAGGTGTCTTGGTATTTGCTAAAACTGAAAGTGCGAAACGTTATCTGCAGGATGAATGGCAACAATTTAGTAAAACGTACTTTGCCGTTATACACGGACAGCCAGCAGAAAAAGAAGGGGCAATCACCTCATATTTATTGGAAAACAAAGCGCATAAAGTATACTCCTCTCCTGATGAGACAAAAGGGAAGTATTCTAAAACAGGTTACAAAACCGTAAAGACGTCTACTAAGTACAGTCTAATGGAAATCGACTTATTTACCGGCAGAAAAAACCAAATTCGCGTTCACTTCTCAGAAGAAGGTTATCCGGTAGTTGGAGACAAGGCTTATGGAAATAAGGACAAAGGAATTAATCGACTTTGCCTTCACGCTGCATCATTAACGATATTACACCCGTATTCAAAAAAGGAAATGATATTTGAGACAACCATTCCTACTTATTTCAATTCGCTGGTTAAGGGATAAACCACTGTAGACTGAAGTTAGGTTAGACATTAGATATTAGAAAAAAGACTCAAGATATATTGTCTGAGTTTTAACACCTGACTACTGGCGATAACCTACAGCCAAACCCACTAAGTATTTGGCACAAGTAAATACTTGCATCAGTTTGATGTATTCACTCCACTATCCGAAAACTATTACACGAAAAAGCCCGACCATAATCAGGTCAGGCTTTTTCTAATTTCTTACATCGAGATTGAAATCTATTTAAAGGCTCGCTTCTACACTACCAAATACTTTTTGAATAATATCACTAGCATAGGCAAAAGGATTGTCTCTGATTTTCGCTTCTTCCTCTCCTATCAAATGGAACAATCCATCTACTGCTTTCTCAGTTGCATAACCTTCTATTGATTCGGGCAATTCCAAATCAATATAATCATTGACATTGACAGAAGTTGAGAGTAACCCTGACCCCACAGTATATTCGTAATTCATAAAACCCTCTATAGAAGAATAGATCTCTAATGCCTTAGTATCTCCCAGTGCAGTAGTAATCGGCGTACTAAATGCGGTTACCAATGCTGTACTGGTTGCACCTTTGAAATAAGTAGTGGCTGCTTTGTCATCTCCTTGCAATATGTTCAACGCATCAGCAAAAGACATATTGGTAATGGCCTCAGTGAAGATGGGGACTGCTAGATCAGCAGCTTGTTCTGCTCCACGGTTCATGGCAGTAGTCAATTCATCAAATGGATCGGTATCAATATTAGGAGTCACCAAAACATACGCATCCATGAGTGTACTATAGGGAACATTTATTCCAATTACAGAAAAAGAACCATCATCGATCGTAGATTTTAAAACTGCAACTTCGGGAGGCAACACAATCTTAATAATTTCATTGGCCAAATAACCATTGAGTTGTGAGGCTTGATGCACAGAACTATCCACACCTTCTTCCAAGGCTTCTTTTAACCCTTCGACTATTTCAGCATCAGTCAATCCTAAATCCAAGAAATCATCTAAATCATCACTCAGTTCGCAAGATATCATCAATAAAGAAGTACTTACTGCCAGTATCCAAATCCTCATCATATTGTTTTTGTTTATTTATCAACGCTCCATCCGGTCATTCATTGCCTAACAATTCAGACCTAACCTCAAACATAATAATATCTGAAATGGGATAATTTTTTAATTTCTATTTAAATTGATTTGATGAAAGAAATTCTTCATCTCAAACTGCTACATATTGGTGATTTCCAGATCATGGTCTATCACATTTTGGCCATTATCGGTCTATTTATCGCAACTAGACTCACCTTACTATTGTTAAGGAGATTTTTCAATAGACAAATAGATAACCAAACCTTTGACGGAGGAAGAGCATTGGCCTTTTATCAAATCATCAAATATGTACTGATTGTGGTATCGATAGGTTTTGGATTAGAAATGATTGGCATAAAGCTCACCTTGTTACTCGCAGGATCTGCAGCGCTATTGGTTGGTTTTGGTCTGGGTATCCAGCAGTTGTTCAATGATCTAGTATCTGGTTTGGTTTTGTTGTTTGAGGGTACTGTGAGTGTGGGTGATATTGTCGAAATAGAAGGTTTGGTGGGTAAGATCACAGAAATCAACATGCGTACCTCTGAAGTAGTCACAAGAGACAGCATCATGATCATCGTGCCTAACTCCAAGTTGGTGGGTGACAATGTAACCAACTGGACCCACAACCGTCAGTTGACTAGATTTAAAGTCAATGTAGGAGTCGCCTACGGAACTGATCTAGAGCAAGCAGAAGAACTAATCACAACTGCCGCATTGTCGCATAAAGAAATAGCCAAGTCCCCTGCCCCATTTGCGAGATTCATAGATTTTGGCAATTCATCACTTGATCTTGAGGTTTTCTTTTGGAGTAAAAACATGTGGGGAATCGAAAATATCAAAAGCGATATTCGCTTGTCGATTTACAAAGCTTTTAATAACAACGACATCAGTATTCCTTTTCCTCAAAGAGACCTACATATAAAAACAGCACCGCAAATCTTAAGGCCTAGAAATGATCAAAATAAAAGTTCAATCAATTAATATTGTACTGCAAA
The DNA here is from genome assembly GCA_051531955.1 of Reichenbachiella sp. GTDB lineage: Bacteria > Bacteroidota > Bacteroidia > Cytophagales > Cyclobacteriaceae > Reichenbachiella. Next base: position 10,916 of record JAOPTS010000182.1, read on the forward strand.
GAATTAAATAATCATGATCAATAAAAAATCCATCTCTATTACTATTATCGCCATCATTGTTGTCATGCAAATGTTCGGTATCGACAAAGAAGTTCCTGAAATCGACTATCAAAAAGATTTCATCATGGTAACGCAACCGCCTGCTGACGTGGCTAACATAATCAAGAATTCATGTTATGACTGTCACTCCTATACGACCACTTATCCTTGGTATGCCAGTGTAGCGCCTATTTCTTGGTTCGTAGGTCATCATATCGAAGAAGCACGTGAGCATTTAAACTTCTCTACTTGGGCGGACTATCCGCAAAAGAAAGCATTGCACAAACTAGAAGAGTTTTATGAAGAAGTAGAGGAAGGTGAAATGCCTTTATCATCTTATACCATCATGCACTCAGAAGCCACTCTAACCTCAGAACAAACTGAATCTTTAGTGACTTGGGTAAAATCAATCCCAGGCGTACTAGAGCAATAAGCTCAAAATTCAACCTATCTAAACCTACCTTCTAATGAAAAAGCTAATTCTTATCGTTATCCTATTTGCTGTCACGACATCAAATAATCTCCAAGCACAAAACTATGTAGCATGGGCCAAAACTGGTAAACTCTGGGGACTGGTAGATCAGTCTGGAAATACACTCCTCTCACCTATTGCAAGAACAGTTCAGCCATTTTTCAACGGATATGCAGGAGCCAATATTGACAAAAAGTGGTGTTACATTTCTTCAAAAGGAAAAATCATCAAGACTGACGGCATTGAAGCTGTTGATTTTTTCAGTGAAGGATTGGGTGCATTCAAGCAAGGCGGTAAATGGGGATATTTGGACAAAGATGGCAAAGTAGTCATTGAACCCGCCTATGAGGCCACAAAACTATTCATAGCCGGTAAAGCGTGGGTAAAACAAAACAGCCTTTGGTTTCAGATAGATCTAACAGCTAATCAATTATTTGATGGTTTTACCAAATTCCATTATTTCATGGATGGAATTGCCAGAGTAAAACAAGGTGAAAACTGGGGGTTTATCAACTTACATGGACAACCTATCGCTGGTGGTATCATCTACCAAAAAAACGAACCTTTCTATAACGAAAAAGCATGGGTAAAAAAAGATGAGAAGTGGGGTGTAATTGACAAATCAGGAAAGTTCATCATTGAACCTACTTATGATAAGGTCAAAGGGTTCTTCAAAAAAGGATATGCCATAGTTTACCAAAACGATTTAGTTGGCATACTGGATGTATCAGGCAAAGAAATACTGCCTCTGCAATACTCCAACGTCAAAGGGTTTGATGAAGGTTTTGCCCCTTTTCATGATGGGGAGTTTTGGGGAGTTGTTTCTCGACAAGGTGAGATCATTGCAGCACCAAGTTTTGAATCTTTTAAGAAATTTGACAATGGATATGCTCGAGTAAGGAAAAATGGCCAATGGTCCTACTTGTCTCCCAAAGGAGAATTGAAGTTATTAGGTGAATATGATGGCATAGAGGATTTTGTCAATGGTATGGCCAAAGTCAAAAAAGGAGACCGTTGGGGTTTTATAAATCCTTCGTTTGAATTGGCAATTCCAACACAATACATCAAACTGGATCACTTCTATGCGGAAACCACACAGGTGATGCCATCTAAAGACAATTGGATCTACATCGACAAACAAGGAAATCAAGTCATATCCAATTCGTACATCAAACTTGAGGGTTTCTTCAAAGACCTCAATGCCAGTTTGGATTATTCTTGTGAGCAGGATCCATTGAGAAAAGCACTAACCAAATCAGGTTTTGGCTTTAGTTTCAACTCCAGTATACTCAAAGCGGCTCAGGTAGAACCATTGAATGTCGCTTTGGCCAAAACAACAGCTGGCTGGTCTTACATTGACAGAGCAGGTACTGAAATCCTATCGGGACTAGATGAAGCCAAGTATTATATCAATGGCTATTCAAGATTCAAAAAAGATGGGAAATGGGGATTTGTAAACGAGAAAGGTGACGTAGTAGTCTCCCTTCAATATGCAGATATCAAAGATATGACGGAGGTGTGTGACTGATATCACAATGATCATCAAAGTGTTTATAATCAAACCTTGTAGTAGTTTGTCGCAATACAATTGTAACCAAGCTTTAGAAATGACATAACTAGCATTAGTAACCCGTTGTACAAGCACCTTACTCTCGACCACCTCTCCGAAAACTTTCGCAGACCATTTTCATGGGCAACCACCTCCCCAACAACTGTCGAAGCTCCATCTCATGGTCAAATGATGCTACGATAACTATCGGGGATGCATTGGACAGCGATCACCCTCACCTCCAGTTGTCTTGAGACCCTATCACCGCTCGATAGATCCTAAACTATTTGTTGAAGACCAACCCAACAGTAGAACTGGTCCTCGACAGTTGGATTGGGTGGGTACCACAGTCTTATTGGTAATCTAACAATTGTTTTGGATGGGTGTCACAACTCAATTGATACCTCGACTGTTGGTTTGGTGGGGTATGACTATCCAACTGGTACCCTGACAACTGTCGGAAGCCAGTTCCATGCCTCGATTGCTTCCCCAACAGTTATCGAAATGCAACTAGACCCTGTAACTACTCCTACAACAACCGATACAATTCTAACAATCAATCATATATCCATTTACTAGTAGAAATAGTATCTTACATAAGCACTACAATTAAACAGTACCACAACCAATATTAACCTAACCTGAATGCGATATCTTATTCCACTCTTGTGCGTCATCATCATTGGATGTAAACCACAGACTCAAACTACATCGGAGAAACCTGTTCCATTTGACATCCAAAGAAAAATTGCCTTTTGCCCCCCAGTCTTGGATGATAATGAATGGTACAACAGTGATAATAAAGCGCCTTTACTTGATGGATTGGATGTCCTTGACTTCCCTGTCACAACTGTTAATCCATTGGCACAGGAGTACTTTAATCAAGGGTTAATATTAGCCTTTGCCTTCAATCATGCAGAAGCGGCAAGATCATTTTATTATGCATCCCAACTTGATTCCACTTGTGCGATGGCCTACTGGGGCTATGCCTATGTACTAGGCCCCAACTTTAATGCAGGGATGAACCCCAACAATTATAAGTCAGCCTATAAAGCAATCCAAAAAGCTATGGAACTGGTCACTGATCAAACATCGGTTAAAGAAAAAATCTTGATAGATGCGTTATCAAAGAGATATATCAAAGAGGCTACAGCTGATAGAAATGCCTTAGATATTGCCTACTCGGAATCCATGAAGGAAGCAACCATACAACACCCATACGATGCACATATTGGTGCTTTGTATGCTGAATCATTGATGGACCTGCACCCATGGGATATTTGGGATCAAGATGGCCAACCCAAAGAATGGACAACAGAAATACTTGCTGCTTTTGATCAAGTATTTGAACTTGATTCGGTTCATCCTGGTGCACATCATTTGTACATTCATGCTGTTGAGGCATCTGCTACTCCTGAATTAGGATTAACTAGCGCCCAACTATACGATGAAGGCTTGGTACCTGGCGCTGGTCATTTGGTTCATATGCCAGCTCACATTTATATCAGGACTGGAGATTATCACAAAGGAACCTTATCTAATCTTCGATCGGTCAAAGTGGACAGCTCGTACCTTTCCAATTGTTACGCGCAGGGCACCTATCCATTGACGTTATACCCACACAATTATCATTTCATGTCTGCCACAGCTACACTGGAGGGCGACAGTGAATTGGCCATCTTTGCAGCACAAAAAGTTGCCGACCATGCCAATAGACAGTTGATGAAAGAGCCAGGGTGGGGAACCATTCAGCATTATTATACTATCCCCTATTATATACATATCAAATTTGCTAAATGGAATGAAATCCTCGAAATGGAGAATGAAGACCCTAGCATCCTATACCCGGAAGCAGTAAGACATTATGCCCGTGGCATGGCCTTCCTAGGGCTTAGAGATCCTGACAGTGCCAAAGTAGAATTAGCATTTCTTCAAGAGTTTGCACAGGAAGAGGAGTTCAAAAACGTTACCATTTGGGGTGCTAACAGCACTTATGACCTACTCCAGATCGCTAGCCGTGTATTGGAAGCAGAAATTTTGACCTCCCTGAATCAGTTAGACGAAAGCATCCTATTGCTGCAGCAAGCCATAGCAATTGAAGATGCACTCACTTACCAAGAACCCTCGGATTGGTTTTTCTCAGTCAGACATCATTTAGGCAATGTCCTTTTGCAAGCCAACCGTAACGAAGAAGCCATTCAAATTTATCAACAAGACTTATCCGAATCTCCAAAAAATGGATGGGCACTTCATGGGTTAAAGGCCGCTTATGCAAATCTTAGCGATATTGAAAATGAACAACTCATCACGCAACAGCTAGAAACAGTATGGGCCTATGCTGATGTAGAGCTCGAAGGGTCTGTTGTGAAGTAAAAATCTTGTTCAAATACCTGATTTCTTCTCAAACTAATATTTTGAAAATAGGCTAAGGTGCCAACCTATTATAATGAGAAGACCTAATCATCACAAAAATGAAGAGGTCAACTGGTGTGATTATTTGAAGAAAAAAACACTAATTACTGAGGTAGTCACAATCATTGTTCATTACTTCAACAAAAAACTTATGCCTCTTTTTGTAATTGACTGTTCTCAAAACATCTTAAAAATAAATCACCGAATGAAATCACGCAACAAGCGTATGATATAGCTAAATCAATTCCAATTAAAAAATAGCCATTTACTATTTTGAATCGTATCATCCACGGTGCTGATTCAAGAAACTTATATAAATCCCTAAAGCTCTAGATTTATGAAATTTGGAATCAATAAATAATGGACCGCATTGAAGATTAGGTTATCTTGAAATCGAAACAAAATAACATCAAAACTCCATCTCTTTTTCGCTGTCTTTACTTTTAATAAAAAAATATGAATAGAATAATATTTAACACTTTCTGCATGTTGCTTACGTTTGGAATCAACATACAGTCCAATGCTCAAATCAATAAGGTTATGACGTATAATATAAAATATGACAACCCAAATGATAGCTTGAATAATTGGGACAATAGAAAACTAGAAATTGTAGACATGTTTAAATATTATGAGCCCAACATATTCGGAATACAAGAAGCCCTAGAACACCAATTAACATACCTCGACCAAAAATTAATAAATTATTCTAGAATAGGTGTTGGAAGAGATGATGGAAAACAAAAAGGAGAGTTTAGTCCAATTTACTATGACAAGAGTAAATTTTTATTAATAGAAGAGTCGACTTTTTGGCTATCAGATCAAGATGATGTGGTGTCAGTGGGTTGGGATGCCTCTATGGAAAGAATCTGTACTTATGGTTTATTCGAAGACAAAATCAGCCAACAAAAAACACTTGTATTTAATACTCATTTTGATCACATTGGGCAAATAGCAAGAGAAATGTCAGCACGATTAATATTAAATAAAATAAACGAAATAAATAAACGTAATCATCCTATTATCCTGATGGGAGACTTTAATTCAGAACCGGAATCCGACCCAATAAAGATATTTAAAAAAGAGCTTAAAGATGGGGCAGAAATATCACCAGGAAACATATACGGACCTGTTGGCACTTATACTGGTTTCACTAAAAATGAAATACCAAAAAGAAGAATTGACTTTATATTTGTTAAGGACTTGAAAGTATTAAAATATAGACACATCGATGATAAAATGAAAAACAACAATTACTTATCAGATCACTTACCCGTACTAATTGAATTGCATTAATACTGGGATCTGAATAATGTATTTGCTTGTAATCTTGCACTTCAGTTATATATAATTTATTAGAGGTGTTATCCTTTACTATTCTATATCACCAATTGACTACAGGCTCATATCAAACCAGTTTATTGAATAGACCTCAAACTTGCCATAAAGATTGTATTTTCACTATTTTTCAAATGGTTTTTACATGATGCTATGAAGGGAGTTGTACCATCATTGTTGTTGTTCTAATGGTCATCGAATAGTGGACTGGTAACTTTTCTTATATAGTCAAATGATGATTGTTTTGTTAAGGTTCACCCCTATACCTTAACTGGCTCAAGGGCTTTGTCTAATAATAAAAGAATTTTGAAACGTTTTATTTTTCGTCATACTGCATCTGATAATGAAGTAGGATAATCAATCTTTGGCACTATTTTTACATGTTAACTCTCCAATAGAATAAAAACCTTGGATTATGAAAAATATTAACCTTATAAAATACCTCTTTGCTTTGTCCACATTGTTCCTACTCTCTTGTCAAGGACAAGAAGGAATACCAGGACGAGATGGCGAAAATGGTTACGATGGAATAAATGGCACAGAAGGGTTTTCATTTGAATATGAGCTTAATTTCACCTCACCTAGTTATGGTGCAATACTCCCTTTACCTAATGACTTTGAGATGTTAGACTCGGATGTCATGATGGTCTATCTATTATGGGAAGTGACGGATACGGATGCAGAAGTTTGGAGAGCTTTGCAACAAACACTCTATTTCGATGATGGTATATTGAGTTATAATTTTGATTTCACCAAATTTGATGCGAATGTCTTTTTGGATGGCACAGTAGACCTTAGTCGAGTCGGAGCTGAATGGACGGACAACTGGATCGCACGTGTCGTGGTATTACCAGCACAGTTCTCTAATGCTAGGTCTACAATAGATTACAACAACTATGATCAGGTCAAGGAACACTTCGGACTCACACCTTCAACCTTGTTAACCAAAGACTATCCAAATAGATCGAATCAATAATTAAGACAATGGAAAACAAATAAAAAGGTGACTCAAAACATATCACTTTTTTATATCACGTAATGATTATTTTAGATTCAGAATACAAATCATATACGGCTACTATTGATTCACGACCTGTAGCATTATTGTATAATTCATATTCAAACATCGTCTTGCGCTGCTCAATATATGTGGGTATGTATTTCGCATCAAAAGCATCCCAAACGATCAACAAGTAACGGTAACTGATTTTACTCAATCTACCCTGCTCCAACCAATCATCAAACATTTCTTCATCAAGTGATTTGGGATAATCCGAACCTTCAAACATATAGCGTGTATTATTCTAATGAGAAATTATAAGTAAGATATCTCAACCTGCGTTAGCAAAGAGAATGAATTAAAAAAAGCGACTCCATCAGGAGTCGCTTTCACTTTACAAATTTTACTTTAAGACTTTCGACTTAGATATTCTTAGCCAACCAATCTCCTACTTGAGAAGTCTTGTATGAAGAATCATCTCCTGCTATATCAACAGTCACATAACCTTCATCGATAGATTTGTTCACAGCATCTTTCACTGCTTGCGCTTCTTCCAATAAGTCTAAAGACTCCAACAACATCGCTGCAGAAAGTACAGTTGCCAATGGGTTGGCAATGTCTTTACCAGCTGCTTGTGGATAAGAACCGTGGATGGGCTCAAATACAGACGTCTCTCTACCAATAGAGGCAGAAGGCAATAAGCCCATAGAACCTGTGATCACAGATGCTTCGTCAGACAAGATGTCACCGAACATGTTCTCCGTTACCATCACGTCAAATTTCTTAGGCCACTGGATCAACTGCATAGCTGCATTGTCCACCAACATGTAGTCAGTTTCGATATCCGTATGCTCTTTTTCAACTCTCTGTGCAACTTCTCTCCAAAGTCTAGATGAAGCCAAAACGTTTGCTTTATCTACAACAGTTACTTTGCCACTTCTCTTACCAGCATATACATACGCTAGTTCCAATATTCTTTCTACTTCTTCTACTGTGTATACACAAGTATCAAATGCAGTAGTCAAATCTTCAGATCTACCTCTAGCACCGAAGTAAATACCACCTGTCAATTCTCTAATAACTACTAAGTCTACATCTTCAACGATCTCTCTTTTCAAAGGAGACTTGTCGATCAATGAAGGGAAAGTTGCTACCGGTCTGATGTTAGCATAAAGACCTAATTTTTGTCTCATACCTAACAATCCTTGCTCAGGTCTTACCTTAGCCGCAGGGTTGTTGTCATATTTGGGATCTCCAATTGCGCCAAAAAGAACAGCATCAGAATCCAAACAAACTTGATGCGTCTCATCTGGGTAAGGATTACCAGTTTCATCAATTGCAATTGCACCTACTAGTGCTTCTGTATAATTGAACTTGTGACCAAATTTGGTTGCTACTGCATCCATTACTTTGATAGCTTGTTCTACAATTTCTGGTCCGATACCGTCACCGGCCAATACGCCAATTTTAAAATCCATTATGTATTAATTTAATAATTCAATATTTAATGCTCAAGATTCGTTTTCCATGATCTATTGACCATTGTCTATCGACTCTAGACTTATATATTATTCTCTATTATGTTCAACATTTTGATCGTCGCTTTGATGGCAGCAACGGTCTGATCAGAATCCAAACCTCTTGTTTTGAACCTCTTCTCATTTTGCCAGGTGATACTTGTGATCACCAATGCGTCTGTCTCTCCTCCAGGAGGAATTTGCACTTCATAATCTACTAGTTTGGGCAACTCTTTGCTCAACTCTTGGTAGATCATATTCAATGAATTCATAAAAGCATCATACTGACCGTCACCGGCAGCAGTCTTTTCAAAATCCTTTCCATTCACTTCTATACACAGGGTAGCCATAGATTTCAACCCTTGTGCAACTGACAATGAATAATTCTTTATCTTAATTGAAGGGTCGACAATTTGAGTTCCCAATACATCTTTGATAATGAAAGGTAAATCCTCTTTTGAAATAGACTCTTTTTTATCTCCTAATTCAATGATCTTGGCAGTAACTTTCTTTGTTTCCTCAGGGCTTAATTCAATACCCAATTCATCCAAGTTCTTTTTGATGCTGGCTTTGCCAGACATCTTGCCCAAAGCATAAGAATAGCTTCTCCCAAATCTTTCAGGGTTGATACTGTTGTGATACAAGTTGTCTTTGTTGTCTCCATCTGCATGGATACCACTCGTTTGTGTAAAGACAAACTCCCCTATCAAAGGCTTGTTAGCTGGAATGCGTAATCCAGAAAATGACTCTACCAGTTTACAGGTTTTGTACAAGTTGCGTTCGTCAACTTTCATCTCGTAACCCAAATGATCTTTAACAATCCCGATAACACTGGATAAAGGGACGTTACCTGCTCGTTCACCCAAGCCATTTAAGGTAGTATGAACACCTGTGAAGCCACACTCAAGAGCTGAGTAGACATTGGCTACAGATAGATCGTAATCGTTGTGTGCATGAAAGTCAAACTTCATCCCTGGGAACCACTCTGTCATCTGACCACAATAAGTAGTCGTTTGAATATGGTTTAACATCCCCAAAGTATCTGGTAACATGATACGGTTAACCTGCATCTTTTCCAGCCCTTCTACCATCTCCTTGACATAATCAGGAGAATCTTTCATTCCGTTTGACCAATCTTCCAAATAGACATTGACCAAAATGTTCATTTCTTTAGCAAAACCAACAGTGATCGCGATATCTGCTAAATGCTCAGTTATCGTTTTCTTCAGTTGCTTTTCGCAATGCTTTCGAGAACCCTTGCAGAGCAAGTTGATCACATGACCACCAGCATCTTGGATCCACTTCAATGAGATGTCACCATCTACGAAACCTAGGATTTCAACCGCTTCACCAAAGCCTTTGTCATTTGCCCAATCTAAGATCATTTTGGCTGATCTAAACTCACCGTCAGATACGCGGGCAGAAGCCACTTCTATCCTATCTACTTTGAGCTCCGACAATAACATCTGAGCCACACGTAGTTTTTCGCTTTCGGTGAAGGATACGCCTGATGTTTGTTCGCCATCACGCAACGTAGTATCCATTATTTCGACTGATCTCGACATGTATGTATTAAATAATAAAAGCTCCCTAAGAGAGCTTTGTCATTTCGACGAAGGAGACCAGTCTGCCGACAGGCAGGAATCTAAAAAAATTCTATTGCCATTATCGCATAGACCTCTCCTTTGTCGAGGTGACAAAATGTTAATGATTATAAAGGCAAATCAGTTGCAAAAACTTTAATATCCTCTTTGATGTTCTGCAAGTAATCAATATCATCATATCCATTCAACATGTTACCTTTCTTATAACTGTTGATATCAAATCCTTCGGACTCACCACTCGCTACCAATGTAACTTTTTGATCTTGAAGATTCACTTCAATTTCAGCCTTTGGATCTGCTTCAACTGCTCTAAATATTTTCTCTGCAAATTCAGCACTTACTTGAACTGGCAAAACACCTACGTTCAAACAGTTGTTTTTGAAAATGTCAGCAAAGAAACTTGAGATCACACATCTGAATCCATAATCATATACAGACCAAGCCGCATGCTCTCTAGAAGATCCAGAACCAAAATTCCTTCCTCCTAATAGAATCTGACCACTGTAAATCGGATTATTCAATACAAAATCAGATTTAGGAGAACCGTCTGGATTATATCTCCAATCTCTAAATAAGTTATCACCAAATCCTTTTCTTTCCGTTGCTTTTAGGAATCTAGCAGGAATGATCTGGTCAGTATCTACATTCTCAATTGGCAATGGAACTGCAGTACTCTTTAATATTTCAAATTTATCGTATGCCATATTTATATATCTTAAGGCGATCAGCCTTTGAGGTTCAACAATATTAAATTCTAAAGAAATTCTCTTGGGTCAGAAACCACACCATTCACTGCAGATGCTGCAGCAACTAATGGACTTGCCAACAAAGTTCTAGATCCAGGACCTTGTCTACCTTCGAAATTTCTATTTGAAGTACTTACTGCTAATTTACCAGTTGGTACTTTATCATCGTTCATTGCTAAACATGCCGAACAACCTGGCTCTCTCAATTCGAATCCAGCTTCGTTGATGATAGCCAACAAACCTTCTTCTTTGATAGCTGCTTCTACTAAATGTGATCCAGGAACCAACCATGCTGTTACATGATCTGCTTTTTTCTTCCCTTCTACAATCGAAGCAAATGCTCTAAAATCTTCTATTCTACCGTTAGTACAACTTCCCAAGAATACATAATCGATTTTCTTACCGATCATCGTATCACCTTGGTTGAATTTCATGTAACCCAATGATTTCTCATAAGTCTCTACACCACCATCAACATCAGTTGCTTTAGGAATACTATTAGAGATACCAATTCCCATTCCTGGATTGGTACCATACGTAATCATTGGCTCGACATCTACAGCGTCAAAATTGTACTCCACATCAAATTCAGCACCTTCGTCTGTTTTCAACGTTTTCCAATAATCCATTGCTTTGTCCCAAGCTGCTCCTTTAGGACTGAATTCTCTTCCTTTTACATATTCGAATGTCTTCTCATCAGGAGCAATCATCCCACCTCTAGCACCCATTTCGATACTAAGGTTACATACTGTCATCCTACCTTCCATTGTCATGTTTCTGAACACATCACCCGCATACTCTACAAAGTATCCAGTTGCACCAGAAGTAGATAATTTAGCAATGATGTACAAAGCAACATCTTTAGGCGAAACTCCTTTTTGAAGCTCTCCATTCACATTGATGATCATTTTCTTTGGCTTTGGCTGCATGATACACTGAGAAGTAAGTACCATTTCAACTTCAGAAGTACCGATACCAAATGCAATAGCACCAAAAGCACCATGTGTTGAAGTATGTGAATCACCACATACGATAGTAGCACCAGGTTGTGTGATACCATACTCAGGTCCTACAACGTGAACGATACCATTTTTTTCATGACCTAATCCCCAATGAGATATACCATGTGCTGCTGCATTGTCTTCTAAAGCTTTTAACTGGCTCGCTGACAAAGGGTCTTCAACAGGTAAGTGTTGATTGATAGTTGGCGTGTTGTGATCTGCAGTGGCAAATGTTTTCTCTGGGTGTAAAACACTCAAACCTCTACTCTTCAATCCTAAAAAAGCAACAGGGCTTGTTACTTCGTGCACCAGGTGTCTGTCAATAAAAACAACATCTGGTCCTCCTTCGATGTTCTTCACTACGTGTGAGTCCCACACCTTATCAAATAATGTCTTACCCATATTTGTATATATCTTGGTTTAAAATAATTAGATCACAAAAGATCAAATGATATTTCATGCTAAAAATTGAACCGCAAAGTTAAGAAATAATCAATGATTTTGCATAATTCTTGTAAAGGATACTACGAGAATGAGAAGGAATTAAAATATTTCCAAAGAATCAGGACTTTCTATTCATAATCTTCAAAATCAATAGGCTTTTAGCTACTGATTCTAACATCCTTATATGTTATCACCAAATTAGCTTCTTATAAAATCAAAAAGTCAACGTTATTAAAGCTCTCCATAGTTTGATTAATCATAAAAAAATACAATCATTGTAGTCTCCGACCTATACACACCTGCCCTAACAATAATTCAAGTATTGAAATTAACCCAAAAACAAGGGTTGAAAAGTTATATTATGGTAGATAGAATTATCGATTTATTTGTGAATCAAAGCATGTTTAGTAATCAAAAAGATTATAAACAAGCAAGATTCATCACTAGAGCGTCAATATTAACTGGACTTTTCTCAGGGTCGTACATCTTTTTAAGTATGTATTTTGCATATGAAAAAGGTGTTTACCTAATGATTTTCAACTTTTTCGGTTTTATACTCCTACCTCTTTTATTCAGACTCAAGCTAAGTAAAAATGTAATTGGCAATACTTATGTTTTTATAGGGGCAATTGCGGTCCTCATACTTGTTTACTACTCAGGCGGTATGTATTCAGGTATATTTCCTTGGTTGATTTCTATCCCTATATTGGCTATGTTGGTTGTCGGTAGAAAATCATCTTATGTCTGGGCCATCATTACATTTGGATTGATGCAATATTTTAGCATTAAAACCATGCAAGGTTTTGAATTCCCTATTGAGTTCAACCAGAACTTAAAGATCATTCAGTATTCAAGTGTAATGAACGGGTTATTTTTAATCATCTATTTAATCACTCTGATCTTTGAAAAAAACAGAAACAACGCAGTAAAATCAGCTATCAACAGGAACAACATGCTGAGTTATCAAAAAAAGAAAACTGAAGTACAAGCTGGGGAATTGAAGCAATTGGTTGATGACAAGGATACACTAATCAATATGATTGCTCATGACTTAAAGACTCCACTTGGTAACATCATCAATCTTATAGAATTCCTTAGATCTGATACTCCAACTGAAGAAGACAAGCTTCAATACATAGAATTGATTGATCAATCAACTAAGAAATCGCTGGAGTTGATTTATAAAGTATTGGATACAGGAAAAGATCAAAAAAACATCTACGACCTAAAAATGGAAAGGCTTCAAGTTGGGGATTTGTTAAATGAAAATTTGGAATTGGTCTCCGAACTTGCATCTACAAAAAACATAAAGTTGATAAAAGCCTCTTTTGATAAAGACACATATGTCCTGCTGGATGGCACTTACTTTTCTCTAATAATAGAAAACATTCTTACCAACGCTATTAAATTTTCAAATCCTGGGGAACGGGTCTATGTTGGACTTAATCAACTTAAGAATAATATACTCATCACCATTAAGGACAACGGCCCTGGGTTTAGCGATGATGATAAGAAAAAGATGTTTGGCAAATATGAGAGGCTTAGCGCACAACCTACTGGTGGAGAAATCTCAACAGGTCTTGGTTTGTCATTGGTCAAAAAGTATGCCGAGCTGTTACATGGAAAAGTTTGGTGTGAAAGTGAACAAGGAAAAGGTTCCACTTTCTTTTTAGAATTCAACCTCGCTAAATAGCATTGGATTGTGGGAGTTTGACAATAAATTCAGCTCCTGTTCCCAACTCACTATTCAATTCAATCTCACCTTTCATTTTCTCTACGAGCGCTTTCACAATAGCTAAACCTAAACCATTTGACGTTTCACCTGCTGTAGGCTGAGCAGACAACTTCTGAAACATCCCAAAGGCACGATGCTTATCTTCAGGAGAAAATCCTGGACCATAATCTTTAAATGAAATCCAAATATAACCCTCTTTGATCATCAGCGATAAATCAATACTCTTTCCTTCATTAGAAAATTTCATCGCATTAGTCAATAAATTATCGAACACTCTATTTACCAGTTCTTTATCTGCAAAAACCATCATTTTATCTTGTTCCTTAACAGTCGTTAAGGTCTGATTTTTGTCTTGAAGAGACTTGTGATAATTAACCTCCCATTCATCTATAAAATTGCATATATCGAATGACTCGACATTGAATTTTTTATCCGGATGATTAATTCCACTCACATCCAATAAGTCAATAATCAAACCATTACCTTGATTGATCGACTTGTTTATATAATATAGAAATTCCTTTTGTTCATCATTCAACTCCCCAGACATTCCAATTAATTGCACGAAACTCTTGATATTATTCAGTGGTGCCTTTAAATCATGAGCCACGATATTGATAATACCATCTTTTTCACGGTGCAGATTTTTGAGCATATCATTACTCTCTAGCAATCTTTTTGTTTGCTCGAACACTTCGTTCTTCAACAACTGCTTTTGTTTTTTAAGGTTCTCTATTCTCACGAAATACAATAACATCCCCAAGACAGAAAAAACTAAGAAAAAAATTGATCTAAACCACCAGGTCTTATACCACTCGGGCAACACCTCTATTACCAATTGAGTTTCATTGGGACTCCAAATACCATCGCTATTACTCCCCTTGAGTCTAAAAGTATAACTCCCTGCGGCCAAATTAGTATAGGTCGCAAACCTCCTATTATGATTTACTGTCACCCATTGCTCATCAAACCCTTCTAGCATGAACATATACTGATTTCTTTCTGGACTAGAAAAATCCAATGAGGCAAACTCTAAAGTGAACATAGAATACTGGGGTCCCAATATTATTTCACCCTGATAAAGTACACTCTCCTTTAAAGGACTATTCTCCCCCACTACAATCTCTTTATTATAAATTTTAAAACTGGTCAACATCACCTTGGGAATGAATCTGTTCATGACAATACTATCAGGATGAAAGCGGTTAAAACCATTAACACCAGCAAAATACATGTAGCCCTTAGAGTCTTTAATAGCAGAATTTTGCTTAAAACTCTTACCTTGAAGCCCATGACTTTCATTGAAGTTGGTAAAGCTGATATCATCAGTATTGAACTTTGAGATACCGTTATTGGTCCCTAACCAAAGGTTGCCATGATCATCCTCCAAAATATCAAAAATAATATTACCCGGCAATCCATCTTCTTTAGTGTATGCTCTGAAAACACCAGTTTTACGATCCATCAAACTAATTCCACCACCATGTGTCCCTACCCAAAATCGTTTTTTTGAATCTTCATAGATGCTTATCACCTGATGGTAATTGAGGCTATTTGGATCATTTTCGTTTTTCCCATAAGTAGTAAACACTTCTGATTCTTGATCATACCTCACTATACCGCTATGAGTACCCAACCACATTACATCTTGACTATCTACATATATCGTCCATATACAACCATCTATTGACAATGTATTGTGCCCGTTCCTATTGTCATATTTGTAATTCTTGATCTCATCCAATGTCTCACTATCTAAACGATACAACCCATCGCAAATCGTCCCTACTAACACGTCACCATTCTGGTCCTCAGATATACTCCATACACTCATCCCAACTTCCCGACCATCATGTAGTGCTTTGTCTACAGTTTTTAATCTAGGATCAAATTTCATGATACCCCTCGCCCAAGTACCCAACCATATATCATCTTCCCCCTCTTGCTGATACATACTCAATACAGGTAATTTATCATCTGTACTAGTACCTAAGACATTCATGTAATTCTTAAAAATTTTAGTTTCAGTATCAAATAGATCAACACCTAAGTTGTCAGTACCTATCCAAACATCTCCTTGATGATCCTCTAAAAAACACCAAATATTGTTATTGCTCAGGCTACCATCGTCATTAGTACTATGCTGATACAATTCAAAACCAACATTGATATCACGATACATATTCAACCCATGTTCAAAGGTTCCAATCCAAACTATTCCCTGCAAATCCTGATAAATACAACGAATAGCCTGTTGATTAATGGTACTTGTCTCTTTGGCTTCCTTCAACTCCACAAACTGAGGTTTTTCGTCCTTATAATTCGAACTAACATACACCCCCTTTTCTGTACCAACCCATAGATTACCTAGATTGTCAAATATCAATTCCTGAATCTGATTGCTATTCATATCATGCTCACCTCCTAAATGATAAGTAGTTATCTGGCCCGTTTCATCATCCAATCTACATACACCAGTAGACTGACCACCAAACCAAACATCCCCAGATTGATCCACTATAATATTAGAAACCGAAAAATCAGCTTCATTAGTAAGGTTTTCGAACGAATCGTGTTCAAAAGAGAATAATTCTATCCCACCTTCTGTACCTACATAAATCTCTCCTTTTACTGAAAGATACAATTTGATATTGCCATTATCAGTCTTCAAATTACCATATTCGGTCTTGTAGAGATTAATAAACTTCTGTTGAGATTCATCCCAGCGACCTACACCTGTCTGATTCGTCCCACCATACCATACCACATCTTTATCATCAATTATTATTGAAAATATTCCTTGCGAACCTAAGCTGCCATTTGATTCAAAGATTGAGTAATGAGTAAATTTTTCAATTCGAGGATCGAACATATTGATTCCTTGTTCAGTAGCAATCCATAGGTTTCCTTTGCTATCCTCTTTGATATCACGAATAAAATTATTAGTGATGCTTGTACTGTCTGAATTGCTACTCTTGTATATTTTGAACTCATAACCATCATACCTATGCAAGCCGTCTCTGGTACCAAACCACATAAAATTATGAGCATCTTGATGAATACATAAAATGGTATTATTGACCAGCCCATCATTTTCATTCAGGTATGAAAAGCGTACTTTGTCCCAATTGGATGAGGCATACCCTTCCATTCCTGAGTATATCAAGCCAAGTAATAATAGTAATCTAACTAGGGTAGTCATAGTTTATGTGCAACTCACATATATTAAATTGCTCAGGAAATTACTAAGCCTAACATTCAATAACAAAGTCTCAAATTGAAATAATCCAATTTGAGACTTATTTAAGCAAAAATCTTACTATTGATAAGAGTATCTCTTACATATTGACTCACAATCTATTGTCAACAATTACTTATTTCAATAAAAAACGCACTATTTATTGAACGCATGAGAAGAGATATCTTCAAAGCCTATAAGCTCTAATCTAATTCCTTTAGTGGGTGCGTTTACTTTAAAATCATCAATCAATTCGAGAATATCCCAATGAATATCTTTGGTGCGCGAAGCGTCTATGATCACGACGCTATCTTCGGGTAGAATAGCCAAGGTTTTGATCACGCTAGCTTTGTTCAAAAAAGTCACATCTTCGGGAAAATCAATTTTAATCGGTTCCCCTTTTATATACTTCTTAAGGTCAAAATGATAAGGCGATTTAACATTATTCCAAAGAATAAACAAAATTGCCACAACCAATCCAAGGCCAATTCCCATCAACAAATCAGTAAACACAATACCCAATATGGTCACTACATAACTATAAAATTGCGAGTGTCCCATTTTGTATAACGATACAAACATGGAAGGTTTCACCAATTTGTATCCAACCATAATGAGTATTGAGGCTAAACTAGCCAAGGGTATCATGTTGATGACAAAAGGAATGGTGATGGCACTTACTAATAAAAATATACCATGAAAAAATGCAGACGCACGTGATTTCGCTCCTGACTGAACATTGGCAGAGCTTCTAACTATTACTTGTGTAACTGGCAATCCACCAATCAAACCAGAAATAGTATTACCCACCCCTTGCGCAATTAGCTCACGGTTAGTGGGTGTTATCCGTTTATCAGGGTCCATTTTATCTGCTGCCTCTACACTCAACAAGGTCTCCATACTTGCTACTATAGCAATCGTCAGCGCAACAGTATATACTTTAGGGTTTGATATGGCAGTAAAATCAGGAAGCGTAAACTGACCCAAAAAATCTGAAATACTATTACTAACAGGAATCGAAACCACATGATCACCATGTAATGAAAAATATGGGAAGCTATCAAAAAGAAGATTTAAACTTACACCAGCAATCACCGCCAACAATGGACCATTCAAAAGCTTGGTAATAGAAAGCCTTTTCATAAATGGTCGCTCCCATAATATCAAAATAGCTAAGCATACGACACTAATGACTATAGCACCAGGAGTGAAATTCTCTGCAGCATAAAATAGTTCAGAAAAAGTATTGTGACCATCTGGCTGAAAAAATTCTAAGTCGCCCTCTGGATCTTGATCATAGCCAAATGCATGCGGAATTTGTTTTAAGAAAATGATAACGCCAATACCAGACATCATCCCCTTGATAACTGAAGACGGTAGATAATAAGCAAAAAAACCAGCTTTCATTAAGCCTAATAGCACTTGAATAATACCAGCAAAAACTACCGCTAATAAAAACTTCTCATACGTCCCCAAACTAGTAATTGAACTAAGGACAATAACTGCTAAACCTGCAGCTGGACCACTTACACCAAGTTGTGATTTACTGATTAGAGATACTACAATCCCGCCAACAATCCCAGAAATAATACCTGAAAACAAAGGAGCTCCAGAAGCCAAAGCAATTCCTAAACAGAGAGGGACTGCAACCAAAAACACAACTAAACTTGCCGGAAGATCATTTTTTATATGATCAAAGAAACCATGATTTTTATTATACATAAAAGATACTTTAGCCCCATAAGAGGCATTTAACAATAATTTGATCGGAGTATCAAACTATCTCTGGAGGTGGTGTATCTATAGTATAGTAAATATCTTGAGCATTAATATTCACACAGGCATTCATCTTGGCATTATCATCCCCGCAAAATAAAGAGGACTGAAAAGCAACATAACGCTCATTTAACTCTTTCTTCTTATTCTCTTCATTCTCTTCACTTCCCTCTTTCTCAGTCTCATCCATCTCTCCTATTTCAATGGCGTCATTCGCAATTAAACGTTGAGGAATCACAAAGTTAACAAAGAGGCCTAGCGCCAGTATGAATAGTATTAATCTCATCTGACTACATAGTTAGTGATACTATCTATTTTTTAAAACATTTGAATAAAATATCTTAACTACTAAGCACAAGTATGTCATTTACGGAGCGGTTTTTTTATCAAAAAAGAAGACCTAACTGATTATCTCAAGTCTGTAGAAGATAGTTCAGAAGGCTGTAAAGTTGGGACTGCAGTGAATCGTTGAGGGTTTGAGTCTGATGATAACTGTCCCGTTGGCTGATGCTTTGGTAGACGACAAGGCCAATCAAGCATATGAATATGAGGTGTTTTATAGGAAGGCTTTTCATGATTTCTATTGTTTGAAGGATGGAAGAAAAAAAAGGCCTTCACATAGAAAATCAACTACCATACAATAGGGTCTTATCTTCCAGTTAGGAGGCCTCTCGCGCTAATACAGCGCTGTAACAGTTTATTTATTAGATCACAACTATCCGAAAGTTGAAGAATCTGAAAAGTCCCTTATCTTTAGTTTGAAGACAACAGATAATTTTCAATGGGACTATTCAGACGAACCAAAAATAATAACAAGCCAC
>JAOPTS010000183.1:0-20937 GCA_051531955.1 Reichenbachiella sp.
GTAGATGGAGGAGGAGCGGTTGATACCGATGGTTTGTCAGAGGGAGCTGCGAACTTTTATTACACAGACGCCAGAGTCAATACCCTACTAGGGACAACAAGTGTAACCTCACTAAGTGATGTAACTAACGCAGGGAGTGGTCAGATTATTACCGCAGTAGAACGAACCCTACTAGGTACAGCAATTGTATCTGAAACTGACCCTGTATGGCTTACCGACAAAGCTGTTCTTGGAACAGCAGGGACTATTAATACAGGGACTAACCTAGTTGACTGGTCTCAACTTAAGAATGTGCCATTAGGCTTTAGTGATGGAGTAGATGATGGAGGAGGTTCACCGTCATTCTTGATGGGCTTTTCAGAAGATGCCAGTACCGCTGCGTTTGGCTCTCCTAATATTATTGCGTCTCCAGCAGGTAAGATTTTGCAAGTGATAGATGATAACAGTGGTAATGGAGCTTTTTTGGCTGCAGCAACTTTTGATAATGCTGGTTTATCTACAGGCTCTTCCTTATTACTATTAGGGTCAAGAGGAACCCAAGCCGCTCCTCTAGCCATACAATTGAATGATATCATTGGCCAAATTGGTTTTAATGGTTATGACGGTTCTGTTTTTAGTGAGGCAGCCTATATGAGGACTATAGCCACACAGAATTGGTCTGTAGGTGGAGTTGGAGCTGGATTTTCTTTTTACACAACTGAGAACGCTAGTGTCAATAGTATTGAACGTCTAGCGATTCGGGATAATGGAAATTTAGCCTTATTGGGAGATAATGTTACTGGAAAAGCTTTGAGTTTGATTTTTGAGGATGCAGATGGATCAGAGTTAGTTGGGTTTAAGGCATCAGATATAATGTCGGTTACAAATTCTGTAATCTGGACACTGCCAGATGGGGATGGGACTAGTGGACAGGTCCTGTCTACAGATGGTTTAGGCACTCTCTTTTGGAACAGCTCTGGAGGCAGTGATTTCATATTGGACGGAGTTGCGGTAAGTAAAAATATTTTTACCAGTCTGATTAGTCCGCCACTTAGCACAGGTGTGGAGAATATTCTATTCGGAGAAGCGGTAGGAGGAGTGATGGATACGGGTAGTAAGAATATATTTCTGGGTTCAGTCATTGCACAAACCAATACTTCAGGTACTGGGAATATATTTTTGGGTAACAATATAGCGCCTTCCTTGATTGCTGGTTTGGATAATATTGCCATTGGTACATCATCAGGAGACGCATTAGAAACGGGAGCAAACAAAAATATTTTAATTGGTTATCAATCTGGAATAAGTTTAACAACAGGTATAGATAACGTAATTATAGGTTCTGGTGCAAACGCCAATGTGGGTGCCAGTTCTGTCGTTGCAATAGGTGCTGGTGCTACAGTTTTGCAAACCAATGGTATTGCGATTGGGATTGGGAGTAACGCTGGTGCAGGGAGTGTTGCAATTGGTAGTAATGCTATTGCCAGTGGAGCCTCCTCTGTTGCAATCGGTTCAAATACCACTGCTAGTTCGCCTAATACCATTATATTAGGTGACGGAACACCGAGTATTTTTGTTGGTATTAATACACCCACTCCTGCTTCAGAATTAGATGTAAACGGAAGTCTAACTGTAAGTGGTACTGCAACCGTAAATGGTAATGTTACGATAAAAAACTTGATCTCAACACCTTCAGTTGCTGCTAGTGGTACAGTTACGGTTACTTCCCGTATTATACCTGTAAATGCGGATGTGGTTGGTATTACTCCAGGGATAGAGGGGCAAGAGACTATATTAATAGCAACTGGTGCTTCTTTAATTGTTTTTAATGGAGGGAATGTTGCACTTGCTGCTGCAACTGATTTTTCAATGAATCCAAATGATATACTTCATCTTGTTTATTATAATGGTTTATGGCTTGAGGTTTCTAGATCGGCAAATAACTAATTTAAGATGAAAATATTCATAACTATATTCATTGTTTTATTTGTGACCAAAGCGAATGCGCAAAGTTTCGTCTTACAAGATCAGGCTACTATTACCTTAGGAAGTGATGCTTCATTCTTTATGGGAGGGGATGCTTCGTTAAACGGTACTTTTATTAACAACGGAACCATTATTAGCTACAGCAACCTAGATGTGGGAGACAATACCACTATGCAAAGCATAGTGTTCGTAGGTGCTGATGATCAAACACTGTCTGCCAATGATACGTTGCGTGTCAATAATCTTAGCATGGATAAGGAATCGGAATCGCAATTGAACCTAGGCGTAGAATTAGTCATAGTGGAGGAAACGCTAGCGATCGTTAGTGGTGTACTAGGTGCCGGTGCTGATACTACATTATTGGCGTCAGGCGAAATCACAGGAGGGTCTGATGATGGTTTTATAGAGGGGAAACTGGTGAGTCTAACCCAGTCTGATAAGGTTAGTTTTCCTTTAGGTGTCAATGGCTTCTACAATGCGATTACCCTTAGTAATCTACCCGAAAACGTGATTATTGTTGTAGAAAGTAGTGTTCCAGATTCCGACAGATTGAAACCAACCGAGGATATGATTGGTATATCTAGTGAAGTGGAATGGATCATTACGACTCCCGGTGACTCGATTGAGGTTAGCGCTTCTGCTATCTTCAGCGGAATAGACTTAAGTTTTGATGGACTTTCTAATGGACAGTTTATCAATGCCCAAGACTACACACCCGTACTAGTGAAGTATAGCGCTTCGGATACCTTGTATCAGGATTTGGGTGCAATCAATTTAAGAGATACAGATATGGAGACTTTTGGTTCCATTGATAGTGAAAAGACTTTCTATATTTCAAATACGCCCACCTATGTGGGTATTGCTCGAATACCCTTGCTGGTGGATCCTGTGTTTTTTGTTCCAAATGCATTTTCTCCGAATAGCAATGTGGACGAAAATCGGGTTTTTAGGCCATACTTTGCAGGTGCCGAAGTGACTTCTATAACGATAAATATCATAGATTCGAACCAGAACAATATATACTCTTACAGTGATTCGGCTGATAATATTGACCTTTCGCTATTAGGTTGGGATGGCACATTGCCCAATGGTCAGTTTGCTGATCATGGCGTGTATTACTATAAAGTCTTATTGGAGGCAGGAGGACAGACTTACAGTGATTTTGATTCATTCCTTTTAACGAATTGATATGAAGTATAGCTACCTCCTTTATCTTTTGCTGTTATCAGTTTGCGCGGTGGGTCAGGATGCCCAATTCTCTCAGTATTTCTCAACGACCACACTGATCAATCCAGCCATCATTGGTACCAAATCAGAAATGGAATTTACCGTGAATTACAAAAGAAGTGAGCAACCAGACAAAGCTAATTTTTCTGAGCTCACGCAAGCTACCTTTATCTATCCGATCAAGATTACTACAAGTCATGAAAAGCAATTAGGAGGAGTAGGGATTTCTGTCTATAAAGAAAGGCGAGGTTACGAAGGGGCATTCACTTCACAAAAAATATTGCTATCGACAGCCTACTCTCTCAGAATGACAGAGATTGTACATAGCTACCTCAGTTTTGGACTACAAGGCGGTGTGACACAAAATAAGATGTCTTCGGAAGGGTTGACTTGGGGGTCACAATTCAACAAGTACTACGGATATGACAATACGCTATCTGGAGGATCGATTAGTTCAGAAAATGTTTTTTACCCTACATTCAATGTTGGAATAGTCTATACAATATTTGATAATGAAAATATTTTCATCAGAGACCGAAGTATCATATTGGGGCTTAGCGCCGATAATTTGAATCGGCCCAATACGGGGCAAAGTGGAGATGCAGTATTTAGAAAAAATATTGTCTATAAGGCATTTGGTTCCATAAAAATGGATATTGGGCAAAGAGATAGGGTATTTATTCACCCTTCATTTTTGACACTGTCTGATTTTAATTACTTCCAAATCAACGCAGGGGCATATTTTTCATTCTTGATCAATTCAATAAAATCCAAAACTTCCTTTATGTTGCAAATCGGATCTTGGTACCGAGTGGGCGACTCTGTTATTCTCATGGGAGGGTTTCAGTTTGAGCAACTTAAATTAGGAGTAAGTTTTGATTTAAATACCAAAACGGCTACCGAAAATATAATATTCACACAATCAAGTCCTGCTTTTGAAGTCTCTTTGTCCTATATATTCGCCAAGAAAAACAAAATACATAAAGTATCCAACCCCATGTTTTAAAATGCTCAGAACTCTATTAGTCATAATTAATCTTCTTTTTGTCTTGACTGTAATGGGACAGTCGGTACCTAAGCTTAGGAAAATTGCCAACAAAGAATTTGAATTAGATCAATATAACGAAGCGATAGAGTTTTATGAGAAAATAATTGCGCTGGATAAAGGGGACCATCAATCCAAATACAACCTGGCGATGTGCTATTACCGAACCCTACAATACAATGATGCCCGTGATACATTTTTAGATCTTATTAATGCGGATTCTAAAGAGTACAAGCATTTGTCCTATTACTACTATGGTACCATACTAAAACTATCAAGTCAATTTGTACTAGCAGATTCGATATTTGGACACTTGATTACGCAACCAAACGTAGCGGATGATTTATTGGATTTGACCAGTAAGCAAAAGCAGGGGTGTTTATTGGCACTGTCTCATAATACAAGGGAAAATAGCTTTGAAATTGAAGAAATGGAGGGGCTCAATTCGAAACTGCATGACTTTGGTGCCATTATGAATCCAAAAGAAAAAACGATGGTATTTGTTACGACCCGAAGTCTTCAGTCAAAACAATATGAAGATATTCGTTACGATGGAGTTTTACCTGACCTGGTTCAATTCGCTAAAAGGAATAAAAACTGGAATAACATTTCTTCGAAACAGCATTTCGATGATTTGAATACTAAATGGTCCGAAGGATCAGGTTCTTTTACTGCAGATGGTGAAATATTTTACTATACGTCTTGTCAAACCAATGACGGAGCAGATTGTAAGGTGATGGTGAGTAATCTTGAGGATGAAAAATGGAGCAAACCACGTGCACTTAACGATTATATCAATGCGGAGGGTTTTGAAAACAAGCATCCCTTTATTTCGGGAGGAGAAGACACGCTGTTTTTTTCTTCTGATCGCGAAGGTGGCTTTGGGGGTAGTGATATATGGATGAGTCTCAAAGGTCTAGATGTAGATTCTTGGACCCCTGCCATCAATATGGGCAGTATTATAAATACAAGCTCTAACGAAATCACACCACACTTTTCAGCAGCGTATAACTGCCTCATGTTTGCTAGTGATGGTCATGTAGGCTATGGTGGGTTCGATATATTTGCAGCTAAAGGGGAGTCCTTTTTTGAACCCGAGATTTACAATCTAGGTAGTCCTTTTAACTCAGCCCTAGATGATACCTATTTTTATGTCTCTGATACTTTGGGTTTTATTTCTTCCAATCGAAAGGATAAAAAGCATCTGAACATGTACTCATTTAGCGTTGATGATGAACGATCCTACTTAGCTAGATTAATATCAGATGAATCGTTGATCGATCATAGGATAGTGGCTAAATATCGAGAAATACGTTCGATTGATTTGACGAGTTTCAGAGTGGAGGATTATCAAGGGTTTGAATTGTTTGATCCAGTTAAAAAGGATAAAGCAAAGCCTAAATTATTACAAGACTATCTAGATGAAGTTTTTGGGACTGGTCCAACAGTAAGTAATGAAAAGTCTTCTGATTATCAAGAAGGCTCACAGAATGGAAGTAGTGAAATCAATCCTGAAAGACAGTTGGTAGTCCCTAATACTCTGGGCAATGCCTTTTTAAATTCACTGGTTAAAACCGATTTCGAAAACCTGTATTTTGATTTTGGGTCAAAACACCTTACCCATAGTGGTGAACTATCCTTGAACAGCTTACTCAAGCAATTAGAACTCTCGGGTCAAGCGCAATATATTGAAATAGTATCCAATACCGATGATGTGGGTAGTGAGGAGTCCAACATGAAGCTAAGTATTGAGAGAGGAGCGGTTATACAGGGTTACTTATTGTCAAAAGGCTACCCAAATGAAAAAATTATTATTACGGCTATGGGAGAGAGCAATCCTATTACCTCTGGTACATCATGGTATGACAGACTATTCAATCGTAGGACCATTGTGAATATATATGGTGATTACGCTCTGGATCTCGACCGTTCTAAATTAATTGTGTTGCGACAAGATATGAGTTTACAACAATTGTCTAGTGTTTTGGGATTTAGTACTACTGAAGTGAAGGCATGGAATCAATTGAATAGCAGTGCGTTAAAAAAAGGTGATATAATCAGAGTGGATAAGCCTTTAAATGGTGCTGGAATCCAATATTTCCTAGAAGAAACGGATGTTCGCTATAACTTCTTACCTTATACCGTCAAGGCAAATGACACGGTAGAATCAATCGCAAGGAAATTCGGGAATCCTGAGGAGTTGCTTGTAGAGTTAAATCAAATCAAAGGTACTATAAAAGAAGGCGATGAGCTCTTTGTTTATAAGATTAAATAAAGGGTTTTTTATAAAGCTAATTTCTAGAAACCAGTATGTAGGCACCCCAATTATAAGGGTTTGGATCTTCTTTTTTGAACTTCGTCCTAGCACTGAAAAACGCTGCTTGTGGGTCTTCAGATTCTAGTAGTTGCTCATAATAGATATTCATAAATCTTCTTGCTGCTTGGTCGTTGATTTTCACTAAACTGATCAAGACATTTTTAGCTCCAGCGACAAGAAAGGCGCGCTGCAGACCAAATACTCCTTCTCCATTTTTGACAGTACCTAGACCTGTTTCACAAGCCGCTAAAACAACAACACTGGTTCTGTCAAGGGAAAGGTTCATGGCTTCATATGCAGATAATACACCATCTTGAGGACTGTCGTCTGTTCTGCTTAAAAACAATCCAGAACTGTTGAGAGGTTCGGTAAAGCTGGGGTCATCATTAAAATAACCATGCGTAGCAATATGCACCACACCAGGATTGTCCAACTCTTTAACTTTGTCTTCCGTGGCGTCCAAAAAATAAAAAGATTCGGTATCCCATTTTCTTACATCCAAAATACCTGTGATTTCTTTGGCTTCCAATTCAGCACCTGGCAATTGCGAAATTTTAGCTGGTGTTAAAAGTTTGTCATACGCTGGGTTCCCGAATATTTTAGCATTTCTAACAAACTCGGTGCTTTTCTTAGTTATTAAATCTTTGGTACTGGTGATGTTGATAATATCATATTTGTCTGAGACATACTGGTTGGTTTTAGTATCTAAAAAAACTGCAGGGTTGAGCTTGTAGTATACTCCATCTGGTGCCATATATACCCTTTTGATATTTGCATCCAGCTTTTGATCAATTGCTCGCCAATAGGTATGGTAACTTACAGTGTCTTTGTAATTGTATTTCAAGAGGTTGGTGTAGAGTTTAAAACCTCTATCGAGATCTTGTTCATGAGACCAGGTGACAGCTGTCAGTGTTGTATCTGGTTTGATGATGAAGGCGGTATAATTGGCCTTCTCTTCAAAACCTTGAACGATCTTGTCATTTACAATCTTTACGCTATAGTTACGATGATGGATGATGTCCAAAGCTGCGGTGTTTTTCGGTAGTGCAGCGCTTATGGCCTGCCAATGGATGTTTTTTGAACTTTCGTGATCAGAGAAGACGCTAAATGAAAGGGCCAGTTTCTTTTCTAAAACATTGGACTCTTCTTCCAATTTCTCCAAAGATATTCCGCGCGAATGACGCTCTTCTTCCACTAATAGATAGGCTTTAGCCAATTGATGCTTTTTCTCACCCCATTCTTCATATGTTTTTTTGATATCTTCATTATCGCTGGATAAGACCAGATTTCTCATTTTGTCAGATGCATAAAAGAGAATTCCTTTGGTGTTAATAAAATGATTCAAAGCAATCTCAGCCCACTCCGTATGGATATAGCTATCAGAAAAGGCAAGCGAACAAAAACGCTCGACATTACTTTTTGCCATTTTAAAATAGAGCTGCCTCTGTTGTCTAGTCAATACTGGAAAGACGTCTCTCATATGCTGTATTTCTGATTGCAAAGCTTCGTCCAAAACTTGTATAGATTGAAGCGTATCTCCTGAAATCAAATAGTATAGCCCTAGATCATTTAATGATTTTACATATAAGGGATGATGGGTGCCGAGTGCCTTGGCTCTGATATTTTTGGAATCGATCAATAGTTTTACTGCAAGTGAGTTACTCCCCAGCTGCATGTATACCATGGCTATATTGTTGAGTGTGGTGGCGTAGCGCTGATGTGAAGAACCATATATCACCTTGTCCATGTCTAATACTTTCATGTAGAGATTCAATGCTTCTCCAAGGTCTCCCAATTCCTTGTAGGTGGAAGCCATATTATTGAGGCAACTGGCATAATCGGGGTGCATGCTTCCAAATAATTTTTTGAATCCTTCTGCTCCTTGCTTGAAGTATTCGAGCGCTTCGGTAGTATTTCCTAGTTTCAAATAGACCACTCCTAGGTTGTTCATCATATAAGGTTTGATGGTGCCAATATTACCAGAGAGCACGTTTGCTTTATCAAGGTATTTGTCGGCAGATTCCAAATCATTTATTTTATAATAAAGATTCCCTAAACCATTCAATGTTTCTAAAACTAGTAAAGAATCGTCTGGATACGTTTTAGAAATGACCTCTAGATTGTGCATCAAGTAGCTCTCTGATTCTGAATATTCTCCTTGTTCTATTTTGAGCGCGGACAGACGATCTATAGCCATAAGATAGAGTAGCTCGTCTAGTTCTTTGGCCATCTTTATTGCTTTGGTAAGACTTTCTTCTGCAGCTCCTAAATCTCCGAAATGTTTGTATGTAGTACCTATTTCAATGAGTAGGTCTATTCGGAGAGAATCACTTATCTCTATTTTATTGGAGATTTGACTGGCTATATTCAGTGATTCCATGCTTTCTTTGAATCTACCTGTCTCACGATAGAAAACACCTTTGTTAAAATGGTTTTGAAGGTTTTCTATACTAAGAGGGTCAAATTCCTTTGCAACAATTAAACTTACAGACCTCAAATGTGATTCTGCCTCTGCAAATTGACCCAGCTCTTGATTCAAAGCAGACATGTTGTAATAAGTTTTTAGTAGAGATGCATCGAGAGAATCAGAAGGAGAACTGGCCAATGATCTTTCAAAGGCGTACATGGCCATGGGTTGATCTTTAGCCTCCCATAATGCCAAACCTAAATTATCATATATATCAATAAGTGATATTCGTAAATCGCATTCGCCGCTATCTAACTTCTGCAAAAGAGAGACGCCATAATAGATGGCCTTTTCTCTTTGTTTGTCTTGAAAAAACTCTGTGCTGTCCAGTAATTGTAGACAGTCTTGTCCTAATAACGGACCAAAGGACATGGTTGTGATTGTCAAACTAAGAAACAGACCGCGTAAAAAGTGTTTTATCATAGAGCAAAACGTGACTGGAGTGAATCTAAACCAAAAATGCCATTTGGAATAGCCTTGTTTAGGATTATTGATGATATAGTCTACACTTAAAGAAACATCTTCTTTTAAACCTTGAGTTTTTTAACTGTTATGAGCACTATACGGGGATCAAAACTTCAGGTTTGTTTGAACTAGGAGATTCTTCAAAAGCTTTAGAATTTCCCGAAATCAAATTTTTTCATAATGTGTGATTGTATACAAATCATTTGCATCACGGTTTTGCTGTTTGTAAGTTTGGTTTCTTTGTGAGGTATTTAATGTCTCTATAATTCAGATTTATCACCACAGTAAGCACTATGATCGGAAGATTGATACTGTATTTGACGTTGCTTTCCATTTCAGCAACTGCCCAGTCTAATGGGGAGCAATTTTTCTTTTTGAATCAGAATATTGATCAAGAAATAGTTTACGATCAGATTGAAGATGTCTTGATAGATTCCGATGGTTTTACATGGATAGCAACAACGACAGGTCTGTATATGTATGATGGCTATGAGTACTCTCATTTTACTCATTCCAATGATTCTAATTCTATTTCAGAAAATTTTATTACTACATTATTCGAAGACTCTCAAGGTGATATATGGGCAGGTAGTTATAATAATGGAATTAATGTATTTGATAAAAAGAAAAAAGCTTTTAGGAAGTACAAAAAAAGTGATATTGAAGGAGCGGGGCTATCGTCAAATAAAATCCCAAGAAAAGAGAATGTTATTTTAGAAGATAATGACGCGAAGGTTTGGATTCATTTTGTGAATGAAATCAATATAATCGACCCTGTTACGGGAGTTATTGAGTCTATACCTAGTAGGACACTTGATGGGCAATTGATGAAATCAAATATTGAGGATGTATTCTTCGTCTATGGAGAGGGGTTGAGAAGACTCCGGCTCAAAGATAAATCTTGGGAGTTGATCCAAACTGAATTTAAGGAAGTGTATGAAATGATCAATGCCGAATCAGGATATTGGCTATATACTGATAAGGGAATATTTTGGTTTGATGAGACTGAAATGTTATTTTCTCACCTCTCTGAATTATTGAATAATGAAGCTCAAAAAATATACATAGCGGATATTGGCGTATCCGCTATGTATTTGGATGTCAATATGAGTTTATGGTTTGCTATTGAGGAAAAGATATTTGTGTTTTCACATAAGGATCAAAACCTAGAAGTTATTGCTTATGAGGAGGGAGTTGTAAATGGAGTTCTAGATGAAAAAATCAATGGGATTTATGGTGATAGGAAAGGCAATATTCTAGTCACCTATCGATCAAGAGGACTAACAAAGGTCAAAATCAATATCAATAATTTCAAACATATCACGCAGAATAAGAAGGGGGAGAATGCTATTATTGGAAGTAATATGCGCTCAATTTTTAAAGACAAGGAGCAAAATTTATGGTTGGGTACTTACAATTATGGTATCAATAGGTTTCGTGAAAATGGAGATTTGTCAAGAATAGTTCATGATCCAAATGATACAACTTCAATTAGTTCAAATTTTATAACATCAATATTTGTAGATAGTGATCAACGACTGTGGGTTGGTACTTTTGAAGATGGGTTCAATTTTTCGGATCTCCAGACTGATCAATTAGAAATGAATTTTGTAAGGTCTAATTCAGGTGAGAAAATGGAAATCCATGAATTCACTCAGATATCGAAGAACGAAATATGGATTAGTACTGATGCAGGGTTTGTTGTTTTTGATAAGCTGGGTAATAGCTATCATTTGTATGGAAGTAAGAAAGGGGAAGTTAAAGGTTTGGAGAAAATCAATATCCAAGCGGTCCTCAATATCGGTGATGATATATGGTTTGTTAGTTGGAATAAAGGGGTTGGGAAACTTAGTCTTAGTGGCTTGAATGGGAGTCAAGATTCACTGACACTATATGATGATATTAAAGATGAGTTAGGTGAGCCACTAGAAAATACATTTATCAATATATGTAAAGACAATGAGCTGATTTGGTTGGCGTCAAGTACCAATGGCCTTGTGAAAATGATGATAAATGATGGTGAAGTTGCTTTTAAGAAATATGACGAGGAGTCAGGAGCCCCTTCAAACACTATTTATGGGATTGTTAGAGATGAAAAAGGGTATCTGTGGATGAGTAGTCCTAATGGTTTAGGGAAGTTTGACCCTATCAAGGAACAATTTTATAATTTTTATCAAACTGATGGGTTGACTAGTAACACCTTTATTTGGGACTCTTATTATCAATCTAGTGATGGAGAAATAATGTTTGGTAGTGTGAATGGGGTGACTTCCTTTTACCCTCAAAATATTGTAGAGGATGAGCGCAAGCCTGTTCCATATATCAAAGAAATAATCATTAATCACGAGTCAATTCAAGTTGGTCAAGAGTTGAATGGAAGAATCCTGTTGCAGGATGATATACGTTTCACTAATTCAATAGCACTTCTACATAAAGAGTTAAATTTCTCTTTAGAGTATGGGGCGCTAGCAACATCAAACACAGATCAGGTTAAATTCAGTTATATGCTGGAAGGCTTTGATCAAAATTGGGTGATGGGTCACGACAACAACAGGTTAGTGACTTACACCAATTTGAAACCTGGTGGTTATACTTTCAAGATCAGAGCGACCAATAATATTGGGAAATGGCATGATCCAGGCGTATTGTTAAAGTTGACGATACTGCCTCCTTGGTGGCGAACAATTAAAGCCTATATCGCATATTTCCTATTGATTGTTTTACTGGTGTATATAACTAGGAAAGAACTTGAAAACAGAGCCATGCTTAAGCATAAGTTGGATTTGGAGGAGTACAAGCATGTTAAAAATAATGAATTGAATAGAGAGAAATTCAGATTCTTTACCAATATGTCTCACGAGTTGCGGACACCATTGACTTTGATATTAGGACCTGTAAACCGTATGGTGCGAGCGGATGATTTCAGTACTAGAAATCGACAAAACTTAGAATTGATACAATCACAAGCACATCGATTGCAAAAACTTATCAATAAATTGATGGATTTCAGAAAGTATGAAGTGGATAACTTGAAGTTATCCGCCTCGAGGCAGTCTTTAAATCAATTTATAGATGAGATTTTCATTGCTTTTGGAGAGCATGCTAAATCAAAAAATATAGTTTTTCTGAAAGAGTTGCCTGAGCGAGATGTTGAATTTTATTTTGATACAGATAAACTCGAAATTATCCTTGTCAATTTACTTTCAAATGCATTTAAGTTTACTCCAGCTAATGGAAAAGTAAGTGTTGTTGTATCTTCGGAAAGGCATGAAAAAGTAAAATTTGAGATAGAAAATCAGGAACGTAATGTCACGGCTGTATATGGTGAGATTGATGATGCGATTCAAAACTATGTTAGAATTAGACTAAATGATACAGGGGTAGGGATAGACGCGGATAAAATAGAAAATGTATTTGAGCGCTATTTTAGAGCTTCTAATTTACAAACGATATCAATTGGAGGGACAGGAATAGGATTAGAAATCACCAAAAATTATGTGGTTCTACACAAAGGAATAATTAAAGTCAGTAGTACAGTAGGGAAGGGGACCAACTTCGATGTATGGCTGCCTCTTGATGCTGACCATTTGACTAAAGATCAAATGGTTGAAGTGAATAGCAATGTGCTAGATCAGACATTTGAAAGTGATGAACTAAAAGACTATAGCACGTACCTCACTGAAGTTGAAAAGAAAGAAGTAAATGATAACCAGCCAACAATACTCATTGTGGATGATAACCCTGAGATTATTTTCTTTCTATCTGAAAATTTCAATAAAGGGTTTAATGTTCTTACAGCACAAAATGGTCAAGAAGCATTGGAGCAAGCATTTCAAAACATACCAGATATCTTAATAAGTGATGTGATGATGCCTGGACTCAATGGATTGGAGCTTTGTCGCCAGCTTAAATCTGATATAAGGACCAGTCATATTCCGGTAGTACTGTTGTCAGCTCGTACAGCTCATGTATTCCAAGTAGAGGGGTTAGAGACAGGTGCTGATGATTATATAACCAAACCGTTTGATGAAAGAATGTTGAATATTAAGGTTCGAAACCTGATTCAATCGAGACGTACTCTTAGAAAACGGTATGCAAAAGAAGTAACCTTGATGCCAAAAGATATTGCAATCAATCAAGGTGATGAGAGCTTTTTAGATCAAGTCATTGAGTTGGTGGAATCGAATATTACGAACGAAAATTTGAAAGTAGAATGGTTGGCAAAAGAAATGGGTATGTCACATTCTGTCTTGTATAAAAAAGTACAGGCGTTAACCGATTTGTCAGTTGTAGAGTTTGTTAGAAGTATCAAACTTAAGAAGGCTGCCATCTTACTTTCTCAAACGTCTGATGCAGTGAATGTAATCAGTACAAGCGTTGGGTTTTCAGATGCAAAGTACTTTAGTAAGAGTTTTCAAAATTATTTTGGAGATACCCCATCCTCCTTTCGGAAAAAGAATAATTAATTCAATAAAGTCCCGCCATAATACTCCTGAAAAAAGGTACTAGAGCCTAAAAAGTACTTTTTAGACTATTCAAAAGTGGTATAATTCGTTTTTGACTGCAGACATGTTTTAACATGCTTGTTTTCAGGGTGTTGAGTAGTATTTTTAATAGGGTGTCCCATTGTTTAAAATGAATTTACCCTCCCGGTCAGACGAATTCACCTATCTATTATGAATTTCTCCACCTTTCTAAAAACAGATTATTACACCTGATATTTTTAAAGTGCTTTCATATTTGAAGAAGATTATAAAGGCAATCAGATGAAAAAGGAAGACTTCAAACAGGTAAAAGAAATCAAAAGGAACAAGGTTAGAGTCTTGGTTCTTGAACTTGTACTTGTTGGGGTTTTACTGTTTCTCATTTCATTGTTGCTCAATTAAGCACTAATAAAAAACACTATTATGAAAGGAACAATTTTTACTATGATGAACAAACTGGTTGTCGCCAGTTTGATGTTATTCTCAATCACATTCGTAGGATGTGATGATGAGGATCAAGGCCCTGATGGAACAACTGGTGATGTGACCGCTGAGTTTTCATTTACTGCAGCAGAAAATACAATTACGTTCCAAAACGCATCACTTAATGCTGACACCTATTCTTGGGATTTTGGTGATGAATCAGAATTAGTAACAGAGGAGAACCCATTGCATGTTTATACTGCAGCTGGTACTTATAATGTAGTATTAACTGCTACGAATTTGGACGGTTCAAATTCTGTTACCAACGAAGTAGTTACTCAAAACGGAGGTCCGTTGGCTTCTAAAATTGTGAACAAGGATTGGGTTTTGGCGAGAGGAGAAGTATTCGCGTATGCTTTAGGACCATTTCCAGTTACTGATGATGACGGTAATGCTATTTATACTAGTCAAACACCTAACTATTGGGGGTATGGGGATGCTAACTGGGTAGCAGCTTCAACTTGGCCATTACTTGATACTAGAACGGCGCTCGGTGATGATGTTTGGTCATTTGAAGGAAATGGAAAATTAGCAGTTGATTTTAACGGGACATTCTGGACAGAATATCACTTATGGTCTGATGTTGATGGAGCTAACGAAGTGAATTGGGATCTTTCAACACCTCTTCCAAATAATGCAGCAGGAGATGCAATGAGTGATTTTGGCAATCCTAATGATAATTGGACTTTCGAAATAGATGAAGATGCTTCAACGATTGCTGCTATCGGGGCTGGAGCACATATTGCCAATCCTAGATTTGCCTATAGTGGTACTTTGACAGACGGAAGTGGTGTGGAAGTAACAACTCCACAAGCCGAGGTATGGTATGATATTGTGAGAGTAGTAGAAGTAGAAGGCGCGGCGGATACTTTGGTGTTATTTGCATCAGTTGTAGATGGTGGGCCATTAGGTCAGTTTATTACGCTTCATGCTTATGGTGAAGCATCATTGCCTGATTACCTAGAAAAAGAGGTGCTCGATTGTGTAATTGGATTTGAGGGTACTACAGCTGCGGCTGATTTTACTCACACTTTTGCTTCGGAAGATGGTTCGGGAGAAATTTACTCTCACAACGGTGGATATACAGATGAATTTGTTGCTGATCCAGCTGGAGGAGAAGGGACCGTACTGAAGTCTACAGGCCTAAGCGGTTGGACCAATATCATGTTGAGAGCGGGTATCAGTGGCGAGTGTTTAGAAGGTGCTACTAAAAGAGAAGCTATTGCCTTCACAGAGGGTGCTGAAGAAATGGTAGTGAAGTTCGATATTTTCGTTGAGAGTATCTCTGATGGTGCTTGGAATACTTTATCAGTAAGATGGGTGGACGAAAGTGGTGACCCTGCTAATTTCTGGCAAAAATATGTGTTCCAATATCAAAACGATATTGCAGTAGGCGAATGGGTTGCTGTGACATTTGATTTTGTGAATGACGAGTCTAGATACGGGCAAAACTCACCTGCTGCAGATGGTGGAGATTGGGATGATAGCAATTCTGAAGTGAAAACTTTGGCTGCTGCTATCGCTGATGGTACCAATGTGCCTGATGCTGTACACATCCATCGACTTTGGTGGAGATAACTTCGCAGGAGATGGCGTATTCTACGTTAAAAATTTCAGATTAGAAGCTGCTGCTCAATAGGCAGGATATTATAGAACAGAGGCCATCTTGGTCTCTGTTTTCTACTCTATAGATTGACTTCTTTCTTGAGTCAGCTATAAGCAATTAATATAGGGTGTAGTTAATTAAACAAATTAAAGCATGATAAGATATATACTATCGTTCGTTGCGCTGTTGGCAATGTCACTTGGTCTTGTTTCGGACTTAGTAGCAAGTAGCAATAATGAAGAAGTAGTTCTTCTCAATGAGGAACAACAAAGAACGGTGACAGGTACTGTTCTTGATGAAAGTGGAATGACTTTACCAGGTGTTACAGTAGTGATAGTTGGGACAACTACGGGTACAATCACTGATGTCAATGGTACTTACTCCATTTTAGTGGATGATGGAGCGATATTAAGATTTAGCTTCATAGGGTATCTAGCACAGACATTTGAAATAGACGCTAGATCAACGATTGATGTGGCAATGAAACAAGATGTAGATGTGCTTGAAGAAGTAGTGGTGACCGGATATGGTCAGACACAAAATAAGCAATTAGTTTCTTCGGCAATTTCGAACATTAAGCCAAAAGAAATGATCGAAGATAGACCAATCGCCAGATTGGAGCAAGCATTGCAAGGTGCAACACCTGCAGTGGTAGTACTACAAGAATCGGGATCTCCAGGAGCGCCATTGACGATTCGTATGAGAGGGGTTGGTACTGCCAACAATGCTCAGCCATTGACATTGATGAATGGTTTTCAATTGCCAGACATGAGCCATATCAATCCTAATGATGTAGGTGGTATTCAGATTTTTAAAGATGCAGCATCAGCAGCTATCTATGGAGCTCGAGGTGCCAATGGTGTCATCAACATGCAAAACAAATCAGGACATGTTGGTGAGGCAATTGTAAAAGTACAAGGGTATTATGGTATACAGAAATTGGCTACTTCTGGTGATTATTTGAGCTCAGCAGAATATGCTGAGTATTACAATACTTCTGTTGATTATTTGATTAGAGAAGGTCGGCCAATTACTGGTTTTAGACCAAAATTTTCCGATGCTGAGATGTCAAATTTGCCATCAGACACTTGGATCGAAAGAGTCTCAGATGACTCGGCTATTAGGGATTTACACGTTTCTATTTCGGGTGGGGATGAAAAATCGAAGTATTACATTAGTGTTGGATCCTTTGATCAAGATGGTATTATAGGGCCTACAGGTTATGGTAGGAATACTGCCAATTTAAACCTTTCTACTAAAGTGAAAAATAATTTAGAAGTTGATATAACTGCTTCGTTTGCGCAAAGTAAAAGATCTTTTATTCCAGAAAATAGTGAAAATTCTAGACTCATGTCTTCAGTTGCTTCTTTGCCGGGTGTATACCCTACATACAATACAGATGGAGATCCTTTTGGAGTATTCAAATTGAGAGATAATTATTATTATCCGTCCTCAAATGACAGTATCAGATTAAACAATATTGCTGAGTTTGGAAATCCAATAATTGGTTTTATGCACTCGACTAGTAGATCAGTAGAGAACACTTTGTTTGGTAATGCTTTGGTGAAATGGGAAATAGTGGAAGGGTTAAAATTGAATGGCTCTGCTGGTTACTTGGGTAAACAGTATGAAGCTAAGATTTTTTCTGAGAAGTTTTCTTACCCATCAGAGGACATAGTAAACAACTCTAATTCTTTATACGAAGGAGCGCAAAATAATACCCCTAGTACTGCTATGTATTATCAGTTTGAAGGGTATTTGAGCTATGATAAAAAAGTGGGGATGGATCACAGCGTTAGTGCAATCCTTGGGACGAGTATACTTCATACAGATGCTTGGGCCAAAGGTCGCACTGCAAATGGCTTGACTGTAAATACTTTTGATCGGGCCAATTTTGCCTTTGTTAACGGTAGTGTTAATGTCTCTCCTGATAGGTTTTATGAGGTAAATACACAATCGTTTTATGGAAGAGTTCAGTACAACTTTAAAGAGAAGTATTTGCTAGATGGAACCTTGAGAGTGGATGGTTCGTCCAATTTTGGGCCAGAAAACAAGTGGGGTGTCTTCCCTTCTGTGAATGCTGGTTGGGTGTTGTCCGAAGAAGTATTCTTGAAAAGTGTTAATGCGATCAGTATGCTGAAGTTAAGAGCAAGTTGGGGTATCAACGGTATTGATGCTATTCCTAATTACAAGTATGTGAAAACTATGTCTGTGGATGCTGCTGGGAACTTTACTCAAAATTCTTTTGATGAAGGAATCAAGTGGGAAGAGGTTACTCAATTCAATATAGGTGTTGATCTAGATTTGTTCAAAAACAAATTAGGGCTGACTTTAGATGCGTATTCAAAAGTTACTACTGATATGTTGGTAGATGTACAAGCACCAGCCTATACAGGAGAGTCTGATCCATTCAAAAATGCTGCAACCGTGAGAAACAATGGGTTAGAAGTAATGTTGACTTATAGAGATAAAATTAGTGAGAAAGTAGGGTTTAATATTTCACTGAATGCAGGGATAGTAAAGAATGAAGTAACTGATTTGGGTGGGGGACAACCATTTTATGGCGCAAATACGAGAGTGTTCTCTGATGCTCCTGATGTTTCGATTTCGACAGAAGGGCATCCGATTGCGAGTTTCTTTGGGTTTGAATTTGAAGGTCTCGATGAGTCAGGTAATCCTCTCTATGTCGATCAGATTACTGAAGATACCAACAACGATGGAGTTGCAGATGCTACCAATGGGCAAATAGACAATAATGACAAAGTGGTTTTAGGATCGCCATATCCAAAATTGACTTATGGTATCAACTTAGGACTAGATTTTTATGGATTTGATTTTACAGCATTTATTTCTGGTATTCAAGGCAATGATGTGGTTAATGCCTCACAAGGGTTCCATGTAGCTTATTCGAATAGAACGACTGATGTATTAGATGCATGGTCACATGGTAATACTTCTTCTCAAATTATGAGACCTTCTGCCACTGAGGTGGTCAACCATGAGTTTTCAGATTATTACATAGAAGATGGTTCTTACATGAGGGTCAAAAATTTGACTTTAGGGTATACCATTCCTAAAAATATAGTTGAGAAAATCAAAGTCAAAAACTTGAGGATTTATGCAAGTGTAAATAATATTTTGACAGTAACTAAATATTCTGGTTTTGATCCAGAGATAGGACAGAACAATGATCCAAGAGATGTTGGTATTGATAGAGGTTTTTACCCTCAGGCTAGGTCGTTTATGGGTGGTTTTCAATTAACATTTTAATCGTTAGATGATATGAAAAGTAGAATATTGACTTTGTTGATGGCAGTATTAGTATTAGCTGCCTGTGAGGATTACTTGGATGTAGTTCCGAAAACTGAACC
Source organism: Reichenbachiella sp. (assembly GCA_051531955.1). Classification (GTDB taxonomy): domain Bacteria; phylum Bacteroidota; class Bacteroidia; order Cytophagales; family Cyclobacteriaceae; genus Reichenbachiella. The sequence continues at coordinate 19,431 of JAOPTS010000183.1, forward strand.
GTTGGTGAGTGATGTCTTTGCAAATCCAGCGGATATCGAGCGATTATTATTGAGTTCGTACCAGCCGATGAGGTGGGAAAGAAACGCTGCATTTGGTGATAGTTATTGTATGCCATATATGTATACAGACGCAAGATCTGATGATCATATTACGGAAAACAAATTTTTTCAGCCTCATGGTCATGGGTTTGTGATTCATCCTGATAATGATATTTTCTTGACTTCAGATAATATCAATGTTGAGGGAATATGGGCCAAGTTTTTTACTGGGATTGCCAGTTCTAATACAGTGATTCAGGGGGTACAAGAAGTCTCCGATGATGTGTTGGATGCTGATGTGAAGAATCTTTATATATCCGAAGCAAGGTTTCTTAGGGCATTTTATTATTTCGATGCAGTAAGAGCGTTTGGGCCAGTGCCATTGTTTGGTGATGCACCGTTGGATGTATCAGATTTAGCATCTCTTAAAAGACTACCGATTGAGGAAGTGTATGTACAGATAGAAAGTGATCTTGATTCGGCTATCAAATATTTGCCAACAAAGGGAGCATTAGCAATTGAGTTCAGAGCATCAAAAGGAGCGGCATTGGCACTTAAATCTAAAGTGTTGTTATATCAGGAAAAATGGCAAGCTTCAATCGATGCTGCAGATGAACTGATTGGATTAGGAGACTATGAGCTAGAAGTTAATTATGCTGATAATTTTAGCATTGATAATGAATTTGGTGTAGAGTCAATTTTTGAGATTCACTACGAATATATAGCTGGAGCGGGGACCTTTACCACTAGTGCTTCTTCTAGTTTGGCGTTGCAATTTTTCGCGCCAAATCTTGGCGCTGAACTTGGTGGGTGGAACTATGGATTGGTATTTCCTGAATTGAGAGATGCATTTGCTACAGAAGGAGATGACGTCAGGCGAAGTGCGTCATTGATAGAGGTAGGGACAGACTTGGGGTCTCCTCGATTGGAAGCAGCACAACAAAGTCCTGTGACGGCTGGCCCTATTGACTATGTCAATAGTAATGGGGATGGAGGCCCTCGATATGGTACCGATTTTGTTTTTCCTAGAAAACATTTCATGACACCAGAAGACTTGCAAATCCACTCAGAAGGTAGGATTCAAGAGTCTGCGCTGAATCATAAAGTGATTAGACTTTCTGACGTTTATTTAATGCTAGCTGAAGCAACATTAAATGGAGCGACTTCTTCTGTGATGAGTGGTCAGGAGGCGTTTGATTTGGTTAGATCAAGAGTGAACCTACCATCCAAACCCTTGACAATGGATGCATTGAAACTGGAGAGAAGATTGGAGCTTTCTTTTGAAGGAAGTAGGTTCTATGATTTGTTGAGATGGGGCGAAGCAGCTAGCGAAATTGAAGGGTTTCTAACTGGCAAGGATGAGCTATTACCTATCCCTTACAATGACATACTGATCACTGGTAAAGATTCAAGTGGTGAGTGGGTATTGGCTCAAAACCCAGGGTATAATTAATATTTTAGTTTTAGT
>JAOPTS010000184.1:0-163 GCA_051531955.1 Reichenbachiella sp.
CTACATTGGCTGTTTATGGTGGGAATTCAAAACGTGTGGCGCGTCACTGTTGAAGCTTCTACTAAAAGCTGATAACAGAGCGTATATGCGAATGCCCTTTCGATCTAACCGAAGCAATGCCAGTGTCAGCTCCGTCGACCTACTCGGAAGCAATAGAAGGCCG
>JAOPTS010000184.1:169-982 GCA_051531955.1 Reichenbachiella sp.
TTACTTTCTCGACTTTCTGAATTTCAGATTCGATCTTTTGTGGTAGAGAGTAGATCAACTAACTTTCGTCCTTAATCAAACCGTGGGGGCACATCGCCATACGCGGACGTTGTAGGGCATGACTGCATAATGGAATTTACAGGAGTAATATATCAGAACACGGAAATAATCGACATGGAAACTTTCAAGAAGTTACCTGTTGAACTGGCTAATTTTCTCAAGCAGACTAATGGTCTAATCGCATTAAATGGAGGTATTCATATCAGAGGATGTGTATCCCAACCTAATTGGATTTCTCTTGATGAGGTTTGGACGGGCGAATCAAGCCTTTATCGAACTTATGATTGTTTAACTGAAACAGATATTCCTTTTGCTCAAGACCCTTTCGGAGATCAATTTATATTAAGAGATGAAACGGTTTGGAGACTCAACTCTGAATACGGTGAATTAGAGAACTTGGAATTGAGCTTTAATGGATTTTTAAATGCGGTAATTAATAATCCAATAGAATTTTTAATGCTTGAATCATTTAACCAGCTTTTTGAAATGAACATTCGTCTTGAACCAGGTCAACTTATTAATGTATATCCTCCCTTCATGTTCAATTCAAATGATGAAAGAAGCTTCAAGCCTGTATCTACTAAGGAACAAATTCAGCTATTAAAAAAACTATATCTTGAAACTAAGGATTTACCTGAAGGACAACAAATAGAAATTAAAGTAGAAGAATGAATACGCCCTACAACATTACCTACCACTCCATGGTGATTACTGCTAGAGTTGAGGTTGAGAGTTTCTACTTGCACCGGAAAA
>JAOPTS010000184.1:1037-2063 GCA_051531955.1 Reichenbachiella sp.
GATTTTCCTAATTTGTAACCGAAACAAAAATAGACGTCAAGCACCACGGAGGGTAGCTGGGCGTTAGGTGTAATAAAAATTAGAAATGTACAAAAGTGAATATATGTTCCAAACCCCACCAGATGAGACTACTATTTGGCGGTATATGGACTTCACTAAGCTTGTATCACTATTAGAATCAAATTCTCTATTCTTTTGTCGTGCTGATAAATTCCAAGATCCATACGAAGGTCATATTAGAATAAAGAGAAACGGTGAATTTGAAGATTTAATTGACTTCCAAAAAGAAACCAAAGAATATTACTTCCTGAATTGTTGGCATATGAATGAAGCACAATCTGATGCTATGTGGAAAATATACCTGCCTACAAACAACGGAATTGCCATTAAATCGAAAGTGAAGAAATTGAAATCAGCATTAGAAACCGCTTCCGAAAATGTATTTATCAGCCAAGTTGAATATAGAGATTTTGATAAGACTAACTTATATAAGCTTCTTCAAGAAGAGCAAAACCAAATACCTGAGAGTAATGGACGCGGAGCAAGTATGAGTCCTTTTAGCTACAAGAGAAAATGTTTTGAACATGAAAAAGAATTGAGAGCAATCTATATTGACATGCCAATACCTCATGCTGTCAAAGGAGGTTCTCCAAAAACAAATCTGACAAAGTTCAAAAACATAAGCATTGATATTAACGAGTTAATTGAATCTATTACAGTAGCTCCATTCGCTGATGCATGGTTTAAGGAATTGGTCGAAAATGTCTTGAAACGATATAAACTAAAAATCCCAGTAGAAGACTCTGAGTTGTATTACCTTAAATAAAACACACCTAACATGCTGTGATCAAATCATGGCGGTTTGGCTGTAATTGAAATTTCTCTGCTTTCTAGAAGACCCGCCATATCTCAGATTAGCACTATGGAATCAAAAAGGGATAGCGCAAATCAGAGATTTGGCTATCTTGTAGCCGAAACTTAAACTAAATCACACGCCACACTTGATACAGAGGCGTTGTCTTTCAT
>JAOPTS010000185.1:0-5011 GCA_051531955.1 Reichenbachiella sp.
CCAATTCATACAGAGGCGTTGTGAGTCATGAAATCTAATCATGGATATTAATATCGGAGAAGAATTTTTACTAAAAGCCGAGAATGGATTTGTACGAATAGCATTAAGTAACATATATGGCTATCCTAACGAAACTTGTCATTGGGGAGGCTATGATACTAAGTCAACTATAGAAATAGTATGTTCGAACTACAAAGTATTGGGCGAACTTTACATCTCAACTGGTGAAATTTACAACTTCTATCAGAACCTACAAAAATGCCATAAATCACTATCAGGGGAAGCTTACCTGAGATCTTACGAATCTAACCTCGAAATGAAGTTGGTATTTGACAACCTTGGACACGTAGAAATCTCTGGTACATTTCAAGAAGTTCATATGGAAAGAACGGAATTGAAATTCGAGTTAGAAACGGATCAGTCATATTTAACTCAAACACTTACAGAGCTGTCTAATATTCATGACAAATACGGTGACAATAAAGGTGTCAAAGACAAATAATGTGGAGAACCGAAACAAGGCTATTAGAATGAAGTTTTTTGCCCCATCACTAACATATCAAGAAAGGTTAAAGAAAGAGTTTCTTTTTGGATTCTTTCTGTTAACAGGTATTATTTTGTACTCAACCTACAACAGTGAAGCTTCTTTTGAAATCATTGGATTAGTTATCATCCTTACTGGACTAACTCTCTTCTTAACAATTCATCTTAAGGCAGCAATTTTTTATAACCAAATAGAAATTTCAGAGAGTGATTTGATACTGAAAGGGTTTGACGTCAATAAACCTCTTGAGGTTAGATTACCAATTGCTGATACGAATATCGTTTTGAAAGTTCAAGCGAGTAGGTCAGGAAATCACCAGTACTACTTGTGGTTCGAACATAACAACAAGAAATATATCATCAATAGATTATTCAATTGGAACTATGCTGAACTTCTTGAATTATTCTACGCTTTTAAGAATGCTAAATCTGAGAAAGTAATATATGATGAAAAGTACATTTTGGAGCGAATACAGAAGAAAATAGACGACTCACAACATCATACATCGATTCATGCTGATGACTGCTAGAGGGAAGGTTAGTGCTTACTCCAGCCCCGCTGAATCTGCGATTCAGCACATGAAAAAGAAAAGGTATGAGCTGAATCGCAGATTCAGCTATATTGCAACCGAAACAATCTGCCATACACTCAGCACGAATGATGTATAGGCGTTATACAAAATTTACTGAATGAAGTGTCCTAACTGTAATACAGTAGTTGAAAATCAAAACATCAACATTCATACGGATGTAGCTCAATGTCAGAATTGCAATAACATATTTAAAATTGCTGAAAACATTAATGACAATAACTATGATGGGTTTGATATGAACAATCCTCCAAATGGAACATGGATTAAAAAGGGAATGAATCAAATTGTAATAGGCGCAACAACGAGATCTCCAGTGGCTTTTTTCCTTGTTCCTTTCATGATGGTTTGGATTGGTGGATCAATAGGTGGAATTTATGGAACTCAAATCGTTAGCGGTGAATTTGACCCGATAATGTCATTGTTCGGAATTCCTTTTGTCATAGGATCAATAATGTTACTGTCCGGAACACTTATGACTATAATTGGTGAAGTTAGATTGACATTTAACAATCATGGAGGAACAGTTTTTACTGGAATTGAAAATATCGGATTAACAAAAAAATTCTCTTGGGATGAAATTGCACGGGTAAGAGAAAAAGAGAGTAACCTAAATTATCCAGGAAGTCAGGGCGGTTCAATCTTGCTTGAAGGAAGTAGGAGAATTTCATTTGGATTAGGAGTGAAAGAATCTAGACGGTACTATCTGTTTCGAACCCTAGAAACTATATTATCAAAAGTTAAGGTACATGAAAGAATTGTATAACATTGCCTGATCTCCAATGGTGGTTTGCTGCTAGATGAGACTTCTCTGCTTTCTACTAGCCCCGAAAATTCTCCGATTTTCCTCACACGAATAAAAAGGTAGTGATGAATATCTGAGATTTATCTATTTTGTGGCCGAAACAAAATTAGATGCCAGCACCACAGTAGATAGGCTGGCGTTATCAGTAACCATGAAAATGCAAACAAAACCAAATGGCCTTAAATTATATTGCATCCCGGGTCTCGGTTTGAACTCTCATATTTTTGACAAACTTGATTTAGATGGTTATGATGTTAATTTCATTGAATGGATTGAACCTGAGATAGGTGAATCTATTTGCAATTATGCTAAAAGAATATCGGAAGGATTAGGAGAGTTAAACACTGAAATAATTTTAATAGGACATTCTTTTGGAGGAGTTTTGGCTCAAGAAATATCAAACTACATTGAAGTGAAACTAATCTTCTTAATTTCAAGCATAAAGTCTCCTCAAGAGATTCCGTTGTCTTTGAGGTTGTTAGCAAGATTCAGACTTCATAAGTTTGTATCACGATCCTCCATACTTTTAACTTTCCCTTTGTGGGCTTACATAAATGGTTACGTTTCTAGAACGCTGAAATTGATATTTAAGAAATCAATAACGGCTCTTTCCTCTAAATACCTACAATGGTCATTAAAAGAAATATCCAATTGGGAAGGGATTAGAAATAGATCAACACCAATTATTCAAATTCACGGTAATTCCGACTTAACTTTTCCCATCAAAATGATATCCAACCCTTCTAACATAATAAAAAAAGGAGATCATCTAATGGTCTATAGGAGGGCACAAGAAATAAAATCGATTATTGAAGAAAAAATAAAATACTGATAACATCATACATCCATTCATGCTGATAACTGCTAGAGAGAAGATTTGTGCTTTCTCCAGCTCCGCTGAATCTGCGATTCAGCTCATAGAAAAGAAAAGGTATGTGATGATTCGCAGATTCAGCTATATTGTATCCGAAACAACACTGCCTTACAATCAGCACGAATGATGTATCGGCGTTATCTACAACTACTACCATAAATATGTTTGGACTTTTTCGTAGACCAAGAAATCTTGCATCACTCCCAATCCATAAAGCAATCATTGAGTGTAAAAAAAAGGGCGCGGTTAACCTTGAAATCAGATTATGGATTGGAGACCAAATTCTCTTTCAAATAATGCCTACTAAATTCCTGTCTCAACACGGAATGGAAAACCATGAACCTAACGACTTTTGCATCAACCATTTTTTCACTAAGACTAAGTCCAACACTCAAAGCGACTGGTCAACATTTCAGGAAGAATATCAAGAAATGGGACTGATATATTTCGAAGAGCCTAAAGGGATACATAATTATGTAAAGAACATTGGTAGTGACCCTAAAGGCATAGAAACAGAAATAAGAGAAGCAATTCAACTATACAAGTATATCGGTAATACAAAGATCGAAATAGACTATGTCGAAAACTAAAAGTAGATAACATGGTGTAGGCACGAATGCCCTTGTGAGCTTTCCGAATCAATGCCACAAACAGCACCACCGCTCCTCGCGGAATCTCTAGAATACCGATAACGCATTCGTAGTATCCGCAGTAGTCCAAACTTGTGCTAATGGCTAAACAGACTTTTGTGGTTGTGCGCGGATCGGCTATCTTTCTGCTTTAATCAATCTGTGAGGGCACGTCGTCCTACACAGGCGTTAGCTTTCATTGCATAAATCAAAAAAATGACAGGAGAATCAAACTTTGACTTTATTGATAATCTACCGCAGCTGCCTCTTAAAGACAAACAAAGACTCTTCAAAGAATTGGATAAAATAGAGCAACATGTTTTAACAGAAAAGGATAAGCTTAAATACCTAATTCTGAAGCTCGATTTGGAAGGGAATGGCATGTTTATCGCAGATCCCTATTCAACAACATTATTGCATGAGCTAATATTTACTTGGATTAGCAATGATAGAATAATCCCAACGTTTTTTGGCGAATTATACACTATGATGCATTTGGATTGGCTCATAGACTGGGAGAAGTCCAATGAAAATAAAATTCAAATCAGAGCAGATATTTACGATAATTTGCACACAATAATTAATCCACTTTTTGAACACTTAGAAGCAATTCTTGGAAATGAATTTAGATCAATTAATCGTTCAAATATTCAAGTAAACATTTCAGGCATTATTAATGATTTACTTAATGAGGCTGATATGAATGCTCTCTTAAAAGTTTATGATGGATTGTTTAAAGTGAAATATGCAATAGAAAGTGCAAGAGAATATTTGGATAAAGGACATTTGAATATTGTATCAATGAATTCCAATGAATACGAACTAGATTTATGTTCTCTAACTCACATTTTTATGCGACACTCTACTCGATTTGCAACGGAATCACACGAGTCTAGTACATCTAAAAGAACTTACTTTAACGTTTCATTAGGGCATGAAAATGAGCATGTTGAAAAAATTCTTCAGAAGATGAATTCAATTAAAAATCTTGCCCCAAAGTCTACTTTTCAATTTGCAGATTCAGTATATAAAGTAATTGCGAAGGATGATAGAATCGTAAGTTTGTACCCTGAAAAAGAAAGCTAACATGCTGTGATCAAATCATGGCGGTTCAGCTGTGAATGAAAATTCTCTGCATTCGGGAAGCCCCGCCATATCTCAGATTAGCACTATGGGATCAAAAAGGGATAGCGCAAATCAGAGATTTGGCTATCTTGTAACCGAAACTTAATCAAAACACTCGCCACAATTGATACAGAGTCGTTATCAGCAATCACTTTTCTATTATTACCAATCAAGACTTTAGGATTGGATCTGTGCGCCGTATCGGTGAACTTTTTCGGCGGTTTAACCTTATAAATTAGCTCCCATAACGACCATCTTCATTCCCCGAAAGCGCCTCCTTCTTGCCCCTGAGCATTCCCTTATTTCCCAACTTATTTAGGACGCCCACTTAAGCTGAAACCTGTCAACTTAATTCAAGACTTCACACCGCCCGAGAGCATTTCCCTCGTTCCCGAGACCATTTCCTATCTTCCCGAGAGCATTTCCTTCGTTCCCGAGAGCATTT
>JAOPTS010000185.1:5082-5379 GCA_051531955.1 Reichenbachiella sp.
TTTCCCTCGTTCCCGAGACCATTTCCTGACTTCTCGAGAGCGTTTCCCTCGTTCCCGAGACCATTTCCTGACTTCTCGAGAGCGTTTCCCAGTTTCCCGGGTCTGTTCAACAAACCCCAACGAACCATAAACCTGACTTAAATACCCTTGAACTTGCTAACTCAACCTGTCTAATGACGAGCAAAACCAGTATGACACAATCGATAAATACGATGGCTGTTTATGGTGAAACTTGAAACACGTGTGGCGCGTCTCTGTTGAAAATTCTACAAAAAGCTGATAACAGTGCATATATGC
>JAOPTS010000186.1:0-1325 GCA_051531955.1 Reichenbachiella sp.
GCATTCGGTGATATTACTTTCTCGATTTTCTCAATATCATAAACGATCTTTTGCTGTGGTGAGTAGATCTGCTACATTGCTGCCTTAATCAATCCGAACGGGCACATCGCCATATGCGGGCGTTGTCTACCATGACTTATGAATGAACTGATTAAGCCTTTATCGGTCGAACTTCTAAGCGGAGAAGAGGTATTTGAACTACTTGGCATCCCAACTAAGTTTCCAAAAGAACTTGTGGAAGAACTTTCTATAGAGACTGCAGTTCTGTACTCCAATGGAACTCTAAATTTTGATGAAGCCGACTGCATTGTGAACAACCTTTGGGGACTCTGGACAACAAATGACAATTATTTCAAAGACAGTGAATATGGTGACATTTCAAGAGAATGTTACGAAGCGTTTGATGCAGGTGAATATATCAGGTCAACTGACGGTGAAGATGTTGATCCAGAACTCAAGTATACCAAACCGCTGATAGAAGCTTTACTGAAAAAGGTAGACAACATGGTGTAGGTACGAATGCCCATACTTTCTTACCCAATCAATGCCAGAAGACACACCACCGATCCTCGCGGAATCTCTAGAATACCGACAAGGCATTCGTTGTTTCCGCAGCAGTCCAAATCTAGGGTATTGGCTAAATAGACTTTTGTGGTTGTGCGCGGATCGGTTATCTTTCTGCTTTAATCAAACTGTAAGGGCACATCGTCCTACACAGGCGTTATCAGCAATCACTTTTTTATTATTACCAATCAAGACTTTAGGGTTGGATCTGTGCGCCGTATTGGTGAAATTTTTCGGCGGTTTAACCTTATAAACTAGTTCCCATAACAACCATCTTCATTCCCCGAAAGCGCCTCCTTCTTGCCCCTGAGCATCCCCTTATTTCCCAACTTATTTAGGACGTCCACCTAAGCTGAAACCTGTCAACTTAATTCAGGACTTCACACCGCCCGAGACCGTTCCCTTCATTCCCGAGAGCATTTCCTATCTTCCCGAGACCATTTCCCTCGTTCCCGAGACCATTTCCCTCGTTCCCGAGAGCATTTCCCTCCTTCCCGAGAGCGTTTCCCTCCTTCCCGAGAGCGTTTCCCTCCTTCCCGAGAGCGTTTCCCTCCTTCCCTAGAGCATTCCCCAGTTTCCCCAAAGCACTTTTTCCGAAACCCCAACTAACCATAAACCTGCCTTAACTACCCGTGAACTTACTAACTCAACCTGTCTAATGACGAGTAAAATCAGTATAACACAATCGATAAATACGATGGCTGTTTATGGTGAAACTTGAAACACGTGTGGCGCGTCACTGTTGAAAATTCTACAAAAAG
>JAOPTS010000186.1:1400-3539 GCA_051531955.1 Reichenbachiella sp.
TTCGGTGATATTACTTTCTCGATTTTCTGAATATCATAAACGATCTTTTGCTGTACTGAGTAGATCAGCTACATTGCTGCCTTAATCAATCCGCACGGGCACATCGCCATATGCGGGCGTTATAGCTTATCAAACTGAATTCATGAAACGTTTTATTCTAATTCTAGCCATATTCTCTTTAACCAATAGTGGGTTCAGTCAAAACATTGACTCCTTAGCGGAACTTGCATACTCAAAATTCGAACAACATGATTTTTTCGAATCGTACAAACTGTTTAACAAAGTAATGGAGGATTCATTGTCTCCTTCACTTTACTGTGACCGAAGTTTATGCTGTATAATTATTGGAGAAGCGAATTGTAAAGCTGACATATTGAAAGCTGATAAACTGGCTCCTCTAGATCCTGAAATACAAAACAATATAGCTTTCCTTTATGGTCAATTAGGAGAATATGAACGTGCTGCAACCCACTTTCGTCGAGTCCTTGACTTAGAAGAGAATAGCACACATGAGATGTATTTTAACATTGGCAGTTACTTTTACTTTGCTAATAAACTTGACAGTGCTCAAAAATATCTGGAGATAGCATATGAGATGAACTCCAAACACCTAGAAACACTAACAAACCTCGGTTTCGTTGCTTTACCTAATGATTTGAATAAATCTTACAACTATTTCAGCCAAGCGTATCAACTTGATCAAAAAGACGTTTCAAATATCAATAATTTAGGATATGTACTGTTACTGCAGAACAAAAAGCAAAAAGCTCTTAAGCTGTTTCAAAAAGCCCTAAGATTAGATAAAGAAAATGCTCAAACGTATAGACTTTTAGCCTACTTTAACATGAAGTCCAATCAGAAAGAAGAAGCACAGAAATTTCTATTAAAATCATATGAATATGACGACCCATTTAATCCTTGGCGTCCTGAGTTTTTTGATGATCTTGTTAAATACTGCAACTAAAAAAAGCTATAACATCATACATCAATTCATGCTGCTGGCTGCCAGAAGAAAGGCTTAAGCTTACTTTAGCCCCGCTGAATCTGCGATTCAGCCCATGAGAATTGAAAAGGTATGTGCTGACTCACAGATTCAGCTATATTGCAACCGAAACTTAACTACATAACAAACGCACGAATGATGTATCGGCGTTATCCTTAATTAATCTTGCTGACCTAAATGTATCAAATACTTCTACTCTCCGTCTTATTCACACTAATAGGCAGCAACTTTTCAATGGCGCAGAAGTGGAATCATGAAGTTATTTGTTCTACAGATACTTTAACAGTCCAGCCTGATCCATTTCTGAAGATACTGATTCTTTCAGCTGATAGTACAGCGAAGCTTGAGCCTTATAAAATCGTTCAGTGTAGAACTCGATCAGACGTTGGTATTAGATTTGACATCGGAGTTTCAAATTATTATTACGGTTCCAAAACAGAAAGAATACTTGGGCAACACGCAGGTCCCAACTTCAGTTTTTTACTGGCTTTCAATAAAACAAACGTTGGGATACGATTCAAACCATGGACTTTTAATTTGAAAGAAGACCTAGAACTTAATAACCAACTCATTCCTGCTACTGCAAAACTCAACGTTATCAAGATGGATTACTTCGTAGGATACTCCTTTGATTTCGACTATCTTATATCAGTTGAACCCTACATTGGCTACACTAGATCTTCGTTTAACGTAATCAACGAAGAAGAACTTATGCAAACCTTCAATTTTAAGAAAACAGGAGGGCTTTTAGGTGGCGTAACATTAAGCAAATACTTCAAAATCAAAGATTACGAATACCTGACAATTTTTGCTTCCACCGGATATGCTTCTGTAAACTATTCAAAAATTGACCCAAAACTCGATAATGGATATTTTGAATGGAGCTTAGGCTTAGCGTATAAAGCTTTCATTCATCACCGATTCAACAAACGCGTAGAAAAATAAGGATAACATCGTATAGGAAAATCATAGTGAGGGCTGCTAGACTGAAGCTTTTTAATGATTCACTGGCCCCGACAAACCTTCGATTTGTTCTATAGAAAAAATGAAAAGGTATAGACAAAATCGAAGATTTGTCTATTTTGCATCCAAAACAGCCAGCATATCAATCACTACGATTCCTATACTGGCGTTGT
>JAOPTS010000187.1:0-845 GCA_051531955.1 Reichenbachiella sp.
ACCTGACGATTCAGAAAACATTCCTTGACAAGCGTCTGACCTTGACTGCACAGTGGCTCAATATGGATATGGGACTATTGGATACTAACGAACAGCGAATCTCAACATGGGGTGAATATGTAGATCAAAACGATGGGCTAAACAAAGCCTTCTATACAACGACCAACTATGTCTATGAAGTAGATATGTTCATGATCAATTTGAGTTATAAATTCAATCAATTGAAAAACAAAGCCAAGTTTGTAGATAGTGAATTTGGTACGAAGGAATTTTAAACCCAATTATTAAACGCTCAATTGACACACTTCACTGAACAGACTCCTTTGGTTTTTTGAACAGAACCGGGAAACCGGGAAACGCTCTCGGGAAGCTGGGAAATGCTCTCGGGAAGTCAGGGAATGCTCTCGGGAAGCTGGGAAATGCTCTCGGGAAGTCAGGAAATGCTCTCGGGAAGTCAGGAAATGCTCTCGGGAAGTCGGGAAACGCTCTCGGGAAGTCGGGAAATGGTCTCAGGAAGTTGGGGAACGCTCTCGGGAAGCCGGGAAACGCTCTCGGGAAGTCGGGAAATGGTCTCAGGAAGTTGGGGAACGCTCTCGGGAAGTCGGGAATGGTCTCGGGAAGTCAAGAAATGCTCTTGGGAAGTTGGGAAATGGTCTCGGGTAGGAGGGGAGTGCTCTTGGGAGAAGAGTGCATGGATAAGAAGTGAGTTGAAATTTATTTAAAATAATAATTAGGGAACCTTTTCTGTTATCAAAGTCGTTTGTATGTTGATTGAAACAAAAAAATAAATAGAATGATCAAAAGAATAGCATTGTCTCTAGGGTTAATAATCTCATTATCAAATA
>JAOPTS010000188.1:0-542 GCA_051531955.1 Reichenbachiella sp.
ACACCTACTCCAATACTCACCAGAGAGGGTAGAATTGGTCTGACTTTACTCATTTTCTTAAACCCAGTGATATCATCAATCATAATCACCTGGTCATCCCCCAATTTATTCTTTCCAAACGGCGGTACATACATCACATATGCAGGTGATATTTCGGAGATATAATTCTCTACCTCTGACTCCTGATCTACATACCCTATATACCGCAGTTTGAGATAATCTCCATCTTTCACTTCATAGGTTCGATCAATTTCTGGGTGCTCAAATATCAACTTGTATTGTGCTTGCAGTGGCATACCAAACGACACCATGACCAACGCCATTACGAGCATTTTCAAATTATTCATACTCAATGTTAAAAAAGAAATACGAGAATGGTTTTGAATGGACAGTTGTTACTTGGTATTACCACAAAATCAAACCTACTATGCGCACTTTATGCATAAAGTATGTGAAATCAAAAATGTTTCCAAGTCCTTCAAGGATGACCTTGCAGTAATCGAAGATGTTTCGTTTGATGTTTATGAAGGTGAAATTGTTTG
>JAOPTS010000189.1:0-12826 GCA_051531955.1 Reichenbachiella sp.
CTGGATGGGATCTTTCCCGCTTTACCCAAACATTCCTTCTGTAATATAACATATGCGAAACCTGCCCTTAGATCAGCAGCAAGATCATGATCTGGTTGCCCCTGTAGAGGATCAAACAGAAATGACATTTTTGGACCACCTCGAGGAATTGAGGTGGCACATAATAAGGGCAGTAATTGCTATTCTTGTTTTTAGTATCGCCGCATTTTCAATGAAAGGCTTGGTTTTTGGCCAAGTTATTTTAGGTCCATCTAGAACGGATTTCTGGACTTATCAGATGCTATGCAAGCTTTCAGAATTACTCCATACTGCCGCGCTGTGTATTGACACCTTGCCATTCATACTTCAAAGTAGACAGATGACTGGGCAATTCACGATGCACATCGCTTCATCTTTTGCTGTGGGTTTAACCGTAGCGTTTCCATATGCATTTTGGGAAATATGGAGATTCATTAGCCCTGCATTGTATGTTAATGAAAAGCAAGTAGCACGAGGCGCAGTTTTCTGGGTCAGCATCTTATTTTTGATTGGTGTGACATTTGGCTATTTTGTCCTCACTCCTTTGAGTGTGAATTTTTTAGCGAATTATCAAATTGATCCTACTATCCTCAATGAGTTCGATATTGTCTCATATGTTTCGACCGTGACGACATTGGTGTTGGCATGTGGCTTATTATTTCAATTACCTATGGTGGTACTATTCCTAACTAAGGCAGGAATTCTCACACCAGACATTATGAAAACCTATCGCAAACATGGTATTGTTACGATATTTTTCCTAGGAGCATTATTGACTCCCCCTGACCCATTTAGTCAGATATTGATCGCGTTACCTTTGATTGGACTGTACCAAATCAGTATGTCCATTTCGAGTAGGGCCTATAAAAAAAGACAAAGAGAATTATTTGACTCATAAATCACTACACGATGAAAATAGGAATTGGCGGAGATCACGCTGGATACGAATACAAAAATGAATTAATAAAAGTGTTGACAGAAGGTGGTCATGAAGTAACAGATTTCGGACCTAAGTCTTCTGATTCGGTAGATTACCCAGACCATGTGCACCCTGTCGCAACTGGTATTGAAAAAGGTGAATTGGACAGTGGTATTTTAATATGTGGTAGTGCCAATGGAGTAGCCATGACCGCCAACAAACACCAAGGAATTAGAGCTGGCCTTTGTTGGAATGCAGATGTAGCTTCTCTGGTAAGACAACACAATGATGCCAACATCATTTGTATACCTGCTAGGTTTGTCTCTCTTGACGATGCAAAAGCAATGGTTAAGGTGTTTGTAGAAACAGAATTTGAAGGTGGAAGACACCAGACGAGAGTTGATAAGATAGCTTGTAATTAATAAGCTACTTTATCAAATAATATACTCCTTCATGGGAGGACGAATGCCTATAATTCATTTGAATTGTAGGCATTTTTTGAAATAGGCTTTCTATAACTCCTTTTTCATCCACTATCACTTGAGGCAAATCATTGTTGATATTTTGAAAGACTTTTTCAACCGTATCATAATAATCAAGATTCGTTAAATGTCGTTTACTTAATTGCCAATCAAGGTAAGGAGTTGCTAATTGTGCATTTTGATAAATTGACAAATCATCCCCTATATACCAGAGCTTCTTTCCTGCAACTCGCTCCTCATATGGACTTTCTTTCACGACAACTTGAGACAGGTCTATAAATTGATCTACGTGCCACCACCCTTTCAAAGGAAATAAACAATTTAGAATTATCAATCCGAAAAAAAGCACAAAAGTCGCTTCAGCTACTATCCAATTTTTGATTAACAACAAGTTGTGTGTCACAAAAAATGCCAAGGAAGGTATAATTAATATCAATTGAAAGGTAGTTCGATCCTGTGCTACCAACATCCCTAATACCCCTGCTGCAATGAACATGAGCATAACAAATTGAATTCGACTCTGGATGTTTACGTACTTGCCAAATCTGAAAATCTGATACAGACTCACTATTAACCAAGCCAGCGGAATGGTTGCCATCAACCAAAAACTCTTTGAGCTCAAATAGCTATACGATGAAATCGTCCAAATCGAATCAAAAACCTGAGTCCAATACAAGTCAGCACTATCATTCCAATAGAAATATAAATAGGTAACCACCAATACAAGTACAAAACCATAGACCAATAACAATACTCTCCTTAAGATAGATCCCGTATAAATAATCAAAGCGAACAAGGTCACGAACAAAAAGAAAATAGAAGGGATGTAAAGTATCACCGCCAACCCAAGATAGATTCCTGTGTAAATAAAAAGTTCGTCCTTGGTTTGATTATCCATCCTTTTGAACAAATTATTGATAGCCAGTAGCAAAAAGGTCATACTCAATAATGCAGGGGACAGAGTAAATAAGTCAAAAAACATATTCATCACAATGACATAAATCAAAGCTGGGACATAAGTATTGGAGTTATAAGCCTTGTTCTTTAACATGACGTTGTTAAAAACTCCAGCTTGGAAAATCACCAAAATCATGGATAAAATAAAATAAACCCACCTAGACTTCCCAAAAACAAAGTGCAGCCACTTATATACAAATATTGAAAGAGGTGCCGTATAATCCCAAACACCTTGATAAATCATGATACCATCATTGTTCAGCGCCTCACCAATTAGCAACCATTTCATCTCTGGTAATATCAAAGGTATACCAGACCAAATAATGGGTAGACGTATCAGAATGAGCAACAAAGCAGCTCCAAATATCCGATATGGGTCGTTGGCTTTAAAATATGACAGCAATTTGTTGTAATTTGAAAGGTTATCTATCTCTTTTCGAGAAACGAAAGTACGATTTTATTAAGTATAATATAAATTAAATGGGATATTTGCCGTAACATATGAGCAGTACAAGACAACTAAAATATGCGGGCCTAATTCAGAAGGACCTTAGCGAAATTTTCCAAAGAGATTCAAGACATTGGTTAGGCAATGCCTTCGTGACCATAACCGAGGTACAGGTCACCCCTGACCTTAGTTTTGCGAAGATCTTTCTCAGTTTGATGATGATAGAGGACCGACAGGGGTTCATCGATCAAATCATGGAGAAGAAAAGTGAAATACGAAAAGCCTTAGGGTTAAAAATTGGTAAACAAGTACGAATTGTTCCCGAAATACAGTTCGTATTAGACAACACACAAGAAAGCGCACAGCATATCGAAGGAATATTGTCTAAGCTAAACATTCCAGAAGCTCCCAAAGAAGAGAAAGAGGAAGAAGACGAGGATGAATAATCTTTAACATGAACCTTCCTTTATTCATAGCCCGTCGATATTTCTTTTCTACTAAAAAGAAAAGCTTCATCAACATCATCGCTATTATTTCGATGTTGGTGGTATCGATTGGTACTGCAGCCCTGATCATTGTCTTGTCTGTCTTCAATGGAATGGAAAACCTGCTTAAAACAATCTATGGTGAGTTTGATGCAGATTTACAAGTCGTTCCGGTCACAGGTAAGTCCTTTGTAATCAATGAAGATCTGATTTTCAAAATCAATTCCATAGAGGGTGTCATGGGTATCACTGAGGTAATTGAAGACAAAGCCTTGGTTGAGTACCACAAAAACCAAAAGATTGTAAGTCTCAAGGGACTCAGCAACCAGTTCATCCAAGAAGGAAGGATGAATGAAGAGATCAAGGTGGGGAAACTGGCTTTTTATAAAGATGAAAAGCCTCAAGCCATCGTGGGTCGTGGGCTACAATTCAAATTGGGGATATCCATCCGGGACGAATTCACGCCATTGACTTTTTATTATCCCAAAAACATCTCTCCGGGTCAAATCATGAACCAGAGCACGATGTACAGTAAGAAAAACATCATGACCGGTGGCGTATTCGCACTCGAACAACACTATGATGACAATTACATCTTCGTCCCGATAGAATTTACTGAGCGCCTATTTGGATACAAAGGCAAAAGAACTTCACTTGAAATATCAGTTGAAGAAAGTAAAGACATTTCCAAAATACAGGATCAGCTGGCAATAGCAATAGGAGAAGGTTTCATCATCAAGAGTGGAGATCAACAGCACGAGGATCTATACAAACTGCTTGAAATAGAAAAGCTTTTTGTCTTCATCATCTTTTCTATTATCATAGGTATTGCATCTATCAATATTTTCTTTTCCCTATCTATGCTCGTGACAGAGAAGAAAATGGATATTGGTATTCTGTTTTCAATGGGGGCAACACGAAGCTTGATCCGAAGATTATTTTTATTAGAAGGCACTATTATTGCCATTATTGGTGCAGGTACTGGACTGATATTAGGTTACGTCATTGTATGGACACAAGAGACCTATGGGTTAATATCATTAGGCGTAGCATCAGCGGTAGTCCAGGCTTACCCTGTCAAAATGATCACTGACGATTTTATCATGACAGCAGTTTGTATTACCGTCATTACTTTCATCGCCTCCATCCAACCTGCCATCCGAGCCTCGCAGGTTAGTGCCATGCCCGAACGCTAAACAAAGTTCTATTTCAGATATTCACCATGATGGAAATAATCATTAATAAAATAGAACACTTCATTGAATCAGTTGGTAAACTGGTGTCATGGCTAAGTCTATTTCTAGTGATACTGATAGGAATAGATGTTGCCTTACGCTACCTCTTCAACTGGAACAGCTCCGCCAATCAAGAATTAGAATGGCATCTTTTCGCTACTCTATTCTTGTTAGGTACTGCCTACACCCTCAAGCATGATAAACATGTGCGAGTAGACTTGTTCTATGCCAATTTTTCAGAGAAGAATAAAGCCAGAGTGAACCTAGTTGGCACCCTGATTTTCTTGATGCCATTTTGTTTAGTACTAGTTATAACTTCTATTCCATTTGTTATAGATGCATGGTCTATTTCTGAATCAAGCCCCGAACCGGGAGGGTTACCTTATCGATACATCATCAAATCCACTATACCGATTGCCGGCACTTTGTTATTTATACAATCAATTGCTGTTGCTCTCAAAAATCTATCTATCATCCTGAAACCAACTCAATCATGATTTTAGATTACTTGCCACTGTTGTTATTTGCATTGGTTTTTATCCTGATACTGTTTGGCTACCCTGTAGCTTTTACATTAGGCGGACTGTCCATCTTGGCAGGCGTCATTATGTATGACGTTGACTTCTTTTATCTACTCTCACTGAGGATATATGGAACCATGCACAACTTTGTCTTGATTGCTGTGCCGTTGTTTGTTTTCATGGGCATTATGCTCGAAAAATCCGGCCTAGCAGAGAACCTATTGGAAACTATGTCCAACCTCTTTGGACGAATGAAAGGTGGTCTGGCAATTTCTGTGGTCATTGTAGGAGGAATGTTAGCAGCCTCTACGGGTATTGTTGGTGCTACTGTCATCACAATGGGGCTGATCAGCTTACCCACAATGCTCAAGAAAGGTTATTCTCCCGAACTAGCAACAGGCACTATCGCTTCTGCCGGCACATTGGGACAGATTATCCCTCCTTCAGTCGTATTGGTACTACTAGGCAGTGTCCTCAATGTATCCGTTGGTGATTTATTCACTGCAGCAATTGTCCCTGGTATCTTATTAGTAGGTATGTATCTGATTTACATCGTAGCGATTGCCTACATCAAGCCTTCAAGTGCACCAGGCTTGACAGCTGAAGAAAGAGCTGAATTTTGGTCCGAAGGCGTTTGGAAAAAGATATTAGTCGCTTTTGTATTACCTTTTTCATTAATCTTATTGGTACTCGGTTCCATCTTTGCTGGGATTGCCTCTCCTACTGAAGCAGCAGCAGTTGGTGCATTAGGCGCTATAGGTTTAACCGCTGTTCAAAAAAGGCTCAGCCTCAAAATACTCAAAGACGTCATGAGGGATACAACTTTTCTGACATCCATGGTCTTCATGATATTAATTGGCGCAACTTCCTTTTCATTGGTTTTCAGAGGAATGGGTGGCGACAAACTATTAGCTGAAACTATTACTCAAGCTGGACTATCTCCTGATGCATTTTTAGCGCTAGTACTTATCGTCGTTTTCATTGCAGGGTTCTTTATCGACTTCATTGAAATTATTTTCATTATCGTCCCTGTAGCAGCCCCAATATTTACCAGTATGGGGATTGACTTGGTTTGGATAGGCATTTTGATTGCATTGAATTTGCAAACCTCATTCCTTACTCCCCCTTTTGGTTTTTCACTCTTCTATCTCAAAGGAGTAGCACCACCCGAAATCAAAACCGGTCATTTGTACCGAGGAATTATTCCTTTTGTTTTAATTCAAGTAATTTTATTAATACTGGTCATTCTATTTCCAGAAATCGTTTCTTTTCTTCCTAATTTGAATAACTAAAATCAAAAGATCATGTGGTACGAAGAAGGTCAACAACTAGTCAAAATCTACACTTTCAAAAACTTCATAGAAGCCTTTGGCTTCATGACCAAAGTGGCTATAGTTGCAGAAAAAATGGATCATCATCCAGAGTGGAGTAACGTTTACAACAAAGTAACCATCAAACTCAGCACACATGATGCTGGCAATGTCATCACTGAAAAAGATAGAAAATTAGCAGAAGCCATAGATCAAATATAATGCAATTCAACTCTTCACTCTACCTCGTACCTACACCCATTGGCAACCTCCAAGATATCACTTTGAGAGCATTGGAAGTACTCAACAATGTGGATCTCATCTTAGCAGAAGACACCAGAACCTCTGGCGTTCTACTCAAGCATCATGAGGTAAAAAAACCATTAAGGAGTTATCACATTCACAATGAGCACCAAGCCATTACATCTATTATAGAAGAGCTCAAGTCTGGCAAGAGAATGGCCTTGATCTCTGATGCAGGCACACCTGCTATCAGTGACCCAGGTTTTCTATTGGTACGAGAATGTTTAAAACATGATGTGAATGTAGAATGCCTACCGGGCGCTACTGCTTTTGTACCCGCACTGGTAGCATCTGGACTTCCCTCAGATAGATTTGTATTCGAAGGTTTTTTACCACAAAAAAAAGGACGTCAGACTCGTTTAGAAGCAATAGTTGACGAGACTAAAACAATGGTTTTTTATGAATCGCCACATCGACTTGTCAAAGCACTTAATCAATTCGGAGAATATTTAGGAATGGACAGGCAAGCATCTGTCAGCCGAGAACTCACCAAACTCCATGAAGAAACTATCAATGGAACCATCGAGGAGATCATTGCCTATTTCGGAGAGAAAAAAATAAAAGGTGAAATCGTCATTGTCGTAGCAGGGAAATGAATCTAAAAGAAATAACAAAACAAGTTGTCAATTTGGCTGACCTATGTGGTCAGTTCATCAAAAACGAACAAAAGAACTTTCAACTCAGCAGTGTCGAACACAAAGGGAAAAACGATCTCGTATCCTATGTAGACAAAGAAGCTGAAAAGAGAATCGTTGAAGGCCTACAGAAAATATTACCCGAAGCAGGCTTTATCACTGAAGAGGGTACCATAGCAGAAGATGATAGTAAACTCAAATGGATCATTGACCCACTGGATGGCACTACCAACTTCATTCATGGACTGCCCTGCTTCTCTACTAGTATAGCACTAGCCCGAGGCAAAGAACTACTCATTGGAGTTGTCAATGACATGGGACAAGATGACATCTATCACACCTATCAAGGTGGTGGTGCTTTTTGCAATGAGGAATCTATAACCGTATCTCCAGTCAAAAAAGTAGAAGACAGCCTCATTGCTACTGGCTTCCCCTATTATCAATTTGACCAGATGGAAAAATACATGAAGATATTGACTCATCTGATGCAAAACTCTCATGGACTAAGACGGTTCGGTAGTGCAGCGATCGATTTAGTCTACACAGCCATCGGCAGGTACGAAGGATACTTTGAATACAACCTCAATTCATATGATGTTGCAGGAGGTGCATTGATTGTCATGGAAGCAGGAGGAAAGGTAACAGACTTTTCAGGTGGAGACGACTTTCTATTTGGAAGAGAAATTGTCGCATCCTGTGATATCCATGACGAATTATTAGCTGTCGTGAAAAAGCATTGGTAACTTTACGACATGATACAAGAGATTATTATGGCATCTATATTCAGTCTTGCTGTATTTTTCATTTGCAGAAAAATATTCAAGGAATTCACAGCCAAAGACGGTTGTACTGGAGGATGTAGCCAATGTGACTTGCCTAAATCCAAAAGTATCTAAGCCAGATTTGGCATTTTTCATTAAGAGAGTGGCTTTATTCTCTTATAATCAACAATTCGTTTCTAGAGTATGGTGTTTGGATTTTTAAAGAAAAAAAAGAAAGAGAATTCTTCGCAATTCAAAAGTTTAGTTGTCAAAGAAGTAATCAAGGAAACTTCGGATGCTGTTAGCATCGTGTTTGATGATTCTCAAAACAAACTCACCTACACCCCAGGACAATTCCTTACCCTAATTCGTACTATTAATGGAGATGAAGTAAGAAGAGCCTACTCAATCAGTAGTTGTGCTTCTCTTGGAGAGAATATCACCGTTACCATCAAACGTGTAGAAGGTGGTCTCATGTCTAATGACATTATTGACAATATCAAAGCAGGTGATAGTATAGACATACTCGAGCCAATGGGTCATTTCTCAATTGATATTGATTCAAAACAAGAAAAACAAGTTTTCCTTTTTGGAGGAGGAAGTGGCATTACGCCATTGATGTCAATTACAAAAACAATTTTGAATGACGAACCAAAAAGTAAAGTCAATTTAATCTATGCCAACAGCAATCTAGAATCGATCATATTCCAATCGACATTAGAAAAGCTCCAAGAACAATTCCCTGACAGATTTAACATCGTACACTTCTTAGAGATTGCACCTGAAAATTGGAGTGGACACACTGGGTACTTAACAGCCGAAGCACTAAAAAATATCATAACAGAACAAAAAGACAGTAATTTCAGTAATCAAGAATTCATGACTTGTGGGCCAGCACCTATGATGAACATCGTCATGGAAACGTTGGACCAACTAGACATTGCGGACAAGAACAAACACAAAGAAAGTTTTGTCGCTAGCGCACCGGAAGAAAATATTAGTAGCGATACGATTAAAGATCAAAAAGTAAAAATTGTACTTGAAGGCGAAGAACATGAGTTCAATGTCCCAAGAGAAAAAAGTATACTTGAATCTGGGTTAGACGATGGACTAGATATTCCATTCTCTTGTCAAAGTGGGCTTTGTACTGCATGCCGAGCCAAATGCGTAGAGGGCGAAGTTGAAATGAATGGAGTGGATACTTTATCCAAAGATGAAAAAGAAGAAGGTTATGTTTTATTATGTGTAAGCCATCCTAAAACTAGCAATGTAAAAGTGATCGTAGGTTAATCAATTAACCCTTTATTCACTTTTCGATTTGCTAATTCAACCTCAGCTGCTAGATAACCAAACGATTGCCAATATGGGCTTTTCATCATATTATCAAATACCTTAATAGCTAAGTCCGTTTGCCCATTGAGATAGTACAAATTACCAACACCATAGGCAACGGTCATATGCGCTATAGTTTCATCTATATTATTGATATCAATCAAATCCTTAGCCGTTTTCTTCCCTTTGTACATGAGTAGCAAATTATAATAAGGGAAATTCTCAACGATATTCATGTTTCTTTTGATAGGGAACAATAGCTCTTCTGCTGATTCGCGATTCCCTAATTTCCTATAGGTCATATACAACCAGTTACTAGAAGAAACCAGCATGTCATGATTATCCGCTAGCTCTATACATTTTCTATAAGCCGAAACAGCCTTATCATAATTACTATTGAGATAATAAGCCAAACCCAAATGATACCATATATTGAAATGAATCGATGATCTAGGAATATTCCTTTTATTCGGCAAGCCATCCGTCTCCATCACTACCTTTTCACCACGCACATAAAAAGCAGCTTTTTCTAAATCTTCAATAGCCAAATCAATTTGACGAGTTGTTAAATAACGATGACCTCTATGTCTATATAACTTATACGACTCTGGGTGTAAATCCAAGCCTTTAGTGAATACCTCTATCGCCTCCTTATAGTAATAGAGATAAGCCAATCTCCTACCATACCACACAATGTTTTCCAAACTATCTGGATTAGCATCATATTCAGATCTCACCTTCTCCAACTGACGCTCTCTAAAACTTCTCACCCTATCACTCAATGGAGGAGTTTCCAATGTATCACCCAACAATGAATAATAGCTTTTATCCACTTTTTCTTCAGTAGTACCTGGCTCCTGAATCATGACTACAGTTTCCTCTTCATGAACATCTGTACTATCAATCTTTAGACAAGATTGTAACAAGACACAGAGAAGAAAAATATGTAAATACCTGAAACTCATCCAACAATTAATTTACCTTATATTACTAACGAAAAATACTAAATATGTTATTCAAATCAAGCTTAAAGTATCAAAAGTATTACTCACAGTATACTGTTTACAAATAATTGCGTGTTATTAGGACTTTTATGACCATAACTCATTTATTATATGTAATATCATCTTCAGTAAACATGATTCTAACATATCTTTATTGCAACAAGAATTATTAAATAATAAAATACACCTAACATATAAATTATGAGTGAAGAATTAATAACCTTCCTTACCAATTGGCAGAAGTACATGTTTCTTTTAGCGCCTTCATTTTTAGTGATAAGCGCACTTACTTACATTACTTACAAAGTAATATTGGGAAGCAAAAGCACCCTAAAAAGCAAACATGATTTTATCAGTAAGAATGAATACACATTTATTTTCACCACGCATATAGCGGTAGCGATTGCAATTTTCCTTGTCTGCAACACCTACAAACCTGAAGCAGTATTAAAGAGCTTTGTTTGGTTTTTCATACGATTCTTTATTTCTACTTGTTTCGGTGTACTATACGGCTACACTGCTCAACTACTTTTAAAATATTACTACCCTAAAGTACAAGCGAAAAAACTTAAAAAATTAAGGTACACTCCTCGTATCAATCCAAACAATGGCAATGAAATGAAATTGCTTAGTGAAGATGAAGAGGACTCATATCTAGATGAAGGAATGCAAGCTGAAGAAGATGTATTCTCTGTTGATTACGACGTTTGGATTGATCCAGAAACTGGTGATACTCAAATAGAGAAATATGAAGGAAGATTACACGCACTAGAATGTGACAGATGTGGGTTCCAAACTTTGAAATTAGAAAAAGAAGAAATCGTTAAGGAAGCTAACACCGAAGAAGAAGGTGAATTGATCAAGCATTACAAATGTTCTTATTGCAAACGTATCAAGAGAAAAACTGTCAGATTATCAACTCAAAAAACTGAGAGTGATTTTGCGGTTACCGAAACAACCAAATTCGTCACTGTGGATGGAGACAAAAAAGTGGTACTTGTTAAAGTAGACATCCATAGCAATAATGATGATGATGTAAAATCATTTGAATTCCAGAACTTACAAGAAGCACAAAAATTCTTAAAAGAATTTACTTTTGAACAATTAGACTAAACCCAGACTATCACAAACAGAAAAAGCCCATTCATCAATGATGAATGGGCTTTTCTATATTAAAAACCTTTAATTAAGCTTCTACAGCGTCAACTACAGAAACAAAAGATCTATTTTGTCTTCCTTTCTTGAACAATACTACACCGTCAGTCAAAGCATACAATGTATGATCTTTTCCAATCCCTACGTTAGTACTAGGATGGTGCTTAGTTCCTCTTTGTCTTACAATGATATTTCCAGCGATGATGTTTTGACCACCAAATATCTTAACTCCCAATCTCTTACTATGGGATTCTCTACCGTTTTTAGAACTACCTGCTCCTTTCTTATGTGCCATGGTATATGATTATTTAATAGTTTCGATTAAAACTTTAGTCAACTGTTGTCTGTGACCATTTTTTACTTTGTAACCTTTTCTTCTTTTCTTTTTGAAAACGAGAATCTTGTCGTCTTTCACATGAGAAAGAATTTTACCGGTTACCGTTACTCCTTTTACTGTCGGAGCACCAACTTTGACTTCACCATCGTTATCAACTAACAACACTTTGTCAAACTCTACAGAAGCGCCTTCCTCACCCTCCAATAACGGAGTATATAAGTACTGGTCTTGCGTTACTTTGAACTGCTTTCCTGCTATATCAACTATTGCGTACATAATTATTAAAAATATCTAATTACTTCTTTCCGAAAAAATCGGACTGCAAAACTAACACATTATCACAGGAAATCAAATCTTATGAATAGCAATTTCATTGGATTAAAAAAATATTTATTTCTCACTTTATTTTCACCCCCTTCTACGCTTATATTTCGATAAAGCTTTGTTTTGCTAAACAACCTTTACACACTGTTTTTCAGATATTTAAGAAATAATTAGCCGCATGTAAATCTCATCAAGCCCACACAAATCCAGCATTGATTTTCTAGGCAGATTTCCTCATATTTGTACCACTTGTTCAAAGGACCCTACATATCATTCGATCAAGTAATCCAACCGTAATTGACAAAAAAAGCATCCAGCAGCTCTCAGTCACCAAAAGTGACTGTCGAACGCTAGTATTGTCAATTATTTTAGTATAAAAAATGAATAAACAGAGTAAAAAAAAGTAATGGCAAACAACGAAACATCAATCGAACCTATACTTCAACCTAACAAGAATAGATTCGTATTGTTCCCTATTGAACAGGACGACATTTGGCAATTCTACAAAAAAGCTGAAGCGAGTTTTTGGACAGCTGAAGAGATTGACTTAAGCCAAGACTTAAAAGATTGGGTAAACCTAAATGACGGAGAACGTCACTT
>JAOPTS010000190.1:0-46127 GCA_051531955.1 Reichenbachiella sp.
TTGTTTGTTTTATCAGGGTTTTGATTTACCCTGCCCTTCGAACCTCTTTCTCAGATCCTCATATATGGCTTTGGCGCCTGGGATGTTCACTTTGGTTGCCATCTTGACGGAGTTGTAGTAGGTGAGTGCTGCGAGATAGGCTTCTGAGCCTGCCAACATCGTGGTGTCACTCAGGTTGGCTGTCAGCTGGTCTACTGCCCGCAAGAGTGGTGTCAGGTCACTTACTATATCAAAATCCTTTTGCATCTCCTGCACATCCATGTAGGTGGGTGCAAATTGTGGATCACTTGTGGTATAGTCCATGACTTTGCTGACGAAGGGTTCCGTGCCAACACTCATCTTGGGGATGGTTTTGCGCTGCTCAGGTGTGAGTGCGATGACATAAGGTGATAAAGTGTCTTGAATAATGGTGAGGGCGTTTTTCACCGTTTGGACATCCGTCTGGGGGATCTCGATAGAGACTGCGTTCTCTGTACGCATAGGAGTTGGTTTTTGTTTGGTTGATATCAGTTTAGTCTTTGCTAATCCACTTGACTATCAAAGGAGGAAGAAGATAGTAAATCAGAAAATCGATCGCAAGCAAAGAAGTGATTGTTCTGATTAGGCAATGTTGGGGATTAGATAAAAGAGCCAAGAATCAAGAACCAAGAACCAAGATGAAAAATCTTGCATCTTGGTTCTTGATTCTAAATTGAGATAGGTAGAGCGTTCTACTCTGATCTAAATCTAGGGTGTCACCCAAGAAATTTTAGTGAAGGTTTGATCATTCCTGTCCAAGGTGATATTCGTGATCAACTCAAAGTCATTTTTTTCATAGAAGGGCCATGGATTTGAGTATAAAGAGCCGTCTGCTTTGACCTCTGTGCTATGATTGACGACCCATCCATTTAGCGTCTTCTCGGTTTCTTTGGCTGCAGCTAATAATTCAGAGCCAAGTCCTTGACCTTGATAGGCAGGGTCGATCAATATCGAAAACCAGCGCTCATTTTCTCTAGTGAATATAATGGCCCAAGCTATGATTTGATTGGATTCGTTTTTGGCAAGAATGAAGTTGTGTTGAGAGATGTTTTTTAAGTAGTCGTTGAAGCTATCTGCGTCAGGAAGCTGCAAGCTCTTTGGGAATTGAGTATTCCATAATTCGACGATCGATAGCTTTTGGGAATTAGACAATTGTTTGATACGGACTATTTTCATTGGTTTCAAAATGTAGGTGATAGGTTTTAGACACTAGACTCAAGATGTTTAGAACCAAGAAAAAAATCTTGATTCTTCATTTTTCTTGAATCTAATATCTAGTGTCTAATATCTAATCTCTTGATTGAATCTTATTCATGGCATCCATTCTCTGCTCCAAGCTTGGGTGCGAATAGTTAACAAACACATACCAAGGATGAGGTGTCAAGTTGCCTAGACTGTCCGAAGTTAATTTTTTTAATGCTGTGATGAGCGGCTCTTTTGCGAATGTCCGCACTGCATACTCGTCTGCTTCGTATTCATTTTTTCTACTAAACATATTCATCAAGATACCGATGATCATGGAAATAGGGGAGAATAAAACACCGAATGCCAATACGTTGAGATGAATGCTGGTATTACTGCCACCCAATGCTTGAGATACTTCGTGGCTGAATATGAGAGAAGACAATAGCCATAGCATCACACCGGTTTGCAGTATGCCCAATACCATAGAATAGATGATGTGTTTCTTTTTGAAATGCCCTACTTCGTGTGCCAATACACCTACGAGTTCTTCATCTGTATGATTGTCAATGAGGGTGTCATATAAGACGACTTTCTTTTTCTTGCCCAAGCCAGAGAAAAAGGCATTGCCCTTGCTGCTTCTTTTGGACCCATCTATGACAAAAATGTTGTTAAGCGGGAATTGAACGCCTTCGCTGTATTTGGTGATGGCATCCTTGAGGCTACCGTCTGCCAATGGCGTGAGTTTGTTGAATAGGGGGATGAACAATGAGGTGTAAAACATATTGATGAACACCATGAATACACTGATCACCACCCAAAAGTAAATCCAGAAATTTTGTCCAAAATAGCCAATCAGCCATAGAAAGATAGATAGTATCAACCCCCCGACTACAATAGTGAGTGCCCAACCTTTGATCTTATCTAGGACGAAGGTTTTGCCATTCATTTTATTGAATCCGTATTTTTCTTCAATAACAAATGTACTGTAGAGATCAAATGGAATACTGGTGATGTCTGATACAAAATAAAGAATGCCAAAGAAGTACAGAGAAGTCAGTATATCTGAGTCTGTCAGTTGAGCTACCATCATATCGAGCCATCCAAACAGCCCAAACCATAATAATCCCAGCATAATGACAAAGCTCAAGACCGAATTGAATATTGAAAACTGATACACTTCGGCCTGATACTTTTGAGATTTCTCGTATTTCTCTTGGTCGTAGATGCCTTGCAACGCTGTAGGTATTGCTTGTTTGCTACTTTGGTTGTTGAGGAATCCCAATGATTTGCCCAGGAGGAAATCGAAAATGGAAATGCCTATTATGATGTATAGAATAGTCTGGCTTGACATTTTATCTGCTTTGTTAGAAAGGCGGCAATTTAATCTAATATCCAATCATTATGACCAAGATAGTTCCAATTTACACCAGCCAAATTGACTGTGGAGTCTATGAGTTGTTTGTATTTGCCTTTATTGACTTTCACAAGGCTGGTGGTACAATACACTTCAGGTGAGTCAACTCCTTTTTTGAGAAAATCTTCTTCTAATAATTGTGAAAATTGCCAAATGAAGTCAGGACGGTTGTTCACGAGTCGATTTTGTCTTTTAGTTAAATAATCAGAGGATTTAATCATTGTTCTTTCTCCAGTCTTGCCATCCTTGACTACAAAACGAGTTTGCCCTCTTCGCATCCTCAACATCATGCGCCAGCTAAGTTTATGACCTTCTTCTGTCCAATTGACATCTCCAGCGATATGGTGATGCCTCAGTGGTAAGTACAACTGCACTAAGAAGTAACAGCTGAACAATAGCAAGGGTAGACGGGAAGGGGTTGTGGGTTCCTTTGTCGAGGACGGAATTCTTTTAGGGAAGAATAATTTGGCCATACTATCTGGCGGAAAGAAGAAGATGGCCAGACTGATTACCAAATAGGGGAATACGCCAATGCCAAACACTACGGAATTAAATAAGTTGAATATGACAAGCAGGACAAAGGCAATTTTTCGTGTTCTGGAATAAATAAGTAACGGGATGATGGTCATGTCAAACACCAATCCCGAATAGGTGATCAATACTTGAAACCAATGAGCACCTAACAATGGGCCAATGAGGAAGTAGTCCGTTTTATGGGCAAATTTCAAGGATAAAAAATCTCCACTGATCCAACCAGGTGAGAACTTGGCTATAGCAGCATATGTAAAGACGATGAGTAGTTGTAGGATGAAAAACAATCGGTAACAATTGGGCATTTGATTTTCTTCATGTCTCTGTTGCTTACTGTCAATGGAAAACCTCGTATGCGGTGAGATCAGACACATAAACCAACAGATGAGGACCATCAAGTAATGGTGGTTGTTGTAGGAGATCTTATGCATGAAATAGGAACCCGTCCATAGCAAGGCCAGCAAGAGGATAGAGAAACGGTACTTATATCCGATGGCTACAGATAGACTGACCAGTCCCATCAAGATGAAGTAATAGTACATCCAGTTGCCAGGTAACGGACGTATCCATGAGGTCCATATCCAGCCAAGATGATGTTGGGGGAGAATGAAATTTTCATCTACCCAGCCAAGGAGGATAGCACCAAAAGATTCTATGGCCATGATTAGACCAAAAATAATCCTAAAAATGACGATAGGGGTATTGTCTACTTTAAGAAAAAAGTAGTGGAGGAGGCGGTTGGTCATGGTATGTTAATTCTTTAGAATATATATGGGACAGGGCATTTGAGCTCTCGCACATCTCTAGATGGTTTTCTAGGATCACCCCATTTGAAGGTATAGGTTAGGGATACTTCGTGTGCTCCCCCACTGCCAATTCCTAGATTAGAAATCGTGTAGTCAAAGCTATATCCAATGGTTAGTTTTTTCTTGGTGATTCCAAACATGAAAACAACGGATTCAGAATTGGTACCACTACCATCTGTGATTTTGATGGGTAACCCTCTGTACCACAACCCGAATATTACTGGCTGCCAAGTGAAGTAAATCCCTAAATCCAACTGATCGAATTCACCTTGTGTTCTATAATTGAATGTAGGAGATAAGCTTCTTTCCATTCCTTTGGCTGTCTCGCCTTTTTTGTAACCTGTGTTCAGTGGTATTCTATACCCACCATGCAACGATAACTTGCGAGGCAATGGACTGCCATCTCCCAGGAAAGACTGATCTGGCTCGCGAAGGTGGTGCATAGATACGCCAAACCATAGTTTGTCAGAAAATACTAACCCACCAAGTCCAAGGTCAAAGTAATTGACTCGTCCTGCATTGTCAAATGACTCTGCGGTAGGATTACCGTTTAGTCCGTTTGCATCCAACTGATCACCGAATGTCAGTCGGTTGAAATTCAAATCTCTTGTTGTGAATGAAGCTTGTACTGCTGGACGGAAGGTCCATTTGTAATTGACCCTTACTTGATAGGCATATTGCAAGGCTATTTCTGTAGAGCGTAATCCCGCGACTCCTTCTTGATCGGTAGTGACCATCAGTCCCACACTGCTATTCTTTTCATCGAAATTGACATCTATATAGGCGGAGAATGTCTCGAATGAGCCATCACCAATTGCTGGCCATTGGTTTCTGTAGTTTACACCAGCTCGTCCCATTTGATTGATTCCCGCAAGGGCAGGGTTCAAATAAAGGGGAGCCGCATAGTATTGCGAAAATTGAGGGTCCTGTGCCTGTACCGTGAGTGGTAGGCTAAGAATAGGAATCAATATTAAAAGCAGAAATCTTTTTTGCATTACCATGTTTTTAGAGACTTGAGTCTCTCTTATAAGAATCGTTGCAAAATAGAAAATATTGTATGAATAAGGAAAGGTTTTATTTTTTGTTGACATCTAAGGCATAGAAATTTCTTTTTTGCACGTTACTTTAGTGATTTGCCTTATTTTTATGCCTTGTTAAATAGAATGTTACATCAACTAGTGAAGAGACTTATCGATTTGCACATAATTAGAAAAAGAAGTGTGGGCCATTTATGGTTTGCGGTGATTGCTTTGTTACTTTTATTTAATTCGCCATTGCGCGCCCAAGACCATAATTTATCCGAAAGCCATTGGATATTTGGTGACTCAGATTATCGAATGACATTCGACAAATCAGACGCAGTGAGTCAGTTAGATTCAGGTCAGTTCACACCATATGGAACAGGAGGAGGAGCTGTCATTTCCAATCCAGTCACCGGAGATCTGATTTTCTATACGGATGGTCAAAGAATATATGATGCCAATAATATTGAATTGCCAGGAGCAGGGCTGTTGACTGGTGAGCCGAGTTTGAATAATTCGGCTGTGGTGTGGCCTATGCCTTATTCTACAGGTACTTATTATGTGTTCACCAATTCTGGGAATGGCGGAGTGAATGAGATTCAGTATGCTATGCTGGATAGGAATTTGGCTGGTAATGCTACAGCAGGCGAACCATCTATGGGCGATGCAACAGCCATCAACCAAACTACAGGTTTGGTAAATCCATCAGACGCTATGTTGATGGTCAAGCAAGACAATGATAACTACTGGTTGATTACGCAGGATAATACGACCAATGAGTACCGCGTGACCGCATTGAATAGCACAACAGGTATTGGTGCTACGGTCAATTATCTAGTAAACGATGCTTCGTTTCCAGAGTTCGAAGCAGCATCCTTGGCCTATGATGAACCCAACGGGAGAATTGCAGCTGCGCCAAAAGACGAAAATCGAAATGTATATATATTCGATTTTGATGAAGTGACAGGAATACTCGGGTTTAGGAGATCCATCTTGAATACTGGTTTTGCAGATGGGCAAGGAGAATCTATATATGATTTGGAATGGTCTGCTTCTGGGAGTCAGCTTTACATTTCCAGATATGGAGATAACAGCGAGTCTGGCAATGTCTATCAATATGACTTCAACGATCTTGATAGTACGGTCAACGCTATATTGTTTCAACCAGTATTTAGAAGTTACGGTTTAGAAAGAGGTCCAGACAATTTGATCTATCACCTGTATCAGCAATCCAGTGCCAATCCAATAGAGATTGGAGTGGTGATTGAGGCAGATAGTACTTTTCATACTGACAGTCTTTTGTTCAATATAGGCTATGATAGTTTGGCTTTTGCACCTTCTAATATCAATGGATTTCAATTCCCCTCTTTTGCAGCGCCGCATTTCGAAGAGTTTGATTCAGTAGGGTTTGCTTATTTGGATACCTGCGCATTGCTTACCACCAAATTCTTTTCTTATGTGGAGCCTACTCCACAGTCTTATCTCTGGGATTTTGGTGATGGAACTACTTTTGACGGAGTAGCACCCGTACACACTTTTGGTGCAGCGGGAAGTTATGCCGTGAGCTTGACAGTGACGCTCAATGATGTCGAGGAGGTTTATACGCAAAATATCAACATAGTAGAGAATGATTTGATGATCGACTTGGGAACAGATACCGTTCGTTGTCCTGGAGAGGTATTTACCTATGATGCCGGGGAAGGTGGTGTGACCTATGCATGGAATACGGGAGACACTACTCAGACCATCTCAGTAGATACGACGGGTGTATTTTCTGTAGCAGTGGTAAGTGCAGCTACGGGTTGTATGAATTATGCCTATGTGCAAGTAACGACTTATGAAGACTTGTCTCAATTTAGAAACCAATGGTATTTTGGTGAAATGGCAGGGATTGATTTCAATGACCCGGCTGGTACAACAGGTACGGTGGCCATTGTTGATAATAACTTAATGACTTCACCTCAAGCCGCTTCTTCAGTTTCAGATCTGAATGGTGAATTGTTGTTTTATACCAATGGGATTTCGGTATGGAACCAAGAGCATGAACTGATGATGAATGGGGACCACATTGGAGGAGATAGTACTTCAATGCAAGGTGCGATGATTGTACCACTGCCTGGGGATAGTTCCATCTTCTACATTTTCACTACAGATCCTGTATATAATGATTTCACTTATAACATGCGATATAGCATTGTGGATATGAGACAAGATTTGATGCGTGGTGCAGTAGTCGCAAAGAATATCCCATTCTTTACCAATAGTTCGGAGCGAATGGCAAGTTTTGGACTAGGACAGTCTGTAACACAATTAGTGACACATGAATACGGAAATAATATTTTCAGAACCTATCAGTTAGGAGTTGATGGTATTGGAGCTCCTACTAGTGATGCTGTAGGTAGTGTGCTGAGATTGAATGAAGAAAAAATGGCCACTGCAGAATTGCAAATTGCGGATAATGGGCAGGTGATCGCCATGGCGATTCAAGATGGGACAGAAAACTTTGTAGAATTATTTGGTCTAGATACTTTGGGTAACATCGTACAGTTAACGAAGATTGATATTGAAGAACCTACACCATCTTTAGTATATGGCTTGGAGTTTTCTTCAGGAGCAAGCAAACTCTATGTGACGACCAATGGTAATGGATCAAAACTCTTGCAATACGACTTGGACAGTTTGTATACTCCGACTGCAGAGGTAGAGATCACGGCTTCAAAATTTGAATTGTCAAATAGCAGCGCAGAATATGGTGTGCTTCAAACGGGTTCAGATGGGGTTATTTATTTGGCAATAGACAATAGCTCGACAATAGGTACGATCAGTAGCCCTGATGGAGATGATGATCAGGCTGGCTTTGTTGAGGATGGGTTTGATCTCGAAGGACGAACCAGTAGGTTGGGCTTGCCCAATTTTGTGCAGACCATCCCATTGAATGCAATGGACCCAGGGATCGCTTTTGATAATGCTTGTTTGGGTCAAGAAACGACATTCGAGGGAACAGGAACTTCGGTTATTGATAATTATTTGTGGACGTTTGGGGATGGCACTTCTGCGGCAGTTGAAGACACGACGCATCTATACAATTTAAGTGGACCATACGATGTAAGCCTTAATGTTACCAATAGGTGTGGTCTGGATACATTATTCTTAGAGACAGTCACTGTCAATGCAATTCCTGTAACTCCCACGCTGCAAGATGCTGCTGCGATATGTAATGGTCCTGTAGTCTTAGCCGCTTGGCCAACTGATACAGCTGCATTCTTTTATACTTGGTCTACGGGCGAAACGACAAGAGAGATCACTGTTTCTGAAAATGCCTTAATCGATGTGTTTATTACTGATTCGACAGGTTGTCAATCAGATCCAGGACAGTCGTTTGTGGATGATACCTCTCCATTGGTTAGTTTAGGAGCGGATCAGTTTGTCTGTCAAAATGAAGTCTTCGCTGATTTAGATGCGCGTAACCCTGGAAGTAATTTTACTTGGACTTTGAACGGTATTGATCTGGGTAATACATTGAGTGTGCAACCCGTAGCCTCTGATGTGGTGGGTGTGTTTACTTATGAAGTGGAGGTGGTAGATATGT
Source organism: Reichenbachiella sp. (assembly GCA_051531955.1). Lineage (GTDB taxonomy): Bacteria > Bacteroidota > Bacteroidia > Cytophagales > Cyclobacteriaceae > Reichenbachiella. The sequence continues at coordinate 8,566 of JAOPTS010000190.1, forward strand.
TTGGTTGTATCACACTGGATGATATTACTTTGTCTGTCCAGCCCATGCCAGACTTTAGCTTTGCTACCGTTGCAACATCAGGTTGTGGCGCAACGGATGGTGAATTGAATATAGATATTGTAGATGCTGGGACGTTTACTTATGAGTTAACAGGAGGGGTCAACGTAGGGCCGAATTCTTTGAATGGTCCAGCTGTAGGAGAACCCGTTTCTAACGCATTGTCTGGTGGTGCTTATACCATTGCAGTGACCAATACTGTGACAGGTTGTAGTAATCCTCAGACGGCTACAGTAGTGGATGGCGGCACCTTCAACTCAACCTTTAATGCCACTCCGGGTTGTCCTGGAGATGGAAGCTTGGAAGTTAGTATGCAGCCAGCTGGAACAGAGGCTGTTCCGACAACTGTTAATTATGAGCTATACGATGAAATAGGGAATGTGATCATTCCATCTACACTGGTGACAGTAGTTGGAGATGGTTTCAATATTGATGGATTGGATTCTGGTACATACGCTTTGGTGATACAAGGCAATTTCGCGGGCTATACCTGTACTTCTACGATTGATGGAATGGTATTGACGGGATTAGATTTGGCAGACTTCACGGTTCAAGAACAGTTCATTTGTGGTGATGAAGGTCGAGTGGGTTTACTGCCTATCACCATGGGGGCAACTGATCCAATATTGTATTCATGGAGTGGAGTTGATATTATTGGCTCAGCGCAAGGAGACTCTATTATAGTAGGAAGTGCAGGCGTATACCAAGTGACTTCCAGTGCAACAGGGTTTTGTGCGTTTACCCAAGAGGTAACTGTCTTTCAAAATCCATTACCTGAGATAGCAATCAGTGTGGACGGTGTGGAGTGTGACGGTGCATTGGTGTTGACTGCAGACGTGACTTCCACGTTGATAGGAGATGCAACCTTTAGCTGGAATACAGGATTGAATGGTCAAAATTTACCCGTGATAGCATCGGGAGGATATGAAGTAACAGTATTGGACCGAGGTTCGGGATGTATCAATACAGCCGAAAGAAGTGTAGTAGTGTTTGATGAATTGACCGTCTTCATTGTAGCGGATCCTAATTGTGATGATAATGCGGAGGTGTTCTTGAGTGCCTATGCGAACATCACGGAAGATGTAGCATTCGAGTGGACAAATATCAATGGCGAAGTGCTGCCGACTACTAGTGCTGAAGTGAGCATTGGGGAGAGTGGAAATTACTCCGTGAGAGTATCTTCCTTGTTGAGTAGTTGTGAGGCTACTTCGAGTATGGATGCTGCAGTAGTTCCTATTACAGATGAAGAATTGTTGTTACCTCAAAGTGAATCCTTTTGTAGTTTGGATACAGATCCTGCTAATGGAGAGGTAGCATTGGATCCAGGCAGTTTTGTGTCTTATGATTGGACGATAGTGAATGATGCCGAATCATTGTCTACAGATCGTATTTACATCACAAATGAGGCAGGTATATATGAGGTTACCTTAACCAATGGCTTTACTTGTATTAGAGACCTAGTAGAGGTGTATGACAATTGTGAACCTATGGTAGAGGTGCCAAATGCATTTGCCCCAAATGGGGTTAATAACCAATTCTTTGTATATCCCAATGACTATGTAAGCAACTTTGAGATTAAGATCTATGCAAGATGGGGAGAGCTGTTGTATTATTCTACTGACATGGGTTTTAGATGGGATGGTGTATTTAAAGGAGCGCCTTTACAAGAAGGGACATATGCTTATATCATGCGTTACAAAAGTTTGTTGAATCCTGATAGAGGTGAAATTATTCAGCGTGGTGGAGTATTGTTGCTTCGCTAAATGACTATTTTTTAATAGACTATATTTGTTTGGCATGGATTATGGCTAGAACATTGAAACATAAAACCTTATCATGAAAGTAAATTCTTATAGAAGTCTGTTGTTGGCTGTAATATTGATGATTACGGCATCATTTCATGTAGCGGAGGGTGTCTTGTCAACCTCTTTGAGAGTAACAGTATTAGATGAATTAGGGAATCCCGCTGTTGGAGTTCCCGTTTCAATATTTGCAAGTAAACCGGATTACAAAGCAGAAGTGAACCCTGTAGTTCCCACTGATAGTACCGACGAAAAAGGTAGAGTGACTTTCAAAGGCTTGGATCCTATCTCCTATTTTGTACATGCCGAGTTGGAAGGTAAATCTAATATTGGTGGTGCAGTTTTGACAGCTGTGTTGATAGAGGGAAAAACAAATAAGGTGAATACAACTATTGAATAAATTGACTCGAAAAGAATTACTATCAGAAATAGAAAAGTACACTTCTATTTATCAAGAAGAGATGAAATGTAAAAGCAGGTTTTTGGACCTGCTTTCTTTTGTTAACTGTTTTGAGCGTTCGCTGGAGCATGGTCATATTACTGCATCAGCTTGGGTCATCAACCCAGAAGATCAAACGGTATTGTTACTACATCATAAGAAGCTCGATCGCTGGCTCCAACCTGGAGGGCATGCTGACGGGGAAGAGGATGTGTTAGCAGTGGCAAAGAAGGAATTAGAAGAAGAAACGGGACTGTCTGACTATCATTTATTGTACGAAGGCATTTTTGATCTTGACATACATAGAATTCCGGCTCGTAAGTCTGACTCGGCCCATGAGCATTATGATGTTCGGTTTCTGTTTACCACAGATCAACCTGATCAAATCGCAAAAAATCATGAATCCAATGACCTGAAATGGATACCTCTCAACGATATTGAAAGATATTGTGAGAGTGAAGAATCTCTGATGAGGATGCGAGATAAAAGTATTATTTTATCCAATAATAATTAATGCTTTTATGAAACCAACCAAACTCATCATATGCCTTAGTTCTAGACTATGGCCAATCGCTTTCTTTATTCTATTGGCATTCTTACGATTTTGTTAGATTCATTCATTGATGACAATCGTAGATTATGAATTTATAGCTTTCCGTCCTCTTACCTCATTTACCTAATTTAGTTTCCAACCCTAATAATGAACAATCTCAGATCGATAATTGTATTTGTAAGCCTTTTTGGAATCATTTTTTCTGCTCATGGGCAATCCAATGAACGCATTAGAATTAAGGGATTACTTCTTGATAAGAATAATCAACAGTCAATTCCCTATGCTCATATTCGAATTAAGGACTCTAGTATGGGGACGGTCTCCAACAGTAAAGGATACTTTCAATTAGTGGTGCTAAGTGGGGGCGGAGATCCTGTAGTATTGGAGATCTCCAGTATTGGATACTTTACTAAATACGAGACAATACCTGAATCAGTAGGGTACTTAAAAGTCTTATTGAAACCAGATGTCAAACAGCTCAATGAAGTTGTCATTACGGCCATAGATTACGAACGAGAATTTATGCGTGCTGTGATAGATAAAATCCCAGATAATTATCCTAGTCAACGTGAAACTCTGAAAGGGTTTTTTAGAGAGCTTGTGTTTGAGGACAGTACGAATATTGAAACACCATATTATTTGGCGGAGGCTGTATTAGATGCAACAAAAGAAACTTATGATAAACAAACCCGGCAGGGTAATGTCAAGCTGATAGAAGGGAAGTCTGAGAAGGGGAGGAATTATGATTCCTTAGATTATAAATTTTATGCTGGTTTGCATGATGTACATCGTTTTGATTATGTGGCTAGGCGAGAAGGTCCTTTGGATAAGAACAAGCTTAAGAAGATTGAATTTGCATTTATGGATACCGTGTTATTGTCTGGAAAAGAGGTCTTCGTTATGTCTTTTGATGGTAATACGCCAGGTATTGGGCAAGGCACTTTATATATTAGTGCTGATGATTCGGCTGTGGTTGAAGTCAGGTCTCGGTTTTTTAACAATGATTTCTCAATGTTAGAGAACTCTATGAGTGAGCTAATGTCAAGTTATGAAAGACAATATATTGATTTGAGAATTGCCTATCATCAATATGACGATGCTTGGAGGTTTGGCTATGTTGAATACAGTACGGCTTTCCATAGTCCAAACCGAAACAAATATGTTTGTCTGCATAGTTCTTTCACCGTTACAGAAGTCAAAGATTATGCCCCAATTGTAGTGGAGGAGAGGTGTGATTTTAGGGAAGTTGTAGCTGTCAATCCAGGAGAGTTTGATAGTGGTTTTTGGGATACTTATAACACACTGCCAATGCCCTTAGATTTGGGAGAGGATCACTTTTCATATAAGTATGAAAAGAGTATAAAAGAACAGATTTATGATATAAAGACCAAGTTGCGGTTTAGTGTTGGAATTGATTATCATGTTACTAATTACGACAGTATGATAATTGAGTCTCCTATATATAACGACCTTTATTTGTCTAGTGATCAGGTGAATTCATTCCAGTATTATTTTGCTTACTCTTATGAGTTATCTGATAGGTTAATGATTGGGTATGAATTTAACGGTAGTGTGGAGAAATACACCTATAGAAGTGATTTGTTAACCATTAATTATGAATTACCACTCACTAGGACAATCAAGCCATGGTATTTGCAAATAGGATTCAAGACTGGTCTAGTAAAACAAAGGAGACTAATGCCAGATGAAATTTTAGTTGCTGATATTGATGATTTGGTATATTATGAGCATCGATCTTTTTCAATCTTGCCTAGCTTGACCTTGTCTTGTCAAATCGCCAATAGTTTGCGTGTGACTGTTGGGACAGAATATTGGTTAGATATTAGCTCCGTAGATGGCCTTTTCGTGGCTGAGGATAAAAAATTCCTCCCAAACAAAGAGTTTATTAAGAATGGAGAAAACGGCTTGATAATTTCGTATTTCGAAAACAACAAGTCTATTCATAATAGCCTAAGAGCCAATGCTGGAATAACCTGGTTGTTTTAGTTATATACTAGTTTCACCTTACCAATCAGGTTTGTCCGAATCTTTGCTTTGTGTAGGTTGACGTCTGTTTTGTTGGATGTATTGAACTTCGCTGTTTTTGAGCGCTTCAAGAATCATTTTGGCCTTTTCCTCAGAGATATTCATCTCCTCCAGCTTCTGCTCAGTCATTTGTTGTTGCTGTTCCTTTCTTTCTTCTTCAGATGGTTCCTCTTCTGATTCTTCTCCAGGTTGTTGCTGCTCTTCCTCTTCTTGCTCATCACCTTCTTCACCTTCCTGCTGTTGTTGGTCTTGTTCTTCCTGTTCTTCTTCTGATGGCTCTCCGTCTTCTGATTCTTGCTCCTCTTCTGATTCTTTCTCCTCTGAGTCTTGATCTTGCTGATCTTGCTGATCTTGGTTTTCTTGATCTTCGCTCTCTTTACCCTCCTCGTCTTGTTGCTCTTGATCTTCTTTCTCTTGATCTTCCTGATCCTGCTCTTCCTGGTCTTCGTTTTCTTTATCTTTATCTTTATCTTCTTCGTTTTCGTCTTTTTGATCTTGATCTTGATCTTGTTGGTCCTGATCTTGGTTTTGATCGCGAAGTTTCTTTTTAATCAATTCGTAATTGTATCGAGCGTCTTCATTACTAGGGTCAGCTTTCAATGCTGCCTTGAAGTATGTTAAGGCATTCTCTAATGTCTTCGGGTCATTGGACAGAACCCCCAATTGTTGGTAGGCGATGGATTTTATTGCTTCATTCTCTATGTCAATGAGTTTCTTGTATTGACTTTCAGCAAACTCCATTTGCTTGGTTTGGTAATAGGCATGACCTAGGTTGAGCGCAATACGGTCATCGTCTATGTCCATCGAATCTTGTAAGTAAGAGTAGTTGCTGATCGCTACATCATACTGCCCTGATTTATATGCGATCTCTGCGTTTTTCTTAAGCCTATTAACCTTGGCAATATCACCTGATCCTCCTGAGAATATGAGTAATAATATAACTACAAGTCTGATCATACTTTGATTGTTCTTAGTCTAAACAAAACATCTAATAGGAGTAGCAAAGTTGCTGCAGCCAGGAAGTAGAAATATTTGTTGGCAGAGACATCCATCTTTTTGGCATCTCTTACTTCTCCTTCGATATCTTCAATGGTGTTGATTAATTTTTCAACATCATTTCTTTTGTTATTAATTTCAAAATATTGTCCTCCCGTATTGGCGGCTAATTTCTTTAGGGAGCTGGGGTTGAGTTTAGAAATGACATCACTACCTGTATTGTCTTTTTTGAACCCCTTCCTTGTCATGATTTTGCTTCCTTGAGCAGTTCCAATCCCTAGGGTAAACAATTTGATGCCTTCATCCTCTACTTTCTTAGCTATTGCAGAAGTCTTTTCTCCAAAATCTTCTCCATCACTGATCAGGATGATGATCTTAGATTTTTGACGTGTCAAGCTACTTTCATCATCTGTGATCTTATCTAATGCCATGGCCAGAGGAGGAGCGAAATCTGTACCAGTATTTGGTACAAGAGAAGTGTTGAGTGTCTCGATGAACAAGTTCAAAGCGCTTTTGTCATAGGTCAAAGGACATTGGACATAGGCTTCATTAGAGAACATGATCAGCCCAATACGATCTGTATAAAAAGCTTCTACTATTTTCTTTAACTCATATTTCAATTTCTCTAAGCGAGTAGGTTGTATGTCAAATGCATTCATGGATTGTGACAAATCCACTGCGATAAAGATGTCTTTGCCTATTGCCTTAACTTCTTTTTCAGATTTTCCAAAAGATGGGCCTAGCAGTGCTGCTATGAATAGTGCGAAATAAGTAGTGCGTAAAATTATTTTGTAGAATACACGACGATAGTTGGTGTTCAAAGCTTTAGCCGCCCTGATCACACGAATTAAGTAAGAGAGATAGAAAAGTGCAAAAAGAGAAATGAAGACTATTTCTAGGGTGCCAATGGTCCCGTTCCAAATCATGTTAACCTTACTTTAAATTAATTGATCGTCTAGGCTGATTTAACCAGTAGACGATAGTTTATTCCTATCAATTCCAATTTTAAAACACTTCCATTGATAGACGGCAAATATAGTAATCGGATGGACCCCAGCAAATGGCGTAATTGTTATTTAACAAAATTTAGCATTTACTAGGTTATAGCTTAGAGATATCCATGAATAATAGACCTTCTGGCTCTTTATCATGTCTAAATGCTGTTTTTCTCTCCTTGTCGATGATGCGTTGATTAAAATTCAAATTACGGTATTTGCTGTAGTAACTCTTGAAATTTAGTTTGTCTTGTACCATCCATTGTTCATACGATGCTAGCCTTTCACGAAATTCAACATTTTCTAGATTAGGACTATTTTCCGAATCAATTTTGTATTCGTTAAGAGTAGCTAGGATGTACATGAGTTTTTGCTGTAAAATGAAACTTTGCTCTCTAATAGTGCCAAAAGTAGGCAGGTCACTAAATCCAAATGCATTGATACCTCCAGCTATGGCAGCAGCAATACCAACGTAGGGCACCATTTCTTTCCCAAGTGAGTGATCATCAAATACATTGCCTGCAGCCGTGTAAACTGCAAAAAGCATAGTGGTTAAGGATAAACCCTTTTTCCATTGGGTGACGAGGCTTTCTCGTTTTTCCAATTCAGCATGCATCTGGGATAGCGTTTCTACCATGAAAATGGCATCAGACCTATAATCCATGTAACTTCTGTAGGTAATCGCAATATTCTCTCGATGCTCCACTGTAACTGTAAATGCTTTTTGATCAACAAATCCATGTGGATCTCGAACTACCAATAGCATATCAAATTTTTTGGGTTGTTTATCTATCCCAACTATATCATAATCTGGTGTCCAATTGATAGTTAGAAGATTTTTGTCGAAATTCCAGGTCATGCCTTTAGGAGCTCCAATTATACTGACATCAAGTTCAGAAAATTTATCATTCCCATCTTGAATAAAAACACTCCTGTCCAAAGTCAAACCTTCAAAAACCCTTTCGTTTTGTAAGTTGAGAATTTTTGGAGGTTCATTTCTTAGACTCTTTCTAATGATAAATGTTTTGGTAACTGTATGGGGTTTTTCTGGGCCTTTTTCACTCACTTCGATACTTACTTCCATTGGGAAGTAGGAGCGCAAACGTTTTATTTGATCTTGATTAAGTTTCCATGTGAATAATCCGTTTTGTGAAAGTTTTGGATTGCCAATTTTAGAAGGGATGTTTAGTTTATACACTAGAGAATCTTTTTCTCTATCTGTAGCAATCATGTCAATGGACAATACTTCATTTTCTGAGATGTAGTATTCATCCAAAACTGGGTATTTGAAATATGGGGGCGTATTGTTTTGGTAGAGTACAAGTATGAACACTTTCTTTGATCTCTGACCTTGTTCGTCTATTGCTTCAATAGTCAACCTATGATACTTGTGTTCTAATTGGCGCTCACTTGGTATCCAATTGAGACGAAAAATGTTTTTAGATATATCGATATTTCCATTTTTGATCTTAACAATATTGGGTTGATCATTAATATAATGAGAAACTGAGACGAGAGAAGAGTCTTGGTTGATATGGCTATAGGCTGATACTTTTAAGCTGAGCTCTGTGCCTGGAGTAATTAAGTAGACCCCGTCAGATTTTTTAAGGTTACATGATACCTCAAATGTGGGAGGGCTTTGCTTTGAGATGACTCGGATGAAAACAGTTTCGAGATCTATTAGCTCGTCCCCCCTGTACAAGTAGAAATTGACCGCTGCATTGGCTTTGAAGTAATTAGGACTGATCTTCCATTCAAAATTTAATAGCTCATCCAGTTTAGCTCCTTTGGGAGCATTACGCATCACTACTTGAGTATCTTCTCCTGTTTTGAGTAATTGAAATTGTACCGTCTCACCTTTTTTTGCTTCAATGAAACTCTTGGGTACTTCGAGACCAAGACTGTCTAATGTAGATTGTGCAAAGGAACTAAAGGTGATTAGGACTAATACCGTTTGTAATATCAATTTCATACTGGGAACACTAAAGCCGAGTTATTATTATTTGTCTTCTATAGGCAAAAATAGCGCCAAGATTGGGTTAGGTATTTAGCCATTTCCAGAATTTTTGAACGGCATTGCCTTCAAATTTTTGTTCCTGTTCTGCTATTTTCTTTTTAACCTTCTTTTTGGTCGGTGTTTGAGGTTTAGGTGAAGTTATTTTTCTTGTGTAATGAGCGGTTTTGGCTTCTTTTTCTTTTTTCTCCTTGTAGTCCTTTTTTCTTTTCTCTTCCTTTTCGAGTCTTCTTCGATCAGCTTCTACCCTGTTTATTTTTTTTCTAGGAGGTCTTTTATTCGTTTTTTCTCTTCGTTTCTTACGTTCGTGTTGGGGCCCGCTAGTATAAATGATTTGATTAGGGTCTAGCGATGGGGTTTCTTTCTTCTCTGGTTTTTCTTGAGGTAATTTTGGTTCAGGAAGGTCTATTTTACCTTTGATGGTCAATCCTTGCAAAGGCTGAGCTTTTTGTGCTTTGATGATATCTACACTCTCATCCAAAGCAGCAAGTTCGGCAAGAGACTCAATTAGCACCCCGTCTTCGGTTTCAATTGGTTGGTAATCTTTTATTTCTTCTGGAATGATGGCTTCAACCTCTGGTTCTATTACTTCTTCTTCCGTTTTAGACTCAACTTGAACAGTGATATCTTCTTTTTCTTCTTGTATTACGGTATCAGATAGATCAATAGATTTTTCGCTATCAATATCGCTTTCTTCAATGGCTTCTACAGGTGCTATTTCATCAGATTCAGGTTCAATGATGGCGTTTGAATCTATCTCTTCGTTGACTAACTCTGGTGAGGATAATTCCTCTTCTTTAGACTCTGATTCTTCCAAAGAAGAATCTTCTGTTTCGATTGATTCTATCGTATCAGGTTCAATTGTTAAAAGTGCTTCTTCTACAACAATATCTTCGCTCTGAATTGAAATAACTTCCTCCTCTATAATCTCTATTTTTTCGGTAACGATTTCTTCTTCAACTTCTTCTATTAAAGTTGCTTTGTAATGAGATAAGGCTAGCTCGATAGACGCCTCTTCCAATTTGGTATTTACGCCTTGCGGTAAGGAAATTCCTTGCCCAGTAAGAAATGCAGAAAGATGTGTTGGAGTTGTCTTTATTTTTCGCGCTAATGAACTGAGCCTCATGATTTGATTATTAGAAATTTTCACAAATATAGTAGGCTAATAAAATAAATAACTAAAAGTTTCAAGTAGTATCGTAAGAAGAGATGAAAGTTGGGCGATTTTCTATCGTTTTTAATGATTTTTCTCCTAATCCAAATGTTTTGCAGATCGTATGGATGACGGTAGGCTTTTTGATTCGATGAATTATGCCCTTGTTCATTAGATCAAATATTGTGTGGTAAGGAGATTTTTGGTCTACGACTATTAGTGCACTGTATAGTTTTTTGTAATGAAGTATGCTTTCAATTAGAGATTCTAATTCTTGTTCATGACCTGATTTGCAATAATTAAAATCCAATGCAAGGAACCGATAATCTTTTCTGATCAGGCGGTTCAATATTGGTAATTTATTGATCAAATTAAGTAGGTATATACCATGTTTTCCAGCGAGGGATTTTACGACCCAGTGAACAGGGTTTGATTGTACACCTGCTATGACCGTACCATTGATGTCTCTCACTAAATAGTAGTCATTGACGAATAGGTTTTCTTCAGAATATGCATTATGATTTTGATATGTATCCGATAACAATTTTCTGATTTCAACTTGATCATGCTTATTAGCTAATTGGAAATCAATAAGTGGTTTTGGGAATAGTCTGCCAAACATGAAACTAGTAAAGCTGCCAGTCTGTTTAAATCCTAGTTCGTAGCATAGTAACAAAGACCTGATGTTTTTCGGATCAACAAAAGCATAGAAGTAGCCTAATAATTCCTGAGGAAGATGACGTCCATTTAGGAAGTCAAGTACTTCCTTTCGAAGTATGCTGTTTTTAGTGTTATGTGAATTGGAGACTTTATTACTTGACCTAAAATGATCTAGGAAAGTGAAGTAACGAACGTATAGTGTAGTATGGTCTTCGTGTATTGGTTTTCTCTCACAAAAGCATGCAGTAGCAATTACTTGGTTATTTCTTTCAAGATTTAAAAAATGCGGTTTTTGAATGAGATCGATTTTGTTTCGAGTGTCTTTTTGCTGGTATAAGATGGATTCTCCAGGGGTACCAATGATGTTTCTGTCCAATAGAGTCAAGAGGCTCTCGCTAGGCTTATTGGATAGGTTGAGCAGTTTCATTTCTTACTTTTTCCTTCCTGCTCTTTCCCATACTACCGATTGCTTGCCTCTGATGAATCTCACAAATCCCTGAAATACCGATACATTCATAAAAGTGAAATAGAAAGGGACAAACAATGCCTTGACCTTTATTTTTCTTTTTTGGAAAACGTATCCTAAATACGAAAGTGCATAAAACCCAATTTGTGCAATCAGTAAAGCTTGATAGATAACGTGCGTGTTAAATAATAATATATTACTGACAAGAGCTACCAATAGAGCCAAAGGTGTCACCGTCCATCTCAATACTCTATGAGAAATGTATTGAAAACTCAACCACCCATATTTGAAAATATTGAGTAGAGGTAATAATCTTGAAATTGCTTGATGTCCACCAGCCGCAATTCTGATCTTTCTCTTGGATTCTTCTTTTACTGAGTCCGATGAGTTTTCCAAAGCATAGGCCTCTGGTTCATAAGCTATTTTATATCCCTTTTGTGCAATAGAAAGTGAAAGGAAAAAGTCCTCTATCAAAGTGTCTCTGTTGATCTCTTCGAACAAGGAGGTTCTAATGGAGAATAATTCGCCTGCTGCACCAACTACGGAATACAGATGGTAATCAAACTTTTTAAGGAATGATTCATACTTCCAATACATACCTTCGCCTGCACTTGATGCCTCATCAGAGCCTTCTTGTCTAACTCTTTTTTCACCTGATACGCAGCCTACGTTTTCGTCTTTGTAGTGTCTAGTTATGTTTTTGAGAGATTCTTGATTCAATATTGTATTAGCATCTGAGTAGACCACAACTGGTGTTTTGACGAGCGGCATGACTCGGTTGACTGCATTGATTTTCCCCATGCGTTCATCTTGATGAAACAGTCTTACATTCTCAAATCGTTTTACTAAATCTGGAGTAGAATCATCACTGCCATCCGTGACTACCCAAACGATGTTCTTCTCGGGTGGGTAATCTAATGCAAGGGCATTTTCAATTTTCTCTTCTATATAGTCCTCTTCATTAAAAGCCGCTATGATGTGTGTCAAAGCAGGTAATTCTGATTTGTCTTCTTGGAAGACGATAGGGTTAATTTTAGAGCCTCTAGTTTTAACCAAAAAGTATAACACAATGCCATATCCGACATATGTATAAAGGATCAATCCAATTGATGCCCAGAAAAGGTAGTTCATTTAGGTAAAAGGTTTGTAGTGTTTTTGAGTAGCAAGTTCAAGCATGGGTAAATCTCCTTTCGTATCACCAAAGACCAATATTTCATCATATTGGCTCAAGTCGATTTCTTGATTGATTCGGTTTACTTTTTCTTGACCATTACAGTTTATTCCTGCAATGTTACCAGTGATCTTTTGATTTACCAACTCTAGATGAGTAGCGATGACCTTTATTTTATATTGATGAGCCCATGGTTTGATCCAGTTTTCTGGTGAAGCTGAGACAATGAATATTTCATAATCATTAACTATGAACTCTTCTATCTTACTCAAGCCTTTTGGTCTGATGATTTGTGGGAGTCGCTCTCTGCAATACTTGGTACATGTTTCATTGAAATCCTGTTCAGTCATTCCGTTGTAGAAAAGTTTAAGGAAATACCCCTTTCCTTTTTGTTTTGATAGAAGCTTGAGCTTCATGATTACAAAAACAGGAGTTAGGAGCATGATTTTATAAAGATACTTGTACTTGCTTGTTGAGAACTTGGCTAAATCAAACAATGTATCCTTATCAGTAAGCGTACCGTCGAAATCTAATAGAGCGATTTTATTTATCATCTCTGATTAGAAATAAATGATGGACCCAAAGCTGACTAACCAAGCAACTAAGGTGATAATAATGAATTTGTCAGAGTATATGATTTCCACAGGTGATCCGGTGGAGCCTTCCACCATAGTCATTTGTAAATAGCGCATGATGCCTGCAATCACAAATATGGTGGTTGTGAAGATGTACTCTGAATCCCATTGTTGGGTGATCTCAGGTGATAAGGTGTACATGATGTACGATACTATGATAATTCCACTCACCATCGTAATGCAGGAATTGATGAATACTCTATTGTAGTGAGAGGATGTTTTACGTACCATTTTTCCCTCTTCTTCGAAAATTCGAATGTCGTCACTTCTTTTTGCCAAAACAATGAAAAGTGAAAGCAGAAAAATCATAATGGATAACCAATGGGATACAGGAACTCCGGAGATTATTCCTCCCATATATATTCTGATAATAAAACCAAAAGAGACGATGAGTAGGTCAATAATAGGGACAGTCTTGAGCCCCATCGAATAGCTGATATTGATTACTACATACAATAGGCACATGTATAGAAAGTCTAAGGATAAGCCATAAGCGATGTAAGAGCCCAGCGACAATAGGACTACCATCATAATGTAGCCTGTTTGAGGAGATATTTTGTTGGCGGCAAAAGGGCGGTTTTTCTTTTTAGGATGAAGACGATCCATTTCTCTATCTCTAATATCATTGATGATATAAATAGCACTAGTTATCAAACTAAAAGCAAAAAACGCTTGGGTCAGTTTTGTGATTTCATCAATAGAAAATAATGTTCCAGCAAAAAATGCTGGGATAAAAAGGAATGAGTTTTTAATCCATTGTTTGATTCGGAGGGTGTTGTAGATAAGTTTAGGAAGTTTCAATATATGATATTTTTGGTGGTTTTGAACCTGTTTGAGTTGAGGGTTGTTGTATATGTAGCAGTAATTTAGAAAGGAGGTTTCTGAGTTGTTTAAGGTGAGTAGTTAAATAATTTGTTTCTCAATATCTTCATTTGAAGTGCTAATGAAAGCAAGGCAGAAGCCAACCAGTATTTTAAATGGATTGCTTCCCATAATTTCTTGAGGATAATGCCCTATTGCTACGACAAATAATACTACAACGATTATTATTCTTAAGTTTGAAAAGTACAAAGAGCTTGAGTATGATAGGCCATCAGCAGCTTTTGACAATATGACGTAATAGAGGTACAGGTAGAAAGCTAGACCTATAAATCCTAATTCGATTATAATTCTCACATATTCTGAATCAGGAGGAAAAGAACCTAGAAATGTATGAGGAGAATACTTTTCACCTAAATAACCTGTACTCCCCATTCCAAAGCCAAATGGTGCTCTGTAAATATAACTTCTTAATATTTTTTGATTGTTATATCTAACTTTTAACGAAGGGTCTTCGTCATCAAATGCTGTTGACATCACCGATATGGCAGCTCCTCCTCCAGTTTGAACAATATATCCCGTTAATAATACAATGCAAATTGCACTGCCGGCTAAAAGAAGTTTGCTTCTTTTTAGTATGATATACATTCCAGCTCCAAGTACAAATAGAACGGTCGCGGTACGAGTGCCTGTGTAAATCATTCCCCATGCACTTAGAAATGCTAGGGTTAAAAATAGAATTTTATATCTATTCTTAATCTCATTTTTAAAAGCCAATCCAAAACAGAACATAAAGTTGACGCAAAGAAGCAATCCGTTTTCGGTAGGGTTGTCTAAAAATGCTATCTTTCTTAATCTTCCAAAAGTGTAATACAGTTCTTTGCGCATTTCATCTTTATGAATATGGTCATAATCCCAAGAAGGCAAACCAACTAACTCTTGGTATATTGTGTAAATAGCGGCAAGAGAACACATTGTAATCCATGTGATGAGAAAGGGTTTTACCACATTGCTACTTGATCTAAATAAAGAATAGAAAATAAAAAAAGGAGCGATAAGATTAAATATTTGTCTAATCGATTGTATCCAAGCTGCTCTGGAATTGGCTAATGGATTGATGACTTCTATGAAACATAAGGAAAGCCATATAATTAGTAGGATGCCTATTTGAGACTTGAAGCCTGAGAGTTCTTTTCTAAGAAGAAGAAATAGAATTGCAATAAAATTTAGTCCATCTAAAATGAACCCTAATGGTATTGATTTGATTTTTAAAATGCGATAGCAAATAAAAAACATGATAAAACCGCAGCATAAATTGATGAGGATGGCAGCTATTGGGTTATTGTAGATACTTACAATCATCAAACTACCAAGTAGTAAAAGAATTATAAGTATGGCAATTGGAAAATTTATTAATGAGATTCCCTGATAGATAAAAATCAATACCATAGTAACACCAATGAATATTGGAGGCTTGTCTCTGATTTTGTCTAAAATGGTGTAATACATATGTATGATAATTCTATAGAAATATGATCTTCAGCCATACAAAAATGCAAAAAATAGCAGCAGCCATTTTAAGGCCAACAATGTAGAATACAGGGGTTTTAGAACTTTTATTTGACATCAAGCTCTTTGTGAGTTAGTTTATTCAGAATGTGTAATTGTTCTATGTTGTCTTTGTTTGTTAAGAATTGTAAAGACTGTTTGTCTATAGAATCAAATTGATCTTCTGCAGAATATACACATACAGTCTTTGACGCATATTTTATCAATTCTCTAGTGTCAGAATAGTTGTTAAGTGCTGCTCCTTCCATTAAAATGACATCATAGGATTTTTCTAGAGTTGAAATGATTTCGCTAAGGTTTAATTTAGCAAAAACTTCCTCAGGAGTTTTATTGAATGTGGCACCTCTTAAAAGATCTATTTTTTTATTTTGAGTCGGTTGAATTAACTGTTCAATTTTATTCAGTGATTTATTAGTAATTATTGATTCTACACTTTCAATGTTTGGATTGTCTTGATTAATTAAACTGTTAGTTAAGGAAGCATTTCTATAATTAGTGTCCATAATTAGAACCTTTTTTTCTAGTAAGCTAAAGGCATGTGCGATAGATGTTAATAGGAACGACTTTCCTGTATTAGGTCTTAACGATGTAAAAACAACGATTTTGGAATTTTTATCTGGTAATAATGAAAACCTAATAATATTAATTGTTTGTAAGAGGTTGGTACTATTAAGTATGATTTTTTCAAGGTGTTTCCCTTGTATGACAGATGGTAGTTGGACATTTTCTTTTGATATTGTTGGAATGAGTTCAGAAGGTTTGAAACCAGTTGCTTTTGTGAATTTAAATACATTTTTTAATCGAAAGTCTAAAAAATCTAAAGACAGAATGATAAATAATGTAATTACAAACCCGCCGATGAAACCGGCACCTGTAAAAACAATAGTTTTCCTTGATTCTGGCTCTTGAGGAATGTCACTATAATATGATAATTTGATAGCTTCCTTACCCGTTAATAATTGAGATCGGGCTTGATTGTATCTGTCTTGAGCAGTCATAAATTCTTGTCTCGCTTGCTGAACCTCAGTCTCAAGGTTGTCAAGGGCTGATTTGTTAGCTGCAAGGTTCTGGACCATCCCTTTTTCTACTTGATATTGCCCTTTTAATTTATGCAGATCGGCTAAAGCTATTTGATATTCTAATTCTAAATTATTTTCATCTTTAAATAGGTCGTCTAGATTGTTCTTGTCAGAGCCTGATGATGCATGTAAGTACATTTGTGATTGTAAGTCACCTCTTAGGACCTCAATCGAGTCAGCTAATTGAATATTGTTTGACTCTGAGATTAGCCTTGTACTTAATTCGTCAATTTGATTTTTTAGATGTATAATTTGTTGTCTACTTTTAAAATTGGATGATTGGTCTGAGTCAGCAATCTTTTTTCTGATATCTTGAAGTCTGAAATTGACACTACGTATGTTGCTTTCTTTTTCTCTTATAAGGCGTTCATATTCGGAAATCGGATCGGTTTCAGTTTCTGAATTTCTGTACAAATAACGTGATTTATATTTATTTAGTTTATTCACGTTTTGATCAAGAAGTTTTTGTTTTTCTCCTAAAATATCTGATAAAACCTCAAGGGACTCATTGAGATATAGTTTTTTCTGATTAGAGTTATACTCTAGAAAATTATCAGACCATAAGTTCACGATGAACGAAGAAAGGGTAGGTATTTCTGAAGAAAATTTTATATTGATGAAGTCTGTATTACCTACTCTATATATTTTAATGGTTTTTAATAAGTCCTCTTCATTATAAGCATACTTATCAAGAAGTTCATAAATGTAGTGGCCAATATCACTATTTCTTTTAATTAATTCATAACCATCTATTGCTATTCTAAGCTGTGACAGAACAACCTCAAGGGAGTCTCCTTCTGGCATTGAAATATTGCTTCCTTCAAGATCAGGAATTCTATAAGGATTTTCAACAGAAAGTTCCCTGTAAAGAATTTTATAAGCCAACCGGTTGATGACCAGTTTTGAAGTCATGTTTTCAGTGATATTTCCAAAACTAATGGCTATTTCGAAAGGGTTAAGTTTTCTGTTCTCTCCAACAAGATCATTTGCAATAGTAAGCCCCGTTGAAATTTGGGATTCAGCTATATATGTTCGATCTGATTTGAACCTTAGAGTAAATGCAATAGCGCCAGAAAGAATAGGTATGAGAAGGATGTAAAACTTATTTCTTAGAAGAAGTCTAATTAATTCTTGAAGCTCCATTTTAAATTATTAGTAAGTTTAAATACGAAAGTAAGATGTTTACTCTAAATACTACTAGTAGTTTGTCTTTATAAGGGTTATGAAACTTTGAATTTATAGTAGTCTGGATTACTTGTAAGGTGATTGGAGTTTTGGAGATGGTGTTTTTTTTCTACAATATTCCCAGATTCTCCAATGTTGAATTTACTAATGACTCTAATTCTATCTTAGCATTAAGATAGTCCCCTTCTGTATCAATTACCTTTAGAGTATTGTTGTAGTAGTTTTTACGCGATTGATTATACAAGTTGAGATCAGCTGCACCTTCACTGAATTTCTTCTCAACAGCATTGAAATCTGCAAGGCTAAACTGTTCCATGCGTTTCTTTAAGTTTAAAATGTTTTTCTGTCTCAAATAATTTATATAGCTAATGGTGATTTCTTTTTCAAGACTCTTTGTAAGAATTTCAGCGTCTTTCATAATTAATTCAGTGTCTTTAGTGATTATGCCTTTATTTCCTTTTATAACTCCAAAATGGTTTAATGGAAGTGTAAAGCCAATATTGTACCTAGGGTAATAATTGGGTACTGAGTTGTCCCCACTTAAGTCTTGAATACTGTGTTCGTTTAAATTACCAGATACAAATACAAGACCTAAGTGTTCTTTATTAAGTAACCTTTTTTTTAATTCATTGGATTCAATTTGAATATTGTATTTGTCAAGGTCTAAATTGTTGTAGACAGCTTCAATAATTAAAACGTCCAAGTCTTCTTGGTTAATTTTAATGTTTCTAACATTTTGTCCATATGAGTACGTTCCAATGAGAATGAAAAACATTCCTAGAAGGATATTCATAAGATAAGTAGTGAATGACAATTGGTTTTTTATATTAAGGTTGAACATAAGTGAGTTTTGAATTCATGAAAAGTCTACGTCAAAGTTTTTCTCATAGAGGATGTAAATAAAAAAAGTAGTTGGGTCAATTGCAAATGCTAAAGGTAGTTATGGTTTTTGGTTAAAATAGGATTTTAATAAGATACCATTGATTTATTTATGTATTGTACCTAACTGTTTATTGTGTGAAATTGTAAGAATTAGATTTGTGGATGAGTCATTTATACTTTATAAAATATTATTATTGTTGAATGGGTAAAAGTACTGGTAATCAATGAATTATTTGCTTTTTTGAATAGTATGTTATTAAATTTTAGTGAAAAGTGCTCACTTTATAAGTGATTTAATGATTATTTTTTTGATTTTAATTGTATTATAGTAAGAATGTTCAGTACTATTTTGTTTAATTATTGAAATAGGATTATTTTATTTTCTACTGACTTAATAATGTGATATGTTTGCACCTAGACCAGTTGTATTAATTCCCTGTAGTTCAACTTAAGATAACTTTAAACTAGAGTTCTAACAAATGAGACTTTATAAGAACCGATTAAAACAATTTGCACTGGGTATTATTCTCAGCACATTTACTTATTATTCATCAGCTCAATCCGTGCCTTTTCCTGCAACTCCAGATTATGAGGACTTTGCTCCATGGGGGTATGAACAAAAAGGCACTAACTGGGATACTTCACCATTCTTACCGTTTAGGCATCATAGCTTTGGGATAAGGCTTATGCCACCAAATGGAGTGACTTATAATTCTGGAAATAATCAGTGGAGTTATTCTGAACCAGGAAAGAAGTATCCAATTATTTTATTCTTTCATGGTCGAGGAGAAGGTGGAGACGATAATAATAACACCTTAAAACATGGAGGTAAACGACATAGAGATGCAGTCTTAAGTGGTGAATTTCCTGGGTTTTTATTGTATCCTCAAGATGTTAATCCTCAGCAGATGAAAGATGTCTTAGATAAGATGGTGGAAACAGGTCTTCCTGTTGATCTTACTAGAGTTTATGTGCATGGGTTATCTAGAGGCGGTCAACGAACTTGGGAATTTCTTTATGCATATCCTGAATTGGTAGCTGCGGCATGGCCAATGTCAGGAGTTGCTACTGGTGATTATAATGATATACTGTATATGCCTATTCGCTTAGCTCAAGGAGAGTTGGATAAAAATCCAACTCCAGCGGCAGCATCTTTTCATGTAGATAATATTACTGACTTAGGTGGTCATATTGAGTTAAATTATCTACCAGGTGTTGGTCATGGTACTTGGAATCATCAATATTACAGAAGTGACTTCTTTTCATGGTTTTTATCCCATTCACTTCAAAACACTTATGCTAAGTATGATTATTCTGAAATTTGCCCTGAGGACCCTATAGATGTAACTCTTGGTATGAACCCAGGCTTGGCAGGGTATCAATGGAGAAAAGATGACTTAATCATAGCAGGTGCAATAGCGAACGAATTGCATGTTACTGAATATGGGAATTATTCTTCGAGAGTAATCTTTGCTCCTGGAGATACTACTGAGTGGTCAGAAGGAGTAGTTGTAGGCGAACGTCAGCCTACTCAAACACCACCTATTACTTTAGCATCTATGGATAGTCCCGTTTTACCAGATATTAATGGTAAAACGACTGTTGATTTGACTTTACCTATCGGATATGAGTCATATGAGTGGTTTAAGGATGGGGTTTCAGTAGGAGCGAGTCAAGTGATTTCAGCTGCTACTGGTGAGTATACGGCTTTGGTTGAAGAGCAATTCGGATGTTCAAGTGAACTGTCTACTCCTTTTAATGTAATTGCTAATAGTGGAGTTGATGTACCTGCTGTTCCTGTAGATGTCAATGCTGACATGGTATCCATGACATCTATCCATGTCGGTTGGACAGAGCCTGCTACAGATGAAACTGCAATAGAATTATATAGACGTCAATTATTAATTGCACCATATGAGTTGATTGCAGTTTTAGACCCTAATACTATAGAATATCTTGACGAGGAGCTTGATCCAGGTACTGAGTATTTTTATAGTTTGAGATCAATTAATAACAATGGGTCTTCGGTATTGTCGGTTGAAGTTTCTACTCTGACTGATTCAGATACTAATCTTCCAACTGTTCCTTTGAATTTAGCTCTACAGGCTACTACAGATGCAAGCGTAACGTTGGTTTGGGATGAGTCTTCAGATGACGTAGGTGTAGCAAGGTATGATCTATACCAAAACGGGGTCAAAGTATTGACTACAGGAGATACTTTTATTTCGATATATAATCTGATATATGGAGAAATTTATCGGTTTAATGTAGTTGCTGTTGATATTTCAGGTAATAAGTCACCTATGAGTAATCGAGTGGTGGTTTCTCCTGTGCTTTCCGGACTAAACTATAAATATTATGAAGGTGCATGGAGTGTGCTGCCAGATTTTAATGCGTTGTCCCCTTTAACACAAGGCAATTCTGAAAATGTTAATATAGGAGTTAAGTTGAGTAACGATAATTTCGGATTCTTATGGGAAGGGAAAATAAGTATTCCTGTAGCTGGTAATTATACTTTTGAGACATATTCTGATGATGGTAGCAAACTTTATATAGGCGGCTATGATGAATCTAATCTTATTGTGAACAATGATGGTCTTCATGGCTCAGTTTTCCAAGCAGGAACATATAATTTCCCAACAGCTGGTAGTTATGATATAGCAATCAGCTTTTTCGAACGTGGAGGAGGAGAAAGGATGGAAGTCTACTGGAGTAATACTGCCCATGGAGTAGGTTCTAGACAAGCAATTCCTAGTAGTGCTTTTAGTGATGAGATGGCTATTCCAGATGAATTTGTTAATGAACCAATTAATCTAGCAGCTACTGTGATATCTACTTCTGGGATCAACCTTAGTTGGACAGACCAAAGTAATAACGAAATAAATTTTCAGGTTTTTAGATCTAAAGAATCAGCTTTTGATTTTGAACCAATTGCATTACTGGGTACAGATATTACCTCATATGAGGATAGTGAATTAGACCCTGATACTGAATACTTCTACAAAGTCATTGCCCTTGGACAATATGGTCAATCAGGAGGCTCGACAACTATTAATACCCTTTTAGAAATGCCGCTTGATAATTCTGTATTGGATTTATCAGGAAATGATGTTGAATCGAATACTTCAGGAGCAATTACTTATGACAATTCAAATAAGGTCATAGGTGCTTCATCGATTTCCTTTGCAGGTAGTGGTAGTTATTTGAATATTGATAATGGAAACCAATTTATTCATAATGAATTTACAGAGAGATCATTTGCCTTTTGGATGTATACAGCGTCTACTACTGGGGTTCAAGATGTGTTTGATGAAGGAGGAAGTACAAACGGTTATGGAATCAGAATTAATGATGGTAAGATTGAAATAGGTGTACAAGATAATCATAACATAGTATTGATTTCTGCTCCTATTACCAGTAACGAATGGGTTCATATTGCTTCTAATTTTAATAATGGTCGAATAGAACTGTATGTTAATGGTATATTATCCGCAGAGAATGATAATGTCGGTTACTCAAGCGTTAGTGCTCATGGTAATGGTGGTGGTTTAGGGGCGACCAATAGTAGTAACGCTTTTGATGTGGCTAATAATAACTACAGCGGATTGATTGATGATTTTTTAATGTTAGATTTTGCTATTGGTCAATCTGATGTCAATGGTATATTTAATAGAGCAAATGAGCAATCTATTATCAGTGCGACAACAGAGTCATTACCTCAGCCTGAAGATCCCGTTCAGAATTTTGTGGTCAATGTAATAGGTCAAAATAAAGTTGAAATGACTTGGGACACTAATGAAGTAATGGGATACCAAGTGTTAAGAGCTAAAGCCTCATCTCCTTCTGACTATGAATTAATAGGGTATTTGGATGAGACGATTGGTACTCACATAGATAGTGCGCGACAAATTCATACAGATTATTATTATACAATAAGAGCACGTTTTACTACTGGTTATACTGCAATTGTAGAGCCTGTATTAATTGTAATTCCTAATGCGGAACCTATATTATTAAATGCTATTCCTGATTATGATCTGTTCTATCTAGACCAAGAAAGTTTGTTGATAGAAGTAAATGATGCGGATGGAGATATTGTGTCTTTCCAGTCGTCAAACTTCCCGAGCTTTGTAAGCCTAGTGGACAATGGTGATAACACAGCAACTTTAAGTATTGATCCTGAGGCGTCTGATTTTGGGACATATGAAATTTTAAGTGTGTCTATCGATGATGGGTATGGAGGTGTCACCTTAACTGATTTTGATGTAGTAGTAGTAAGTAATAATGCTCCAGAAGTAGATGCTTTTGAGAATCAAACGATGTCTGGAGGAGAAACATTGAGTTATGTAATTTCGGCAAGTGATATTAATGGAGACAATCTTTCGTGGGTAGTTAATAATTTACCTTCTTTTGCTACAGCAACTCCTAATGCAAACGGTGAATCTGTAACTTTAGATTTTGCACCAAGCCTTTTAGACGATGGAGGTGTTTATATTATTGATTTACATGTAGATGATGATAATTCGATTACTTCTATGTTTTCAGAAGTTCAATTGATATTAAATGTGGTTTCATTTGATCCCAATCATAAGATTTATGTGAACTTTGGGTTTAATTCTGATGGGACTGAACCGTGGAATAACTTTACCTACGGTTTTCCTAGTTCTGGAAAAAGTCTAGATAATTTAGTTAACGATCAAGGGTTTGTAACGGATGTTTCAGTTTATCTAGAGACATCATGGAGTGGGAATGGAGTAAGTGGAGGTATGCATTCTGGAATCTATGAGCAGAATGTAATGCAAACTTATTTTTACACTGATGGAAGTTCAGAAGTATTTAGTATCACTGGATTAGATCCTGCAAATGTTTATAATTTTGATTTTTTTGCTAGTAGAAATGGGTCAGGAGATAGACGAACTACTTACCAGATAGGAGGGAGTACGGCTACAATAGATGCTGCAGGAAATACTTCTGATTTGGCAATAATAAATGGAATTGCACCTGATGCAAATGGGGAAATTGAGGTTACTATAATACGACCTTCCGGGGCAAGTTATTCCTACCTTAATGCAATGGTTATGGAAGCGGTGTCTCAAAATGGTATAGCACCATTAAAGCCAACGGACCTTCAAGTATCTGTAGATGGACAAATTAATTTGACTTGGTCAGATAACGCTGTTAACGAAGAAGGGTATCGGGTATTAAGAAGTAGTAACTCTGGTGGGGCTTATGATAATCTAAGTACGCTTGATGCTAATATTTCATCGTTTGAAGATGGAGGTATGGCTACTGATCAAAATTATTATTACATGATAGAAGTGTATAATGCTTTTGGGACTGCACAAAGTGATGAGATTGAAATCTTCATTCCAAACTTAGCCCCAGGATATGTGGTTACTCCTGAGTTGATTTTAGCAGTAGATGCAGAACAACTGACCATCTTGAATTTTGAAGCGGCTGATTCCCCGGGTGATGTTATTTCATATAGTCTATTTAATGCACCTTCATTCATAGTGTTGAGTGATATCGGAGATGGTACAGCTCAACTTGAAGTGAGTCCATTGTCAGAGGATTTTGGATTGTATGAAGAAATAGAAGTTATAGTGTCGGATGGGACTTTGAATAATTCATTCGTCTTTGACCTATCTGTGAATCCAACAGGGTTTGAGGAGTTCTTTGTGAATATAACTTCAACAACTATGGCCTCTACCCCTTGGAACAATTTTGTTACAGGTGGTGATACCGGAGATGCTATCAGTAATCTTATTTCAAATGAAGGTGAGGTATCAACAATTTCAATTGAGCTTCTTGATGATTGGGGAGGAATTAATCCAAATGGTATGACATCAGGCGTGTTTCCGTCAGAAGTATCATCAATCTCAATATGGGAATCTTCTACGGCACCAAACAGAATCCGTATGAGTGGTATGGATCCAAATAAAATTTACAAATTTGGGTTTTTTGCAAGTAGGAATGGAAATGGTGAAAGAATAGCTGAATATTCTATTGGTGGGAAAACAGTGTTTTTAAATGCTTCATATAATACTGATAATGTTGTTTATATAGAGAATATTCTACCTGATGCTTCTGGTGAGATTGAGGTAATCGCAGCGAAACGTGGTTCTTCTACATATGGGTATCTAAATGCAATGACTATAGAAAGTATGGATTACGTTCCAGGCGTAGTAGAAGAAGACCCTATAGTGTTGTCTGCTAGAGGAATTAATGGAACAGACATACAACTAAGTTGGGTAGAAACTATCGTAGGAGAGGATGAAATTGAGGTGTGGAGCAGTAGCTCTGAAGAGGAAGCTTCTTTTGGTTTACTTACGACATTGACTGCAAACTCAACAAATTATTTGAATGAAGGTGTGACGCCAAATCAAGTGTATTATTATAAAGTTAGAACGAAAACAGGAGATGTATATTCTGATTTCTCTAATGTATCAAATAGTTCAACGGTTGTGTTTTCTGTCTTGTTGAACTTTAACCCAGATACACCAGCTGCGGCACCATGGAATAATATTAATCTAGCTCCTTTTCCAAATTTGAGTATAACTGATTTGTTGAATACATCAGGGCAGAACACGGGGATTTCGATGACTCTGCCAGAAAGTAATCCTAATTATCCAAATTATGGGTTTAATGGAGATAATCCATTTGGTATGGTGACAGGGGATGATAGTGGTGTTGTACCTGATAATGTTATGAGAAGTACCTATTGGATGGATCCTGGTATGACAGCTGAAGCAGTATTTGGCGGTATGAGCTTGGCTTATAAATATTCATTTGAATTCTTTGCGAGTAGAGATGGTAACGGAAATAGAACAACCGACTATACAATAGATGGTAAAACAGTATCATTGGATGCAGCAAAAAATACCATGAATACTGTGATTATTAATGATGTTGTAGCAAGCAACGAGACTGCTGAGGTTACTGTCGTTGCTAGTACTAATGCTAATTCTCAATATGGATATTTGGGAGCTGTTATGATCTATGCATATTCATATGACCCAGGTGCGGAAGGAGCAAGAGTTTTTGAGGGAGCCCCTGAAGAAGGTGTGTCTGACATGATTGCTAGTATTGTGGCTTACCCGAATCCTTTCAATGATAGGATTTCAATATCTTATGATAGTAATTCACTAATTGGAAGAGCTAGATTGGTAGATGTTCAAGGAAGGGTGATTGTTGATAGAGAAGTGAACAGTAGTACAGGATTCGAGATAGCTACTAACCAACTAGAGAGTGGAGTTTATATCCTAGAATTGATTTATACCGATGGTTCAAATAAAATTATTCGAATGATTAAATAGTGAAAATTAATCCAAATTCTATAACAATAGAATGAATAAAAAGGTTAATAGAATACATGCAATGGACTTTTTAAGGTCCATTGCAATGTATTTGGGAGTAATACTTCATGCTGCAATTGTATACCAAATTCAACCACGAGCTGGCTGGCCTGTAGATAAGACAGATTTTATCTTATTTGATGTTTATTATGAATTTGTACATTCTTTTAGAATGCAATTGTTTTATTTGATAGCAGGTTTTTTTGCTAACTTATTATTAAACAAAATTGGTGATCAAGCCTTTGTGTCTCACAGATTAAAAAGGATTGTATTACCTTTTTCTGTTTCCTTACTGCTTGTAGCACCAGTTTCTTCTCTTGCATTTAATTATTACTACTCATTAGATGCAGGTTTGGATAGGCTAGAGTCTTGGCGGGTGTCTTTTTCTGAATTAATTTCATGGAATGGGATGTACCATTTGTGGTTTTTGTATTATTTAATGATGTTCTATGCCACAATTCTTATCCTTCGAAAGTCCTTTCTCAAGTTAACTGCTAAAGTGGGATTTGGGTTTGGCTCAATTTTTATATTTGTGGTTGTCTTATTTGGAATAACCTATTTCATGTATGATGTAGAAGTCGAACCTTGGACAGGTGCTTTACCAAAATTGAATCAATTTTTGTATTATGGTCTGTTTTTTTTGTTTGGGTATTTATTGTTTAATAATCTTGAACTTATCAAAATGTATTCAAATAATGTTTGGTACTATATGGCTATTGGATTGGGTGCAGGTGTTTGGGTATTAATAGTTCCTTTGGAATCCTTCCCTTTACAGACAGTCGGGTATGTGTTTATTAAGTCAGTACAAACTGTGTTTTTGGTTTTTGGTTTTCTTGCCTTTTTTCTAAAGTATTGTGAAAGAGATTCTTATATAGTGAGGTATTTTTCTGACACTTCCTATTGGGTGTACCTGATTCATTTTCCTTTGGTTACCATTCTTCAGGTAGTACTGTTGGATTATAATATTCATGCTTTACTTAAATTTTCAATAGTAATTACATTAAGCACATCTGTTTCACTTGTTACTTATCACTATTTGATCAGGTACTCTCTGATAGGAGAAATTTTAAATGGCAAGAGGTATAAAAAAAACTAAAACCTACCATCCAAAATGTCAAAAAAGAGAATCATATCGTATGCACTGAGTTCAAATATGTTGTTGTATTTGAGTTTAGTAGTTATTCTTGTAATTTCAATTGTTCCACTGTTTTTTGACTTGCCTTTTCGAGATAATATCTATTTGTCTTGGGAAGGAGCCTATCGAATGTATCAAGGTCAAGTGCCATTTAAAGACTTTGGCCTCCCGTTGGGGTATATGTATTGGGTGTTGCCTACATTGTCGTTTTACATTTTTGGTCCCTATCTATTTTCTTTGGTGAAAATGCAGGTATTTATTAATATTATTTCTGGTTTGAGTTTTATGTCAATAGCACACCGATTCTCAAAGGATAAAGGACTGGTATTGATTGCAGTTTCATTGTATGTGATAAGCTTTTCTTTTTATAACTTTTGGCCGTGGTACAACCATTCTGTGGTAGTGTATGAATTTATTGGATTAGCAATTCTTGTTCATGTTTTATCTAAACAGGAGAATTTGAATTGGAGACATTTGGTTTCTCTGTCAATATCTGCATTGTTTTGCTTTGCCTCCTTCTTTACAAAACAAGATGGTGGAGCTTTTGCGTTACTTCTGAGCGGCTCCTTATTACTTTATTATTCATTCCTTAAGAAAGATTGGAAATGTATTACAGTATTTGGAGTTAGTTATATAATTATTGCTTTTTGTTTCATATTTCCATTGGCAAAGTACGAGTTTTCATATTGGTTTAATTATGGCCAGTTTCCTCATTATAGTAGGATGAGTCTCTCTGATGTTTTTTCAGTATTTATGGCTAAATCGAGTTTCATAAAACTTTATTTAATAATTATATTATTGATTATTCTGAGTAAATCTAGAAATGGATTTTCTTGGTTATTAGATTATAAATTTTCAATTCATCTAATATTAACCCTAGGGATTTTAGTTCAGGCTACTGTCTTGCAAGTAACTAGTTATGTCCCTGTGGATGGAAATATATATTTCCATCCATTTATGATTCTTTTTATTTTGAATAATATTCCACTAGAACTTAATTATGCGAAGATTAAAAATCTGGTTCCAGTCTTATTTTTAGTCTTTATATGGTGGTCAGGAAGGTATTGGGACTATGCGAGTCGTATGTTTCCAGAGTTGTTTACTGATAATAATTCACAAGAAAAAGTAATTTCAATAAACACTTTTAGTTTATCCAAGGATACTACTATTTTGGATAAGTCTATTTGGAAGGTATCAAATGAAAAGGTGTTTGAGGGTGTTAAAATGCCTTTAGAGGTTATTTCTTCAATTGATAGTCTTAAGGAATGGAGATCACGTCAAAGTGGTGAAATAAAGGTTTTGAATATGTCAGAACTGACTCCTTTAGCCGAAGTACTTGATTACAAAACGGAATCTAGGACACCTCTTTGGTTTCACTTGAATGTGGCTATTTTTGATAGAGAATTGGATGTGTTTAAGAAAAATATTATTGCGAATGAATATGATTTGGTTTTGTTTGAAAGGATTCCAGATTTGAATAATTTTTATCCGTTTGAAATACATGAAGAGTTGAAAAATAATTATCAGTTATGGTTCTCTTTTCAAGCACCAAGAGAAACTACTTTGGAAGTTATTGAGGTATATCTAAAAAAAGTAGAAGGCAATGACTAAACTAACTAGTTGGACTAACTATCCTATCAAAGACGTGAAATTATCCACTTTGAATTCTAAAGTTGAGATAAAAAATCTTATGAGTGAATGCAGTACATCTTTAACGCCAAGAGGGAATGGAAGATGTTATGGAGATGCTTCTTTGGGAGATCATGTAGTGTCGATAAATGGAATGAAAAAGATTCTAAAGTTCGATAGTAACAAAGGAATTATACATTGTGAAGCTGGTATATTACTAAGCGAGATATTAGAGTATATTGTTCCTAAAGGCTGGTTTTTACCTGTAACCCCTGGGACGAAGTATATCACTGTAGGTGGAGCGATTGCATCCAATGTACATGGTAAAAATCATCATAAAGATGGAGCGATTTCAAATTTTATCGAATCCATGGAATTGATTCAGCCTAATGGAAAAACCTCTCTGATTAGTCTTCATGATAATTCTGAATTGTTTGCATTAACCTGTGGGGGTATGGGGATGACTGGAATTATTGTCAATGCTATGATTAGGTTAAAGGCAATAGAGACGTCATTTATTAATTATAGATCAATTAAAGCTTCTAATTTAAAAGAAGTAATGAATATTTTTGATAATAATAAGGGTGTAACTTATTCAATGGCTTGGATAGACTGCCTTCAGAAGGGATGTGATCTTGGAAGAAGTATAGTTATGTTAGGCGAACATGCTGCTAAAGAAGAGGTAAACAATAGACAGGATAAATTGAAATTCTCTAATAGTACTTTAATTTCAATTCCTTTTTCTTTTCCAAATTGGGTGCTAAATCCGTTGTCTATTAAAGCATTTAATTTTCTTTATTTTCATAAGCAATTCAAAAAGGAGGGAAAAAAAGTTATTCATTTTGATGGTTTTTTTTATCCATTGGATGCAATTCTGAATTGGAACCGGATGTATGGTAAGAAGGGTTTTATTCAATACCAACCTGTTTTTCCTTTAAAATCTAGTTATGATGGTATAAGTGCTCTTTTGAAGGCTATTGCCAAAAAAGGAATGGGATCTTTTCTAGCAGTACTCAAGTTGATGGGGGAAGAGGATAACGATATATCTTTCCCTATGAAAGGATACACATTAGCACTAGATTTTTCAATACAAAAGGGTTTGTTTGAATTCTTGGAAGAACTTGATCAAATTGTTCTGAAATATGGAGGAAGGTTGTATTTGAGCAAGGATGCTAGGATGCAGTCTGAAATGTATGAAAAGAGTTATAAAAAGTCGGGCAAAATCAGAACTCTGCTGAAAAAATATGATGAGGAAAAAAAAATCACATCATACCTGAATGAAAGGTTAAAACTAAAATAACCCCCTTCTTTCATTAAAAGGAGGCTATTTCTAAAACTCATATATTACCAGATATTTTCTAAATCTGCCTTTGAATATTTATGATTCCTTTCAGAATAATAGGATTCGTTATCTCCAATTTTTTTGAGCTTCAATGAATCTCTATTAAATAATCTAGAAGCCAATGCTATTGGAAACAGGAATACATAATAAATGATTGATAATAGTATTCTAGAGTTTATCCAGCCCAGCCCTAGAGCTAATTTTAACCACAGCCAGTTGACTAGTCTTCCAAAGGGAGGGATGATAAAGGATCCGACAGCAATGGTTGCTGCAGCGTATTCTAATACTTGTATATCAAATATTAAAGCAATTACTAAAAATCCTCCTGTGATTACAGTTATGTTTTTGTATAAATCTTGTTCCATTATTTTAGAATAAAGTATAAATGAATGGAGCAATGGCTGAACCACCTCCAACAACAATGAGTACGCCAATTATTAACAATAAAAGAATGATGGGGGTTAACCACCATTTTTTTCTTTGTACTAAGAATTGGAAAATGTCTGTAAGAAATTCCATAATTTTATTTTTAGAGTTTTAATTAGTCTAATGTGAATTCTTCTTTCCAGTTATCTTCATCATCCCAGTTGGGTTGATCAGTTTTACTGAATACATAATCATTAATGACCAAATAGTCCATTTCAGTTCTCATGAAACATCTATAAGCATCCTCTGGCGTACACACAATAGGCTCACCCCTTACATTGAAACTCGTATTTACTACAAGCCCATAGCCAGTTATTTTCTTGAATTCATTTATTAAATCCCAATACCTGAAATTTGTCTCTTGATGTACTGTCTGGACTCTAGCAGAGAAATCAATGTGTGTAATAGCAGGAATGTCAGATCTAAGGTGATACAATTTGTCTTTTAACGGAAGTTCATTGTACCCTTCAGGTAGTTCTTTTCTTCTATTAGCAACAACAGGATGAACCATTAGCATATAAGGAGATATGCAGTTGTTTTCAAAGTAATCGTTATAATCCTCTGCTAAAACTGATGGTGCAAATGGTCTAAATGATTCTCTATATTTTATCTTGAGATTCAATTTTTTCTGCATTTCTTCATTTCTTGGATCACCTAAGATACTTCTGTTTCCTAGCGCTCTCGGACCAAATTCCATTTTTCCTTGCATCCAGCCAATAGCTTTACCATCTGCTATCTTTTCTGCAACATTTTTGGATAGGTCATTAAATTCTTCAAACTTTTCAGCAATGGCACCTTGCTTTCTGATCATTAAGTCAATTTCCTTACTGGAATATTCAGGCCCTAAATATGAACCTTTCATATTATCCATTTTGTCACTTACCTTTCTTTCTTGATCAAAGTAAATGTGGTATCCAGCTTGAGCGGCACCTAATGCTCCTCCTGCATCTCCTGCAGCAGGTTGGATGAAGATGTTCTCAAAAATATTGGCAGCATGAAGCTTGCCGTTTGCAACGCAATTCAATGCGACACCTCCTGCCATGCAGAGATTTTTGGAGTTAGTAAGTTTCAGGGCTTCTTTGGCCATCAACTGAACAGCTTCCTCAGTAATGTTTTGTATTGCTAGTCCTAAATCGCAGTGAATTTGTTCTAATTCTGCTTCTGCGTTTCTTTTAGGAAAGCCAAATATTTTTGCCCATTTTTTTTCATGAACCATTTTTAGACCTGTTGCGTAATCAAAATATTTTTGATCTAACCAAACTGAACCATCAGGTTTTAAGTCTATAAGTTTCTCCTTAATAATGCTTTCGAAATTTTTAACTCGATCACTATTGGGGATGCCATATGGAGCTAGTCCCATCAATTTGTATTCTCCAGAGTTCACTTTAAAACCTAAAAAGTAGGTGAAAGCAGAATACAATAATCCTAATGAATGTGGGAATTTAAGTTCTTTTATAATTTCTATTTTATTTCCTTTACCATGACAAATAGATGCTGTAGCCCATTCGCCTACTCCGTCTACAGTGATTATAGCAGCATCTTCAAAAGGGGATGCATAAAAAGCACTAGCACTATGAGATAAATGGTGTTCGGGAAATATTAATTTCACGTCTTTTTTGCTGAATTTTTCAATTGTCTTTAATTCATCAAAAATGAGTTTTTTCAAAAACATTTTTTCCTTAAGCCATACAGGCATAGCAGCTATAAAAGACCTTAAGCCTTTTGGTGCAAACGTATAATATGTCTCTAAAAGTCTTTCGAATTTTAATAAGGGTTTATCATAAAATGCAATAGCATCCAGATCATCTATTGTTGTACCCGCCTGTTCTAAACAGAATTTAATGGCGTTTACTGGAAATGCTGGATCTTGCTTTATTCTGGTAAATCTTTCTTCCTGAGCAGCAGCTATAATCTCATCATTTTCAATGATGGCCGCAGCAGAGTCATGATAAAAAGCAGAAATCCCTAAGATTTTCATATAAGTGGTTGTTTGAATTAAAAAATTAATTGATTAACTAATATATTAGCGATTTTTTGATGCCCTGTAGCGTTGAAATGATTATCAAGTATGAAAAAGTCCTCATCTTTCATCTGATCTTCCAGTCTGATAATTTTCATGCTTTCGATAGAGGCTGGATAGTCATTGGATTCTATTAATTCATTCACGGCGTTTACAAAATCATTATTAATAGAAGCAATGTGTTCGGCTTCAAAGAGGATAATTTGCGTACTGTCAAGTCTGACATTGTTTTCTTGTAAAGCATTTAAAAATAATTCAGCTTCACTTTTCGGGTCTCTGATATTTTTTGATGGAGAAAAACTCTTGAGAAAATATTTAAGAGTCTGAGATACATGTTTCCCTGGGAAGTACTTTTGTCTTTCTGAAATGTAGGTTTTTAAACTATCGTAGGTTTGTTCAGATGAAATTACAAGTTTATTATTGTTTCCCTTATACTCTAAGTTTTCAGAATAATCGGTTTGATGATATTGAATGATAAGGTATTTAGGATTGTTTACCTTGAGCCTTTCTAAGAGAATCATTTCTCGGGCTGTACCGTAGGAAGAAATCGAAGCGTTTAATACTTTTTTTGAAATTTTTTCTTCAATTATATTCGGGTACATGTTATCAGATTGCACGCCCCATCCCATAGAAAAAGAATCACCAATTACTACTATCTCAGGAGAGTTTAAAGACTGTTCATCATCCCTAATACCTTGGCTATTGGCTTTTATATCAGTTTGAAATTCGCGGTTGTCGAAAGTGCAGTCTCCAGGTGCCAGTGTATAAAATAACCCTGAATCATAAGTCCCACAGTCTGTTACTTGTACGATACTTCTGTCATGAAATCGGTAGTAATCTTTAAAAGCCTGGTTTAAACTTTTAGGAATTGAAGTCGGGTTGGAGAGATAATAATTACATGCAATCTCACTAAGTCCAATTACACTTATTACAATGGCAAGGTTAATTATTATGAAGATTAAATTGCTTTTAGTTTTATTAGGTAGATTCATTTTGTTGTTAGGAATTCTGTTGAATTTTGTTATGTTCTGATTTGAAAATAATTTGCGCTAAATTGATGTATGGTACTGAAATAGAAGGTGTTATATTTTGATGAACTTTAAAGTTGCTCGTTGTTCAGCAGAATAGATATTAAGAATATAAACGGACTGTGGTAGATCTTTTACAATTGAATTTAAATGGTCTTCAATATCCTCAATTGAGGTGGTATTATTCAATTGTAAATAAACTCTACCAGACATGTCAAATAAGCTCATTGTATACAATGAGCTTTCCTTTCCACCATTTAGGTTAATATGTGAAGTAACATTGCTGGGGTAAAGTAGGATTTCTTTATTTCCCTGATTTAGGACAACCGAAGTAACTTTACTGTAGGTATAAGATTCATCATAATCCAGTTGCTTTAATCTGTAATATGCGATGTTGCCATTAAAAGCATGATCAAAGTACTGGTAGTGTTGTTGTGCTGTTGTGGTACCATGTCCATCAATAAAATCAATTGTTTGGAATGAAATGCCATCATAACTTCTTTGAACTTCAAATCCTTCATTATTAGTTTCACTAGCTGTTTTCCACTCTAATTTTACCGATGTATAATTCAGTTCAGCGCCAAAGAAGAGGAATTCAACGGGTAAGGGGTCGCACGTTCCTCCACAGTTAATTGGGCCTGTGTATCCTGTAGAGTTTGTGCCGTTATCGGTAATGTCAGTGGTGTTTATGGCTCCTTCTCCGGAAATCGAACTATTGTCATTTAAAGTAAGTTCACCTCCTACGGTCAATGTCCCTTCTAAGTCTAAACTTGTAGCATCCCCTGATCCAAACAGTCCAATTTTCACGTTTCCTGAAACATCAAAAAGTGCTTCTGCTTGAATACTAATAGAGGCATTATCAGTTGAAAAATTTCCCCCAATAATAATGAGTTGACCTCCGTCACCCCCTATCTCATCACTTTGAAGCGTGATAGACCCTGGGTTTTGATCAAACAAATCAGTAAAGCCAGCTCCCGTGAAATTAATCGTCATGGATGCTCCATCTTGAATTATGATATCAGTACTTGAAATGACTTCCTCAGCAGTAAAAGAGCATGGGGACATTGCAGGAGTAATGGTAATAGCAGTGGATAAAAAAACGTCGGTACCATCACTAGGGCATTGTGCAATGGCCATGAAAGAGTAGATCACAAGAAAAAAGTAAAGAATAAGTTCTTTAGACATTGTGTTAGGTTTTGATCGGGCAAAGGTGACTTTTGATAATGAGTTCAAATTTATCGATAAAAGAGAGAAAGTCGTAAGTATTTTCAATGATTGTAATGGTTTTTTGAATTTTAGTCAAATATGAAAGGTTAATCTGTAAATGTTTACATTTTTAAATGTTCAAGAGTTGTTAAGTAAAGTCTCTTGCAAATTTGATTATCAAAATAGAATACAAAGATTAACTTCGCATTTCACCTTACTTGAATATGGCGTCAATAAAATCATGGATACAAAAGGGTAGTTTCTCATTGCTAAATAAAGGAGCGGTTTTTTTGTTTGGATTTTCAACTTATCTATTATTAGTTAGATATTTGGATAAAAGCGACTTTGGAATTTATAGTCTCTATATAACAATCACTACTTTGTTAGAAATGGCGCGTAATTCGTTTCTCCAAAATGCGTATATCAAATACTTTCATGATAAATCAAAGTCTAGCAATGAAGTGTTATGGGCTTCAGTGATTTTAAATGTAGGTTTGACATTTTTTTTGGCGATTATTT
Organism: Reichenbachiella sp.; assembly: GCA_051531955.1. Taxonomy (GTDB): domain Bacteria; phylum Bacteroidota; class Bacteroidia; order Cytophagales; family Cyclobacteriaceae; genus Reichenbachiella. The sequence goes on from JAOPTS010000190.1 coordinate 43,747, forward strand.
TGATGGTTACCTCTACTTTGATAGGTCAACTGTTCAACTCAACTATCCTCGGTGAGATGCTGTGGTTTTATGGAGCATGCTCAGTTATTCTGATTCCTAGTACTCAGCTGATATATTATTTTTCAGCGGAATTGAAATTCGATAATATTTTCATTATTAATTCTGCACGATACTTTTCATACTTTGTGATTATTACTTCAGTTTGGTTGATTCATTATGAATTGACCCTATATCAAATTGCTCAGTTAAATGTGTTAAGCATTAGTATTAGTTCAATTGTAAGTTTATTTTTTATTGCTAGGGTTAATGATAAGGAGTTTGTTTTTTCGATAAGTGAAATAAAGGAATTGTTCAATTTTGGTAAGTATACACTTGGAGTAGGGCTGACCAGCATGCTAACCAAAAGTATTGACCAATTAATGATAGGTTTTTTATTGACTGCAGAAGCTGTAGCGTCTTATAATACAGCAAGAAGATTTTTAAATATGATTGAAGTTCCAGTCAATGCGATTGCGAATGTTGCTTACCCCAAGATGGCAAAAACCATGCATGAACCTAATGGTAAAGAATCCTTGTTTAAAATTTACGAAAAGTCTAGCGGGTATATAATGGCTGTTATTCTGCCTTTTATACTTGTTTTAATCACTTTTCCCTCATTCTTTATTAGGCTTGTTGCAGGAGAAGCTTATATGGATGCTGTTCCAATTCTCCAACTATTGTTGATTTATCATTTTGTTAAGCCATTGGCAGTACAGGCAGGCGGAGTTTATGAAGTGCTAGGTAAGCCTAAAGTGGGTTTTTATTTATTGATAATTCATACATTGGCAAATGTTATATTGAATTATGTGTTAATACAACAGGAGGCTTCCTGGGGTGGGATTATGGGGGCAGCCATTGCAAGTGTAGCAGCTGGTTTTTTATACCTTATCATGTTGTTGACGTATTTGTCGAAAGAAGGGAGAGTGTCACTTTACCGGGTGCTTAAGAATCTATTCGGATTGTATAAAGTTGTTTTAACTAAAGTTTTTAAACTAACATAATATTAACTTGAAAGGAAGTCGTTTAATTAATAAGGAGCTCAGTTTTATATTGATGTCTTCAAACAGGTTTGATGCTGAATTTTCTTCCGCCATTCATTGCTTAGCCATGGAGTTGTCAAAGGAAAGTCAGGTTTATTTTATTAGTAGGCCTTATTCAATAAAAGACTTATTGAAGGGGAAGGTTAATCTGCCTTTTTACAAAAAAATAAAAATGTTATTAGGATTGAGTATTTATACTGAGGTCCCAAAGTATTCCAATTTAGTATCTGTCACGCCTCCAATTACACTCTCCATCAATTGGCTTGCCCCAGGGAGATTGTATGATTTCTTTCAAGCCATGAATGATGGTGTCTTATATAGGTGTATAAGAAGGTTAATGATAAAAGAAGAGGTTGATCAATACGTGTATTTGAATAGTTATAACCCGTTTTATGCCGGCACTCTCCCTGAAAGGTTAAAACCTTTGATGTGTATATACCAGTCTAGAGATGATATCTCTCAGAATGCTTATACGGCTAAACATGGAGTGTGTCTTGAGAGAAGAGCTGCTAATTCAGCAGATCTGTGCTTAGGGACTAGTCAGGTATTGACAAAAAAACTGAAAACTTATAATTCGAATTCGTATATCCTGCCTAATGCTGCAGATGTTGACTTGTTTAATAAAGCATTGGATGAATTAATCGATTGCCCAGATGATGTGAAGAATATGAACGGCAATGTAATTGGCTATACAGGGAACCTTGATGATGACAGAATTGATTATCAACTATTGTTGAAAATTGCAGAGAAATTTTCGGATGATACGATTTTGATAGTTGGTCCAATTAATAGTGCTAAATATTATGATGTCGGATTGAATAATTTGGAGAATGTTCTATGTGTTGGAGTTAAAAACATTAATGAGTTGCCTAATTATTTGGCTCAAATAGATGTGGCTCTCATACCTTTTAATACTAATAAACTAACGGAAAGTATATACCCACTGAAGATCAATGAATATCTGGCTGCTGGGAATAGTGTAGTGTCTACTAACTTTAGTAAGGACATATTATCCTTTCAGGAAGTAGTTAAAGTAGCAGGTAGTGATAATGAGTTTCTTATCGCTATCGAAGAAGCTATTGTGTCAAAAAATGATATTGTGGCTAGAGATAAAAGACTAGAGTTGTCAAAAGAAAACACTTGGGGAAAAAGAGTAGAATATTTAAGAGCTCTGATTAGTCAGAATATTTGTTGAGAATGAATATTGTTATTAGTTCAATGTTGGGAAGAGTTAGAATCTATAATATCTTATTCATGTATATGTATAAAGTCGGTTGATGGTATGTGACCGAGTAAACCCGT
>JAOPTS010000191.1:0-23152 GCA_051531955.1 Reichenbachiella sp.
ATTCGTTCAAGGTTGATTTTCGAACGCTCTGATCTTTGTGTATTGAGGAATGAAATTTCATCTACTCCCAATTCACAAGCTTTTTCAACAAACCACTCCAGTCGATCTACACTTTTGGTAGGGGCAATCGCGATATGAGTACGATACGGCTTGGATGCACAACTAGTCTTCTTGATTAGCTTAAATCCACATTTTCTATGGTTAGCGTCTGTGATGGATGCTTCATATTGACCGCCATTACCATCCATTAGATAGATGATGTCTCCGATTTTCATCCTGAGTACTTTGATGGCATGAGCAGACTCTTCCTTGCTTAAGATGTCTTCGTCTTTTGGGGCAGGGTGATAGTAGAAATTCATGAAGTAATATTTTGGCTAAAATAATTAAGATGAGCGAAAAATGAGTCAATGCGATTAATCATCTTATAGAAATGTCAAAATGCTTTTCTTTTCTCTGTAGTGTGTGGAGATTTGCAATATGAAGATTGCACGTATTATTCCTTTGTTATTGCTAGCCCTGTTGATGGCTTGTAGTCCTGCTAACCGTTCTAATAGAATTAAAAAGAAGTTTAAACTGGCTAATGAAAAATTAGACCAAGGTTATTATAAAGAAGCTATTTCGTTGTATTCTCAAGTAATAGATGGTGACAAGGAGTTGACTGATGCTTATCTCAATAGAGGTGTAGCTTATTATAGTGCAGGTAATTTTGCATTGTCCTTGGCAGATTACAATGAAGTGTATAGACAAATGCCTGATTATCATGATGTATTATTTAATCGGGCCTATGCCTATATAGAATTAGGAAGAATTGAATCAGCGATTGAGGATCTTGATCAATTGGGAGCATTATACCCTGATACTGCCTTGGTTGAATTGGCAAGAGGGCTGGCTTTTGAGAAAAATCAAGAATATGATAAGGCGATCGAGAGTTTTACTTCCGCTATATCGAAAGATGGGGAGTACTTTGATGCCTATTCCAATCGTGGGATCGCACATTATCATCAGATGAACTTTCAGCAAGCAGAAGCAGACTTTTTAAGCGCTCTGTCTATTCATGAAAATGAACCTTATACCTTAAATGCATTAGCACTCAATTTTGCAGATCAAGGAATGTTGGTGCTGGCAGATTCTTGCTTGTCAATGGCTAATAATCTTGTCGGGAGTCAACCTTACTTTATCAACAATAGTGGATATGTTCAATATTTGAGTGGTAATTATCAGGAAGCTGATTCATTGGTGAGGTTAAGTTTGACTTTGGATGTTAAGAATCCGTGGGCTTATAAGAATTTAGGGTTGATTCAAATGAAGCAGGGTAACAGTGAAGGGAGTCAAAACCTTGAGAAGGCAATGTCTTTATTTGTATCCAATAAGAATATGTCAGAAGCATGTATGGTCTATCAGTTGTTGATAGACAAGGGGACTGTTGATAACCCTTGTCTCTAAGCTTCTTCTTTTTGAGTGAATAACTGATACAAAGAAGTAACGTGAGCGAAAAATACTGCCGGTACTACAAAGGACGGTAGCCAAATGATAGGGAAATAAAACACCGCAATATTTGGCTGGTAAAAAGCAAATTGTTGGAATGGTAAAGGGGTAGACAATACTGCATAGACTACAATGTTGATCAGTAATCCAAGCGCTAGGAAGTTCCATATGATCGGTATAACAGTGTTCTTCCTTTTGAAACTGGTCATGAAAATGGCGATAAATGGAGCTGTGATACCGGAAAGAATGTCATAATTGGCACCTTCAAAAGTCAAAAGTAGTGGTAATACTTTGTTCAAAGCCAACCACCACAATACGATTTCAATTGGTACTCTGATCATATGTAAGTAGGTCATAGTCGCCAATGGAATGCTAGCCATGAACGCTCTTCCTTTTTCAGTGAAGAGCAAAACTATAGTCAATAGATTAGGAGGTAAAATGGCCAATAGGAATTTTGGAGGCATGGATTCATAATCCACAAAAAAATCATTCAACGCGAGTACTGCAACAATACCTAGCCAAATCAATAAACACCCTGAAACAATCAATGCAGTGTTACTGTTATTCTTTTCGGCTATTTTGAAACCGGAGTATAAGAAGCCAAAAGTGGCGATAACAGTGAAGATAAAAACGTAGTTGATATAACTAGGTAGGTCAAGCATGGTGGTATTTTGAATCTTTAACATCTTAAGTTAATCATTATATTGATATGTTTGTCGCATATAGAAGTGAAAACAGACTTATCTCACTGTAATGGAAGGAAATCAATATTTTTTGGATGAGTTATCCAAGCGTTTGGCTGGAGAGTTGCCTGGTGTCGCTGCACATCGTCATATGGCTCCTATGCAGGCAAAAAGGATAATAGATGCATTCAAACAAGATACTCCTCCAAGGGAAAGTGCGGTTTTGATATTACTCTATCCGTATAAGGATGGATTGATGTTCCCTTTGATGATTCGTCCAGTATATGAGGGTATTCATAGTGGTCAGGTCTCTTTACCAGGAGGGAAGTATGAAAAAGTAGATCAGGAATTGAGTCAAACAGCCTTACGCGAAACCAAAGAAGAAATTGGGGTTGATTCAGGTGAAATCACACTATTGGGAAGATTGTCAACTTACTTTGTGGCACCTAGTAATTTCAATATTCACCCTTATGTGGGATATATCAATCATGCTCCTCAGTTCGAATTGGACCCGATAGAAGTGGATCATCTGATTCAGGTCAATACTAAAGATACCTTCAATGCTGATTTGAGAAAAATCAAGCGAATAGATGCTAGTGGCGGTTATCAGATTGATGCCCCGTATTTTGACTTTCAAGAGAAGGTAGTTTGGGGAGCTACGGCTATGATATTGAGTGAGTTTTCAGAAATAATTAAAAACATTAATCATTAATATGCATTCAGAACCTATGATTACCAATGATGCAGTCGTTTTTGGACTTCTGTTGATTTTGTTGGGTATTATTTTTACCACAAGTAATTCCGAACTCCCATTTTGGAAGAAGTTTTATACCTACGTTCCATCCGTTTTACTCTGTTATTTTTTACCCTCTATTTTTAATTCGTTGGGTGTAATCTCAGGTGAGTCTTCAAACTTATACTTTGTCGCATCTCGATATATGCTGCCTGCTGCATTGGTATTATTGACGCTGAGTATTGACTTCAAAGAAATTAAAAAGTTAGGAAAAAAGGCTATCATTATGTTTTTGACAGGTACTGTTGGGATTATGATAGGTGGCCCTTTGTCTATTTTGTTTTTTTCGGTTGTTGCTCCAGATATTGTCGGGGGATCAATAGATGAGATATGGAGGGGGATGACAACTGTTGCCGGTTCATGGATCGGAGGAGGTGCCAATCAAGCAGCAATGAAAGAAGTATTCGAAGTAGATGAAGAGCTGTTTTCTAAGATGGTGACAGTGGATGTGATTGTGGCTAATATCTGGATGGCATTCTTGTTGATTGGTGCTGGCCGTTCCAAAATGATTGATAAATTTTTTAAAGCAGACTCATCAGCTATAGAAGATGTCAAGTTAAAAATCGCGGAATATCAGGCTAGTATTTCCAAAATCCCTACGATGAATGATATTATGCTGCTACTGGCGATAGGAGGAGGTGCAACTGGTATAGCACATTTCTTGTCAGACTTTATAGGGCCATATATAGCGGGTAATTACCCTTCATTAGCCGGAAATAGTTTAACAAGTGGTTTCTTTTGGTTGGTCGTGATTTCGACGACTATCGGTTTGGTGATGTCATTTACTTCATTACGGAAAATGGAAGGAGTAGGCGCTTCAAAAATAGGAGGCGTATTCATTTATATACTTGTGGCAACCATTGGTATGAAAATGAATGTCGTTGCTATTGTAGATTCTCCAGGCTTGTTCCTTGTAGGAGCAGTTTGGATGTTGGTGCATATTGCCTTATTGCTCATAGTAGCCAAAATCATCAGAGCTCCATTTTTCTTTGTGGCAGTAGGTAGTCAAGCAAATGTCGGCGGAGCGGCTTCTGCACCAATTGTTGCAGCTGCTTTTCACCCTTCATTAGCTCCAGTGGGAGTGTTATTAGCAGTTTTAGGGTATGCGTTGGGTACTTATGGGGCATTAGTCTGTGGATGGATGATGCAGGCAGTTTCTGGTGGTGGTTGATAGGATTTAAATAAAATATTGTTTGTTTGTAGATAGATTAATATCAACGTATATGAAAAAATTTTGCTTACCCATTTTGTTATCCGTGTTCCTTTGTGCCAGTTGTGATGATGAAGGCAGTGAAACGGTGAATTGTGAAGAGATTGAATGGGTTGTTTCTATTGAGGAATCTACCAGTGAAACATGCACTGAGAAAGGTAGCGTTAACTTTAATGTGCTTGGGGGTATTACCCCTTATGAGTACAGTGTGAATGGCGTGTCTTTTCAAGATGGTAGTACATTTGATTTGGATGCAGAAGATTATACGCTTACAGTTCGTGATGCCAATCAATGCCAAACAAAGTATGATTTTGGAATATCTCTTGACGTTTCTGAATTAATGTTTAGCAGTTCGGTAACTAGTGCTGCTGGTTGTGGAGGTAGTGAGGGTGTGATTTCTGTTACTGGAAGTTCCAATGTAAGTGAGGTTAGTTTTAATATTGATGGAGGGAGTTATTCCCAATCAAGCGAGCTGACTGGGATAGGGAATGGAGAGCATACCATCGGTATGATAGACGAGGCTGGCTGTGAATCTCAAAACACGATATATGTCCCTTCTGGTATAAGTTATGCAACCTCTATTACTACTATCATAGATACTAATTGTTCCGTGACGGGTTGTCATGTAGCAGGTACGGGTCTGCCAAGTTTTGATGAATTTTCTGTAGTTCAAGAAAATGCAGACAGAATTAAAGAGAGGACGCAGAATAAAAGTATGCCACCTTCATCTAGTGGTAGAACCTTAACAGATGCAGAGATAATGGCCATTGCTTGTTGGGTAGACGATGATGCTTTAGATAATTAGAATTTAATTTTTTGTCAAGGATCTAGTATATAATCTCTTGGTTCATGTTTTTTCGTTATCAACTATACCCTTGGTGTTTTTCAGTTTCGAATTACCCGAAATCGGATGTCTTTTGTGCAATATTCCACATCTTTGGGTTTTGAAAATAATCATTGCCCATGCAAAGACAAGCTTACAGAATAGATAAAGTTGGTTCTACTTCCAATCTTAAAATGGTCTCAGAATCTCTTGAAGATCCAAAGGATAACGAGGTACAGGTAGAGGTGAAAGCTATTGGGTTAAACTTTGCAGATGTATTTGCTATTCATGGGTTATACAGTGCGACTCCTAAGGGTAGTTTTGTTCCAGGATTGGAGTTTTGTGGTGTGATTACGCATGCCGGATCAGGCGTTAAAACTTTTAAGGTCGGGGATAAAATCATGGGGGTGACACGCTTTGGTGGTTATGCTACTCATTTGAATATTGATGATGGCCATATTACTGCATTGCCAACAGGTTGGTCGTTTGAAGAAGGAGCGGCTTATTTGGTTCAAGGGTTGACAGCTTTCTATGCACTGGTATACTTGGGAGGCTTAAAAAAAGGACAAAATGTGTTGATTCATAGTGGTGCTGGTGGTGTTGGTATCATGGCCAATAGAATTGCCAAAGCTTATGAAGCTTTTACAATTGGGACAATTGGTAGCACTAAAAAATTGGATGTATTGAAAAACGAAGGGTTTGATGCCTCCATTGTCCGTAGCAAGAACTTTGAACATGATTTAATTGATGCACTTGGAGATCGTGAGCTCAATTTGGTCATTGAGACGATCGGTGGTGAGATATTCAAGGCCGGATACAAAACCATGGCGCCTCAAGGTCGAATGGTAGTAGTGGGTGCCTCTCAATTTGCCTCACCAGGCAGCAAGCCTAATTATTTCAAATTGATGTGGAAGTTTTTGACCAGGCCCAAGTTGGATCCACAAATGATGATTCAAGACAACAAGTCAGTGATGGGTTTTAATCTCATATGGCTGTATGAGAAAGTTGAAATTATGGATGAGCTGTTGGAGACTATGTCGACATTGGATTTAGGTAAGCCTTTTGTGGGACAAACATTCGAGTTCGATAAGCTTCATGACGCCATTAAATTGTTTCAAAGTGGTGCGTCAACCGGGAAAGTTGTAGTGAAGGTCTAAAGGAATATTGATTCAAGTTTATCCCAATAAGTTCAATGTCTCATTTCTTTTGATTTTACCACTTGCCGTGTATAGAAATGATGCTAGGCAGTGGTAGGATTTTGGACTGTGGTGTTTGGACAACTGCTGAGTAATATTATTTTGAATTCTTTTAAAAGTGCTTTGATCTATTACCCCTTCTATTAATAAAATTAGTTTTTCTCCGAGTGTTGAGTCATGGATACTGCCTACAAAGTAGTTTTGTTCCAATAGAATCTCTGAGATGATTTTGTCAATTGTCTCCGGGTTTATTTTGATACCTCCTGAGTTGATGATGTTGTCGTATCTTCCTAGCCATCTAAATCCATTTCGCTCATTAATATCAACCATGTCATTGGTTTGTAAGATTTCTTGACAAGTAACCTCACCTTTTAACCATAGACATTCTCTATCGTCCTTGCCTGCTTCAATCCCACTTACAAATTCGTAATTCTCTTGGGTTTTGGTTCCTGATATTTGTCTCAACGCAACATGACTAACTGTTTCTGTCATGCCATAGGTGAGGTAGATGTTGTTGGGGTAACTAGCTAATATTTTTATAGCCCAGTCTTCTAATGGAGCCCCTCCAATCAATACGTTTCTGATTTTTTTGAGTAGCGCTATACTGCCGTCACCTATCATTTTATAAATTTGGAAAGGGACAAAAGATGCAAAATCAATTTTAGACTTCACTTTGTTGAGCGGATTGGAGTTGGCATTAATTATCCAAAGATCCATGTCAAGGTATAGCGCACGTGCAGCCATCATAATAGAAGCAATATATTCTGGACTGAGGCATAATAATACATGATCAGTAGCTTGTAAGTCAAGGTGTGAAGCGGTTGCTTTTATACTTGCTTCGATTTGTGATCTTTTAATAGAGATTGTTTTTGGTGTGCCAGTAGAGCCAGATGATTTGAATTCAAATAGGTCAGATCCTTGATCCCATTGTAATAGAAAATCAACAAGCATTGAGAAGTGAGGGAATTTGGTTTTTAAATTTCCTAAGTCTTCTATTGTATATGAACCATCTTGATAATGAACGTTCATGTGAGTTAATTGAGTCGATATTTGGTATAATAAGCGATTTACTGAAAAATCTCTATTCTTCCAGCAGGATATTAATAAAACTATAAATATTTTACTGAGAAATTTTGTCAAAATGGTTGTTGTATTTTTTGAATTGGCCTTATGTATATAAAAACCTTATTGTTCATTAGTTTTTTCTTGTCTCTTACATTTTACTCTTTTGGTAGTCAATTGGACTCTCTACAGAGTATTGGCGACACTACTGCGATGGTCATCGAAGGAGCTGATTCTGTAGCCATGACGCTAGATACCTTGAATCAAACTGATGAGGAGTCTTGGGGGTTGTCATTGATACGAGGTTTGATCGGTATTTTTGTTATCATCTTTCTTGCGTGGGCGTTAAGCAATAACCGCAAAGCTATTTCTTGGCGAGTAGTAGGTTTTGGGTTGGGTGCTCAATTGTTATTAGCGTTAAGTATCCTACATGTGTCCTTTGTTAGGACTGGTTTTGAATATGTCGGCAGAGGTTTTACTCAGGTATTGGAATTTACTAAGGTTGGGAGTGAATTCTTATTTGGAGACTTTATGAATATTGGTTCCTATGGGTTCATTTTTGCTCTACAGATTCTCCCTACAGTTATATTCTTTTCAGCAATTACTAGTGTGTTGTTTTACTTGGGTATCATCCAAAAGGTAGTGTACGTATTGGCTTGGATGATGAGCAAGGCTTTCAAACTCAGTGGAGCAGAAAGTTTAAGCGTTGCAGGTAATATTTTCTTAGGTCAAACAGAGGCGCCCCTCATGATTAAAGCTTACCTAGATAATATGAATAAATCTGAGATGCTATTGGTAATGACAGGGGGGATGGCAACCGTTGCTGGTGGGGTGTTAGCAGCTTATATCAGCTTCCTAGGTGGTGATGATCCAGTACAGCGATTACTGTTTGCTAAGCATCTCTTGGCGGCTTCTATTATGGCTGCACCTGGTGCTGTAGTTGTTTCGAAAATTCTGTATCCACAAACGGAGAAAATCGATATGGCGGTAAAAATTAGCGATATGGATACAGGTAGTAACCTGCTAGATGCCATGACAACTGGTACTACCGAAGGATTGAAATTGGCACTCAATATTGGTGCCATGCTTTTGGTGTTTTTTGCTTTTTTGGCCATGTTTAATTTTGTGCTTTATGAATTGGGGCAATTTGGTGGCATCAATACCGAAATAGCTCAGTTTTCTCATGGTAATTATACTGCATTGAGCTTAGAGTTTTTGTTTGGTTATTTGTTCGCGCCACTTATGTGGTTGATTGGTGTCGCGACAGAGGATATTACGTTGGTTGGCAGATTGTTAGGTGAGAAATTGATAGCCAGTGAATTTGTAGGCTATGAAAGCTTGGCAACACTGAAAAACGAAGGGGTGTTTTCAAGTAACAAATCTATCATCATGGCGACTTATATGCTTTGTGGGTTTGCTAATTTCGCCTCTGTTGGTATCCAAATTGGAGGTATAGGAAGTTTGGCTCCTAAGCAAAAAGTAGTCCTGTCTGAATTGGGAATCAAGGCGTTGATAGGAGGTACACTTGCTTCATTACTGAGTGCTACAGTTGTAGGTATGATTCTGTAAGTTAACTTTTACTTGTCTTCCCAAGTCCCTTTTAAAATCAAATGGTACTATTAGAGGGTAATTTTGCATCTACATATGAATGTTGTGTTTTGGGGTGTATTTCTTCCTTTTGTCCATGTTTTATAGGGGGATAAATCATTTACAATGTTGTAATTTTACCTAAGTTTGAATGTTCTGAGTTAATGATAAGTTGGGATTGTGGGGAGAGATAGTGAAAGTTAACGGTAGTGTTATGCTTTTTGTTGAGAATTAATGATTCTTAGAAAAGTATAATTTTATTTTGGAATAGCTTATTAAAAATTTATATTGATTGAGTAAACATCTGTATTAACCGTGCTAAAATCATTCTTAGGCTTCCTTGGTGGTGAACCTGGTGAAGAAAAAACCATGATACTATTATTAGTAAAAGGTTTTTTTATGGGTTTTTTCCTGGCTACTTATCAAGTAGGTGCGGAGACATTATTTATTGGTACGCTTGGCGAGAAATACTTGAGTGAAGCATTCTTCACTGCGGGTATGTTAGGTGTGCTTTCGACAGTGATGTATGTTTGGATTCAAAAAAGAACCAACTTCTCAAAACTCGTCATCTCCAATATTTTTATTATTTTTATTTTTACTGGACTACTTAGAGGGGCTTTCTGGTATTTTGAGTACAATCAAGCTGACGAAGGATTTCAAATTCTTCCATTTGTTTTGTTTGTAATGATTGGCCCTATTACCGCTATTACCTTATTAGGGTTTTGGGGTGTCTTCGGTCGGATATTTGACTTGAAACAAGCGAAAAGAACAATAGGTGGTATAGATACAGGGCAGCTAACTGCAACGATGATTGCCTTCTTCTCGATTCCATTGCTTACCTCTTTAGGACTTATAGACAATACCTACGATTTGCTTTTTTTCTCCACTATCTCTGCTTTTGGGATATTGATTGCTACTGTTGTAATTGTAAAAAATTACAATCTAGATAAGGTAACCAAGATAAGAGTTGACGAAAATATTAAAGTAAGAGACGTGAAATACTCAGATTTGTTCAAGGACAAATATATGAGAATGCTGAGTTTGTTTTTGATATTCTCAATGAGTTCTGCAGTATTTGCGAATTATCTATATATCTCAGCTACTGAGATATTTTACCCTGTAGGTGCTGATGGAGATGATACAGAATTAAGAACTTTCTTGTCGTTTGCGAATGCTGCGGTCATGGTACTCAGTTTTATTATTCAATCATTTATTAATGATATCATCATTGGTCGATTTGGGTTAAGAGTTTCCTTGATGGTAATGCCCTTGGTGTTGGCATTATTTACTGCAGGGGCCATTTTTTCTGGTCATATGTTCGAGTATCAAGAAAAAACGGATGATTTCTTATTCTTTTTTATCTTCTTGGTGGTAGGTAAGGTGTTTACTTCTTCTTTGAAAGACGCTTTAGAAAACCCGGCCTTTAAATTATTCTTCCTGCCATTCGATGTGAAAATAAGGTTTGATATTCAATCAAGAGTAGAAGGTGTTGTGAACCAAATTGCTATTCTAGCAGCTGGTGGAATGCAGATTGCCTTAGGATTCTTGGCCTTCTTTGAATTGATACATTATGCGTATTTCATTCTTGTCTTGACATTCTTCATTATTTATTATGCTGGTAGACTGTACAATGAATATAAGTCTCAATTGCTATTGACACTAGAGGAACAAAAGACTAGGCTCAAAGGTTCTGGTACTAAAAATGAATATAGTACGATTAATATTATCAAGAAGGAGCTAAGAAAACGTGATTCGAATAAACAAATGAATGGGTTGAAATTGATGGAAAAAATGGAGCCAGTATTGCTCGATTTTGCTTTACTCGATTTTATTAGATCTGAACATGTAGATTTGAGAATGTTCGCTTACAATAGATTAGGATACTTAGGTAGCTTCAATACTTTGGATATTTTGGAACGCGAAGTAAGGAAGGAAGAAAACGAAGAGGTGAAGCAAGTAGCATCTGAAGCATTGATTCTTTTACAAGAATTCGAAGACTATGAACTATCCGAGCCTAAGATCAAGAAGTTGGTTAGATCTACGGATATTGACGATCGTATTTTTGCTGCTAAGGCATTAGCTAAAATGGAAGATGATAAGTTTGTTCCATTTTTAATAGAGCTGCTTAGAGATATTAACCCAATTGTAAGAAGAACTGCTATCACCACTGCTGGGAAACTCAAAAGACCAGAGTTTTGGAATATATTAATAGAGAACCTACATATTTCTTCTTTTAGTAATTACGCAGATTCAGCTTTGATTGCTTCAGGTGAAACAGTATTCTATGCAGTTGATTCTGCCTTTTACAAGACTGGTCAATCTGTCGACACCATGATGAGGATTATCCAAATCATGGGTAAAATTGGTGGTAAGACAGCGCTGGAAATGTTATGGAAAAAAATTGATTTCCCAGACAAAAAAATAGTGTCAGAATTATTGCTGTCATTAAGTTATATAGGTTTTGAAGCCAAGGATTTTCAGGCTGCTAGAATCCGTTTATTAATCGAAAGTACTATTAGTGATTTGGCATGGAATATCAAAGCTTTAGAGGAAGTGCAAGAGGAAGACTTTTTTGATAGATTACTTAGACAGGCATTCGAAGAAGAAAATAAGGACAACTTTACCCATATATTTACTTTGCTGTCCATGATCTATGATTCACAGAGTATCAAACTGGTAAGAGATAATATTGAATTTGGAAGTACAGACAGTGTGTCTTTCGGTATTGAGATGCTTGATATTTTTGTAGATGAAAATATAAGGCCTAAACTAGCAGCGGTACTTGATGATTCAAAAGTTGAGGACAAACTCAAGAAGTTAAATAATTACTTCCCTCCAGAGAATTTTGAAAATTATGCTGATTTATTGCTTCAGATAGTTAATAGGGATTACAATAATATTAATAAGTATACGAAGTGTTTGGCCATGCACAAACTCTCTCATATGAGTGGTCAAGAGGTGACAATAGATTTGATTGCTAACTTGTTTAACCCTGATTATATCATGGTTCAGACCGCGGCAGCTGCCATGTATAAGCTAGATCAGGAGGCGTATCAACATCATACCAAAAGACTTAAATCTTCTCTAAAGAAAAAATTGGATAAGGCGATTGTTCCTCCAGTATTTAAAAACAAAGAAGAGTCTTTTCATCAAAAGTTACTAATTATCGAACGAACTATTAAGCTCAAACAAATTGAATCTTTCAAGGAGATACCTGGTATAGTCTTGTTGGATCTGGCTAATAGGTTTGATGAGATGAAAGTGAAGGAAGGTGTCACGATTACACAAGTAGGTGATGCAGGTAGTACACCTGTATATATAGTGTTAAAAGGTCATCTACGTGCTGAGTATGAAGATGGTACAATTAGGCATATTGAAGAAAAGGGGATCGTGGGGCACAAATTGATTTTAAGATCAGATTTGAACCCTTACGATTTGGTAACAGAGACCGAATGTCTATTGTTGACCATTGGAAAAGATGAACTCTATGATGCTGTTTCACGAAATGTAGAGATGGTGGATGGGATATTAGATGTCATTAATGCAAGTGATGTCGAAGAAGAAGTAGAATCAATATTCAATTAAATATAGCTATGAATGAATTTTGAACATGACATATTACTAGCCTACCATACCGATGATGATCAGCCAATCGGTGGAGGTGAGAAAGGATGGGTGACCAATTTTTATCGTTTTCTTACAACGCTTGTAGAACAAGTTTCTGGAGAGAAAAAGCAAATAAAATTGGTGAATCAAAATGATAGCCATGTTGAATTATACAATAAGAGTTCTGTCTTGGTTTGTGTTTTGTCTAAAAATTTTCTCAATAACCCTACTTTGGTCAATGGCATCAATTCATTTGCTAGCGCTGCTAGAGAGAACAATACTTTGCAAATTGGTGGGGTAAGTCGAATGTTTAAAGTGGTGAAATTCCCTATTGATGTCGATGAATATTTACCTGAATACTCAGGTATATTGTCATATGATTTTTATCAAATAGATCCTCTCACAGGAGAACCACAAGAATTCAAGAGATTTTTCGGTAACGAAGCAGAAAGAAGTTATTGGATGAAAATGGTAGACATGGCCTATGATATCTATCAAATTCAAACTAAGCTAGCAGAGTTAACGAGCACAAAAGAAAACCCTGAATCAACTATAGGAAAAGAGAAGACGGTTTATCTCGCCAACTCTGGTGTGGATATGATCATTCAGCGAGATATTGTAAAGCGCGAATTAATTAGACATGGTTACCGAGTATTACCAGATCAATCCTTGCCGAAGGAGGTACATTCTCTTGAAGCCATGGTGCAGAAGGATTTACATGAATGTTGTCTTTCAATTCACTTGATAGGTGAAGATTATGGCTATAAACCCAAGGGAACAGAATTGTCAGTAGTTGACATTCAAAACAAAATAGCCTCTAACCATACATTTTCCATACACGATAGAAATAAAAAATCAGGGGGAGATAACAAGGATAAGTTTAGTCGTTTGATATGGTTATCACCTGATTTGAAAAATGTCACTGAAAGACAGAAAATATTTATTGAGGATTTGAAGAGTGATGCAGCAGCATTGGACGAAGCAGAAGTACTTCAAATACCACTTCAAGAACTCAAATCAATTATCAGAGAAGAATTGGTCACTGGTGGTCGATTCAAATCACAAAATAATTTAGTTGATGAGCAATTGCCTGACGAAGGGAATATCATTTATTTGATATGTGACCAATTAGATATGGATTCGTCGAAACCAATGTTTGATTATTTGACTGAGAAAGGATATAATGTGGTTACCTCTTTGTTTGAGGGTAACTTGATGGATTTGAGATACCTACATCAAGAAAATTTAAGACGTTGCGATGCCTTGTTAATATATTTTGGTAAATCATCTGAAAACTGGATTAGAACCAAACTTCAGGATTTACTCAAGGCACCTGGGTTTGGTCGTACCAAACCAATGAAAGCATCAGCTATCTTCGCTGAAGATAAGTCTAAGATCGGAAACCAAAACATTCAAATGACCAAAACTATGGTATTAGAAGGGCAGAAATTTGAGCCTGCTAGTCTTGCACCATTCTTGGCTAAATTGGAAAACTAATATGAGTGAGAAAGAACTTTTATCTAATGAATACCAAGAGGAAGTATCCCAATATGTGGATCCATTTCCTGGGTTGAGACCATTTGGTGTAGAAGAGAGTCATTTATTTTTTGGTCGTGAAGGACAAAGTGACGAGGTTTTAATGAAACTCTCTGAGAATAAATTTATTGGCATCCTTGGAGCATCTGGAAGTGGTAAATCTTCTTTGATGTACTGTGGGTTGATACCTACCCTACATGGTGGTTTCATGACGCAAGCTGGTTCCAATTGGAGAGTCGTAGTGTGTAGACCTGGTGGTGGGCCAATTGATAATCTTGCAGAGTCTCTTTTGGTCAAAGATGATGTGTACAATGAGCTCGACGAAGAAGATAAGCTCATTAGAAAAACGATTACCTCTACTGTCTTAAGAAGTAGTTCACTTGGTTTGATTGAAGCGGTCAAACAATTGAAATCTTCTGAACAAGAGAATGTTTTGATCTTGGTGGATCAGTTTGAAGAGCTTTTTAGGTATAAAAAATTAGAAACCTTATCATCCGATTTGGATGAATCCTCTGCCTTTGTTAACCTGTTATTAGAGGCCGTACATCAATACGATGCGCCTATATATGTGGCATTGACGATGCGTTCGGATTTTATTGGGGATTGTGCTCAGTTTCCGGATTTGACACAAATGATTAATGATAGTCACTATTTGATTCCTCAGATGACGAGAGATCAAAAGAGATTGGCTATTGAAGGCCCAATTGCTGTTGGTGGAGGTAAAATTGCGCCTCGTTTGACACAACAGTTGCTCAACGATGTAGGAGATAATCCTGATCAATTACCGATTTTGCAGCATGCTTTGATGCGTAGTTGGCAGTTTTGGTTGAATCATAGAAGAGAAGATGAACCAATGGATCTAAAGCACTACAATGCGATAGGTACATTGAGAGAAGCACTTTCTCAGCATGCAAATGAAGCTTTTGATTCTTTGTCTAAGCGTGAGCAACAGATTTGCGAATCAATGTTCAAGGCCTTGACTGAGCGAGGTACTGAATCTTCTGGAATCAGAAGACCTACCAAAGTGGAGACGATAGCGGCCATCTCTGGAGTGACGGAAGACGAAGTAGGTAGAGTAGTTGATAAATTTCGTGAGCCAGGGAGAACATTATTGATGCCTCCTTATGGGGTTAAATTAGATTCTGATACAGTAATTGATATTTCTCATGAATCTTTGATGCGTATCTGGACAAGGTTAAAAGCTTGGCTGGATGAAGAATCTAGGTCTTCAGAGATGTATTTGAAACTGTCTGAATCTGCAGAGAGATTTCAATTGGGTAGAGCAGGGCTTTGGAAAATGCCTGATTTACAGTTGGCACTCAACTGGCAAGAAGAGAATAAACCAACTTTGGTTTGGGGTCAGCGTTATGATCCTGCTTTTGAGAGAACATTAGTCTTTTTGGAGACCTCTAAGAAGGCGTACGAAACGGAACAGCGTAATAAAGAGTTACTACAGAAAAGAGCGCTACGTCGATCAAGATTAGTGGCTATAGTATTAGGGTTTGCGATGTTGATTTGTATTTTTCTTGTGGTTTTGGCTCAGATTCAAACAGCAGAAGCGGATAAACAAAAAGGAGAGGCAATAGCTCAACAAGAATTAGCTGAAAAACATAAATTAGCAGCTGAGGCCTATGCTGAGGAAGCAGAGTTAGCAGCAGCTGAAGCATTAATTGAAAAGAGAAAGGCGGAGAAGGCTCGTTCACTTGCTGAGCTTGAAACGGAACGTGCAAATTTGGAAAAACTAAAAGCGGATGAGCAAAGGATAAAAGCTGAAAGAGCAACCGCTAAAGCCAAAATTTCTGAGCAAAAGGCTACTAATGCATTAGTACAAGCTGCAGAAAATTTGCTACTAGCTAATAAAGCAACTGAGGAAGCAAATAGACAGAAGGAGGCTGCATTGAGATTGAGGTATCAAGCCATTGCCAATTCCATGGCGATTAAATCTTTGAAGATCGAGGATGATGTCGAAAAACAGGCATTGGTAGCTCGACAAGCATGGAAGTTTGATAATGATTATAGTGACAAACAGTACAATCCTGATGTATATGCAGGTGTGTATTATGCAGTCAAAGCCTTAAGTGAAGGTGATTCAGTTGGCTTTAATCATTACCTAGGACATTCAGAGGCAGTTAGATCTGTAATCTATGCACATGAAGGAAATCATATGTATTCTGTGGGTAGTGATGGACATGTCTTGTCTTGGGATTTGACCAAGGATCATAAAACATCTAAAATAATAGTTAACAATGATCAGGTCAATAGAGTGGTGGATATTAGTCCAGATGAAAAATGGCTAGCTATCG
The DNA here is from genome assembly GCA_051531955.1 of Reichenbachiella sp. Lineage (GTDB taxonomy): Bacteria > Bacteroidota > Bacteroidia > Cytophagales > Cyclobacteriaceae > Reichenbachiella. Next base: position 16,285 of record JAOPTS010000191.1, read on the forward strand.
GAAGTGATGATGATCATATCATGCTATACAATATTGGGCAGCTTAATTCTGAACCTCGACAATTGGGAGGTCAGCATGGGGCCGTATTCGATTTAGTATTCTTGAAGGATAGCAAAGGGTTGATCTCAGCTTCTGGTGATAAAGTAATCCGTATTAGTGATTTTACTAATAATGTGGAGTTTGCAAGAGTGTCTTCAAGGGTTAAGTCATTGGCTATCAGTCCTGATGGTAGGTATTTGGCAGGTGGTAGTGAATCTGGTAGTGTTTATTTGTGGGACATGGAAAATAACAATGAGCAAACCTCGTTGTACGTTCAGCAAGGCGCAGCGGTAAGTGCTGTGGCATTTAGTACAGATGGTACGCAGATCGCATTTGGTGATGAAGAAGGTGATATTGTACTTTGGGATCTTGAAGATAACAGAGTGATCAAAAAGTTGACGGGACATAGTGCAACCATTACTGATCTTGAATATAGTAAAGATAATTCTTTGCTAGCTTCTGGGAGTTTGGATGGTACGGCTAAACTTTGGATTATGGAATTCCTTAATGATCTTCCAATTGAACTTGATGATCATAGTGCAAAATATAATGAGAAGTGGGTATGGTCTGTATCATTTTCACCAGACGGTAACTATCTCATGACAGGTGCCGGTGATGGTATTATTAGACATTGGCCCACACAACCAGACGAATTAGCCTTGATGATCTGTGAAAATGATTTGATAGACGGAAATTTAAATGATTCAGAATGGGACGCTTATGTAGGAGATGATATCGACTATGAAGAGACTTGTTTTGGATTACCAAAGAGAAGTGAAGATAATTAATCTAACAAAGCTTAATAGATTGAAAAGATTAGTACTAGTAGTAGGGATGATATTTGTCAGTTACGGCAGTATGTATGCCCAGGGTTCTTGTTCACTCATATTAAGTGAAGCAGAAGATTTGTATGAAGCTGGACGCTTGTACGAGGTGACCAAAGTGCTCAAGCAAAGTGATTGCTTGGATGCAAAAAAAGGTGGGTTTACAAAGGAAGAGAAGACAAAGGCCTATAGATTATTGGCGTTGGTTTACCTGTTTATGGACAATGAGCCAGATGCAGAAGTAGCAGTGATCAATTTGCTGAATGTAGATAAAGAACATCCATTGGATGAAAATGACCCTGCTGAGCTTAAACTCATGATGGATAAATATCGCTCTAAACCTATTTTTAGAGTAGGGGTTTTAGCTGGACCCAATCTGACTGGAGTTAGAGAGATAACTGAGTATGGGACATTTAATACCGATTCAATTAATAAATCGTACAATAATGAATTAAGTATTCATTTTGGAGTAACAGTAGAATATAATGTAATTGACAACTTGGAAATAGTGTTAAGAGGAGAGTATTCGGTACAAAAATATAGTGTGAATTATCGGATTATTAGTGAAGGTGACGATAACAATACCAATGCATTTGTTGTTCAGTTAGAGGAAAAACAAAATTGGTTTAAAATACCTGTTGCTATTAAATATGGGTATCCAATGGGTAACGTTATGCCTTATGTTATTGGGGGTGTGTCTTTTGACTTTCTCGTAGGTGCTAAAATGAGTGGTAGTCGTCAAGGAACAACAACAATTACGCTTACAGAGGATGAGGCAGATCTTAAGGAATTAGACATGCGTCAAAAATCGAATATTTCATACTTTGGAGGTATAGGCTTACGTCTTAATTTAAAAAGAACAGATTTTATTTTTTTAGAAGCAAAGTATAGTGTGGGTGCTAATAATGTTGTTAATGGACAAAATAGATTTGCCTCTGGCAATTTGAATTATGATATGGCACATATTGACTCTGATTTTGCCATTAACAATATGGCTTTATCGGTTGGTTATTTAAGATCATTATACAGTCCGAAAAAGTACTCTGAAAAGAAGTTGAAAAAATTGAATCAAAAAAAGAAATAACATAAACGAATGATACAGCGATACTTTAATGTTATTCTAGGGTTCAGCCTCATGTTGCTATTTGGTTCATGTAGGGAAGAGGATACTAATAGTTTGCCTCCATCTGAGGTGTACATCAAATATTTTGGTTCTACAGGTACCGAGAAGGTAGTTGACATGGTACAAACTATTAATAATGAATTTTTGATCTTAGGATCTACAACCAATACCGTAGAAGGGGACGAAGATTTTTATTTAGTCAAAACGGACTCTGCTGGTAACGGTATTTGGGAAATGAAATATGGTAATAAGTTTATTCCTGAAGACGATACCGTATTAGTATATGCTAATGATGTTCCTTCTTCTATTTATCTATACAACAATGAACAAAATGCTTTATTGATTGGATATGCAGAAGAGCAAGATTCTATTAGTCTTTCTTTATACAACATAGATTTGAGTACAGGAGAGCAATTAGATTCGTTGATTTATAGGTATTTGGATGAAAGACCAGAGTCAATTCCATCAGATGTAGATGGATTTAGAGATACTTGGGGATCGGATGTAGTTATAGATGAAAGTGGTAATGTCATCATATTAGGAAGTACGAATACCTGGAATAGTGCACCTTATTTATCGGATCCATTAAGTATCTATATGATGAGTTTCCCTCTAGAAGACGATTGGAGTACCCTCGAATTGAATTGGGAAGAGCTGTATGGATTGAGAGAAGAAGATTATGGTATTAAAATATTACAAGATGCAGAGGAATATTATTTCCTAGGTTCGGTAAAAATACCTTCTGATGTCAAAGAAGGTTTTGGTGGTGAAGATATAGTCATCACAGAGTTTGATCCAACGAGTGGTGGTTCAATTAATTCCAATTTCTACGGAACTGCTAGAAATGACGTAGCTACCAATATGATCGTGAGTGGCCAATTTATTATGGTAACAGGCACCACTGGCAATGGTCAAAATGAGAAAGCATTCTTTTTGAGTACACCTCGTAGCTTGCCACCTATATCTGATAATCAAATTGCTGTGGATATACCAGATATCAGTGATTTGTCAAAAGGCACACAGGGAAAAGATCTGATCAAACTCCCTAGCGGCGATGTATATATTGTAGGGAAGGTTAATGAGTACACTGATGCTGATGGTATATTCAAACAGGATGAAGTACTGATGATACGTGTCAATACCTTTGGCGATTTGGATGAAGAAAATTACAGAATATTTGGTAGTAAGGACAATGATCAGGGTAATGCTATAATATTAAGACCAGATGGTGCGTTGGTCATAGGAGCTACCATGCATTTTGGTGGTTCGGCGACCATGTTTTCAGTGATTAAAACCAATGAGTTCGGTCTGTTTGAGTGAGGGGAATAGTAGTGTTAGATAATCTAATGTTACTTGAGAGGAAATATTTTAGTAATTAGATAGGATAGAATGCAAATTATAGATTCAGCAAGTACAATGTCGAATTTGATCAATACAAATTCTATTGATAGATACTCGAATAATTCAGTTAATAACCAGCTAAGTTATAATCGTAACTATAAAATGAATTTCAAGATTTTTATTGGAACTACTATGAATGCAATGTTAAGAAATTATCAATCATTGATCAAAGGAGTAGGGCTTGCCTTTGTGTTGATGTTTATTCATCTTGGACTATATGCGCAACAGACTTTTTCTAGTGCAATAACTACGTCAAATACAACAATTGATCTTGTGTTTGGTCAGGATATAACTGCAGCTGATCACACGATGATTAGTATTAATGCTGGTGCAGTTAATATCACCGGGTCTTCATTTACTTTATCCACTCTTACTTTAACTGTAGATCCATTATCAAGTGATTTTAGCTCTAGTGATTTAGATTTTACTGCTGGTTCAGTTTCTAGTGCTAGTGGTGGTATACTTGCTACTAATGATGAAGATATAAGTGATGGAATTGAGGCTACAATAAGTTCAGAGAGTGGGACTAATGTAGGTTCAATCCAGATTGATTTGTCTATGAATTTGGATGAGAGTGGAGATGTTAAATATGTAGTAAGTGCAAATGCTACTACTCCTACAAACGGCGATGTACTAGCAGGTGATGATAATATAGGAACTGCTTTTTATGATGGTAGTTTAACTGCTGTAACCTTAGGTACCCCGACTTCAGTAAGTTTGGTCACTAGTACATTGACAGATGCTACGATTTATTATGTTCATTTTTATGTAGTAGATGCAAACGGTAATGAATCAACAGTAAGTACGACATCTTTTACTGCAGACGTTGGAGCACCAACTATCTTGAGTACTGACTTGGCTTTAGATAATACATATTTAGATATTGAGTTTTCAGAAGGAGTATATGGAATTGGTGGAGCAGCTTTAAATTCTGCTATCGAAAATGAATTTACACTAACTTATAATGATAATAGTTCAGGAGCCACTCTTTCTGTATCTTCTATTACTCAAACAGGTGGTGGTGCACTAGTAGGAGGAGAGAGTACCATTCGTTTTAATTTAACTATAGGAGGATCAGTTGTCGATGGTGGTGAAGATCTTGAAATAGCAATAGTAGACGCTAGCTCCGTAGAAGACCTCAATGGTAACTTGATGACTGCTGAAAGTACGGGTACACTTAACCTTATTGTGGATGACAGTAAAATAGTGAAGTCTGCTAATCATACAAGTATTTCGTCAATAGTGAACGGTGCTACTGGGAGTATAGTTTTCCAATTTACTATTGAAAATCCACATGATGGAAATGGTGATCGCTCTATTAAATTTGATGAAATTGTCTTTAATGCTGGGACAAATAATGAACCAGCAGATTGGACAGATATTATTGCTGGCGCTAGACTGGAGTTGACAGCAAACCCAACAGTAGATTTTACAACATCAGTTGTTATTGGAACTTCCTCATTATCATTTGATGGTATCGATGATGGAAATAATAATTGGGGTGATATAGACGAGTTAGCGACAAAAGAATATCAATTAAAAGTATGGCTTAATACAACTATCACAAATAATGAGACCATTGATAATGACATTCTTCAATTTTCTTTGGGTAAAGATGATATTAATTTTACATCAGGTAGGAATTTGGATGGTACGACATCTTTCGATTCTTCTGATGATGTAATTATAGATGTTGTTGGTACTAAACTGAATGCCTCAAGTTTCGATGGAGATGCTATTTTAGAAAGAGCTTTTAATGAAACAGGATATACTATAGAAGCAGTTGATGCAAATGGTAATCGTGATACAGATGATGTTTCAGTATTGTCTGTAACTGGGCCTTCTGGTATTTCAGTAAGTAACAATACGATGAGTGCAGGGGTAGCTACTCCAACTATAACTATAGTGGACGAACAAACAAGTGTTACATTGATATTTACGGATACTGATGCGATTGTATTGGACAATAGTGATGTAGATGATGAATTTGTTATAACAATTGAAGATACAAATGCACCTACCAGTTCAACGATAGTTCCTTTTAATACTGAAACAGGTATTGAAGTTTTAGATGATTTGTCTATTCAATTCAGTGAAGAGGTTGCAGGCGCTGCTGGGAAATCTATAACGTTATATTCTGTTTCACCTACATTCCATTCCATTTCAATTAATGCGGATGATACAGATTATATTAATTCAGATAATACCGGATTAGTAACTATCGTGTTGCCAGAATCTCTAAAAGCATCAAGAACATATACTGTAAGTATACCAGATGGTGCATTTAATGATTTTCCCAATAATACAGATGCAGTAGGTGATGCCGAATTAGATTACGATTCAGATTATACTACTACCAATTGGCAGTTTACTACAACAGTTGATAACGTTAACCCATCTATTGAGATTACAAAAGAAAGTACATCAACAGGCGATGGAGACAGTGGGACTAGTGATAACTCTGTTACATTTAATTTGGATTGGAGTGAAGAAATAGATGATTCAACTTTTGATCTTGATGACATAGCAATCGATTTTAGTAACGTAACTATTGGTGGAGTTACTGATGCGAATACTGGCATTTTAGCAAATGATATATCAATTAGTGCAAATATTACCTTGAATAATTCTGGTGATGATCAATCCTATACACTAACCATTAATAATATTGTTCATACAGGAGGAGTTACTAATGGTCTTGTAAATATTACGGTAGGTACTGCGGTAAATGATTTAGGTCAACCATTGGCTATGAGTTCTACAGAATCTGCTTCAGTTGCATTTAACATAGATCAAAATGATCCAGAAATAGAATCACTTACTATTTTGTCAGATAATGGAGTGAATACTAAATTAGCAACTACTAGTGATGAAATATCATTGGATTTTGTGTTTACTGAAGATTTAAATATTTCTCCAACTGTGATTCTCAAATCAGGAGCAGATGCATTAGTAAATGGCACGATTACGGTTAGTGACAAATCTGATGCAGACGAACGTACTTGGTTGGTTACTTTTGATGTTAATGCCTTAGATTCAGATGGAAAACTTAAATATGTACTTGATCTAGAAGATGTTGCTGGTAACCAGGTAGATGACTTTACTAATACTTTAGAATATGTAGGAGGAGGACCTCAAGCTTCAAGTACTGAATTATATATAGATCGAACGGTACCATCAGTAGAATCTTTGAGTATAGTTAGTGATAACGGTGCGAGCACATCAGAATCTACATCTGGAGATATAGTCACGATTACAGTAGATTTTGATGATGACTTGTCTGCGGATCCAGTAGCAACGATATTGAGTGGCGGCTCAGCGTTAAATGGTGTAGTTGGATATACAGAGACAAATGCTGCTAATGATATTTGGGAGATTAGTTATACCTCAAATGCATTGGACAATGAAGGAGCAATCACCTTTGATATTACCTATACAGATGATGCTGGAAATGTAGGCGTGTCAGTAGATGAGACGAATG
>JAOPTS010000192.1:0-21263 GCA_051531955.1 Reichenbachiella sp.
TGTGGGCGCTGAGGGATTCGAACCCCCGACCCCCTCGGTGTAAACGAGGTGCTCTGAACCAGCTGAGCTAAGCGCCCCTTTGTCAACTTTGATACTCGTTTGTATCTTTATTGTTGTTTTGGGAGTGCAAAAATAGGAATCATTTTTATAAATGCAAATATCTACGAGATATTTTTTAAGAAATCGCGTTTTTTAAATATTCATTGAATTTATTGGCCACTTTATAAGTCGCAATTGCTTGGTCGATGAACCCCTCTTTTTCGATTTCGTCATCGCTAAACTCCTTCAGAACGTAAAAACTCTTGTATCTCAACAATTCAATAAATGGATGATCCTTAGGATATCCTTTTGGAGCGGTCTTCAATTGCTCCCCTTCTATTTTCCCGAATGTTGACTTGAACACTGGATCCTCTATGATCTTCACCAATTCGGTCGGGTTATAATCTATCTCTTGCCTGATCTTAGCCAAGTGCTCTGGCAAAGGCTTGTACATGCCTCCCCCGACAAAATTGAACCCTGGTGACAAATGAATATAAAAACCAGTCCCTTCGGTCTTCTTTCCGTTCTCACCTAGCAATGCACCAAAGTTGGTTTTGTAAGGCGTCTTGTCTTTGCTGAATCTAATATCTCTATTGATTCTAAATATACATTTCTTGGGGTCTACCCCAGTCAGCGACTCATCAAATTCAGGTATTCTGTCGATAAGGCTTTGGGTCAAGCCGATAAATATCTTTCGGTTGGTTTCATAAGTTTTTCGATTCTCATCAAACCATTCTCTACTATTGTTGGTCTTTAGTTCTTTAAGAAAAGAAGTGATATTGTCTAGGCCCATAGTTCTTTGATTTTCGTTAGTTTTTCCATTAACATGCTGCGCGAACCTTTGATCAAAACCGTAGAACCTGAAAATGTCTCAGAACCCAAACGCTCGACTAGATCATCCACATGTGGCACTACTGTCATTCGGTTACTTGCGTTAGCAAATTCGCTCCCCACTAAATACACCTTATCGATCCCTAATGTTTCAATTAACGTAATAATTTTTTTGTGCTCCTCTACTGTATAGCTGCCAAGCTCTTTCATTTCACCCAGCATGGCAATTTTAGAATCACCATCCATGTTCGCCAAGTTCTGTAGCGCCGCACTCATAGAGTCTGGGTTCGCGTTGTAAGCATCCAATACCACGGTGTTGGTTCCCAACTCTAATATTTGTGATCTGTTGTTGTCAGGCAAGTAATGATCAATCGCACTATATGGATCTTCTACCTCAAAATATTTTGCAACAGTCACTGCGGCTGCAATATTCATATAGTTGTACTCGCCAATCATAGACGTAGTATGCTCTTCGTTTCGCTCATCGGCATAATTCACAAAGGGCGAAGCTTCTACTAACTTGCAACTATCATTGGGGTATGACACCCCATTTGCAAAACGCTTGGACATGTTCATCAATACTGTATCGATTTTGTTGATGAATGGCACTCCATTAGTTTTTCGGAGATAGTCAAACAACTCACTCTTCGCTCTGATCAAATTTTCTTTGCCGCCAAACTCTCCAATATGTGCGGTACCAATATTAGTAATCAACCCATGTGTAGGCTCGGCCATCTCACAAAGCTCACTAATGTCACCTAGGTGATTCGCTCCCATTTCGATGATGGCAAACTCTGTGTCTTTTTTAATACTCAACAGCGTCAGTGGGACTCCTATATGATTATTAAGATTACCTAGAGTGAATTGCACTTTGCGCTCTTCTCCGACCGCTCTCGCCATCAATTCTTTTGTTGTCGTTTTTCCATTGGAACCTGTGATGGCAAGAAACGGAATATCAAATTGCTTTCGGTGATGGTTCGCCAACTTTTGCATAGCCGGTAATACTTCCTCTACTAAGATATATCGGACATCAGATTCTACGCCATATTCAGGCTCATCTATAACCACAAACTGGGCACCTTCACGAAGTGCCTTCTCAGCATATAGATTACCATTGAAATTAGGCCCTTTGAGTGCAAAGAACATCTGACCGTCTTGCAACAACCTGGTGTCAGTACAAACTCCCGTACTGATCAGAAATTTATCGTATAAAGCAAAAATTGACTCCTCCAATGTTGGTTCGTTTAGTGATAGGAAAGGCAAATATATTTATTCAATTGTCAATATAAATTGAAAAGTGGCATCTATCACTAGTTTGATGTAGACTTACACACTAAATCTTCGAATGAAGCAATTCTTTACTCCCATATTACTGTTCGTATTGTTCCTGTCTAACCTATCGGACAGCTACGGACAGGTTCAAATACAGCCGATCTACCCTATCGTATATCATCAGGACCAACACTTAGACTTGGCTTTTGCTGGTGGTATCAATAGTGCACAATACCAAGAAATCGATTTGGATCAAGATGGTGACCTTGACTTAATAATCTTTGATCGATCATCTGATAAAATCAATGGTTTTGAAAACAACGGTAGTAGTTACCTCTACCAACCAAAATTCGAATACCTATTCCCAAAAGGAATGCAAAACTGGCTTGTATTGAAGGATTATGACTGTGATGGCCATCCAGATATATTTACATCTTCTAGTTCTGGAATAGAAGTCTATCATAACCTCACTCAATCGTCTACCATCACTTGGGAGCTGGTCGCCAAACCTCTCCTTTCCGAAGGAGAGACAGGCCCCATCAATATTTTCCTCAATTCAACAGACATCCCGTCTATCGAAGACTTAGATGGAGATGGAGATTTAGACATTCTTGTATTTGACTTTGCATCTGGAGACAACATCGAATTTCACAAAAACAGATCAGTAGAAAATGGTGAAGGCTGTGGATTATCTTATCACAAAGAATCCGAAGCATACGGCAACATTCACATCTGTGACTGTGCAGATGTAGCCTTTGACGACAGTTGTGACATAACCAATGAGAGAGTACTCCATATCGGTGCAAAAGCGCTACTCTCCTTGGACATGAATCAAGATGGATTACTAGATTTGGTTTACAGCGAAGAAGACTGCAATGACCTCAGTTATATGCAAAATGAAGGCACTGCACAAGAAGCCGTCTTCACCGAGTTCACCTCCACTTTCCCTGATCAGACTAATAATCTTGACTTCACGACTTTTCCAGCTGCCTATCACCTTGATGTGACTTTTGATGGCATTCCTGACATCTTGATTTCATCTAATAATCGTGACAACTCATTAGGAAACATTGATTTCAAACAATCTTCTTTTGTCTACCCCAACGATGGACAAAATGATTTTAAATCTTCTAGCCTCTTTCTACAAGACGACATGATCGATGTAGGTGCCTGGGCATACCCAAGTATTGTAGACACCAATGGTGATGGCTTGAGAGACATTGTGCTAGGCAATGAAGGTTCCATAATCAATAATGAGTTTGTTAGCACACTCACACTCTATCAAGCACATGCGGACGGGTCGTACCATCTTGAGGATGTTGACCTCTGGAGCTTTTCACAATTGGACTATACCTCCATCAGACCTCAATTCGTAGACTTCAACCAAGATGGCTTACTCGACTTAGCTTACACCGCATTAAATGACAAGAAGTCTCAAAAAAGCTATTACATATTGGGCACATCAGATACCGAATTGGTCTTTGACCCTAGCCAAAGTGTTGAAATCTCTTTGATCTACAATTATAGAGATCATGTCTATTATTTTGACATGGACGAGGATGAAGACTTAGATGCTTTGGTTGGTCGGTCATATGGTGAACTAGACTATTATGAAAATACAGGAGCATTCACCTTTGTACTGAAGGAACAAAACATATTGGGGACACCCAACGAAACAGGTGCGACCAATATCAATATGACAATTGGAGACACCAATCAAGATGGCTTGGATGATTTATTGATTACAGAAAGGTCGGGTAGAACCAAAATCTATTTGGACTTCCCTGCTAACACAACAGACTTTATTTCCGATGTGGTAGACTTGACAGACTCTGTGGGAGCTACTCGATTCGGAAGGGCATCATTCCCTACCATGGGCACTTTGACACAGACCAGCCTTATTGTTGGTAGCATCCAAGGTGGCATTAGACTCTATGAGTTCTCCAATAGCTCGAATGATGGATTGCAATTGATAGTTTTTCCAAACCCAAGCCCTGACGGTATGCTGACATTTCGCACTAATAAAGATGCCCTATTGAAAATATTCACGACATCAGGTTATCAAGTCTCAAATAGTATTTCACTGGATCGAAATATGAATACACTGGTTAATCTCCAAGGTCTGAAACCTGGCATGTACATAGCCACTGCTACCGTGGGGAAGCAACGAGCTTCGAAGAAAATTTTGATTTTGCATTAATGGATCAATTACCGACATGAAAGTAATATTCACTCAAGTGATTACCTCATATCTTTCGTACGCAGGAAAAATATTTCAATTAAAGCTTAAACCCTATCCTTCAAGAAAGGAAATTTCGTCCGGAATTCTTCTAATTGCGCCTTGATCAAGGTCGTCTGAACCACTCCTTCTTTATTATCCAGTTTGTCTAGCTCCAAACCAGTATAGTCATAGATGGCGCTATGACCTACATATTCATTGTCATTACCATCTTGACCTATTCGATTGGCCCCTGCTACAAAAGATATGTTTTCAATCGCCCGGGCTTTTAGTAAGGTATCCCATGCTGCTATTCTTTGTTTCGGCCAGTTGGCAGAGTAGACCAGTAGATCATAATCATAACTACCACCTTGATCTACACTATTCCTGGCCCAATTAGGGAATCGTAAATCATAACAAATTAATGGACAGATTTTCCAGCCTTTGTATGCTAAGATCAATCTTGATTGCCCTGCCGAAAAGAAATCCTCTTCTTTCGCCAAACTAAATAAGTGCCGCTTGTCATAAGTCTGCATACTGCCATCCGGATATGCCGCCACAAAACGATTGTAATAATGCCCTCCATCATTGACGATATAGCTACCGCCGACTAAAGCCTTGGTTTGATTCGCCATTTGGAGCATCCAACGTTGTGTCTTCAACCCAGGCACCTCAGCGAGTCGCCTGGGATTCATGGAGAATCCCGTATTGAACATCTCAGGCAGCATAATGAAGTCTACCTCATCCAGTCCCCAGATTTGTTCCTCGAACATGGCCAGGTTCGCTTCCACATCTTCCCAATACAATTCTGATTGAAGGATGGCCAGTTTGAGGTCACTCATGATTTTTATCTTTTCTTAGGAATTTTCACTTTGTAATCCGCCTCACATTTTCCTTTCGTGATGTTGGCCAATTTTCCTTTCAAAATTCTCTTTTTGAATGGCGTCAAATAATCAGTAAACAATTTACCTTCTATGTGATCATACTCATGTTGAATAATTCTGGCCTTCATACCATCATACTCCTCTTCGTGTTCCACAAAATTCTCATCCAAGTAATTGATACAAAGCTTAGATGGGCGAATCACGTCTTCTCTAATACCTGGTATACTCAGACAACCTTCTTTGAATTCCCATTCTTCTCCTTCTTCCCAGATGATTTCCGGATTGATGAAAACTTTTTGAAAGCCATCCATATCCTCGTCTTCCAATGGACTACCATCTACAATAAACATGCGAATGGACTTGCCAATCTGCGGTGCAGCCAAACCAATCCCACTGGCCGCACGCATGGTTTCATACATGTCCTCAGCCAATTTTTTAACATCAATACTTCCTTCTTCTATCTCCGCTGCAAGTTTTTTCAACACTGGATCACCAAACAGCACTATTGGGTAAATCATATACTAGACTCTAAAAACGACTGCAAAATTATCGTCGCACTAAGCTTATCAACATTTTCTTTTTTCCTTCTTTCACTTTTTCTCATCCCACCAGCCAACATCGCACTCTTGGCCATTTTACTAGTAAATCGTTCATCAATCTGATGAATCGGGATAGTAGGAAATTTTTTCTCTAGCAAATTTATAAAAGACCTTACAGAAGCGGTACTATCTGTGTCTTTATTCATCAAATCCTTGGGCATACCAATCACCAAGGATTCTAAATTTTCGACTTTATGGTATTTTTCAATAAACTTAATCGCCATATGAGTAGGTACGGTATCCAAAGGAGTAGCAATAATCTGTAATGGATCCGTGACTGCTATCCCTGTTCGCTTCTTCCCATAATCAATGGCTAATATTCTCCCCATTAATTCTTTTTCTTTTCAGTCATCTCAGCTGCTCTATCCACCAATACCTGTGCCTTTGGCAACAAGATATCGTTTTCGATAGAAGCATGTCGTTTGAGTTCTTTGTCAAATGCCTGTAGTTCTTGCATGAGCACTTTGAAACCCACGCTATTTACAGAATTGATATCATAATTAGCAGTGATACCTCTGATGCCTGCCATTTCATCATCTGAATCCTTGTGATGCATCGCAAATTTCTCCAAAGAAAAATCTTCAAAATTATTCAATATGGCAGAAGAATAAGTGCGCCCATTTACGAAATTTTCCAACTCTGACACATAAGCAAAGAGCTTGTCTTCCTCCTCATATATGTGATGAATAAAGTCCTCTACAAACATCGGGATTACCAACTTCAGGTCATTAATGATTTCAGGTTTTTGACTATCAGCCAACTTCTCCGTCAACTTCATCAGGTAAGGCAAAGTATCCTTAACAAATATCTGATGGGAGTGCTTGAGATACTCGACAATCAAAATAGCAGGAAAATCCTTCAGCTTCACATCGTGATTTTCTCTCTTCTTAGATTTTTCGATCAAGTTAGCGATCAACGCTTCCAAATCTATTTGTTTTTCTTCGCAGACTTCTTGAAGAGTCTTATTACTAGACTGATGAAACTCTACACCAAAATAGTCCATGACCTTGGCATAAATGTAATTTTCATCGATGAGTGCTTTGATAGATTTGTTCTGCATGGTGCATAGATGTTTTAGGAGTATTACAAAGATAGAACAACATATGCCTCCTTACAATCATATAGATCTAAGTATGAAAAGAATCACTAGTAGTAGCTACTACTGTCTAAAGTAATGCTGCAATTATTTTACTTACACTCATCCCTTCTGCTTCAGCCTTGAAATTTCTGACAATTCTATGTCTCAATACCGACTCAGCGATGGCCTTTACATCTTCGATATCAGGAGAGTACTTACCATTCAAGATGGCATTACATTTAGCCCCTTTCACCAAAAATTGTGACGCTCTTGGGCCAGCCCCCCATTCTAGATAGGATTTAGCTATATCAGCTGCTCGATCAGAATCTGGTCTTGTTTTATGTACCAGATTCACTACGTACTCCAATACATTGTCCGCTACCGGTACTCTGTTGACTAACTTTTGAAACTCAACAATTTGCTCACCAGTCAAAACTGTTTTTACATCCTTGAGGCTATTGGTTGGCTCTTGTTTGACAATATCCAACTCCGTCTCAAACGATGGGTATTCCAAATTGATCATGAACATGAATCTATCCAACTGCGCCTCAGGCAATGGGTATGTTCCTTCTTGTTCGATCGGGTTTTGTGTCGCCAATACAAAAAATGGCTGTTCCAAGTCCCTCTTCGTTCCTCCAACCGTCACAGAGTATTCCTGCATAGATTCTAGCAGAGCTGCTTGAGTTTTCGGAGGTGTCCTATTGATTTCATCTGCCAAGATGATGTTAGAGAATATTGGTCCTTTGATGAATTTGAAATTTCTATCCTTGTCCAAAGTCTCCGCCCCTATAATATCAGAAGGCATCAAATCTGGTGTAAACTGAATCCTATTGAATTCTAAATGCAATGCAGAAGACACCGTGCGAATCAAAAGCGTCTTGGCAAGACCAGGAACACCAACTAAGAGCGCATGTCCTTGACTAAATATCGAGGTGATCAATAACCGTACGACATCATCTTGTCCTACTATGACCTTTGAAATCTCCTTACGTAAGTCTTGAAAAGCCTTGCACAGTGCATCTGCGGCTTCTACATCATTGCTGAATTTAGTCATATGCTAGTTTAATCTACGAGAATTTTACAATGGTCGTATTTCTCATCAATGTTTATATAAACCTCGTTTTTAGCTTCTTGAAACCAAGAAGATAAAATATCATTTCGTTTGTTAGCCAATGCTGCTGATTTAATCTTCTGGTAATCCTCCAGTACACTAGCTTGATGTGGAGGTATTCTATCCTTATAAAATAATAATCTAACTGCTGGTTTACCATCTGCCATTTTGTATACCATCGGAGGAGACACAGAACCTACAGCCATGGTATCAATTGCAAAAAACATAGTAGGCTCTAGGTCTTCAACTGATATTTTCATCGCGCCAGTAGCATCACTGAAATACCCGCCATTACTACTTGTTTGCTGATCATCAGAGTGCTCTTTAGCCACTACATCAAACCTCATACTATCCACTACAATAGTCGTTCTCAAACTATCCAAAAATTCAACCGTCTCTTCTATATCCGCCTGAGTTGCGCTTGGCATGATCAAGATGTGTCTTGAATTGTAACTGTTGCCTCTTCGCTCGATTAGCTGTATCATATGGAAACCAAATTGGGTCTCCACAGGATCCGAAATCTCTCCTGGCTGCATACCCAAAGCAGTTGCTTCAAATTGTGGCGCTAACTCTCCCCTATTAAAAAACCCTAATTCTCCACCTTGTCTGGCTGATCCTGGATCCATAGAATATTTAGTAGCCAAAGCAGAAAAACTCTCCCCTTTCTCAATTCTATCCTTTAAATCTAACAACTGATCTCTTACCCTTGCTTTGGTCAATTCGTTTGCCTCTGGAATCTTGACAATTTGACCGATGGTTACTTCTGTAGAAAAATAAGGTAAACTGTCAGATGGAATCTCACTAAAAAACTTACTAACCTCACCAGGTGTAACGCTCACTTCATCACTGATCACCCCTTGCATTTTTTGAACCACCATTTGCTCCTTGATTTGATCAAATAGCTCTTCCCTAAATTCCGCTACTGTTTTACCATAAACTTCTTCTAGTTTTTCTTCAGAGCCAATTTGTTGGATGAAATAAGACATTCTCTGATCCAAGTTTTGTTCCACCTGAACATCCAAAACCTCAACAGAATCAATTTCTGCCATGGCGACCATCAATTTGTTGATGACCAAACTTTCTAATATCTCACACTTAGCATCCCCTTTGGTGAACTGCCCTCTCGCCCTATACTCCAAATAGGCCTTTTCCAATTCAGACTTGAGTACGATGTAGTCATCTACCTTAGCGACAATCTTGTCAATGACGATTCCTTTCTCATCCTGCGCTATAGCCTGTACCGACACGATGGTCAGTATGATGATCAATAATGACTTAATATATTTCAAATTCATTGTTCTCCTTTGCCTCCTTTAATATGTCCTCTTCCAATTGGCGCCTCAAATCTACTTTCTTTTTATTGATCAAGATGCTAACAATATCATCTTTGATATACTCCAATGGAGATACCTGATTAGAGATCTTGTAATCCAATAACCTGATGAAGTAATAATTATGCTCATCAGAAGTCTCGATGTAGCTATTATTCTTCAAAAAACTAACTTTGTCCTGTACATTGACCAACGGCGAATTGGTAATTACTTCGTCCAAACTCAACCACATCTCAGTGTCCAGTGCCGATTGGGTTGCAAATCTATAGCAGTAGGATTTAATTTCTTCAAAATTACTGTCTGGATACGCCCTGATTTGATTTCTAAACACGTCTACCTGCGGTGCCTCAACAGGCACTACAGCAAACAAACATCTGATGATGTTTTGTCTCAAAATAAAATTTTCAGACTTTTCAACATAGTATCTCTGTATTTCTTGTTCGGATACCTCCTTGTCCAAATGTTGATTGATATAGTATTTTTGAAATTCATGAATCATCAAAGCATACTTGTAATCCAATATCTTTCGCTCTATATCGGCTTCATTGAAATTGATTTCCTTGGCAGCACGGGCAATGTTCAATTGTTTTTTGACCCATGACTCTGCATACATATCTACTATTTTGGCACTATCATCCCCAGACAGGTTATTGGCCAAGCCTACTATATCACTCTCATAAAGATATATCTCCTTTACACGCGCAATAGGTTTTTGCTCGACTGTCTCCTTTGTCTCCAAAGGCATGTAGAGTTGATCACATGCCCCCAGTACCAAAACGAATAAAATAAATGTTTTACTTAAATGTCTTAACATAATACTTCAGTACTTTTTTACTGACTTTCAATGGGTACTTGGTTCTAAGTTCAATTACCCAATCATCTTCCAATTTCTTTTGATAATCCGAGATCACCTGTCCTTTCATATCGTTCAATTCAACAGGCTCTGGTTTCACAATTTCTTCGATATTCCAGACAGTGTAGCCATCAGCATCGGACTCTGTATAAACACCTTCCGTCCAGTTACTATCTAGAAAACTTATTTCTCCTTGTTCTATTCCAAACAACTCATCATCATCAACTCTCATCGTCGAGTCTCCAGACATCAAAGCAATAGCTGTATTCAACTCAGTAGAATCTTTACAACTTACCTTTTTTCCTTTTGCCACTTCAGGTTTTTGATAAGACTCTTTTTTCATTTCAAAATAAGCTTGCAGGCCAACAGTATCTGAAAGTGCCTTTCCCCAAACTTCATCCTCCATCAAGTTAAACAATAGTATACCACTTTTATATTCATCCAGGAGCATCCGATAATCTCGATTGTTGTTCTCAACATAAATCTCTTCTGCATCAAAAATGCACTGCTGTTCAAATCGGTTGTATAGCTGCAAGATATACTCCGACAAATCTGTCTTTCGTCTTACTTTTTGATTGTCCGTTAGATATTGATAGAAGTTTGCAATTGTAAAATCCGCATCATTCATATCGATCAGCTTGGTGCCAGTTATCAAAGTATCCGATGGAGACCACTTGCCTTCCAATATCGCAGAATCAATTTGATCGATTGCCAATTCCCAAGTTGCGGAATCAAGTTGGAAATTTTGGCTCTTTTTGATTGAGGCAATTACATCCGATTTTTGAGCTCTTGAACGATCATCTCTTTTTACTCGACTTTCAAGATCCACCTTTGCTTCCTCATATGAAGGAGGTCCTTTTTTGTCGATTAACTTGATGATATGCCACCCAAACCTGGTCTGAACTGGCGCAGTAATCGACCCTATAGCATCCAATGCAAACGCTGCGTCCTCAAACTCTGGCACCAAGGCTCCTGTCGCAAACCACTTCAATTCACCGCCAGTTTTTGATGTATTGACATCTTCAGAATAGGTAGCACACAGCTTGTTCCAATCCGCACCACCTTGTAACTCGTTATATACCTTATCCGCTTTTTCTTTCGCCAGTTCTATCGAAGCACTGTCTTGACCCTGTCTCAACATAATGTGAGCTGTCAGCACTTCACCTCTGGCTTCACGTTTGTCATTGATTTTTAAGAGGTGGTAACCAAATCTAGTTCTGACAGGGCCAACTACATCTCCTACCTCATTATCAAACGCTGCATTTTCAAATGGATAAACCATTTGTAATGCAGAAAAATATCCTAATTGTCCTCCATTGGTTTTAGCACTGGGGTCTTGGGATTTTTCTTTTGCCAAAGCCTCGAAAGACTCTCCCGCCGCTATTCGTTCTTTGATCGCCATGGTCTCGTTGTAGATTCTGAAGGTATCTTCAGGCAATGCATTTTTTTCCATCTTTAACAAAAGATGAGAAGCAGACACTTCGTATAGTGACCTGTCGTAAGCTTCCTTCACTAGGTTTTCTTCGAATTTGGTACTTGTCAAAAACGGCTCCACCAATTGTTTTTTATAACCTTCAAACTCCTGAACGAAGGCTGTCAAGGTATCCAAACCTTGATGTTTGGCCTCTTCTACCTTGAGTCTAAAATTAACATATAGCTCTAGGTACTCGTCAACGGCGATTTTTGCGCTATCAGCACTTGGTCTTTCAGAGTTTTTTAAAAAATAATATTCAAACTCTCCCAAATTGTAGGATTGGTCTCCTAACTGGAATAATACTTTGGAGGCGTATTTAGGCTCATCTTGAGCACTGAGAGGAATAAAATAGGTAAGTAGTAATAGGGTAACAGCTAAATTTCTAATCATTTTTCTTTTTTGAATTTCTTCATCATCCTGCAAATGTTACGATTCTTTTCGATAGAAAATTCTACTTCATCCATAATATTTCGAACTAACATGATACCGATCCCTCCTTTTTTTTGTGTTTTGATGATTTCTTCAAGATTTGGCTCCTCATACGAACTGTAATCAAACCCTTCTCCAGTATCAATTATTTCAAATATTACAGTACTCTCCCCACTATCCTCTACGTAAACCTCTAGATGTTCTCTTTCATTACACTTATTTGAATGAATGATCAAATTGGCACATACCTCGTCAACAGCCAAAATCACTTTATGTGCTTCTTTCTCATCCAAACCAATATCATCCAGAACATCCGAGACAAAATCTCGGATTTCCTTCAGCTTGTTACGACTACAGCATGTTGTGAACTTATGCATGATCAATTGATTGTAACGCTTCTTCCTTCGTATTTTCAATACTGAGCAATTGATTCAGCCCAAGAATCTCAAATACTTCCATCACTTTTTCTTTCATCCCATATAGTACAAACCCTATATGTTCATTTTCTAATCGCTGGATTATAGACATAAACACACCCAAACCAGCAGATGAGATATATTCCAATTTTGATAAATCCACAATTATATTCTTGCCTGACTCCAAAGCGACGTTCAATGCTTCATCGAGATGAATGGACGAAGAAGCGTCTACTTCCCCATCTACTATCATTTCATAATACCCTTTCTCCTCGTCTATATGACTATCAATATTTACCATTTCAATTAATAAAATTTCACAATTAACATAGTGTAATCATCGTCCAATGATCTTTTTCCACAAAATTCATACAACTCATTGATCACACCTTCTTGGATTTTGGCAGGTGGATGGTTTGCGTGGTTGGTCAAGGCTTGTTTCAATCGATCATTCCCAAATTGCTCTTTGTTCTGATCGCAGGCTTCAGTCACCCCGTCGGTATATAACATCAAGACATCATTAGATGAATAACTGAACTCATTGACTTGTACGTATTTATGAAAATTAGTGTTTCTTAATATTCCAAGACCAAGCCCTTTATTCTTGAAAAAGTCAGATTGAGACGTTTTAGTATCATAAAATAATGATGGACAATGCCCTGCTCTTGAAAATCTCACCAACTTTTCTCTTGTATCAATAATAAAAAATGAGACCGTAATAAAAGAAGTTGTTTCTAAACATCTGCTCAGTGCATTATTGGCATGAACCAAAAACTCCTTTGGATCCAAATCCAATTGCACCAGACCCTGAAAGATTCCCTTCATCTGAGCCATATTAAATGCTGCTGAGGTCCCTTTCCCTGACACGTCTCCAATAATCAATGCTGTACGGAATTCATCCAATTCGTAAACATCATAATAATCACCACCTACCTCATCTGCTGCTACAGAAAAAGCATGCATCGCAAAGGCGTCATTAGAGACTAGTTTTTCTGGTAATAGCTTTTGTTGGACACGATTGGCAATTTCCAGTTCTTCCTTGTAACGTTCGTTTTCTATTGCTTCGTTGAGTAACCTAAAATTCTCAACAGAAATACTCGCTTGGTTGACAAAAGTATCTATGATGTCCAGCATCTCTTTATTGAAACCATCTTCTACATCCTTCAACAGATTCAGTGTTCCAATCTTTTCATTTTTCACTGTCACGGGGTATTGAAGAATAGATTTAAATTCTACGTTTTTGATATTGGCAGACAGTTTGAGTGCTTGCCCTTCCTTTTCATATTCAGAATTTAATATTTTCTTGAACCGACTATTTCTAACTGCCTTCAGTATATCTGGAATCAACTCTTTGTCCAGATTATAATTCAGCGTCAACTTCACACCTTTATTAGGATCATCAATATCCAGCCATGCTGCATCCGAAAACACGGCACTCACCGCACTGTCCAGCAATATTTCATATACCTTTTCTTCACTTTCCCCTGCAGGAATAGACTGACTCAATCGCTGAAAATTGACTGCCTCTTTGATCTTTCGCTCGAACACAGAGGTGGTCGGCAAATTGAAAAGTATCACCAACAACGACACCACTGAATAAACCACGATAAAGGTGATCAATGCTAGAATGAAAACATTGTCCAATAAATCTCTCACCAGTTGTGTCTCTTGAGAGAAGAACATCAAGGTCTTAAAGAAATAGTAGATATAGATCACCACCAACAAAATGAAAAGGATACTCTTCCATTTTTGTTTGAAATTCAGATAAGCTATCCATTTCAAGTTGAAGGAAAGCACAATACCTATCAAGGCCAAGATGGAATAGACCACCATGAAAATCGGGTCCTGATAATTGTGCGTAAATAAGTCGAATACAAGAGTCGCCAACAAAGCATACTCAAACATGTGCCATGCAGCTAGCAATGATTTTGACTTCTGATACAGAATCAATCGTTTCCAAGCGACATAGGTTGACACTAAAAATCCTATGATTAACCCAAAATCAATGTGGTAAAGTAGATTAACGATCAGTGGGTTCTGCGCAAACTTGTGAGAACCAAAAACGGTGAAGAAAAATTCGATTGAAAGAATGACAATCGTCGATATCAACCCAAAGACAAATACTCTCCAGAGCAAATCAACAAAATTCATACTTTCTGCTTTACCGATTTTATATCGATAAAAGACCATTATGGATAAGATGAAGAAGGAAAGAAGCGAATTGGACAGCAAGCTCGGTACTCCGAACTCAATGTTGTTTTTTTCACTGAATAGGGCCATCATGTCAACTATAGTCAACAACAACCAAAATATGGTTGCAAAAATGGCGCTTAATCTAATGAATCCTTTCTCCGACAGCATGAATGCTAATTGTCAATTCGGGGCAATTTAGTAAAGAAAGAAATAAAAAAGCGGTAGGAAAAAGTGTTTCAAGGCCTATATCAAGCCTTGAAACAAAATTTTATCTATTATCTAGAGTAATTCGGTGCTTCTCTAGTGATTTGAATGTCATGAGGATGAGATTCTTTCATGCCTGCATTGGAGATCTTTACAAACTTTGCTTTCTTCAAATCTTCAATATTACCAGCACCAACATATCCCATACCGGCCTTAAGTCCACCAGTCAATTGATACAATACCTCAGAGACCATTCCTCGAAAAGGGACTCTTCCAACGATACCTTCCGGCACCAACTTTTTCACATCATCTTCAGCATCTTGGAAGTAACGGTCTTTAGACCCATCTTCCATTGCTTCCACAGACCCCATCCCTCTATAAGTCTTGAACTTTCGTCCTTCATATATAATAACTTCACCAGGTGCTTCTTCTGTACCACCTAATAAAGAACCTATCATAATACAGTTAGCACCTGCAGCGATTGCTTTTACAAAATCACCAGAGAACCTGATACCTCCATCTGCAATAATCGGAATACCTCTTCCTTCAATTGCCTTTGCTGCTTCGTATACCGCCGACAACTGTGGCATTCCCACACCAGCAATGATTCTAGTGGTACAAATACTACCTGGTCCAACTCCTACTTTGATCCCATCAGCACCAGCATCTGCCAATGCTACTGCTGCCTCAGCAGTAGCAATATTCCCTACTAACACATCTAGATCCGGGAATTTCGCTTTTATCCTTTTACAAGTATCGATCACTCCTTTAGAGTGTCCATGTGCTGTATCGATAGAAACTACATCAACACCCGCTTCAATCAATTTCTGAACTCTTTCTTCAATGTCTGCTGTCACACCCACGGCAGCCCCTACTCTCAGTCTACCAAATTCATCTTTACAAGCTTTAGGCTTGTCTCTATTCTTTAAGATATCCTTATAAGTAATCAATCCAGTCAATGTTCCTTTCTCATTGACAATCGGTAATTTTTCAATTTTATGTTCTTGAAGTATCGCCTCCGCTCCTTCGAGATCTATACCATCACCTGCTGTGATGACATTTTCACTAGTCATGATTTTCTTGACACTCAATTTCATGTCCTTTTGAAATCTTAAATCTCTATTGGTTACGATACCAATCAATGTTCTTTCTTCATTGATTACAGGTATTCCACCAATTTTGTGCTCCTTCATGGCTCTTAAAGCATCGCCAACAGTAGCTTTTTCTGGAAGTGTGACAGGATCCAGGATCATTCCACTTTGAGATCTTTTCACTTTTCTGACTTGAGCAGCTTGTTGCTCGATCGTCATATTTTTGTGAATGATGCCAATACCACCTTCTAAAGCCATCGATATGGCAAGAGCCGTTTCGGTCACTGTATCCATAGCAGCGGACACTAATGGAATGTTTAGCTTGATGTTTTTTGTAAGATATGTACTGGTATCAGTATCTCTAGGCAGTACCTCAGAGTAACCTGGGAGGAGAAGGACGTCATCGTATGTGAGTGCTTCAAAAACGAGTTTTGAACTATCGAAATGCATGTGCAAATAAGGGTTTTTATTTGCCGTGCAAAGCTATTGGCTAGACATGACTTTAGTCATACTATTTTCACTTTATTTTCAATTACATCGCAGAAAAGGCGTTTTATTTTTCAAATCTATTTATAATCGATATAAATAAGACTGTAGAGGCGCTTACGACATTGGAAATTACGTTTTTACTTTAATTTTGTGCTCGATAAATAATTATGCACAATCAATTCAAAGCAATAAGTCTTTCATACAAGAATGCTCCTCTCGAAATACGAGAGTTGGTATCCTTTGATGAATCCTCTACCAAGAGGTTTCTTGGTATGCTGGAAGACTATAGTGAAGTCACTGAAGCTTTGGTCATCTCGACATGCAATAGAACAGAGGTCTACTACTCTGCTGATACTGATCAGTCAGCTTCTATATTGAAATTGATAGGCGTAGTAAAAGGACTTGAAACTGGAATTGATCTATCCAAATACTTCATTGTATTCAATGACCATACCGCAGCTGTTAGACATCTATTTAATGTATCCATTGGGTTAGAATCGCAGGTAGTAGGAGATCTACAGATTATCAATCAGGTAAAATTATCTTATCAATGGGCTGCAGATGAAAATATTGCGGGTCCGTTTATTCACCGCTTGATGCATACTATCTTCTTTACCAATAAGCGTGTGGTACAAGAGACCAGTTTTAGAGATGGCGCTGCATCCGTATCTTATGCCACTGTTGAGTTGATTCAAGAATTGACAACTGCATTGGAGCGACCAAAAATATTAGTATTAGGACTCGGTGAGATTGGCCAAGACGTTGCGCGTAACCTTGAGCACATAGATGACAAGGAAGTAAAAGTATGCAACCGAAGCATTAGCAAAGCCAATACGATTGCGACAGAATTAGATTTTGAAGTCGTGAACTTTGAAAAGTATACTGATGCCATTCAATGGGCAGATGTGATCATCTCTTCAATTAGTACTGATCAGCCTTTGATTACCAAATCAATTTTTATTGAGGGTTTGGTACACAGTCACAAATACATATTTGACTTATCTGTACCTCGTAGTGTTGAAGATGATATTGAATCTATCAACGGACTATTGTTGTACAACATTGATAATATTCAAAACAAAGCTTCTGAGGCTTTAGAAAAAAGGAAAGCTTCTATCCCTGGTGTCATTGCCATCATTGATGAAGTAATGAAAGAATTTGACAACTGGGCACAAGAAATGGAAGTCTCTCCAGTCATCAATAAACTAAAAAATGCCCTTGAAGATATCCGTAAAAATGAAATTGCGCGATATGTGAAAAATACAAATTCTGAAGACACTGCTTTAGTAGACAAAGTCACTAAAAGTATGATGCAAAAAATCATCAAGCTGCCTGTGCTGCAATTAAAAGCCGCATGTAAAAGAGGGGAAGCAGATTCTCTCATAGAAGTACTCAACGACCTATTCGATCTAGAAAACAAAGAGGAAAAAGTCGAAAAATAATTTGAAGCATCTTATCATTGGCAAGAGAGTATTACTCTCATTGTTGGTATTAACCTATATACTAGCATCGCACGCCACTTTTGCACAACAATCGTTCAATTTCATATCAGAGCAAGGCAAAATAGGATTGTCCGATAGCCAAGGCAATATCTTGATCACCCCCAAGTATGACCAACTCGGATGGAGTACAGGTCTCAATATACCAATGGATGATGTTATCGGATACTACGACCAGTCATGGGGTTTGGTCTCCTTAAAAGACCGTAGAGTAACTGCCGCCAAATACTATACCCTTGAGGCCATCCATTCACAATTAATCATTGGCACCATAAAGGGCAGATTTTCTAACTTACTTTTTTACGGAACGATCAACAGTAAAGGAGAAACCATCATACCGTTTAAGTACCGTTCTATTGAACCAATCAGCGACCTGTTGATCGTCTCTGAGATCAGTGACAACAAAAGGCGTTTTGGACTCTTTACACAAAGTAATAAACCGCTGCTACCAGTGTCATTTGATCATATTGATCATTATGACAATGACCTTTTCATATTCACAGACAGCCTTGGTTACAAAGGTCTGATTCATCGTGACGGCACCATTATGATCACTTCTGTGATGGACAGTATCTCTCTTCCTAAAAATGGCTTTGCCAAAACCTATCAAGCCGGTCGTGTTGGCCTTATTGACTTCACTGGACATTTGCTGCACGAGCCAGTATATAAACATATTGATAACAATCATACGGTATATGATTTTGACATGTTTGAGATTAGAGACGTTGACAACAATTTGATTGACCAAATCAAAGGAGACACTATCTATCTATTGGATGATGATTATACAGCAGTTGTAAGAAATGGTTTTACTGAGATACTCAATCAAAAACACGAGGTCTTTTATAGGGGCTATAATCTCCAGAGTCTACAAAACTTTAACAAATACCTCATCGTGGAACAACACGGTAAATTTGACATCTTAAAAGCCGATGGACAAGCTTTTGAACCTTATCATTTTGATGAAGTCAAAATGGACAGTTCCTATTTATATACCAGATTGAACAACAAATGGTTTGTCTATAATGTATTTGGCAGACGCATCTCTCAACGAAAATTCGATGATGTCATAGCAGGCAGTGACAATCTCATTCCTGTTAAATGGAATGGCCTCTGGGGATACCTCAATCACAAAGGTGAGACTGCACTGTCGATGAAATATGATAGTGTATCCCGGTTCAATCGACAATTGGCGCAAGTAGATTTTGTAGGCTTCAAAAGCCTGATCAATCAATTTGGTAAGGTAATTGGCCAAACTTATTATGACAGTATCTACATCAACAATGACAACACTGTTATCGTCAAGTCAAACAGCAGAACAGATCTACTCAATAGCAAAGGGATACCAATTTTTCAAACCTACAACCAGCTTACCAATCACGAACTAGGCTATCTGGAATGGACCCAAGAAGGCAAAGTAGGTTTGGTTTCCAAGACTGGGCAAATCATATTCGAACCAGAATTGGACTCCATATCACCAATAATTGATCATCAATATCTCTTGCTCAAAAAAGATGGAAAACTTGCGCTGAGCAACCTTTATGGTAGCCTGCAGTTTTCATTCACCAGCAGGTATCAAGAGATTACTGACATTTCAGAAGAAAATGTGGGTGTCAAAATCAATGATAAATGGGGCTTTGTCAACTTGAACCAACAACTCGTTATCGCCAACAGGTATGACAGTATTCAATCATTTCATGAAGGAATGTGTGCCGTACAAATCAATGGCAAATGGGGCTTTGTCAATCATACAGAAAGATTAATCGTCCAGCCAAATTTAGATAAAGTCAGCCCTTTTGATCATGGCATATCAGTGGTCTGCAGGAGTGAACAGTATGGGGCCATTGATATGACTGGCAAAGAATTGATCGGGATCAAATACGACAATATTCTAACCACAAAAAGCAAATTACTCATCGTGGAAAAGGACAGCAAATTCGGTGTATATAGCGCCGAAGGAAAACGAATACTAGATCTCTCCTACGATTACATATCCGAGACGCAACAGCATAGTCTCATCGTCAAACGAAGAGGTCTTTTTGGCGTAATTAATGAAAAAGGCCTTTATGATATCCCACTTAAATATATACAGATCATAGAAAGAGCTGACGGTACCTACATCTGTCGCAAACAGGGGAATAAATACTAATTAACCTTCTGAACCCTACTTCTTAAGACCTACTATAATTGTACTGGCTTTTGACAGATCAAAATACTTGTGAGTGGCTGACATAATTCTTTCTGATGTGATCTCTCGCAACGCTTCAAAATAAGTCTGATAATAATCAAAAGTCAATCCATGCTGATTGGCTTTTCTATACATTTTCATCAGCTGAAATGGTGTGTTGATGGATGACAAAAATGATCCCGCCAAATAATTACTCACCAATTCTATTTCTTCTTGTGGCACAGCAACCTGTGTCAACCGATCAATTTCCTTGGCAATCTCATTCAATGTATCTTGTGTGTTTTCAACCTTGACATCAGTACTAATCAAGCCAAAAGAAGCATGTTTTAGATGAATAGGGTATGAGTTCACACCATAGGTATAACCTTTATCTTCTCTGATATTTTTCATCAGTCGTGACCCAAAGTAACCTCCTAAAAATGCATTGGCAATTGAAAAATCCAAATGAGCTGGCTCCTCCATGGCTGGCACATGCCAGGCCTGTTTGATAGAAGATTGCAAACTGTCCTTGCGCTCGATAGTCAACTCAGGAATCGAAGAAACAATTGAATTTGATTCTTGCCATTTCGTTGTAGAGGGTAATAATATTTCGCGCTCGATCAGCTGAATCATCTGCGGGTCAACTTGACCCGAAACATAAACCACCGGTTGGTGAAACAAACGCGTTGCATAAAAAGCCTTCACATCCTTCAATGTGATTGCCTTGAGGTCATCCGTACTCAATACGCGACCATAAGGGTGTGAGTCGCCATACAACGCCTTACGCATCATTTTAGATGCATACGTGCTATTCTTCTTGTCATTGACAGACTGCTGATCTAGTCGAGTAGATTTCATTATCTCAAACTCCTTTTCTGGGAAGATGGATTCATTGATCACTTCTAAAAATAGCGCCAAGACTTGATCAAAATTTTTCTTCAGTCCAAAAAGTGTAAAAACCACCTCGTCAAAACCAGTGTCCACCTCGATGAACGCACCAAGCGCATCAAATTGCTCTGAAATTTGAGCAGCTGTCTTTGATTGCGTTCCTTCGAGCAACATCTTGGCTGCAAACCAAGATGCAG
>JAOPTS010000193.1:0-22373 GCA_051531955.1 Reichenbachiella sp.
TTTGTGTATAAGAGTTAGATCCGCAACGGGGCACAGAACACACCTAGGTAATGTTGTTGACCATGATGAGTTAACACTAGAGATATGCGCTGAAGCATTTGCACGGCTTGACAAATTTGAGCCACAAAGTGCATTGATACTTCGTCATATTCTTACTTGTGCGACTCCCGGTGCTCGCTATGGATACCAAGCAATAACGCCTATTGCCGCAAAACTTCAATTAGCAGACAAAACTAGTGCTTCAATGCACTTTACCTCAACCACTTTTGCACGAATAGCTTAAATTTTGGAGATTAATCATGACAAACTTACCTTTATCACATGAAAAAAATGCTACTTTTACAAGCAGCATTATCAAAGTAAATTGCGATAACAATCCTAATATATTAAGCAAACAACAGTGGGCAATTAACGATGAGGATAACCTGCCTGAGTGCTGGACAATGCAATATAAGGAAGCATTAGATGAACAATACTCAATACACCTTTATGAAGTAGGGAGCTTTATACAAACCCACCAGCAAGAGATTGAATTGACCGATATCAAGTGCAAAAAAAATGTAGCATTCTCTCAAATTTTGCTTACGGTACAAGCAACACCTTTTAATGGTGATATTCAATTAGTGTTAAAAACCGGTGAAGGTGATGAAGTTTCCTTGTGCTCATTAAAAGATTTGAAGGAGCGGTTTGATGCGAAGTTAATTTTTGAAGACCAAAAAATTAACTTTGCACAAACATTGAATCAACGAATACCCGGATTTTGTTTGCCATCAGGTCAACAGCTACTGCTAAGAGTATCCGGTGGTATTTTGCTTACTGACAATATTTTACTGTTTGCCTCCTACACATAACCGTTACCCCAAATGACATAGTGGCAATATTACCATTATGTCGGCCTTATTTACTCTTTCTTCTCTTTTGTACAAAGGTGTTTAGCATGAACAAATTACCCAACGTTAGTTATGATTATTGCCATTTTAATGCGTTTTCTGAGCTAGATAAGTTAAAGCGTTATAGCATGATGACCTCAATTTCAAATTTTTTACTCGCCATTGCTTGTTGTTACATTGATGATAATCTATTTCAGAGTACCATTAATTTCATGACTGTTGACCAGCAGAAAACGTTTAAATTATTGATTAAAAAAATACAGAAACTCTCGCCTGATCTAAACCTTGTTATTGATGTACAACAAATGATAATACAAGTGTTCGAGCACTCAGAGGCCACAAATAACCTATTAGCTACCGTTACTGACATTATTGATATCAGGTTTTGTAAAGGCTTACATAAGCTAAAAGATCAAAAGGTGCCGCTTGACCATAACAATGAAATGAAAAATAAACTAGCGCCGGTATTTTCAATAAAAAAATTAAAAAATGAAATGATACACAGAAAAAGCAAAGACATGCCAACACTTAATAAGCTAAAAGCGCTAGGCCCATACAAAACACTTTATTATGCAAATAAGCGTATAACTAAGGCGTTATTAGCATTAACCAAATCATTCCCAAACTTTCAACATGTTATTGGTCAAGTTACCGCAGCCTGCCAAGTCAGTGCTTTAACCAATACGCCATTATCATTACCGGTCATTAACCTACAAGGTCACCCAGGTATTGGAAAAACACAATTTGTTAGCGCCTTAGCAAAAATATTACAGCTAGAGTTTTTTACTATTAATGCACCAGCCATGACAGGTCGCTTTGAACTTTGTGGTGGTAACCCACAATATGGCGATTCAGATCTTGGAGCAATCGGTCGGATCATGTGCTTTGAGGCAAAATCATTTCAGCCTATTATTCTTATTGATGAGCTGTGCATGACAAAAGACAACCACCAAGAAAGTATTATCCAGCCGCTTTATTCCTTTTTCGAAAGAGAGCAGCGAAAATGCTTTAAAGAGAACTTTTTAAACCTTGAACTAGATTTGTCAGGCACTATTATCTTTACTACCACAAACGATTTTGAATCATTAAAACCAGCGTTAAAATCACGTTTAGTCAATGTGGAAATTGATCCCCCGACACCAGAGCAAATGAAAGCAATTACACAAACCATGTACAAGCACTGTTTAACGGATATGAAACTAGAGCGTTATTTTAGCGACAAACTTTCATCGGTATTACTCTCAACGCTATGTCACCTACCTCCGCGAAGTGTTACTGAAAAGCTGAGGTTAGCTATTGGGAAAGCATGTGTACGGGCTGATGAAGCCGTTGTAACTTTAGGGGTAAGCGATTTTAATTTGTTAGACAAGGACTATAAGGTAAATCACAACCAAGCGAAAAAAATTCACTAATGCATAACCTCGCCCAAAGGGTTTATCTTAGGCGAAATTCGCTCCGCGAAGAGAGGTATATTAATGAGTTATGAGCAAACTTCTTTTCGCTGCAAGCGGCGGGGAATAACCCCTGATTAAGATTTAACCACAGCAGGTGACGCCTTTTAATTGAGTAAAAGTATTAGCCGCTATTTCTTTAATATGTTTGACATAAAGTTGAAATGAGCCAAAAAGATAACCAAAACAGAACATACCAAACAGAACATACCAAACAGAAAGTTTAGCTGGTAGGCTGTTCAGGTCAACTAACACCCTCTGAGCGGCCTGATTCATTAGAACATTATCAAGAGCTAGGTAATAAGTTTAGCTGTTTTTATGATTCACTAATTTCATTCTCACAAAGCACAATAGTAATGTTATCTCTGCCACCGGCAGCTAACGCTTGATTAACGAGTTGTTCAACCAAAGCATCACCATTAAATTTTGACATTGTTGCGGTAATTTCAGTATCACTAAGCATATCAGTAAGCCCATCTGAGCATAAAATAAGTTTATCGCCTTGCTGCCAAGTAAAGGTTGAAGTTTGAGGTTCTATCGGATGATTAACAGCCTCTACCCCCAAAGCATGTTGTAAAACGTTGCGATCTGGGTGATCAGGTAAATCTGCAGCTTGTATTCGGCCATCTTGCAAAAGTGCTCGGGCAACGGTTTGATCTTCACTTATTTGAAACAACTCACCTTCACTATAATAATATAAACGGCTATCACCAACATTAACAAAGCCCACTGTCGTTTTATCTATTAACACAGCAACCAAAGTACAAGACATCCCAGATAAGCTTTTATCTACTTTACCTTTTTCAGCAATTGCCATGTGTGCTCTGCGAGTAGACATTTCTAACATTGCTTCACGTATATTTATATCTACAGCAATATCGAGTTTTCCTTTACTAACAAGTTCGCTAAAAACATCAACGGTTGTTTGGCTAGCCACTTCACCGAATTCTTTACCACCAACACCATCGCTAACGAGTGCAATATAATGTGCAGGCTTGTTATTAAGTTCCGCACTAAAAAAACTATCTTCATTATTTTTACGTACTTTACCAACATGAGTTTGGCTGGTTATTTTTATCGTCATGCTGACACTCCCTGAAAACTAAAATTATGGCCCGCAATAACAATACAAGTTCCCGCTTGCAAAGGCACCTTACCGTACAAATCTTGCTGCCCAACGGTAATTAGCGCCTCGGTATTATTGTCCGACTCTGGTTGCAGGTAAAAACCGTTTTGATAACTCAAGCGAGCAACAGGCTTACTGCCCTTAATACAACCAATATCTAGCATGTCATTATCATCTATGCCAATTTGCAATAGTTCACCCATTAAAATCCATCGAGCATGAATATCAAATTCCATTGTCGGCCATGCTGTTAGCATATTGGTATCATCAATAAACTGAAAAGACTTACTGCTTATTTTTAAAATCAGGCAGTCTGAATCGTATTTAGCAGGATAGAGTTCAAGCGGACAAATAGATCCGCCACCTAACAGCAAAGATTTGTCACTCACTACTTTTACTGCTTGGTTTTCCGTTAGTAACAAATCGCCATAAACACTACCATTACTACTACCTTGCTCGGTTATGGTATATTCACGGCCATTTCGCGCTAATTGGCATTGCTTACCAACCCGAGAAATACGTTTATAGCCAATAGCAAAGCTATTATTGGGATCAGCAACTTTTCTACCTAGCTCAACTTTATTATCAGTAAATAAGTGGTAAGCGGCTAAATCTTGTTGACCTACCACTGCGCCTTGCAAAGGCGGTAGTTGCTTATCAATTTCAAGTCGCTGTTGCTTAACTAAACTGAGCGTTTTTTCATCGCTATTTTCAGTATCTAACTGACTAATAAATTTGTCGATTACACTATAAGCAAGGTAATAATTACCTTGCTCAATGGCATGCTCTGCCTGTTGCAATACCATTGCGCCATCAGTTTTGTGAATTTTTAACTGACACTGATCAACTAACTTGGTTAACTTTTCAGTTAAGTGAGGGTTAAGCAGTTTGGCTTCATCTAACAGTTTTTTAGCTTGCTCGGGGTGAGTTTCCACTTCTTTACTGGCAAGAATATAACGATCATAGCCACGCTGAAAATCGACAATATTATCTTTTAGCTCTCTGGCGGGTTTATTGTCAGCATTAATCGCCAATGCTTGCTCAACAGTTAGTTTTGCATTTTCATAATCACCTTTATCAGCACATAACCAAGCCTGCTCGTTTAACGCCAGCGATTTTTTTATGTTATCAAGTATCTGCTTTTCTTGCGCATACCAAGCCTTCATTTTAGGAACAGCAAACAAGGCCATTTTTTTATAATAATCTAGCCATTGCTGGGCATTTTTACCATGTTCCAAGCTTGATAAAGCCCGCTGATGTTTTTTTCTTACCGGTATGGCGTACAAGCTATAAAGTAATAATATTAAAGCGAGACATGCGGTAATATACCAGGGAAAATAAGCGATACCTGAGCGTACTATGATAAAATGTCGACCATCATTTTTTGCATTACGTACCGGAATACCCAAATGGCTTAATTGCTTTTGCAGGGCAACGTCTAAAACATCGGCGGGCATATGTGAAATATAACGGTATTTTCGGCCTTCAATTTGATGCAACCACTCTTGCTTTGTTTCATGCTTTTCAAGTAACGTGGAATGTACATAACCCGCTACCTTTTTAAGGTAGTCATGAATTTGAATAAGCTCATTAGGGGTGAAACGATTAAAAGTAATTTCATAACGATAACGACGCGGCAGGTTGTTTAATTTTTCTACTAAAACAAAACCTAAGTCTTGAGCGAGTGCTTCAGCCTGCTTGGCTAACCAGTTATCAAAACAATGAGTATCACACTGGCTAGGTAGACCAGAGAATAAACGCTCTTCATTGTGAGTTTCTATTTTCTTTTTAGTTTCTAAATCGACCAAATAGGCGGAAATATTAATGCGCCATTTTTTGATCACCGCGCTACTTTCTGCATTAATATTTATGCGGTAACGAATGGCAAGGTTAATATCATCACGGTTTAATGAAAATAGTTGCTGGTCAGTTAACTCATTTATGTCTGCGTTGCTGGTTAATAACGACTTATCGCTCACTTCAATATCAGCACTCACTAGTTGAGTAGTGATAGCCTCGTCTGTTTTTTGATAAGCGAGGGCTAAGCTACTGGCTGCAATAGTTTCTACCGAAACATCAGGCGTTGTTAGTATTAATACTTGCCATTCTTCTTGGGCTTTTATATTAAAACTTAGAAAATATAACCCAAATATTGTTAGTAAGAAGTATATATTGAATTTCATATCATCCATATTTTGTTATTAAAGGTTTATCATTAAAAAACCAAACCGCTACGCGGCCAAATCACTGTCCGCCGCGCACAAGACGAACATATTTGCCGAGGTTCCTGTACTTGCTGCCGCTGTCGCCACCAACGTAAAAGTCGACACCCCACGCGCTGCCACTGAAGAAAGAAAAGGCCGCGGACGACCAGAACTCGCCAGGCGTATCAGGAAAGGCGAGGCTGAAAATAGTTGGTTTGCTATAAACGCCTTTACATTTCCTACCATTAATTGGGTAACGAGCAGGCTTGTTTGAGGTACACATCACTAATGTGTGCAACTCTTTATTACTGGGTATCCGCCAGTCGCTATAGCCCGCATAGGTGATGTTACTGCCTTTTTTCTTTGCTCTACCCCAACTATGAACTTGGGGGGTTCCTGTGCAACGTGACCCCTTTAAAGTTTGCCCTAGCGAGCAGCGCATCCATTGCAATTTGCTGCTAGTGTCGAGCACAACTTGCCCCTTATTAAGGTATTGATAACGTCCATTGTCGGACATCTTTACTGCTTTTGCTGCTTTTGCTGCTTCAGTCATTGTTAAGAGGTAATTAAACTGTTGGTTATTTTTGCTAATTGTAATGGTATGACTTTGGCTGTGATAACCGGCTTTACTTATTTTGATTTGATAGTCACCCGGTAATAACCTCACCCCTTTATAATAGCTTTCTTTGATATTTAGTAAGGTGATATTTGTATCACTGGGGTTGGTGGTAATGGTAATAGCTAATTTTCTGTTTTCAAGCTTAATTGCTGCGATGGCCGCATTAGCTTTAGTGCGGTAACGCCCTAGTTTTTGTGTAGATAAATACGCTTGATAAACTGCTACTGAGTTTTGGTTTGATGCTTTTTTCCAAGCTAAATCATCAGCTCTCCTAGTAGCTTTAGTCTTTGCTTTATCTGCTGAAATTTGCTCTTGTTTTTTTGCCTCTTCTTTCGCTTTGTTGGCGGCAGTTACATTCAGAGCAAATGGAAAGTCATCAATATACTGCTGATAGCTTTTACTCGTATTCATTTTTTTAGCTTTAGCCCAAGCAGCATTGTCTTTTTTGATTTTAGCTTTTTCCTTCGCAATTCGCTCTTGTGTTAGTGCTTCATGTTTAGCTTTTTGGGCTGTTGTTAAATTCAAAGCATAGGGAAAATTATCAATATACTGCTGATAGCTTTCACTACTGTTGAGCTTTTTCGCTTTACTCCACGCTATAATGTTTTTGTTATCATAAGCTCTGTTTAGGTTGGTTAGTAATATTTCGTCAATCTCACCGGTGACAATCAGCTTTTGCGATTGCTCAAATTGCTCTATGGCTTTTTGGGTTCGTTTGTCTAATTTACCGGTTTTGCTAATTTGGTAGTTAAGCTGGATGAGTAATTGCTGTACTTGTGAGACTTGCTCGGTTCGCTGCTCTGCTTGGCTAAGTTGGGCTAGCCTTGCTTGTTCTTTTAACTGCTCAGTTTGGTAATAGTCAAAGCCGTAATAACCGCCGCCAGCTAACAGTAAGAGTAAAATAAAGATAAGTGCAACTTTAGGTAAAGCTCTTGGTTGGTTGTTGACTTCTGCTGGTTGTTGGTTTTGGTTTTGAGTTTGGCGTATAGGCGCGATGATAGCTAGCTCAGTATCAGCATTGTTTTCGCTTTGCTTACTGTTATTCTCGCTACTTTTTTCATTGCTTTTTTCGGTAAGTAACTGCTGTAACTGTTGCTCAGTTTTGCCTGTGGTGCTGGCTCCTGCCGATACCGCACTGGCTATGTAGGTATCATCTAATTGGCCTTGGTTACTGGTTAAACGTTTATTAATGCCCGTAGTCCATTGTATTAAGGCTTTTTGCTCATTGGATATTTTTTGCTGTTGCTCACTAACTTGGCTGATTAAATCAGTTAGGCCTGTTTCACTTAAATCAGCAATATCGGCTAGGGCTTGTAGGTAAACGTTATCACTGGCGCGCACTTCACCTTGTTTTTGTAATAGCTCAATAATTTTTGCTTCAAGGGGTTTTAATTCGGCTTTAATGGTGATTGATTCAGCTTCGCCCCCGACCCAAGTACCGGTTTCTTCACCGTCTTGGTTTGCTTGTGTGTTTGTTTGGCTTTGCTGTGCCTGTTTCAGCGCTTTAAGCATTTGCGCAGCATCTTGAAAGCGGTTTTCTTTCTGTTGTGCAAGAGCCTTTAAAATAACATCATTAAGAGCTGCCGACAGGTTAGGTTGAAAAGTATTTGGCTCAGCAAATCGACCTTCCGGTAAGGTGCCGGTAATCATTCGATAAGCTAAAACACCAACACTGTAAATATCACTGCGGGCATCTACATGTTTTGCGCTTTGTCGTTGCTCAGGTGCCATGTAGTTTCGGCTGCCCATGCCAATGCCGCTTTGGCTATGTTGTACATCGGGCATTTTGGCAATACCAAAGTCACACAATTGTACTTCATTATCTTCATTAAGCAGTAAATTAGCCGGTTTAATGTCTCTATGCACTAAACCCGCTTTATGAACATCACTTAAGGCATTAAGTAATTGAGCCAGGTAAGTTAAGGCTTGAGTTACCGGTAAGCGTTTGGGTTTTTCATCACTAGGTAATTCACTGATAACGGATATATCGGTTGCATCACTGCCTAGTTCATCTTTAAGGGATTTGGGTAAATATGGCATGACATAATAAGGTCTGCCATCGTCTAATTCATCAAAGTCAAAGACATTAACTATATGAGGGTTTTTACCTAACTGACGCAAGGTACGAGCTTCGTTTAAAAAGCGTTGATTTAATACTTCGTTGGCATCAGAGGTGGCACTAGTGGCTAATCTGGCTAGGTTATCATCCTTAATTTGGAATACTTTTATCGCCACTAACTCATTCAGTTTGGGATCTTGGGCCAAATACACAGCGCCAAAACCACCGGCGCCTAATTCTTTTATTATTTTGTATTTACCGACCGATTTCATGATAATCCTATTTTTCATTCCGTTTATTATTGTTATTAGCGGGTATAACTGTCGCTGCCAGTGCTACCAGTCAATTTTCAAATTACCTTCTTTATCTTTACTGATTTTATCTTGCTGGCTTTTCTGTGGTAAATCTACTGATTTTTTACATTGCTCAACATCAGCTAACGATATTTCAACACGTCGATGCTTAGCATCAGTTGATGAAAGTTTTTTTATCAACTGATTCTCACCTTTACCAAGCACAATCAGCTGGCTAGATAAAACATTATAATGTTTAACGAGTTGTTGCTTTACGGCACTTGCTCGTTGTTTTGACAATGCCAAGTTATCATCCGCATTACCTGTTGTATCGGTATGACCCGTTAATTGAATAATACAATGATTTAACAGTTTTCCAGTGAGCGCTTTACCTAACGCATCAATTTGCCGTTGCGCTGCTGGTAATATGCTTGCAGAGCTAAATGCAAATTGAATATTTAAATCTATACTTCGTCGAATACCACCGTGGTTGGCTAATATTTCAAGTGGGTTTAATGCAGCTTCAATTTGAGTCAGTGACTTAAAGCTATTGTCAGTGTTTTTTGCTTCAGCCAAAACACTAGCTGAATTTAAAAATACTACAGCTGACAGTATCGTTAAAAGCAGTAATTTTTTCACTGGCAAATTTCCCGTTAAAACTAAAAGGTTAGATAAAAGAAATATTTAAAAAGATAAAACCAATTATTATACCTAATGTAGCAAATGCAATTTACCAACTAGCATCGGCTACTGGCGCTTTCTTTTTACCGCGTAAGGTGATTTTTTTAACGGTGAAAGTGTTACCTTCAAAATTAATAGTGCCGCGCAACTCTAATTCGGCTAACATTTTCTTGATATTGCGATTTAATTTAGCACTGGCAATGCTTGATTTGTACCAAATTTCAGTGCGGGTATGACGAGCTTCAACAGGGCGATGTGAATGATAACCTGAGAAAATAACTAAGTACTCTTCAATATCAGAAAAGTCTTCACCTGAGAAACCATCAAAAATCAAACTATATTCTGACATCATATCGTTAGTACCTGGGCGATCCATACTGGCATGTTTATGACCACCATCAACCATCCATGCTAATTTTTCCG
Organism: Reichenbachiella sp.; assembly: GCA_051531955.1. Taxonomy (GTDB): domain Bacteria; phylum Bacteroidota; class Bacteroidia; order Cytophagales; family Cyclobacteriaceae; genus Reichenbachiella. Next base: position 9,747 of record JAOPTS010000193.1, read on the forward strand.
CCAACACTGCACCTAAGTCATTAGCTAAAACACGTGATTTATTACCAACCACTTCCAATATACATTCACGCTCACAACTTGCAGGGGCATTAAAAAGTTTGCCACTGTCTACTTCAAAGTTTCCTAAACGTTTACCGGTTTTTACATTAAGTAAGCGCCCTTCAATACGGGTTTTTACTTTAGTGGTGTAACCTTTGTCTTTGGCGCTAGCATAAATAGAAAAGATAACCGCAACATCAATTGGCGGACGTTTAACTGAGCGGGCAATGTCAATAATTTCAGCATCGGTTCTACGAGTACGACCTTGTGCGAAATTATCTAAGGTAATGGCGGTTTCATCAAATACATCAAAGCTATTATCGTGCATTTGATTCGCAAGCGATGCTAAAACGCGCTTAAAAACACGGCTGTCTCGCGGCACTGTGTCTTGATCAGAGTCTTCACCCATCACTAACAAGTTAGGATTATCAGCTGCTTGCACAGCGCTAAACATGCCCAAAGATAAAGTAATGAGCAATAAGTTAAGTAAGTGACGCATGGTATTCTCCATAATGTAAAATTTATTATTTGTTGTTATTTATACTTATAAAAATGTTTGGGTGTTTTTTTTGCAAATGCAAATGCTGTTTTTAAATTACTCATTCATTGTCATTAACTTTACGCTAACCTGATTAAACTCCGCAATACTTTCACTTTTATTGATATTTTTTATACTATCACGTTTTATCAATTTTAGAGCTAAGCCTCTTGTTTTTTCAGCAATTTGTTGATCGGTATCTTTCAATTGGTAAGCTGGACCAATGGCTATTTTATTGATGTTACCCAAAGGCTGAGTACTCGCATATAAAGAAAGGAATTCTTCACCGAATGGGGGCTCGATAATTAATTCAAATTTATCACCCGTACTTGGTATGGTATGAGTTGTTTCACCGGAAAAATAACTCGAGGTTCTATTAGGGTTAGGTAATATTTGCAACAAATTTTGCGATGCATCTCTATAAGTTAATAATCCATAAAACGGCTTATTGGCTTTAATATAAACTCGCATAATATCCCCCGCCAAAAACTCCTTTTTATTAGTCCACATTTTAATTGTTAGTGGCGCTAACGGATCAACCATAAGTTTTTTAAAAACACTTTCTATTTGAGTGTTTTTAAAAAAGGGCACAACCTCTGCTTGAATGCTAACAGTGACACATGTTAATTTTTCATCCCAATGCTCTGCTAATACTGAAATTATTTTTACCTCTGTTGAGGAAAAAGCATCAACAACATAGTTTTTTAATTCAATGTCTTTGATACTATTTAATGATATGTATTTCTTAACCGTGTTTAGCGCTTTATGTTTAGCGTTTATGTAGGCTTGTTTTCTTGTCTGCCCGTTACTTTTATTCTTATTACAGGCATACCCTTCAACCGCTAAAATACTGGAAATAGCGCAATGTGATAGCGAAGGATAAAATAAAACAAGTAATAATAGAAAACGAAAGTACATGTGACCTTGCCTTAAACTGAATAAAGTGAGCGTACCAATAGTTAAATAAACAGTTAATAGCATCAATTCGTAATTAGTGCTTGATGCTATTAACTAGCTTAAACTCGCCTATAATGAGTTATTAAAAAATTAAATATCATTTCTAAAATAATAATTTTTAGACGCACGATCGAAATAAAGTATACCCTTGCTAGTCATTCCTCCTATATTTTCAATATTTTCAACCGAAACCTTAAAGCCTGTATTTTTATTAAGTGCTACGCCTGAATACACATCAATTAACATATCACCGTGAAGTTGTAGTGCATGAAAATAAGCATTTATGTCTGGATTAGTAAAATCTGAAATTTCATCACCTTGGCTGTTATACACTTTCAACCACTGTGAGCCAGGTTCCATTTCAAACGCTCGACTACTTGAGGTGGTATTAATTTCTGAATACCCTAAAATAATATTGGTACTAGTTTTATCGAATATAAGAGTGCCTTTAATTACTAAATCTGTATCAGACACATTAGGAGTTAGAAAGCTAAGGATTTGACCAAATGCATTTTTATGAGGATAAGAGTCTTGAAAAAACTTTTTATCAGCCTGGCTTGTTTTTTTATTAAACCTAAAGCCTATAACGGTCCCTGGTTTTTGTAGTAGCACAAAAACATAATTTTCAGTATCAATTGCATTAATAAAATTTAAACTACCAAATACAAATCCAGTATCAAACAATTCTGGATATTCATCTATCGGTAATTCAAAAACATAGTTTTTTTGACCAATCGTTATATTGAAGTTTGCATCTGACTCACTTAGCTCTCCAGCTATTTTTTGGTTTTCGATTAGTTTTTCAAATTCATCATGAGATATACCACTAGTTAAAAGTGTATTTCCATCAGCAGCATACATATCATAACTTTCACTCTTTCCACCCCATGAAACTTTATTCCCTCGGATCAAATTATCACCCATAACAAAATAGTTACAATCACAAGAGGAATGATTATCTAATAATTTATATTCTTGAGTGACGGGCATTGGCGGTCTGGTTGCACAACCTGTTGCAACTACTGTCAACAATAATATCAGGCTGAATTTATAGTACTTTTTCATGTTACTTCCTTTGACTTAATTAAAATAAATATCTTGTTGTAAAACTAATGAGCGTTTGTCATATACAGCATAAAATCGGTAAACCGAATCGCTTTTCACTTCAAGCATAAATTTACCAGCGGTGTTAGTTTTAACTGAATGCGTTTGTTGACCATCAATAAAAACTTTCACCGATAAATTTTCCGGCTGTTCAATTTTTTCAATTTCTCTCTTTATTATTTTGGGAGATTTATCTTCAATAGTAGCTGTTTTCCAGCCATCACTAAAAAGGAACACTGGCAATAAAAGTCCCCCAGAAAAAAAAGTATTCATGCTCGCCTCTACCCAATCACCAGAGGTGATTTCAACATTCTTAGTACTAGAAAAGCCGAAATGGAATGTGGGCTTATAACTATTAACTTGACAGTTATAGCGATTTTTCTCATCGGTTTTATTACACTCCACATCCATTCCTGCCCATAAGGAGACTTGCATCGTTACTTCTTCAGCTTGTGTATGTGCTTGCAAAAAAACAAAAGGCAATGCAATCATTAATCGGCTATAAAAGATAAAAGTATTCATTATTAATCCTTTCTTTGTTTTCTATTTTTATTGCTAATAAGGCTGATCTATTTTTCAAGATTAAATCCTTACTTTTAGCCTGAACATAATTTAATTTTGCTTTTGCTGGCTTTAAAAGGCCAAATTTATAAAAAACACAGGCAAGGTTATAATCTATGCGTAAGTCAGCGGGCTTTAGTCTCTTTAATTCATCTAATGCTTGAAGTGATACTGCATATTTATTAGCTTTAATTGATAAATTAAAAACTTTGATATGAGATAACGTATTATTGGGATTACGCATTGCTCGACCAACAAGTTCGCTAACATTAACTGTTCTTTTATCACCTGTTCCTGAGGCCGTCACTTCAACATTGTATGGGGTGTCTTTATATACCAAATTATTTTTTGTAGACGAACAAGACAATATAGTTAAAAGAAGAAAACAATATATAAATAACTGAATTATTTTATTCATGATAACCCAACTTCTTTTTTATAGAGTTAATAAGCTCTTTTGCTTGCAGTTTATCTTTGCTATTTTGAGCTAGTGTTAAAGCTTTTTTGGCTAACCTATATGCACTCCCAAGGTCATTGTCTTCTAGGTTAGAGGTTGCTTTCGCAATAATATCGGTAACAGGGTTATTAAAATAAAAATCTTCGGTAAGTGAGCTATGCTCCCACGGTATCTGCTTACCGTTAGTTTCATCAATAACTGAACCTCGAACCATTTTAAAAATCGCTTCAGCTGGTAAACCCGGCATATCAATATAATCCAAAAGGTATTTGGTGTACGTGCCATTAACCCCTTCACCATCCAGTGCCACTTGGCCTGGGTCTGTTGCGTAGGCTATATAAGTACCACTTGGCGCTTTAAGAGGTGCGAGACCTGAATAAGCAATTTTCAAACCTCTTTCAATGGGTAGGCTACGCGAACCAACTTTGATCGATTGCTGATCTTTAAATGGGTTATTACGACAGGCATCAAGAATTAGAATATTGGTACTACTGCTATTCTCCATAGTAGAAAGTATCGTGTTGATGTTGATGCCTTTCGTTTTTAATTTATCAATAGAATTAATTTCTTCATTTATAGGGATTAAGAAATTAACTGCATCTACTTGCACTGCATGTCCGGCATAATAGAACAAGCCAACACTATTTTGAGATGATGACAATTGTCGCTTGAACTCTTGAATGCTTTGCTTAAAGTCGAAAAAAGATAAATTGCTTCGTTCAAGTACCTCAAAGCCAATACTCTTTAGTTTTTGTGCTATTGCTCTTGAGTCATTAATTGAATTGTTCAATGGCGCTATTTGGTAGTCTGCATTACCAATAACCAATGCTACTCTATTATTTTCAAATGCTAATGAGCCTTGCGAATATACAATAGTGATTTGAAGCAAGCACAAGAGTAATAACTTAATTAAGTCCCGTTCTTTTTTAATGGTTGTTTTGTTTTTCATTTACCCTCTCTAAATTCTAAATACTCGTACTACTTTAACTTGTAACTTATTGATTTTTAGATGCTCTTATCGTTTTACGCTTATTCAATATTCTGCGCCAACCTAAAACCAACAGTATTACTACGTTCATTTTTATCGCTTTTATCTCTGTATGAAGGCATTAAATATTTCACGTCAGACAACCAAGAACCTCCTCGGATAACGGCTTGAGTACAGTCGCTGTCATCCCATGCCATACCGCCTTTTGGTGCTCCGTTATATGAAACATGCCAACAATCTTCTAGCCATTCATAGCTATTGCCATACAAGTCATAAAGGCCATAACTTTCTGCTGAAAAGCTCTTAACTGGTGCTGTTTTTTTAGCATCCCATGTGCTACCACAGTTCTTACAATTAGCTCTATTTTTAACTATGTTGTATTCTAAAAATTCATCGGAGCTAGCTGCATATTCCCATTCTGACTCAGTTGGCAACCTGAGAAATTTATCTTGTTGTAATTTTAATTTTTTATTTAACCAGGGTAAAAATTCACTAATAATTTCGTTATAGCTAACATTAATAACTGGCCGTTCACCTCGGCCCCACCCTTCGTCACTAGGTTGGTGCTTACATCCATTGTCTGCGGTGCATGCATCCCATAAAGTGAAAGTGACTTCTGTTGACATAAGTTTAAAAGCATTGATAGTCACTTTATGTTTTGGCTGTTCATCTTTAGAACCAGTATTAGAACCCATGTTAAAATTACCTCCGGGTATACCTTTCATCATAAAGTTAGTTACGCCAATATCGAAAAGGTGATCTTCAGGTATTAATTGGTATTGAAAACTGTTGCTTGCTTCAGTCAATAAAAATTTGTTTGTTTGCCTTTGGAAGCCATTTGAAGTTATTTCTACAGTATATTCACCAGGTTTTAAGTTTATTCCAGATTTATATTCTCCTGGGTAATTGATCAAAGAAATTTTTGCATTACTAGGTATAATATTGATGATTAACGGTATTTGTTTATTTTTAGGTTGCCCTATTAACGAAGCTAGTTGCTGCGGTTTAACTTGATCAGTTTGATAATATTCAAAACCGTAATAACTACCGCCTATTATCAGTAAAAGTAAAATAAAGATAAGAGCAACCTTAGGTAAACCACTTGGTTGTTTATCAATAATACCGCCGCCTTGGTTGCTTAGTTGATTCCCTTGTGACTGCGTTGCTGCTTGATTACTTACTTTATTCGTTTCACTACTTTTTTCGTTAAGTAACTGCCGTAATTGTTGCTCACTTTTTCCTGTGGTACTAACTCCTGCGGATACCGCACTAGCTATGTAGGTATCATCTAATTGGCTTTGGTTGCTAGTTAAGCGTTTATTAATGCCTGATGCCCAGTGAATTAGCGATTTTAGCTGAGCTGAGCTGTTGTCATTGTGCTGATTAAGTTGTTGCTCGGTTACTTGACTGATTAAATCGGTTAGGCCAGTTTCACTTAAATCAGCAATATCGGCTAAGGCTTGTAGGTAAACTTTATCACTAGCACGCACTTCACCTTGTTTTTGTAATAACTCAATTATTTTTGTTTCAAGTGGTTTTAATTCGGTTTTAATGGTGATTGTTTCGGCTGTGCCACCGACCCAAGTGCCGGTTTCTTCATTGTCAGTATTCGTTTGGCTTTGCTGTGCCTGTTTCAGCGCTTTAAGCATTTGGGCTGCATCTTGAAAGCGGTTTTCTTTTTGTTGCTCCAGTGCTTTTAAAATAAGTGAGTTAAGCTCTGTTGATAGGTTGGGTTGAAAAGTATTAGGCTCGGCAAATCGTCCTTCGGGTAAGGTGCCGGTTATCATTCGATAAGCCAGTACCCCAACACTGTAAATGTCACTTCGCGCATCAACATGTTTCGCGCTTTGTCGTTGCTCGGGTGCCATGTAGTTACGACTGCCCATGCCAATGCCACTTTGGCTATGTTGAACATCAGGCATTTTTGCAATACCAAAGTCACACAGTTGTATTTCATCATCTTCATTAAGCAGTAAATTAGCGGGTTTAATATCTCTGTGGACTAAACCGGCTTTATGAACATCGCTTAACGCATTAAGTAATTGGCTGAGTATGCTTAATGCTTGGCTAACAGGAAGTCGCCTAGGCTTTTCATCACTCGGTAAATCAGCAATAACTGAGATATCGGTCGCATCACTGCCTAGCTCACCTTTAAGGGATTTAGGTAAATACGGCATCACATAATAAGGCCTGCCATCGTCTAATTCATCAAAGTCAAAGACATTAACAATATGTGGATTTTTACCTAACTGACGTAAGGTACGAGCTTCATTTAAAAAGCGTTGATTTAATACTTCGTTGGCATCAGAGGTGGCACTAGTGGCTAATCTGGCTAGGTTATCATCCTTAATTTGGAATACTTTTATCGCCACCAACTCATTAAGCTTAGGGTCTTGTGCCAAATACACAGCACCAAAACCACCGGCGCCTAATTCCTTTATTATTTTGTATTTGCCGACCAATTTCATGATAATTCCGTTTGTTTATGTGTTTTTTATATTTACTGCTAATGCCTAATTCATAAACATTAATTAAGCACATAATGTTAAATAGGATACATAGTTTTGCTCTGAATCTATTATCAATATTTGGACAAAAACTATCAATATTTGGACAATATGATACTTTTTAATAAGTTAACGGATATATCGCTTAAGATATCTGTATGTTTTCTTTACTTCAGATTATCGCTTTTTAATCACTTCTTTTGATCACTGAAACTTGTTGCTTTTGAAAGTCACGGGGTGATTGGCCGAATTCTTTCTTATAGCTTTGACTGAAATAACTCATCGAATTAAAACCACATTCAAAATAAACACTTTTGGCTTTATGGCCTTGTGCTAATAATTGTTTAGCTTGATTTAAGCGAAACTCTCTTAGCAGCTCTGAAATACTTTTCCCTAAAATCACCTGCAACTTCCGGTTAAGCGTTTTTTCTGTGCTGTGAAGCACTTGGGCAATATCACTCGCTTTAATATCAGCATTGTTATAATGTTCAGATAACGCTTGCCTTATAGTATTTAGCTGAACTTCTGAATCGGAAAGGGGTGTTTCGTCTTTTAGTTTATTAGCGCTTGATAATAATTTTCCCTGAAAGTGCTTTTTCATTGCAGCATGGGTTGCTAGCTGATTACCAATTTTAGTGATTAACACATCGGTATTAAAAGGTTTTGCTATGTAATCATCGGCGGCGAGGGCGAGTCCCTTTTTAGTGCTTTTAATATCAGCTTTAGCCGTTAATAAAAATAAGGGAATGTACTGGTATATTGGATCTTGTTTTAATTTTTCACACAGCTGATAACCATCCATCACCGGCATCATCACATCAGATAAGATGAGATCTGGTAGTGTATTTTTTGTTAACCAATTAATTGCTGCTTGACCATGCTCAACCGCAGTTATAGCAAATTGAAGGGATAACGCACTAGCAATGAACTCTCTTAACTCTTGATTATCTTCCACAATAAGGATGTTCTGTTTAGCTGTTAATTTATTCTCTGTTTCAGGCTCTGCTGTAACAAGATTGGTGTTAGTGACTTGGCTAGGTTTGTTTTTAACATTTGGTATGGTCACGGTAAACACGACTTCACCTACATTAGACGTAACCTCAGTATCACCAAAGTGATTTTTTGTTAGCTCTTTGACAATTGCCAAACCGAGTCCTTGGCCTTGTTGGTCGACATTAACTTGTTCAAAGCGGTTAAATATTTGCTCTAATTTTTCTGGTTCAATTTTTGCGCCTTTATTACTTACCGACAGTACGGTAATTTCTTCAGTAATATTTAATAACACCTGCACAGGCTGACTATTATCGCCATACTTAATCGCATTGGTGATTAAATTAGTGATGATAGATGACCAAGCACCTGTTTGTATTTCAAGCCAATGGCTATCCATTAATGAGTCGAGCTTGAAGGTAATGACAGTGCCTGCATTAGCGGCTAGAGACGATAAGCTATCGCAAACAAACATAGTTTGCTCAACAATATCTATTGCCTCCTTTTTGTTCTTTTGATGCTTTACTTCTGCCAATTGCAATAGTTGATTAACTAATTGATATAACTGCTCTGCACTAGCGGCAATATGTGTTAACTCGGTAGCGGTTGCGGTGGTTACGTCATCCCTTTTCAATAATTGTTCACTACGTCCAAGAATTAAGGTTAACGGAGTTTTCAATTCATGGGAAACATTTTCAAATAACGACTCTTTTTCTTTTAATACTTCTCTTAATTGCATTGTTTTCTTTTGAATCTCTTCCTCCATTAGAAAATTATGTTTCTTTAATCGATTAACTCTCAGAAGATAAATACCAGTAATCACGGAGAGCGTTACCATAGTGACGAGGATTTTACCCCAAAGTGTTTGCCACCAATAATAAGCTCTATTTATTTGCAACACTTTTATTGGCTCTGCATTGTTTGTAAATCTACTTTTTGCAAATATGGTTAGCTCGGTAGAGCCATTAGGCAAGAAATTGGTTGCAACCTTTAAGGGGAAACTGGTGATATCATTTAGCGTATCACCATTAATACTGTAGCTATATTTAGTGTTAAAATGATGGTAAAACAAACGATTAGACAAGCTTATTTCTACAAAGTCTGCATCTTCATCTAATTTAAAAAGATTCTCAGCATGATTAAAGCTGATATTTTCATCACCAGATTGGTAGTCTTTTACCAGTATTTCAGGGTTATCTCTAGTGATTATGTCTTGAGTAAAGGTATCATCAAAAATACTGAGGCCTGCTATACCACCAAAAGCGAGTTTTCCAGAAGATAGTTGCTTACACGCACGGCCATTATATTCATTCGATTGTAAGCCATCCTCTTTTAGAAGCGTATATTGCTTGTTATCAACCTGGTAATATATAAGCCCTTCATTTGTCCCTAAGTATAAATTGTTATAACTATCACTCGCCATACAGTATATTAATGCATCCCCAATGAGTTCATCCTTTACTATTTTTTGTTCGTTATTTAAGTAATACAAACCACTGTCATTGGCAAACCATATGATTCCATTAGCTGTTTGAAATACTTGCCTGACGTAAGAGCTCTTAAAGGTGCCACCGTGTATTTTACTTGGGTAATGTGTAAACTCTTCCGTTAAGTATGAAAATTTAGCTGCGCCATTTACGCTACCACCAAGCCATAGTTCATGTTCTATTTCTTTCAGTGAGAGTATGCCGCTTGAAATGATTGATTTTTTATTTTTAGGATCAGGTAGAAAAGCTTTCACGTCACCATTAAATGAATATCTATATAGGCCTTTTCCAAAAGTACCCACCCACAAACCTTTATCGAGGTAATTCTCTATACTAATTACATCAAGAACCTCTCCTGTAGTAGTTAATTCAACTCTTTCAAATTTGTCAAGGCTAGGGTTGTATTTCGCTAAACCTGAGCTTGTAGCTGCCCAAACATCATTACTTTTATCAATATGAATAGTCCAAACAGAATTTGAAATATTTTTATTATTGCTTTTTGAATACACTTGGTGGTGCTGCTTGTCGAAGGAATATTTTACGATACCGCCACCAGTTGCTAACCAAAGGGTACTGTGTAATTCAGCCAATGACCACACACTGTTGTTTGGTATAAAATTTCCAGTTTGTGTTTTATTATATTTATAATTATCTACCAAAAGTTGAGATTTATTAACAATTGAAAAACCACCTCTACTAGCAAAGGTGATAATGTTTAAATCAGGGTAGTCCTTTATTTGGTAAACACTATTGCCGGCTAGTTCACTATTATCAACGGTATAAGTTTGCAACTCTTTGTTTATTAAACTTTGGATACTAAGCCCTTGGTTATTAGCAGAATAAAAAAGAGTATTATCAATTTTCGCTATTCCTAAACTTATTTCATTACTACTTGATTCCACTCTTTTTAATGTATTATCAGACAAATTAAGTTCAAAAATACCATCGGAGAAGTTACCCGCATAGATGCCACCTTTTGATGAAAACACAGTATGAAAATTTTGGTTTATATCGTATTGGCTGGAAATATTTACAAGCGTATTATTGTTGATATCAAAGCTAAAAAATCCATTTTTAGAAGCAATATAAATATAGTTGTCTAACTTTGTTATGTCGTTAGATGCAATTTTTTTTGGAAAAAACACCCTTGCTGTATGCTGCTTAGTATCTAGTTTAATAAGGCCAGAGTTTGACGCTAACCAAACCTCATGATCTGATACAGGTATAACATCATAAATGCTTGTTTGCTCATTCCAACCAGAAGTGTTGGTATGGTTAAAGTGGCTTACTGTACCATCGTGACCAATTTTTAAAAGTCCATTGGTATATAATGCAAAATATACATTATTATGTTTATCTATATCACAATTTTGAATATGTACTTTAGAGTATTCACCTTGCAATATGTCAGGGGTAGCGTCAACATTATAACCATCATAAGTATTAATTCCAGCGTTAGTACCAAGCCAAAATAAACCTTTACTATCATCATATGCAGAGCAAGTAACACGGCTTTGAGAAAGTCCATCTGCTTTAGTAATGGTTTTAAAATCTAAATGCTTATGAAAACCCTTGATTTCATTGGCTTGAATCGAAATATTGAGGGTGAAATACATTAAAAAAATATGGAGTATAATTAGACAGAGCTTGTGCATATAGTCGTACATCCTTTACTCGACAACTAATTGAGAAGTTTTATTAACAACACTAACCCTACGTTAATTTAAATAGATAGAAAATAGGGCTGTTGATTTTTCACGATTAAACTTATTTTAAATCAAAAGCTTTCACCTGAAACCATTAAAAATCCCAAGAACTGTGTATATAACCTAATTTAGGCTACCAACCATTTATCTCAAATTTTTTCTTATCTGTAGCTTTATTATTTTCAGTATCTTGCAAAGTAATTCGTTTAATTGTTATCACATTGCTCTCTTGGTTAATCAATGCAGGTATATTTAACTCTGTTAACATTCGTTTTAAATTACGATTAAGTTTTAATTCAGTGATATTCGATTGATAGCTAATTTCAGTAAAAGTATGAGAACTGTCAGCTGAACGCATACTTCGATAACCAGAAAAAATAACTAAGTATTCTTCTATATCAGCCATATGTTGCTGGGTAAAACCATCAAATACTAATGAATAATCTTGGTTCAATCCTATATTAGGGTTAAACGCTGCTGCTTTACCGGTATTTATGCTTGGCAAGTCGCTAAGAATTTCAGCGCTGACTTCACCCGATGTACTTTTAAGTGAATCGGAAATTTTGCCCTTAAGACAGTATAAAGAGCAATTATTGCTAGCATTAACTTTATCACCTGAAAAGCTGAAATTACTGATAACTTTTCCTGAATGAGGTTTTATCATTTGCCCAGAGAGCAATGTTGATACTTTTTGTCCGTAAGGCATTTTTTTTACCAAAGCATCAACATTTAATATCACCACATAATCCAACTTAATACTACGAGTAGAGCGAGCAATATCTAATAATGCTGCTTTGGTACGATTGCCTGATAAATTAAAATCATCTAATGCTAACGTTGCTTCATCATAAACACTAATTCCTTGAGATATTAACTCATCCGACACTTGATTGATTAATCGTCTAACGGCTTGGTGATCTTGAGGTAAGTTATTATTAGCGCTGTCTTGCACCAAAATAATTAAATTAACGGGGTGAACTGCTTTATTATTAGCACAGCCAGTTAAATACAGAGCAAAAAGTAGTATTAAAAATGTCATTGAAATTGAGCGCATAGACAATGTCCTCATTATTCTAATTGTTAGTTATTTTCATATATCGTATGACTATAAAATACTTTGACAAATTTTTTGTTTTTTAGCTATTTATTCTTGTTTAAATAATAAATTAGGGGAGTTGGCAGCTCGGTTGGTAAATATTTAAATCCTAATATTAACTGAGATATAAATTTATTGGCTGAGCTCTATGTAGCGTATTTTTTGCCGCATCTAAGTAACCGATCATTTTAAGCCGT
>JAOPTS010000194.1:0-28341 GCA_051531955.1 Reichenbachiella sp.
AAGAAGTATGACCAGGATATGATAACATGTTAGAACCTGCATTTACAGCTCCTCCAATTGCATCTCCTGACCCAGAGAATTTACGGGCCAATATGTCAGCTTCAACTCCTTCGACATCTACTTCTTGATAAAAATAAGCCACATCATAATCCAATGTTCCTGTGATACCTTCATTATTCAATGACCAGTATCTAGTGATATAGTCATCCTCGATGATATTGGTATGTTTGGTGTCTCTCATATTGATTGTAATACTTGAGGAACTCAATGTACCGGTATTCAATGTGAACTGGAATGGAGAATATTCATCACTATCACCGATAGGGAATGTGTAAGTTGTACTCAATGCTGTAATAGCATGTCTCAAGACTCCAACATTATCAGCAATGATATATGAAGTAGCGTCTCCACCACTGAAACTTCCACCATTTAAGATGTTCAAATCATTTAACCCTAGAATGATGTTTTCTTCTGTCATAGTCAAGGTGTTTTCCACCGATACATCAGATCCTAAATTCACACTTCCTCCAGTTTTGTCTACAGTGAGGTTATAGAATGTTTCACCTCCTGAGGTACTGATTGATTGTGTATTTACTCCTTCTAGTGCTACAGTACCTGCTCTAGCATCGAATGTTCCACTACTCGTCCAGTTACCTTCCAATGTGATGCCATAATTATTAGATGTAACATCTAGTGTTACGCTTGAATTCTCAATTTCAATGTTGCCATCGACAATAATGTTTCCAAGCAGGTATTTTAATCCACTACTGTTCAACTCAACGTTTGCGTAATCAAGAGCAGAAATACATTGATCCTGATTTGACTCATATATGATGGTACTACCTGCGTATGTGACATTTGTTTTGTCAGCAGTGCCTTCGAATTCAATACAGCCATTGTTGAATGTGATTGTATTGCCACTAAGGTCTAATACAGCAGTGTTTTCAATTCGAATAGCTCCTACTTCTGAACTTGCATCTAATACTACAGTATGTCCACCATTCAGTTTGACAGTTTCATTTTTCTTAGGCACTTTTCCTGTACTCCAAGTAGAACCATCAGTCCAATTTCCTGATGTCAAAGTTTGGTTTTTCACTAAGGCTATGGTCATGTAATCTCCGTTTACAATCACGATATTGTCAGCCCCTACATAGTCTCCAGTTGTTGTGGCCAATGAATACGTTCTGTCAACAGACGTGAAATCACTATCATTGCTTATTAAGATGGTCCAAGAAAGGTAATCCTCTGGAGGTGTAGGAAGCGCCGTTGTATCAAACTCGATACTAATTGTTCCTACGTCACCAGTCATATCATATTTCCATTCTCTTGTCAATCTCCATGTACTGCCATCTGGTACCTCAGTTGTAACCCATGATAGATTGTCCGTGCCATCATTGGCAACCATTAGATATTCTCCATCATTCAAATCATTTGGATTACTGATTGTTAAAAAATCCTCAGTAGTAGCAGCTACATGAAGGTCATTAATACCTTCTCTACCAATACCTATAAGATTGTTATCGAACCCATCCACTTCGAATGCATACTTATCATTGCCGCCAATGTCTAAGTTGCTATATGTTGTGGATAAATAATTAAGCAGAATAATTTTTTGAGCTTCATTGATTGCTTGATTAAACACAATCACCTCCGCAATATCTCCATCAAATCCATTTGAACCAGCTCCCAATGATTTGGTACCTGTAAGATCAGAAGCATCATAAGTAGTCGTTACTGTAGTATTCACTGAATTGTTGTACAATGAGATATCTGCCAGATTGCTTCCACCTTCCAAATTGAATTGTATAATACTTGCTTCGTTAGCATCAATATCATAGATGTTCGGAGCAACACCGTTTTCATCAGAGAAAGCGCCATTAGTACCATCATCTAATCTAATATCCAAATTGTCAGAGTCAATCAATGTTTGACCTGCGTTTGTATTGATGTTAGAATTTAGTACGAAGAAAATGTCAAAGTCACTTGCGCTACTTTCTGTAGCTCCTGTAGTCGTTAGGAATTGAGAACCATTGAAACTAACGGCAGTTGATCCTTCTACAGTTCCTGTTACTTGTGCGGTACCTCCTTCTGTCATGTCATTGTTATTACCAGAGATATCCGTCCAAACACCAGCAGAAACTGATTCGAAATTTTCTCCTCTCAACCACAATAGGTTATTATTCGCATTTCCGATACCAGCTGGTCCCGTTCCAGCATCCGCATCATCATCCGATATAGATAATACATGTTGTGTATTGCTTGTGAGATTAGCGTTAACAGGTGATGATATGTCAATGGTGATTGTTTCCGAAGACTCAATTAAAACATCATCGACAATGGTCACCAATATATTATCACTCATATCTCCTGCAGTTATCGTCAAAGTACCATCTGCCAATGTGTAATCACTTCCGTCTGTAGCTGTACTAGCCGAAACTGTATAACTCACGGTAACATCATTGACTGATACTTCACTTAATTCAACTTCGATATTAGCTGTCCCAACTGTTTCGTCAGCACTTGAACTAGCATCGGTAAATTCAACATCTGGTGCAGCTGCCGCATCATTGTCATTAATGGTGTACACAAATTGTGCATTGGTACCAATATTGGCATTAGATGGGTTAGATAGATTCAACGTTATGGTCTCGTCGTTTTCAAATACTGCATCGTCAGTGATGGTAATGTCAAATGTTGCACTACTGCTATTAGCAGGTATGCTCACAGTTGTTGGAGAAATAGTGTAATCCGTTCCCTCTTCAGCATAGGTTCCAGTTAACTCTGATTCAATATCAATTGTGGTAGCATCGACAGCATCCTGAACATCAATTTCAACAGTGACTGTATACGTAGATGTTGCTTCATCTGCATTAGCCACAAATGGAGTCTGAAACTCTAGATCTCTCGGATAGTCATTGTCATGGATCGTATAGGTATGTTCTGAAATACTACCTAACGATACATTTGATGAAGGTGTCGTCAAAGCAATGGTGATCGTCTCATCCGATTCCTCAACTCCATCATCGATGATGCCCGGGATGATATTGGCACTTGTTTGTCCAGCTGTCAGTGTCAATGTTCCAGAGGTTAATAAATAATCATCGTTGTTGTTAGCTGCTGTTCCTCCAGTGGCGGCATAATTGATCGTTACATCTTCACCTAATGAAAAGTTCAAGCTAACTTCTATGACTGGGTTAGTATCGTCCTCAGCTCCATCAGAAGAAGCCAATGAAAATTGAATCACTGGCTGACTTACCCCAATAGAAATAAATGTACCAGCAGCAATAGTCACTGGATCTGTAACATGGAACCCAAAAGTAGGAGAGTACTCTAATTGATAAGTAGTAGCTCCTGTTCTAAAATCTCCATCATCATCTGTCCATACCAAATATTGATCATAACCATTTGGAGGTGTTGGAAGCTGTGTAGTGTCTATTTTAATAATAATTGTTCCAGGAGTACCCGTAATATCCGTTCTCCATTCACGAGAAATTCTTCGGGTACTGACGCCAGCATTTGGTGCCTCCGTGGTAGTCCAAGATAATTTATCTCCATTGTCATGACCTGTAAATACATATTCACTGTCATTTAAGTCACTTGCTCCACTGATCATCAATAAGCTGTCTGACATAGATTGGATATGTTGATCGTCGATAGCCTCTTGACCAATACCAATGACATCATAACCATAAGTACCGTCAAAAGAATAAAGGTCACTTGCAATGGCAATATCAAATTTAGAAGACAAGTAGTTTTCTACGATATTTTGTTGCGTTGCATTCAAAGGCTTATTGAATATGATGAATTCTGAAATATTACCTTCGAAATCACTATCACTTACAGTTGTTTCTGAATGTCTATTTCCAATACTGAAATTGTTATCAAGACCCATAACTGAAAAGTTAGCATCGCTTGCCAATGCAACTCCATCACGTCTAACCTCCGCCTTATTTGTTGCTTCACTGTCAAACACCCAAGTCATGATATCTTCATTAGTACTTGGT
Source organism: Reichenbachiella sp. (assembly GCA_051531955.1). Taxonomy (GTDB): domain Bacteria; phylum Bacteroidota; class Bacteroidia; order Cytophagales; family Cyclobacteriaceae; genus Reichenbachiella. The sequence continues at coordinate 4,005 of JAOPTS010000194.1, forward strand.
GTGGTGGCTAAATTATCAGCGCCATTCAAATGGTATAAATAACTAGTTCCTTGGTCTAGTCTAAAGTCTCCTTGTGCAGTAGTATTCGTTTCGGCGAGGTAGCTACCGGCTGTTTGATCATAAACGGCAACAAAAGAATAATTAGATAGTGAACTGTTGAATGCAGTAGGGGCGGAAAATCCACCTTGAGCACCACTAATTGAAACTGTAGGATTGTTGTTCATACCTAGTTCGTTATAAGTAGGCGCATTTCCAGTTGCATCAAAATCATAACCATTTCCAGATCTATCAACCCAAGTGTTAACGGATGCTCCATCCGCTGGGCCTGCAACACCGCTACCATTGATGTTATTAGCGTCTAACCATAGTTTGTTACTTTCATTAGATCCAACTCCACCAGGACCGTAGTAACCATAGTCTGCATCATTGTCCACCAATATGATTGTATGTTGTAATTGACCGGTAAAGGTGGCTCCCGTAGCTCCCGTTATATCAATGATAATCGTCTCAGCAACTTCTTCTTCGCTATCATCAGTCAAGGCAACGTTGATCGTAGTAATCTGACTTCCCGTTGGGATCGTAGTTGATCCGTTTGCTAGGGCAAAATCAATTCCTCCGGATGTAGCTGTTCCACCTGACACGATATAATCAACCACTATATCTTGACCAGATGGATTAGAAAGTTCGACAACAATTGCTGCAATGCTACCTCCTTCATCTATGGTAGTAGTTGCGTCTTGGAATTCTACATTCACTTCAGTTTCATTGTCTTCAATTGTATAAGTGTATACAGAATTAGAACCAAGGTTGGCATTGCCTGGACTGCTTAGGCTAATTTCTATTGTTTCATCCAGTTCATCTAAAACATCATCCAATACGGTGAAATCAAATGTTACTGTTGAAGTTCCAGTAGCAATCCTTACGGTATCCGCAATTAAAGTGTAATCAGGCGAAGGGCTTTCTTCTGCTGTACCACCGGTAACAGATAGGTAGGCTATTGTTTCATTAACTCCATCAGTAGTGAGCGAACTTTCATCTTGATTTCTTAATTCAATTGTTAAGGTAATGTCTGTAACACTTTCGTCACCGCTACTAGATGCAATATCAAAAAGGATCGTTTTATCATTGTCATCATCGTTGATGGTATAAGTGTGTTCACTGTTATCACCAAACCTGAACCCCGTTGGCGCATTGGCTAATTCCATGATGATAGTTTCATCTGTTTCTACTGTGCCATCATTGTTGACTCCCAAAGGAATACTAGCCGAAGTTTGTCCCGCCAATATAGTTAGGTTGTCAGTTGCAGCTGCAGAGTAATCATCATTGCTGCCAGTAGCCGTTCCTCCTGTGATATTGTAGTCAAACGAAATATCAGATGTATAAGGATAATTCATGTTTACATCGATATTGAGTGAGTTAGTCTCAGAAGCGTTTGAATTTGATAAAGCAAATTCTATTGTTCTCATGATAATACCGATAGATACGTAATCACCAGAAACAATAGGTACTTCAGAAGCTTTGTATTGTCCATCCACAAGTGTGGTTTGATACACGTCTGTTCCAGCGCTAAAGTCACCATCCGCATCTACGAATACGACATAATCCTGATATCCTGTAATCAATTCCGGTAACTCATCTGCGTCTAACGCAATGGTGATGGTTCCAGGTGTGCCAGTTAAGTTAAACCTCCATTCACGCGCTACTCTTCTAATACTATCAGCATCCGGCGTATCACTAGTTGCCCAGCTATCGATGGATGCATTGTCATGACCAAAAAGAACAAAGTCTCCATTATCTAAAGTACTGGCATTACTAATCGTAATAACACCCGCTTCGGCAGCTACATGCTGATCGGTACTAAATGTCTGACCGATACCCGCTACTTCGTTTCCATGTGTATTGTCAAAAACGTATTTATCATTTTCAATAACCAAACCATATTTGGCGGCCAAATAGTTTTGAATGATATCCGCTTGCGTATCAAATATTGGGCGCGTGAACATGATGATTTCTGCAATGTCACCTTGGAAGTTGTCTGTTTCAGTTCTTCCTAGGTAGAAATTGAAATTCGAGTGATTCGTGAAATTATTAGAATTTGTACCACTTTGGATTTCTACCTGATTATTTCTCCAAACCACAGATGTATCGGATGTTACTCTGTGTCCAAAAATACTGTGCTCTCCATTGATCCAGGCATTATCATAGGTGGCTGATAATACTCTGCCAGCATGATCAAAATTGATCAAGCCACCTCCGTCAGGAATGTCTGCAGTTATATTTGTTCCAGACAATGCTCCGTTTGCGGCTGTCGCGGTAGAGTATGCATTTGATCCTTGAGCTAAGTTGTCAGTTCTAGTTACAATGAAGAAAGTTGACTCATTGTATGGGAAGGTGGAAGTTGATAAAGTATTACTTGATACCAAAACATCATCCACATCTTCAAAGCTGATTTCGGCATGTCCATTTACTGCATTTTCCACAAGGGTAGGGGCAGTGCCGACCGGGGCGAAATCTAACCCTACTACCGATATGATATCGTTATTCCATGCGGTGACGTTTCCGCCAGTTGCTGCAGCTGAATCAGCTGCTATCCATAGCTCCAAAGTTTTTGATCCATCTATTTCACCAACTCCGCCAGGTCCATTATAACCCAAATCATCATTATCATTGATCGTCATGACGTGATTCGTATTGGTACCCAATGTGGCATTACCCGGACTGCTTATATCAATAGTGATATCTTCTAAAACTTCTAAATCAGCGTCATCAATTATACTCAATGCAATATTTCCACTTAGTTCTCCTGCAGCAATGGTCAATGTATTGACAGGTGTAGTTGCCGGTACGATGTAATCAACATTAGCAGTGGCTAATGGAGATGCACCACCACTTACAGCAAATGCCACGGTGACATCATTTCCAGATTCTGCTGATAATTCTACTCCAATAGTTACAGTTGCAGATCCTTCATTTACACTTGATGTCACATCAACAAATTGTACTTCTGGAAGATCATCGTCATCTAATATGGTATAGGTGATGGTGCTGTTCGATCCGATTTTTGCATTTGAAGATGGATTTGAAATTGTGATGGTCACTGTTTCATCCACTTCGTCTTGTAAGTCATTGGTGATGTCAAGATCAAATGAAGCACTATTAGATCCTATTGGGATTGTAACCGTACCAGAGGCCAAAGTATAATCTTCGCCATTTACTGCATTTCCTGAAGTAGCAGTGAATATTGCCGTAGTTTCACTTACATTATCAAATGGGTTAATTGATACTTGGATAGAAATAGTTCCATCCGCTTCAGCAATTTGACAACCTAGTCCTACAATCTCAGTACTTACAGCATAGAAACCTGAACCCTCCATTTGATTGTTGTATTCTGTTTTAACTCTGTGTTCGGAAAGCAACCCGTTGTATACGCGAACCTCATCCATTATACCAGTGAATCTATTGTTTTGCTCTCCTGATAATGTTTCTCCTCCAATAGCAGTACTACCTACATCAGTCCCCATTTGGTTGGTGTGAGTTTCGTTAGCTGCTTCTTCACCATCCACATATATCACTCTACTACCGTTAGCATCAAAGTCTGCAACTCCAGTAACATATGCCCATGTTCCTACAGATACTGCATGGCCTCCATCACCATCCACTGATGTTGGACTGGCACCTCTACTATAGAATCTTACTCTTCCACTTCCTGGGTCACCGACTGATAGTGCATATCCATTACTGTTGTTATCATCATCAATGAATACTCTTTGTCCAGCGCTTAAATCATCAACATTAACCCATGCTGATATTGAGAAATCTTGTTGGAGATCGGGGAAAGAAGCTAGTTCGATAAAGTCGTTATTACCATTAAAGTCTGTGCCATTGCCAAATCGTGCTCCTACAGATGTTGTTCCATTTTTAGTACCATGATAATCATTAGATGAAGCATCCAATTCGTCTCCATTTAAATGCCAAACACCCAAGTACTCATCCCATACTTTTTCAGAAGATGGGTTCAATGTTATGCCTGGGTTGCCATAGAACATTTCTATTTCAGTGTCTTCATCAAACTTCAATTCAGGAATAAGAATCCAGGTCACCAAGTCACCTGTTGTGGCATTGAAATATTCTATGTCTTGATCAAACCAGAATGTCGTGTCCTGATATCTAAAATAGATATCGTATCCATTGGCATTTTCAACATGGCCACTATTGGCAGTTGTCTTAAGATCATTGTCTCCAGATATGTTGACCAAGAATGGGAAGTTTATGAGATCAGCTGATCCTGAGACTAGAGCACTACTGATGGTAATTGTTTTGCTATATCCAAATTCACAAGCATCATTGAAGAATACTTCTCTCGAATTATCATCATCAGTAATCGTATAAGTAAACACTGAATTAGTACCTATCGAGTTGCCAGCTGTAATGTTATCTAGTGTGATAATGATAGTTTCATCACCTTCTTTCAATGATTCATCTATAATTCCTAAATCAATAGCCATAGTCGATGATCCAGCCAAGATGGTTGCTGAACCTGAAGCAGCAAGACTAAAATCAACTCCCTGTGTGGCACTACCCGTAATCGTATAATCTATAACAATTGTTTCTCCAGAAGTATAGTCCAATTCTAAGGTTACTAACCCTTGGCTATTTTCTGGTTGATTCAATGAAGTCGTCAAGAATTGTACGGACCTCTTGATCATCCCTATTGCCAAATACTCACCTTTGGCAATGGATATGTTATTGGCAATGTACTTACCATCCAATAGTGAAGTAGCATGGACTTTTGCTCCTGATGTAAAATCACCATCGGCATCCGTAAGAATAATAAAATCTTCATATCCGCTTTGTTTGGCAATCACCAAGGTGGGATCAATTGCTATAGAAATGGTTCCTACATCTCCAGTCATATCAAACTTCCACTCTTTATCCAAACGAAGTATGTCTCCAGTAGGAATATTTGTAGTGGTCCAAGAATCCTTGTCACCATTGTCGTGACCAAACAATAGGTATTCGTCATTTTCTAGATCTGAAGCAGCACTAATTGTGATGGCTCCTGTTTTGGCTGCTGTGTGTGCTTCATCATTGGTTTTACCAATACCAGCTACTTCAAAAGAATGACTTGCTTCCCAAACATAGTAATCATCAGCAATACTGAGACCATACTTGACAGCAAGATAGTTGTTAATGATAATTCGTTGTGGCTCATTGACTGGCGCGGTGTAGAGTAAGAATTCTACGATATTTCCTTGAAAGTCGGTTCCCTGAGATTGTCCAAGCGTAAAATAATTGCTGGTATGGTTGATGAATTGCGAAGTTCCTGCTGCAGTACCTATTTGTGTATTATTTCTCCATGCCGTCTTGGTTCCAGTGCTTCCATCATCAGATGCATCTGCTCGATAAGTGAAAATCCCATATGTCCCAACCCATGCTGGTTGATATGCTGCAGATAGTCGACCGCCATCATTATGGGTACCAATATCAAAATACCAGGTGTTGTTCCAAGGTAAATGTGATCCAAAGCGATTGACTGCTTGACCACCTGTCTGACTTGTCGATGTACCATAAGTATTGGCTTGTTGAGACATGTTGTCATGACTGGTCACGATAAATGAAGTTGCTTCGTTGTAAACAAAAGTCGAAGCACTAAGTGTAGAGTTGGTAGCGAGAACATCTTCAACATTGTTGAAGCTAATTTCAGCATGCCCATTTAGTGTTCCTTGACCTACATAATCTATGAAATCAGGATCAGCAGCAGGTGTGACCATGTCATAATCTGAAATTCCTACTAGGTTTTTGATACCAGTGACTTTGCCACCAGACACAGTAGCTGAATCAGCCATGTACCACATGGTTAATATACCACTCCCGTCTTTGAATCCTACACCACCTGGGCCATCAATTCCTAAGTTGTCATTGTCACTAATACTGATCGTATTGATTGTTTTGGTTCCTAATGATGCATCAGTAGAACCGGTGATCGTAATGGTGAAAGTTTCTGAATCTACTTCGATTTCACTATCATCTATAATATTGGCAATGATATTGGCTGTCAAGCTGTCAGCAGGTATCGTAATTGTTCCTGGAGTTGATAAGATATAGTCAACATTTTCTGTAGCATTGAGAAGTGAGGCTACCGTATAATTAACAATTATATCTTGACCAGAAACAGCGCTTAATTGAACAGGTATCTCGAAAGAACCCGTCCCTTCATTGATTGTTGTGGTTTCTAATGAAAACTCTACACTAGGTGCCGTGTCATCATCAATAAGTATAATAGTGATTTCATTATTTGATCCTAAATCGGCATTGCCTGGATTAGTAAGTGTTAATACAATTGTTTCATTTGCTTCATTTAACAGGTCATTGGTTAGGTCTAAGTCAAATGTAATATTAGATGCACCTGCCGCTATACTTAGTTGTGTACTGGCTATAGCGGTGTAATCAGTACCTGAAGTAGCTGTCCCACCTGTAGTTGCATAATACACGGTGGTTGGATTGTCATCATCGGTATTACTTATTGAAACTGTAATGGTTAAAATATCTGTGCTTTCCGAGATTTCTAAACCATTGACAATTTCTTCAGTCCCAACCGTGTAAAACGTAGAAGGGTCATTTTGATTTGCATATTCTGTAGCAATCCAATCAGCTGATCGTATACCTTGGGTAATTCTTACTTCATCAATAATTCCAGAAAATGACAAGGTTTCACCACTAGTTCTAGGTTCCCCACCTATAGAAGTTAAATTATTGTTAGTACCCCAAGTTCCAATATCACTAAGGTCACTAATATTAGAAGCACCATCTAGATAGATTATTCTGTCTTGATTATTACGATCTACAACTAATGTAACATAGTACCATGTATTGTTAGAAGCTGTGAATCCGTCAGCATCGATTACTCCTGCACTAGCAAAGTTTCGTGAAAAAGTCCTGAGTTGTCCAGCACTTGCATCGCCAAATGAAATGGCCCAACCATTTCCTCCATCATCGTCACAAAATAATCTGCCATTGTTGCCATTATTGTCTGTATTCATCCATAATGAGACGGTGAATGCCTCATTGCCGGAAACCCCTAAATTTGGAAAAGAAGCACCTAATTCTATTACGTCATTAATTCCATCAAAATCCTTACCATAACCAATTTTTCCAAGGATATCTGTAGGTTCGGAAGTGTCATTGGATTCAACACCGTCATATTGTCCTGTGCCATCACCAAAATCACCTTCACCCAGGTGATATACACCGTGATAGTCTACCCATGTATTCTCTGAAGAAGGATCTACCGTTATTGCAGCATTACCATAGTACATGTCGATTTCGGTGTCTTCATCAAATGATAGACCAGGAATTCTTACCCAAGCAATATATTCACCCGTAGCATCATTGTAATACTCCAACTCATGATCCAAGAAAGTAACACTATTAGCTAATGTGAACTTAACATCAAAACCACTATTGCTTAATACTTTTCCTGCAAAGTCGGTATCTGCTGATCCGGTATTAAGTGCTATCAACACTGTGAAGTCATCTAAATCTGAAGCTCCTGAGACCTTAGAATTGTCTATACTTATTCTTTTTTTATAATTGTAACTGAATGGTGCATCAAACTCAATGGTTCGACTTTCTGCATTGTCATTGTCATTGATGGTGTAGTTGTGAACAGAGTTAGTACCCAGAATTCCAAATTCGGGACTGGATAATGTGATGCTGAAATCTTGGTCACCATCTTCTGTTACATCTGGAGCAATACCATCAGTTGAGATATTGATAGAAGTGCTACCAGCTAATATAGTTGCAGTAGCATCTGTATAGTTATAATGTGTTGGACTTGATGCAGTACCATCTGAAAATGTATAGTTGACATCAAAGTCTGCATCTACTGCATAAGTGATTGATATTTCAAAAGTAGGGTTAGAAATACCTTCTTCATCACCTGCTGAAGAGGAAGTTGTGAACTGAATTTCTGGTTTATAGGCCGCTATAGTAATAAATGCTCCATCAGGAATATCTACAGTATAGGCTTCATAAATACCCGCATTGTTTGTTAATGGATATTGAACAGCACCGTTTGTGAAATCTCCATCTACATCGACCCAAAGGCTGTAAAAAGCAAAGTCGGGATTAAAGGAAGGAAGGTCAGTCGGGTCAATGTGAATTGTGACGGTTCCAAGATCTCCTGTTTTGTCAACTCTCCATTCTTTGGCAATTCGTTCTAAATTAGGATCACTATTTATTTGCTCATTTGTAGTCCAAGCTGTGGCATCACCATTATTGTGTCCGTACAACATCCATTCTCCATCATTGATGTCAGATGGAGTGCTTATTCCTAAAATGTTGTCAGAATAAGCTGACAAATGTGTGTCTGCTCCTGATTGTCCAATACCTGCAACATCATAACTATGTGAACTTTGATGAATATAGAGATCATTTCCTATAGTAATTCCATATTTAGAAGCCAAGTAGTTTTCTATCAACCCTCTTTGAGCAACATTAATCTGTTCGCTAAACATGATGACTTCAACCATATCGCCATCCCAACTAAAACCATCACCACCATTAGCTGCTCCAATTTTATCAAATTCCATGTCTTCGGTATATGCGGTCCCTCCAAATAGATCAGCAGGTGTTCCGCCATCGATAATTAGACGGTAGGTGTCTGAAGGGTTTTTGTCCATATAGAGCATGAATGGGGAAGTCAGGCTAGCAAATACTTGGGAATCATCATATACGGCATTCCCTGGGCTGTGAAAACCTCTGATAAAATACCTTTGATCATTACCGTTTGTTTTGTCCCATACACCCAATTTACCGTTTGATGTTTCGTGCCCTAGAAAAAAGCCCTGTTGAAATTCCAGCTCTCGAGCTCTGGCAATAACAAATAATGTCGCATCATCAGTAAAAGTTAATTCAGGAAAATCCATGTGATCTTCATTGCCTGCTTCAAAGGACAAGATAGGGCTACCATTCAAGCCATCTTCCGTCCATGTGGGTTGGTTAGAGACTGTTGTTTGAGTGGCATTTCGGCTGTTTCCACTTTGATCTTGCCATGTCTCAACAGATTCTCCATCGCTTATGGCTGCAGCACTGGCATTAAGAACTCCTTTGTCTGCTTTTAGCCAAAGTTCTAGTGAACTCGATCCTTGGTTGTTGCCTATTCCTGCAGGGCCAGTTTGTGCAAGAACTAAAAATGGCATGAAAACCAACAGTACTAGAGTAATTTTTCTCATCTTATTATCAACTAAATTTTTAATTAGGGCATTCCACTACCCATAACGTGCAAAGTAAGGTCGAAAATAGGAAAATAAAATCAGTATAATAACTATTGTGAAAAATAGGTGATTTGCCTATAGGAATGAATACATCGATACAGTGACTTTAATAGGGTTGTTTTATACAACTGTATTTAACTAAATTAATACTAATTGGTATATAACCAGGGTCAATTTTTCACTTAAGAGTAAGCGAATCCCTTAAATTTTATCTGAAGGGAACTTTTTAGGAAAACATAATAATAGATTGATTTGAGTAAATGGGCCATTTCTAGGATTTGTTTTTGACAAACGCCTGAAACGATTATTCATTTGTTTTTGGGTAGAAACAAAAAGAGGGAACAGTATTGAGCTGCCCCCCTCTTTTTGACAAATGAAATCGATTACTTAATAATCATCCTCTTGGTTATTTGATTAGCACCTTGGGTAATGATCACTTGATAGACTCCTTGAACTAAACTACTGTTGCTACGAATGTTATAATCACTCACACCTAGCACAGGAGTGGTGTTCTCAAAGTGTACCATGATCCCAGCGACGTTGAGTACTTGTATGGATATCTGGGAACTTTCGTCTCCTGTAGATAATCTGATATTGATATTGTCTGCAGTAGTTGGATTAGGGAATAGTGTCATCTCTATACCTTTTTGCCAATTGTCATTGTTGACACTGATCGGGTCAAATATTTCTATTTGGCCATCAAAGTCTACTTGAGATAATCTGTAATATGAGGTGCCAAAAAATGGTTGATCATCATAATGCTTGTACTCTTCTTGCTCATTAGTAGTTCCATTGCCATCGATTTTAGCAATTTGTTTATATAGTACGCCATCTTTTGATCGCTCTAGGATGAAGTAGTCATTTTCTACCTCTGATGCTGTAACCCAGTTCAACACTATCTCTGACTTCAACACTTGAGCATCAAATGACAATAACTCTACTGGCAATGCATTTGCTACTGCTCCTGCCAGAGTGAAAGATGAAAAATCTAATACAGTATTAGAAGTGACTGTTCCTATGCTTGCTGATCCAGAATTGGTATTTTGTCCTTCATTATCCCATGAAGTGCCATTATGTCGTGTGACAACAATGTTATTAGGTTCGTTTACAAGACTTTGCGCATCCCAAAATAAGGTAACTTTTGGATAGGTCGTATGTCCATTTAAGCTTACTAAATCCCAATATTCTACAGGGCTGACAAGTACAATGCCACCATTTTTAGTATCGCCTCTATTGCTATTAGCAGCATGGAAGTACTCCGCTGAATACTCATCCGTAACGGCCCCTCCTGAGATGTCGGATATGGCTAATCTACCTAAGTTCGCTCCTTCTCCAATTGGGAACACAAAATCATCCGTTCCGATTTTCACAACTGGCCCCACAGCATAACTGTTTTCATCACTTGTCAGACCGGTAGGAACTATTTCAGAAGATCCGTCATAGGATACAGTAGCACCACTGAGAAAGATCATTGGGTTTGATCCAGATGATTGAACAATTCCCGTAACAAAGTCAGCATTCTCTTCAATGCTTAAATCTACATTGAGCTGTAAATCATTGTTTCCAGAAGCAGAATTGTTAATGATAAAATTATCGAAAGAAATAGTACTGCTATTACCCGTGATAACCTGAATCTGACTTCCATCAAAGGTGAATGTACTAGATCCTCCAGTAATATCAATACTACCATCTATGTCAAGACTCCCTCCAGCAAATGAGATGTTTTGGCTAGCCAAGGCAAGAGCTGTGCCTGTTGCAATAGATAAGTTCCCATTTATATCCAGTTGATCCTCAACTGTTTTAGTGCCTGTCCCAGCTATTATTACATTGTTTAATGTAATGTTGGTAGTCTCTAAAGTACTTCCAATGTCCTGCGTGTCACCATCGAAAGTCAGGGTGGAATTATTATCAGTAAATACACCATCGGTATCATCGATAGTGAAGTTGCCACCAATGCTAGTTGTATGCAATGCATCCGTAATTCTATATTCTCCATCTGTGATCGTCAAGTTATTAGTAACGTTCAGGGCAGAGGTACTGGTGTACGCTACACCCGCACCAGTACCTGCCGCATCAATGATTAAATTATAAAAGCTAGATCCTCCTGCAAGGGTGGTGTTGGCATCAGAGCTAAGTGTAACAGTTGAGTTTCCGGCATTGAATGTACCCTGATTGGTCCAGCTGTCACCGACATCAATACTACCAGTCCCTGCAATAGTTATTGTTCCAGAGTTTGCAAATCCATTAACTACAGTCAAAGGTCTATTGTCGTTGATAGTAAGGGAAGCACCTAGTTCAATACTGATGCTTGAGGCATCGGCATCACCTGAGATGTTGTCAATCACTGGTTGAGTGGTGACATTAGGTATTTGAACGGTATTAGCATTGGTAGGTACGACATTATCCCAATTGCCCAAAACAGACCAATCACTGCTCACTGCCCCAGTCCAAACTGTCACAGGATCTGTATAAGTCCATTGAACTAATCCTGTTGTTGCTACTCCATCATCAAGTTCAAAAGCTGGTCCTGCAAAAGTCCCACTTGCATCTAGTAAAATTATATTGTTGGTCTCACCACCGTTTCTTCTTACATTGTAAGTAGGGCCAGAGTTAAAAGCAATACTGCTGGCGGTGAGGTCAGTTCCAAAATTATTATTTAGTCTTAAGTATTGTGTTGCATTTGAACCATTTCCAAAAGTACCATTGGTAAGACTAGAAAGGGTAGCACCTGATTGCAGCCATAGTCCTTCATTGTCCAAGTTTTCTATTGCAAAATTGTTTGCTTCAAAGGCACCACCTGATTCAACTATAAAATCGTAAGCTCCGGAACTACGGATAGTCATGGTGGCAACATTGCTAATGTCAGTTCCTGAAAGTCTAAAGTCAGCTCCATTCTGAATGAGAACATAAGCATCATCTCCGAGATACAATGTTTCATCAGTTTCTATAATTAGAGTTCCTGATATGTTGATATCATCTTGAATGGCATCATTGTCACCTAGCGTAATGTCAAATCCGTTAGGGTCCAATGTTCCAAGAATTAAATTAAAATCATGATTGACAAGCAAATTTCCTCCTAAATCATATTCAGCACTGTTACCTGCTATTTCCCCGATTGTCAGATCATATAGTTCTGAATTATTAAAGTTGATGGTTCGAGTAGCAGTTGTGTTTGGGATTAAGTAGAAGTCTTGACTGTTAGCATTAATAATTCCAGTACTATTCAAGTTTCCATTTAGGGTAACGTCATATGATGATAGATTGAATGTACCATTGGTAATGTCAAAATCATTGGAAACCTGTAAGCTATTACTCAAGTTGACTGAGCCAGTGACATTGATTATCAAATCATAGAAATTATCTGCTGCATCTAGTGCCTCAATACCATCTATAGAATTGAAGGTGATTTGACTTGTTCCTGATGTGAACAATGCGGTAGCTAGTCTAATCCAGCTACCTCCAATTTCGACAACATCTTCTGAACCTGTACTCTCTAAACTAGCACTGTTTTCGAATGTAATATCTCCATCTATCTGCAGATCTATATCTGCTGCATCGGTTGTTTCTAGTTTTAATATTGCGTTGACTTCTAACGTTACGTTATTGGCAACAGCTGTACTGACATTGTCTGAGATGATGGGTTCATTAAGCGATTGTGCGATGATTACATTTTGTGCTATGGTTGGGACAGAATTTGAATCCCAGTTGCTAGCATTGAACCAATCGTTACTTACTAATCCAGTCCACGTGACAGTAGGAGGGGACAGCCATGTTATTAACTCATTTGGATCTTCATCAAAGTCTTCACCCGAAAATTCTCCGCTATAATTAAAAATTTCAATATCTCCAGTTCCAACACTTGCCTTATATATACTAGTGGCGCCACCACCTGGATTGTCATCAAATACGATGTTTTCTATTTGGTTTGCTCCAGTAAAGTCTTGCGTGTTTTCTATTCTTAGGAATTTTCCTCCACTGGTACCGTTCTGAAAAATACCATCACTAAAATTGTTAGTGACATCTATCAGTCCGTAGTTGTTGATGAATATCCCATCAATACCTGTGTTTTCGATTACATAATACTTAGCAGCAATGGTACCTTCATTACCCATTGTTCCAGTTACAGAGAATAAGTAGTCTCTGTCAATATTACTTGTCACTGTAGCGGGTTGCGAGGAGGTACCTACTATGCTGATGCTGCCTCCTGGTTGAACAACCACTTGTACATCATCACCCAAGGCCAAAGTTCCACCTGGTTTACTGGTTGTACTCACATTCAAAGTTCCATAGATATCTACTACATCTTCGAAGTTGCCAATGCTCATGGTTTGACTGTTGACATCCAAGGTCCCTGCTCTAAGGGTTAAACTGCCTAAAATATCTAAAGCATCAACCAGTTCATATGTTCTACCAGGTGCGTTGATTTCTATGTTGCCAGATATTGTGGAGTTGTTGGTCCCGATGGTAGGTGTACCCGAGACTGCATTGAAATAATATAAGCCAGCGCCACTAGATGCGAATACACCTGTGCCCGTAGCATTCATATTGCCAGCTATTGATGCGGTTAGATTATTGAGGTCAAATGTTCCGTTGAACACATTTAAATTACCGTTGATGTTGATGTTGTTCGTCGTGACTTCCACATTGCCATTCGATTTGTTGACTACAATATCATTGAAATCTTGTGTGCCAGTTTCTCCAATGGAAAGGTTTTGTGCTGCATCACCATCAAATGTGATCGTACCATCTCTTGCAATAAAAGAGCCATCATCATTTCCGTAATTAGTGATCCAATTCCCTCCAAGGTTTATGGAGTAATTGCTGGTTGACGCATCCAAGATGCAATTACGCATGTATAAATATCCGTCAACATCTATGTTGTCTCCCAATGTTTTGGTAGTGGTATATCGCAGGTCAAGGTTGCCATATTCAACGCCTCCTCTTATTGTCTGGTCAATGGTTCCCCAATATCTAGTGTAGCTGCCGTCATCGAGTGCATAAGTGTTGAAGTTGGAAGGGAAGTTGTCAGCACCTGTGACATGAATGTACTCGCCACTTTCTAATGTGAAGGTGCCAGTACCACTTGTATTGTCTATCAAGTAGTCATTTACATACAAGAGGTTAATTGAATTACTAACATTTAGATCGCCAGTCATATTGATGTTGCCGTCTTGTTGGGTGCTATTGATAATACGACCTAGTGTTATTCTGGAATTACCATTAAAGGTTAAATTATCAAAAATAACAGGATTACTACCTGCTGTTAATTGGGTTATATATTGAGTACCAGTAGTGGCGCTAAATTCTACAGTACCTTGTCCTGTATAGCTATTTGCGACGGCTTTCCAATCATCTCCCAACATTGTATATGTTTGTGATGAAACCCCATTGAATACACCTGAAATTATTACGTCATTGTTAAAAGTTATTGGGCCGCCACCTGAAAAGGTAATGCCTGTTTCGATTTCGAAAACATCATTGATCACCGTGGTGCCACTGGTTGTTTTAGTGCCAGAACCCGAAGCTGTCAATTCATCAAAAGTCATATCCGTTAGTGTTTGGGCTGCACCATCTAGTATGATAAGCCCATCTACTGTAGTATCGAAAGTACCACCAGTTGCCATGATGTTCCCCGTCACTGTATAATCATAACCACTAGTGCCAGGTGTCATTATAGCTGAATTTTCAATAGTCAAATCACCGCTGATTTCTAAATCACTAGTTATGAAATTGAATCTTCCAGCTGCAGTGACATGAGTCAATGTTAAATGGTGAAAACTTTGATCTCCAGGTGTAATAGATATGGTTTTACTTGCGTCTGCATCAAAGATGACTGTACCGTTACCATTATCAAATAATGCATTGGCAGATGTTGTCCATGATCCTTCTACGTTTAATGTAGAACTGTTGTCCATGATCAGTGCCCCACCTGTACCATCTCCTAAAGTTACATCTCCATCAATGTCAAGCCCAGAACTATTAATCACCTTCAAAATACCTGTATTAATAACTAATGCACTGATGTTAACAGCTAAAAGATCAACACTTGGATTGAATGGATTACCTAAGTTGATAACGGCCTCTCTATCATTAGAAGCTATTGAGGGTATTCCATTATCCCAATTAGTTGCATCATTCCAGTCAGTACTAGTAGCTCCAAGCCATTGTGTATCTACAGGTAGTTCCCAAGTTAGTTGACCATTGGCATCTGCAGGAGCTGTCACATCTCCATCCTCTTCATAGATAGCACCATTTCTACCTAGCGGTCCAGATGTATTGTCGAAATCCATTACGACATTGCCTCCTGCATTGGATCTGGTTACGTTGTAATGTTCACCTACTGTTGGAGAACCATCAAAGTTAAATGCAACATTGGCAATAGTGAGTGTAGCATCTGATTCAATGTTGAGGTACCTATTCCCAGCAATGATATTGTCATCTCCTCCAGTGCCATCACCAGCGTCAGTGTCCAAATTTGAGAAAGATCCATCGCTGAAATTATTTATGGCATTAATTGTTGCACCATCTTCTACCTCAAGACCTTCATCTGTTAAATATTGGATATTGTAGTATCTGGCACCTATTTCTCCACCAGATTCAATGTTGATGTCAATTCTGTTATTCCCAGAGGAGCGTGTGACAGAGGCCGATTGAGTTATAGACCCTACTATGTTTAGGATACCGCCCAATTGGACGTCCAAGTTTCCTCCGATTTCTGTGTTTGCAACGTCTCCTCCATCATCGTCAGTGGAGAATTGCAAAGTGGCACCTGCATCTACTTCTAAAGTTCCATTTGTTGAAATGATATTCAATTCAGCAGTAGGGTCGCCACTGTCATTATTACCCAGCGTAAGGATATTTCCATTCAAATCTAGTGTGGCAGATGCTAAGGTCAGACAAGTGCCTGTAGTAGTACCATTGATTTGCATGTCATCTTGCATACTGTAAGTCCTGACTGCTGTACCTTGAAATGTTACAGCAGCAAATAGTTCTCCTTGAGTTGTGATAGTTTTCGCAGTAGTATTATCGGAGTTGAATACTACTTCTCCGTCACGAGGAATAAAGTCACCACCTTGATTGTCCCAATTTCCGTTGACGGTCAATTGATAATTATTGGTGTTATCAATATCTAAGTCAGTATTAGAGCCAATAGTTAAATCATTAACTTCAATATTAGCTGTAAGGTATTTAGTTCCTGAAGTGGAAGTCACAATTGAGGGAATGCCAGTTATATTGGCATTCGCTTCATTTAATTCCGGTATATATTGAGTGCCTGTCCTGTCAAAATCCAAAGTGGAATTAGTTAATGTCCACAGACTAGCAGCATCAAGGTTGAAGTTGATTGATGCCATAGTGTGCGTTAGATTACTGAAATCTATATGGCTATCAGCGCTCATTGTGAAATCTCCGTTACCGATATTTAATCCGTTAGTTTGAATAGTGACAGTAGTTCCAGTAGCATTAGAGACTATGATAGAAGCTATGTCATTTGTACCTGGTTCAATTGTACAATCTACCACTCCATTGAAAACGAATGGCCTAGAAGTAACAGTCAAATTGAAGGTTCCATTATTGGTCCAGTTGCTACCACTGAACTCTAGCCCTCTTGCTGTTGTGACTATTATGCCACTATTGATGGTTAAATTTTCTGATATTTGGGTGACTTCATCTCCAGCATTAGGTGTCAAAGTTTTTGTGCCAGAACCTCCAAAAATGACGTTTTTTAATTCTAGTTGTTGTGCTGTACCACCATTGTCTGCAATTAACTGGTCTTGAGTTCCTGCGAATGTTAAAGTAGTGCCTGCACTGGGAGAGTAATTTTGAATATCAATGGAAGCGCCATTCATGATAATATCAAAATTGGCATCTTGCAATACAGCGGTACTGTTCATGTCAAAATCACCTTGAACAATTAAATTTTCATCCAATGTGGCAGTTCCATTGGTGAATATTCTCAAACCTCCGTACTCAAGTGTGCCAGAGTTGGTGAACACTGTTTGGTTACCAGTTGCTTGAAGGTCAACACGGCTTGTTGGATCTATATTATAAGTTAGGAAGTTGGTAGGGAAAGCAACACCAACAACTCTACAATCTAAAATTGAATTTTGCTCCATAGTAAAGATGCCGTCACCATCATTGGTGATTTCTCTTGTGAGTTGATCTAATTCCACGCCATCCAACACTGTTAGATTTCCATTGACAGCTATGTTTGAGTAAGGTCTTTTGAGGCTAGAACCTCCAAGAATTAAATTTTCAAAACCTCTCGTAGTAGTGTTGAAATCAGCGTCCATATACCAAGCATCACCAACATGGTGCAATGTTCCTCCATTCCAAGTCAGTGTTTCATTATCACTTAAATAAAGATAATCTCCCAAGGTAATGGTATGACCAGCAGCATCTAGTTCCACACTTCCATAACTAAAGTTAATATCATCATTGACCGTAATGTCACCGCCAAGTGTTGCGACAGTGGCGACATCAGAGAGTGCTCTGATTTCTAAATCATTGAATTCGATTCCTCCAGGTATTGACAAGGCTACATCTTGTAAGAAATCTACTTCTCCACCCGATAGATTATAACTACCTGCAGTTGGGAAGTTACTATCGAAGATTCTGAAATTGCCACCAGTTTGATTCAAGGCTCCTGCGATTGTGAGAACAGAACCTGTTTCTAAATCCACAAAGGTGTTGTCAGATATGATTGAAAAATCACCGCTTATTGTATTATTATAATAGAAATTCTTTGCGCCAGCATTTTGGAAAATAATGTCATGAAATGACAGGTCGTGTGTATCGTCACTTTCTAGGTTTTGTGATGCTGTACCATTGAAAATCACAGTACTTGTGCCGGGGACAAAACCATTAGTTTGGTCTAAGTCCCAATCTCCTCCAACAAATATGGTTCTGTCATTGGCCTCTACATCACCACTACCGGCAACTATATTGACATCATCTCCAAACAGCACATTGCCATCTATACTTTTGATAGCAGCATTTTCAAATCGTACATCCCACATCGTACCCCCTGAAATGCTTTGAGTTCCGCTACTTCCATTGAATCTGACTCTCCCTTGGCCTGCATTAAATATCCCGCCGTTGACCAGCCAGTCTTTATTAATATAAATATCTAATCCACTGGATGCATCAAAAGTCCCATTGCTAAGCGTGAAGCTGTTTGTTGTGGTGAGAATAGAACCTAAGGTGTAAGTAGCTCCATCTCCGTCGATGACTAAATTGCAAAACGGATCTCCATTCCCTAGTGTGGTAATAGGGTTGGTGCCTTCAGTTCCATTGAATGTTACCGTTGCAGAACCTTCGTTGAAAGTACCTCCATTGGACCAAGAACCAGCTACAAACAAGTTACTATTGGCACTATTAGTCATATCGATTGTAGCACCAGAGAAGACGGTTAAATTCCCACCAATATTTAATTGTGCGGTACCTTCAAAACTAAGAGAACCACTATTACGAACTGTTAACCTGCTCGCATCGAATGATTCCCCATCTACAATGACCACATCAAATGGGGTACTGCCCTCTATGTAAACAATGTCATCAGCATCAGGAATGTTATCAGCATCTACATCGGCAATGTCATCCCAGTTTGCCGCATCATTCCAAGAGGTACTAGTAGAACCATTCCATACCAAACCATCATCTTCGGCCCAGAGAATATAGCCATCCAATGCGCCTCCATCCGGAACATCTAGTTCATCTTGTGCACCTGCTAAACTTCCTCCTGCTATGACAAATTCTATTGTGCCACCTGCGGGTAAGTTAGCTCCGTCTACTGCCACATTGTTTGTAGGTCCTGAGTTGAATATAACATTGGCGGCAGTCTGAGAGCCAATCGCTATATTAGCTAATGTGAGGTATGATGTTCCTATTCCACTAGTAAAAGCGCCATTGCTAAAATTGTTTCCTGTAGCACCATTGTCAATCGTACCTCCTTCGATTCTTAGACCTTCGCCAGACGTACTTGCAATGGTGTAGTATTGGGCTTGTATATCACCAGCAGATTGTGTGAAGGTGAACCCGCCAACATCTACAGAGCTCAATGTTGCTGGCGTTCCATCAATACCAACTATCTGTAGGGTACCACCTGACTTATTGAAATCTGGATCGACTGCTAAATCATTAATGAGTAGAGAAGCGCCTTCATCTACAACAACTGTACCTCCTGTCATGTCAAGCCCACCTCGATTGACAGTCATGATATTTCCATTGAGGTCCAATGTTCCATCAATCATTGTGAATGCATTGTCGGCATCATCTCGCATGATGAAATCTCCTGTTAATTCATAGGTTGCACCATTTGCATCAATCTCAAAATCACGTACTTGATCACCGCCAAGGTCAATAGAATGAGACCCGGAAGATCCATTCATAACTATTTTAGCATTTTCTTGTCTGAATTCAAAGCCACCATCAGAGTTGATCAAACTACCACCAATATTTAATAGTGCAGGACCTGGATCAGCATCTCCATCGTCCTCTACCAATCTAAATATGCCAGTTGCAATATTCAGATCATTTAGAACATCGATTTGATCATTTAAAACGACACCTTCTTGCTCTACGTCAAAGCGACTACCAGATGTTAAATTGACGGTCAAGTTGTAAAAGTCTTTGTCTGCTTGGACACCAGAATTAGCTACTGTAAGAGAAAATGTTCTGAAATCAGATTCACCTCCTGTAAAGTTGACTGTTCCGTTTTGCGCTTCGAACACGCCATAATTATTCCAATCTTCTTCAACTGTTATGAAATAGTTGGAGCCAGAAACATCTAATGTAGTGTTAGCAAAAATATTCATTTCTCCTGATAAGGAGATGTTGCCACCTAGTAGAACTGATGCCGTTGTTGCCCCGTCATCAGTACCAATTTCAATGTCATGGAAAGTAGAAGTGCTTACTGTAGTAATACCACTAGTATTGATAAAGTTGACACTATTGCTATGTTGGAAATTACCATTGTTGGTCCAATTACTCCCACTAAAATCAATTTCATAACCATTGCCATTGACGGTGGTCTCAGAAGCAATTAAGACATCTCCTTCAATGGTGAAATTGTTACTGACTAAATCTTTGTTGCCAACTCCTTCAAATTCTAAAGTTGGATAAGATTGATTGTTAATGTTGTAAAAGTTTTGTTCTGAACTTCCATCTAATATGATAGTAGTGGTTGAGGGCGTTGTGTATGTGATGCTAGCGCCTGTATTGATAACTAGGTTGCCACTGACGCTCAAAGATTGACCTTCAATACCCAAGCTAGAACCACTTTCAATAACCAAATCATCACCTATTTGAACGGCGCTATTGATTGTTAATGTAGTACTATTAGTAGCATATAGATCAAAGAAATTCGAGCCAATATTTTGTATGATACTTTGCGTAGCACCTCCGTTAAATTCTGTTGTACTACCTGTTTGGATGTAAGTGCCTGTGCCATTTTCAGTCCAGTCACCTGCTATGTCAATGGCTTCTGCTCCACCTTCGACAGTGACTCCATCATTGACGGTAAGATCTCCATCAATCAGTAATGTCCCTGTAATTGTTTTAGTGCCGCTACCGTCAAAAACGATATTGTGAAAGTCAGAGGAACTTATAACTTGATCTGTGCCATCGAAAGTGATGGTTGGGTTGGATGGCCCTCCTGTGCCAGAAGTAGATTCGTTATCATGCGTGTAAGCTGTACCCATATTCCAATCACCACTAATTGTATGACTGTAGATAAAAGTAGATAACTCAGTTGCCCCAACAAGTCTAGTGCCATAGCGAAAAGTTGGGGTTCCGCCTACACGTGTTACATCACCATTGATATCTAAATCCCTTAGGACGTATTTGTTTCCACTACCGCTGAATTGAATGTTACCAAACACTCCTCCATTGAAATCAGGGATGATTTGATTACCATTTCGATCAAACCTAATGGTACTAGTGTTGTCTATAGTAATGACATCTCCTACATCATCGAAATTTTGTGCAAAACCAGCCTCATCATCTGTACTGGTATATATAATTGTATTGGACCCTAATGTTAATGTTTCATCGGACCCTCCAGTTCCGAAAATTATATTGTCATCGATGTCTAATATAAGGGTGTTTCCTTCAGAACCATTTGGGTTGGTAACTGTGAATGCATCTTCAACAAAAATATTGTCATCTATGTATACATAGTGAATAGCTTCCGGTATGCTAGAATTGGTTATTGTTAATGAGCCGAAAATATAACTACCATCTACAGGACCATCTAGCAGTTGAGTGTTGTCCGAATCCAATATGACGTCAGCAGCATCAGCATTAAAAATAGGTGAGCCAATATCTCCATCATCCATGTATAAATACCCTCCAAAAGTCATGGTCATGGCATGTGTCGCTAGGAAATTGACGCCATTGATAAGTTGGAAATTGCCTGTTACATTCAGGTTACCGTCTCCTGTAGAGATCTGTTTTGTACGCTGCGCACTTGCTTCTGGCTGACTCAGGTATAATTGACCCATGTCAATTGTATTGTTGTTGTAGTTTTCACTCATTATGATCTGATCAAAATCAGCGTCATATCGTAACAATGAGCTAGCTCTTAATACGTAGGTGTCAAATCCAACAGGGAAATTGTCGTATCCTCTCATGAATAGATCTCCTTGATCTTGAATTGTTAAAGTTCTCGAGCCAGTAACTAGCAATTCAGCATCGCTTTGTCCGGCAACTATAGCGGAACTCAGCCCGTTTATCACTAAATACCCGTCAGTTGTAATTTCAACATCCCCGTCGACCGTTACCTGGTCATCTCTTTCGATACTGACAGCCCCGTCTATAATGATATCTGTTTCTGAACCAAGTGTAAATGTGCCATCTGTATTTGTATCATTTCCGAACCTTATTTCCCCACCAGTGAACGTGATTTGACCACTTGTGACAGATACACCAATTGTATTCTTTACTTCAAAGGTGGCTATGTTATGGATGTTGCCTGCTGGGTTTGACCAAATAGCATCATCACTGATTTCAAAAGTTCCATCAGACTTGATTTCTCCTACTACGGTTTTGATACTGTTATCAAAAGTCAGGTTGTTGAATTCAACAGATGTAGAACCCGTAAAATCAAGATTTTGAGCACTAGCACCATCAAAAAAAATGGTGCTGCTAGTTGCAATGAAACTTGCACTACTTGATACAGTGAAATCACCAGCTATAGTTTGATTAGTTGTCGTAGTGATGTTAGTCCCTGAATTAGATAATGCGAGTGCGCCATTAATGTCGAGTTGTGCAACTAAAAGAACGGTAGACCCTCCTGAAATTGTTAAATCATTAAAAATCATAGCGCTACCGGAAAGGACGCTTGTAGCAGTATTAATTAAAGTAGTATTGACTAAGCCAGTTCCATTTTCTAGATCGAACGTTCCGCCATTATTGACAATGTCACCATCTACCCTTAGCGTATGTGTGTTGTTGTCATTTGTATTGACTTGAATTGTTGAGTTGGTTTGAATTGTTAATGCACTATTGATAATCAATGAGTTGACAGTTGCGGCAGTGCCATCTCCAAAAGTTAATGATCCACCAGCTCCTCCAGCTCCAACTTCTAAATTGTTGATGGTGGTGTTTGAACCACCATCTATAGTTATGTTATGACCATCTGAAATGATAAAAGTTGCCAAGCCACCTGTGAAATCTGTCCCAATAGGAGTTGGTGTCCATATACCAGTGTCGGTAAATGAGCCACTGTTAGTAGAAGTGAAAGTTTGTGCTTGTAGAGTTTGTATGCTGATTAGAAGTATCAGTGAAAATATTATTTTCATATTTATTGAATCGGTGTAAAGCAAGTTGATTGGTCGTAGATAATGAAACGCTGTATTCGTGGTTCTATTTTATTCATGTAAATATAAATTGAATAGGCGAAAATTTAATAATACTGTGATTCAATAAATTGTATTATTTAAACAAAACAATGGATCATGTGTAATTATAAAATCGAATAGATTAAAGAATAGCTATTGTCTAAAACCTAACTTTGAGAACATATTGTAATGTGAAATGAGATGAATAGAAAATTTAAAATAGGAGGCGCTTTTTTTGGTCTCTCTTCAGTGATTTTAGGGGCGTTTGGTGCACATGCATTTAAAGCGGTTTTAGAAGCGAGTAATCGAATTGAGGTTTATAATACCGGTGTGAAATACTTGATGTTTCATGCAGTGGTATTGTTGGTGATAGGGTTTGCTACCAATATTGATGGAAAAAAGTGGGGTGTCATTTCTGGCTATATGTTTATAGCAGGGACTATCTTGTTTAGTGGGTCTTTATTTTTGATCTGTCTATTGGATATATCTGTAATCGGAATCATTACACCAATTGGTGGTGTGTTACTAGTGATAGGTTGGGTTAGTCTATTAGTAGCAATTATTAAAGAAAAGTAGAGAGGTCATGGTTTGAGATTCAGGAATGTAAGTACATAAAAAAAGGGGCTAATAGCCCCTTCAATATGTTGTGATTACTAGAATTGATTAAACATCAACTTTCGCATATTTCGCATTCTTTTCAATGAACTCTCTACGTGGTGCTACTTCGTCACCCATCAATACTGAGAACAAATGATCTGCTTCTGCTGCTGATTCAATCGTTACCTGTTTCAAACTTCTGTTTTCAGGATTCATAGTAGTTGTCCATAGTTGCTCAGGGTTCATTTCTCCAAGCCCCTTATATCTTTGTAGACCAACTGAATCTTCTTTTCCTTCGCCGGCCATTTCTAAAGTAACTCTCGCCCTGTCATCTTCAGACCATGCGTATTTTTCCTGCTTTCCTTTCTTTAATAAGTAAAGTGGAGGTAAAGCGATATACAAATAACCATTATCAATCAATGGTTTCATGTATCTAAAGAAGAAAGTCAAAATCAAGGTTCTAATGTGACTACCGTCAATATCCGCATCTGTCATGATGATGACTTTGTGGTATCTCAGTTTTTCCATGTTCAATGCCTTTGGATCTTCGTCAGTTCCAAATTTGACACCCAATGCAGTGATCATGTTTTTGATCTCTTCATTGTCATAGATTCTATGCTCTTGTGC
>JAOPTS010000195.1:0-9090 GCA_051531955.1 Reichenbachiella sp.
ATCGTCAAAGACCACTTCTTATCGGTTTGAACAGTGTCTTGTGCTATCAATCCGATGGACCACCCTAACACCAATACCAGTAAGAATATTCTCTTGATCATTTATATAAATAATAAAGTTCAATCTAATAAATTGAAATTAGACCCCAAACCTCCATTATGGATAAGAAGGTTAAAAAATGGATCCCGTGAGCAATCCAGATGCTCGAACCAAGATATTAGCGCCCAGATACAAGACACAAGATTAAGAGTAATGCTCCGTGGAGTTTTTGGAGGGATTCAGGATCTGGATTGATGCTCCGTGGAGGTTTTGGAGAGGTTCGGAATCTAGATCGCTGCTCCGTGGAGTTTTTGGAGGGGTTCGGAATCTAGATCGCTGCTCCGTGGAGTTTTTGGAGCGATTCGGAATCTGGATCGCTGCTCCGTGGGGTTTTTGGAGGGGTTCAGGATCTGGATTGATGCTCCGTGGAGTTTTTGGAGGGATTCGGGATCTGGATTGGAACCTGTTAGACTCCCACACCCAGAGGCAATATTTTTATCACATTAAAATTGTTCCTTGACTTTGTTTGGGGAAGACTCCTGCATACCGTGGCAAGCTTCCTCAGAGTTGAGAAACCTTCCTGCAGTTCGGAGGACCAAATCACAGGTTTCTCAACCCTATATTTGGATATCCCCCACCCCAAAAGAGCATTTCACCCTTCATTGCTACGCCAACCTGATCCCAATACGTATATGCGAATACCCATACCACCTCACCGCGCAATACCAAATCAGCTCCGTCGACCTATTCAGAAGCAATAGAAGGCCATCGAATGTGTAATTTCAGATTCTATCTTTTGTGGTGGAGAGTAAATCGGCTAACTTTCTAACGCAAACAATCCGTTGGGGTACATCAACAAAAGCGGTTCTGCACGATTCGAAATAAATTGAATTTCAATAAATACCCGAGTAAATGAATGCAGCGCAGAAATTAGGGTTCTCAAAAAACACCAAATTGTTGATCATACATGCAGACGATGCTGGACTTTCGCATTCTGAAAATATGGCTACAATTCAATCACTGAATAAAGGAATTGTAAACTCATATAGTATCATGGTTCCCTGCCCCTGGTTTTATGAAATGGCAGTAATTGCTAAAAACAATCCTCAATTTGATAACGGAATTCACTTGACACTAACTTGTGAATGGGAAAACTACAAGTTCGGACCTGTTTCACCCATTTCAGAAGTTCCAAGTTTGGTTGACGAGAATGGTCATTTCTATAAAAAAAGAGAACAACTTAGAAAAAAGGCATCTGTCCAAGACGTGAAAAACGAGCTTGAAGCACAGATCGAAAAAGGAATCAAATTCGGATTAAAACCAACTCACATTGATTCACACATGTATAGCGTTGGGGCTAGTCCTGAGTTTTTTGAAATATATAGAGATTTAGGAAAAAAATATAACCTCCCTGTTTTAATCAATGATGAGTTGATGCGCACCGTTGGGTTAAACCCTGAAGAAAATATTAAAGAAGACGATTTTCTGATTGACAGCATCCATCTTGGAGAATATAAGTATTTTGAGAAAGGTGAACTTAATGACTACTATGATTCGGTGTTAGAAAAACTAACAAACGGGCTGAATCTAATTTTAATTCATCCAGCCTTCGATGATTACGAAATGAAAGGGATCACTGTTAATCATCCTAATTTTGGCTCTGAATGGAGGCAAATCGATTTTAACTTCTTTACAAGCGAGGTGCTCAAGTCAAAGCTCAAGAAGAAGGGAATAGAGCTAATTACTTGGAATGACATAAAAAAATTGCAACCCAATTCCCAATAGTAAAACAAGCTCGGATAAGAGTCATTAATCACTCTCAACCATTTTACAGCTTTGACTTTACTTCCTTTAAACCCAATAAAACTCTTCAACCCCCACCTGATCAACCGATGATAAAGGTGATCAAACACTGGCTATACTTCTCCTACTAATTTTTGCTCATAACAGTGCGTCCAAACTCGAATCATATTGCTTAAGAAAATCGAGACTCACTCTACACCATTCAATTATGGTCTAACATAAAAAGGCACATTCGCATTGCCTACTTTTCCTTTACCGTCATATACGTAGGAAAACAAGCGATACTCCCCTTCCTCAGCTGGCGCTTTGAAGGTTAGTTGGCCATCCGCTTGTTGTACGACTGCTATGTCCAAGGTCTCTGGTTCTTTTTCATATGACCCACCGGCACCCTTCACTTGTACTTCAGTCATCAATACCCAGTCAAAGATGAGGGAATCACCTTCAAGATCTCGAACATATGCATTAGCGGTACTTTCCATAGACGGCTTCAAATAGATATTATCTTCGGATTTCATTCCATCTATTCTCATAGAATCTGTCAGTGGAGCGCGATTGCTGGGGTAACTACCAGACCAAAATTTCGTCATTTCATCCACGCGAGCACTTGCATCACCTGACTTATTGAACATCCCATACCAAGTAGGCGTACGTTCTTGTTTTTGTCCCCACAAGAAAGCGTAATTACCGAGGTTCCAACCACTGGTATCGTTCACAATACCAATTTGAATTCGCTCAGCTAGGCTTCTTGCTTTTTCAGCACCGGTCTCTTCGATTTCACGACCCCATTCGGTAGTGGCTCTTTCCCAATGTCCCACCGCACCAAATTCAGTAATCATAAAGGGAACGGGGATACTACCGTTGGCGATGAAAGCCGGAATAGCTCTTAAATCATTGTATACCTGTATACTGATAAAATCCAAGTTAGGGCAGGCTTGTAAAGCCATTGCTATATCACCTTTATTGGCACCAGCAAATGTGGTTGTAACAGGATGAAAAGGATCTACCTCATGAATATAATCTACAAGGTCAGCCAATGAGGTATAGGTTCTTGGGCTTACTTGTCTGATTCCACCTTTGTCGTCAAAGGCAAGATTGAGCTCATTTCCAGCTACCCAACACAAGACATTCGGGTGGTTCTTGTATTTATCTACAGCTGCTTTGAGTTGCTCCAATTGCTGAGCAACTGCAGCAGAATCACTATAGTCAAAACCATGTAGTTCTTTATCCATTTTCAGCCCCACTGCGACCATGAAGTTGTATTTTTTCGCAGAGTCTAGTGCTAGATCCATATTTTTAGTATTCCACGTTCGGAACGAGTTCCCACCTGCATCTGCCAACGTTTTGAATTTTGTGCCTTCGTTGTAGCTAAGCCCTACTCCTTTTACATCAAACACTTCTCCGTTGACAAGGACGTTGTATTCCCCATCAGTTTGGACGATTTTGACTGTTGATGGTGTTTGTTGTGTTTCTTCTTTAGGTGAAGAACAAGAAATGGTTATGAGGGCTATAAAAGCAACAGCCGGAATGTAATATTTCATTGAATACAATTATGGTACTAAAATTAAGGGCGCAAGATAATCAATTGCTCTGATTTACCAACTTGAATCGAACAGCAGCAGCAGCAGCAGCTCTTTTTTGATCCAATCGATTGATAGCACACTCCATAAGCAGAAATAATCTAGGATAATCACCTGTCGTTTGAGTATCTCGCATCAAAACATTAAGCTGACCTGATGGCCAGTAATGGTAATGACCGTCTTCAATTTGGGACCTATTTAAATGATATCAACTCAAAGTAATCACCCTGCTGGTAAACCTCCTTACCTGCTGGCAAATACATAAAGGCATTGCTATGCGCTAAGTTGACCAAGTCACCCGAACCTTTACCTGGCTGAGGAATGGCATGATAGCCATGATCTTTAAACTGTGCATCTACCTGTAGAAAATAACCTAGGTTCGGTTTGAAAGAAACCTCTTCGGACAACTGTCCTGTTAGTTGATCTATAGTCAAACCTATCTGTTTTTTGATCCATGGCATACAATACACATAAAAGCACATCAAGGTAGAAATCGGATTGCCTGGGAATGCAAAGACTACTTTCTGTTCTTCATTTTTCCCGAACCAGAAAGGTTTCCCTGGCCGCTGTGCTACTTTATGAAAGAGCTTCTCCACTCCGTTTTCCGCCAATACTTGCGGTAGAAAATCTGCTTTTCCCATACTCACACCACCGCTCAGCAATAGCACATCGTATTCCTTTAATAACTCTCCGATTCTAACCCTCAACTCTGCCAATTCATCACCCAAATGAAACAACTTAGGCACGATACCCAAATCACTAAGAGCAGCAGCGATTGACACTACATTAGATTTTCTTATTTGATGGACCTGTGGTTGTTGATCTACCTCTACTAACTCATCCCCTGTAGATATCACAGCTACTTTTGGCATCTTTTTCACCTTGACTATTGACTGCCCTACGGTAGCCAACAAAGCAATGACTCCAGCATCTATCTTGGTGCCCTTTGCTATGATTTGGTTTCCCTTCTTTTCATCAAAACCTTGACGATGAACATTCTTCCATTGAAAGGTTTTGTCATCTTTAACTATAGCGAATTTCTTATCCCCTTCATTTACGAACTCCACATCCTCATATCGAATCACGACATCACACCCTTTAGTCAGGATGGCACCCGTCATGATTTCCACACAATATTTTTGATCTATCAAAGAAGTACAAACCTGTCCTGCGTACTGAGTATGACTGACCTCAAATTGAGTTTGACCTTGCGCCAAACTATCAAAGCTCAAAGCGATACCATCCATGGTCACCCGATCGAATGGAGGAAAATCTCTATCCGCCAACACATCAGTTGCCAAAACTCTACCCAATGCGGTATAAACATCCACGGACTCAACTCCCCCATCTAAAACCTGACTATTGACAATATTCCTAGCTTCTTCGACACTTATCATTCTATGATTCTTTAATTTTGGTTAAAAATAACAACTCTGATTTTACCGCTATGCAAAATCCAGCGCTATCTCATGTCGATGATCAAAATTCTCCCGCCATGGTTGATGTTTCGGACAAAAAAATAACCAAACGGATGGCCAAGGCCCGTTCTATCGTCGTACTCAACGAAGACATCATGGGACTATTGGAAAACAACGAACTCCAATCCAAAAAAGGGCCTGTCTTCCAAACCGCCATCATAGCGGGTACCATGGCAGCAAAACGAACTGGTGATTTGATACCGCTCTGTCACCCTATTGGATTAGAAGCCTGCAATTTTGATATTAAAATTAACGGCATGGAAGTCATCATCACTTGTACTTGTACGCTTACGGCCAAAACAGGGATTGAAATGGAAGCATTGACTGGCGCTTCACTTGCCGCATTGACTATCTATGACATGTGCAAAGCAGTATCACACGATATCGTAATTAAAGAAACTAGATTGATCGAAAAATCAGGAGGCAAATCTCACTTCATTCACCATGACTAAAAAGCACCAAAAACACAGTAAAATAGCTAAACCAGCATTGGGCGAATTTGGCAGAGTAGAATTCTCCATATTAGGTACACCTTGTGGTGACATCAAAAAAATAGCCAGCCTTATTACTCATGCACTACAAGAAAAATTCAAAATAGCGTACATCGATGCTGACCACAAAAGTGCTGATAACAAAAGCAATTTGACCGGCACCTCGCTAGCCGAAGGTTTCGAGATGGAATACGTAGATAAAATCGATTTCCATAGGACTGATTTTCATGGCACGATCAACAAATTCACGCAAAAGAAACATTTTGTAGACCAAGACTTGGTCATCGTCAACGGCAATCATTTTGAGAGCAATTGTCAAATTGTCGTTTTAGACCCTAGAAAAAGCCTGGAGAAAAAATTGGGTAAGCTGACCAATGTCGAGTTATTGATCACTACAGGTTCCGACATGGAAACCCCTAATTATCTAACTGAGCATCTTGATATCGCTAACATTCCCACTATCAATATCGATGATCATGATCAATTGATCACATGGGCAGAAAATAAAATCGCATCTAAGAAACCTGTACTCAACGGACTAGTGCTTGTGGGAGGAAAAAGTGAAAGGATGCAACAAGACAAAAGCCTGATTGCCTATCATGGCAAAAGTCAAAAGGCTCACATGACAGATCTTTTAGGATCTATGACTGCAAAATCTTTCTTATCAGTCAGAGAAGATCAAGAAGTTAATGACCAGACGATTAAAGACACTTTTACTGGACTTGGCCCATACGGTGCTATTCTATCTGCATTTCGTCATGACCCAAATGCAGCATGGCTGGTGACCGCTTGTGATCAACCCTATATA
Organism: Reichenbachiella sp.; assembly: GCA_051531955.1. Taxonomy (GTDB): domain Bacteria; phylum Bacteroidota; class Bacteroidia; order Cytophagales; family Cyclobacteriaceae; genus Reichenbachiella. Next base: position 6,197 of record JAOPTS010000195.1, read on the forward strand.
GACGAAGCAGTCATTCAAAATCTCATCGACAATCGTAACACCAGTAAAGTGGCAACAGCTTTTTACAATCCAGAAACAGATTTCCCAGAACCCTTGATTACAATATGGGAGCCGAGAGCTTACGCATATTTACTTGACTTTTTGAGTCAGGGTTATTCATGCCCAAGAAAGGTATTGATCAATACGGACATAGAATTAATCAAATTAGAGGATGCCTCGGTATTGCGAAACGCAAATACGCCAGAAGAAGCAAAACTGGCCATGAATGAGCTATCCAAAACTGATTAAAATTTGTATATTCATATTAATTTCAACTACTGACTTAGAATAATATGAAAACAATGACTTGCCAACAGCTTGGCGGAGCTTGCGACCTAGCCTTCAAGGCAGACACTTTCGAAGAAATTGCTGAATTGAGTAAAAAACATGGTGGAGAAATGTATCACAAAGGTGATGAAGCACATCTTAAAGCCATGGGCAAAATACAAGAACTCATGAAATCACCAGATGCCATGCAACAATGGTTTGCTGACAAGAAAAAGGAATTTGAGGCATTACCTGATATTGATTAATTTCTGATACTCTAAAAAAGAGTAGTGCTCAAAACACTACTCTTTTCAATTCTACTTAATCAATGTAAATTCTCTATCTCCTCTCGCCAAAGACAACTCACCCCATACAAGTTTCTCATTGCACCACAAATTTGAAACATAACGACCATTATTCTTCACTATTTCATACTTCAAAGTATCTGTATCTGATTCATTCCATTCTATATAACTAAAAGCATATTCGTCAACAACAACCCCATTAAGACCGATGGCTATTCTAGTTATGCCATCATCATAGCCATCAAAATCATTGGAGATAACAAATCCTTTAGGTTCATCCCACATAGAATTATAGAACTTCTCAGCCTTGCCATCTACCAAATGATACAACCAAATATCCTCCTCTAAGAAAGCGCCCTCGGTATCTTGATCCAAAAGATTGTCACCATTTTCTGTTACCACTAAAACAATAACTCCAGTATCTACGTTACTACCTTCCACCACATCTTCTTTGCATGAGAAAAGAATAGATAATAATAACAATATTATAATTACATTAAATTTCATAGTCTTATCGTTTAATATTATACACCATATTTTGTCTGTACTTATAATTACCATTAACAGATGTCCAAGAATTATTCGAATACCATCCATTTCCTCTGTTTACTCCCCAACCCCAATTCATATGTAAGTAAAGATATCCCCAAGCCATTTGGCAATCTTCACTATAAATAGTAGAGCTCCTATACCCATCACAAACCCATGCATGACAGTCTTTATATGTTTTAAATAGTATATAATTATTTTTAATGTTTTCACAGGCAGACAAAACAACTGGTCTATTATATTTCAAATCATTTTTTACAAGGTTTCTATCAAAAGAACGATGACTAGCACTTGAATACCCAAAATCCCCCTTCAAAGACGAGGCAAATTCATCTTCAGTATTAGCACCAGAGACATCACACCCGTAATTCATATCGACTGCATCACCAATATCGCGAATTAAAGTGGCTGTTTGTGCATTGGTCATACTTGCCCAATTATATGAAGTTGGAAATTGATGATGATTCATAACCTGTCCCATTGCAATAGCAACACACCCAGCTAATGCGTTAGGATCCATAAAACAACCCTCGTCAGGAACTGCATCATTAAATATACCTGTCTGAGACCAATTGGTCGTCAACAACGGACCAACAGTTATATACAAATCACTACATGAAGAACCACCAATCCCATCATCAGGATCAACTCTTGCGTTGGAAGCTGATTTAGTAGATGTATTTAGATTATAAAAATCATTAGAATATTCTTTCCATAAGTCCTTCACCCATTTTCTTTGGCGTAGTTTCTTTTTTCTAATATATTCTATGTTTTCGCCTGTAGTTTCTATCCACTCAACGAGACCACCAGGGTAAAACTCTTCATCTAATTTGAATTCTCCGTCCTCGGCAAACGCTAATATAGGCTCACGTCTACTATCTGCGGAAACCACCATAAAACCTCCTTCTTTGAAATTGATTACATAGAAAATTACCTCACCGCTTTCCCCTCTGACTTTTTCGACCCGTTTACTCTTTTTTCCTTTATTAGGGTTTTTTCTACTATTAGAGTTGGAATCATCACCTGAACCTGTATCATTATTTTCCGCAACGACTGTAGCCTCTTCCAAGTTTACATAATATGGATTGTCGATACCCTCTTCCATATCAGCAAGGTCATTACATGAAAAATTAAATAATAAGGCTAATAATAAAATGTACTGAATTGTACGCAGCTGTACTGAATTGTACGCAGCTGTACTGAATTGTACGCAGCTGTACTGAATTGTACTTCATAGTTGATAAATTGATTGGTTCAAAAAACAACATGATCTATTTGATCACTTCCAAAAGTAAAATAATTACTCGAAATAACAAATGACATGGATCATGTCTTACCATCAAGGATGGGCTGCTACCCAGACATCACCATCTTCGAATATTTCTTTCTTCCAAATGGGAACTGATTTCTTCAGTTCGTCAATGATGAATTTACAAGCAGAAAAAGCAGCTTCACGGTGAGGAGTAGATACTGCAATCACAACCGCCTCTTCTCCAATCTCAACCACACCGATACGATGAGAGATGGCATACTTCAGGATGGGCCATTGATCAGCAGCTCGGTCAACAATCTTTTGAAATTCTTTGATGGCCATAGGCTCATAAGATTCAAAATCAAGCTTCACTACCTTTTTACCAGATGTATTGTTTCGCGTAGTGCCAATGAACACATCTATAGCACCAGCCCCCCCATCACTCACATGACTGATCAATTTAGCTGTATCGATTCTTTCTT
>JAOPTS010000196.1:0-4763 GCA_051531955.1 Reichenbachiella sp.
GATTTGATGTTGAAATCAGAAACCGGTAGAGTCGATGAAATCAATACTTGTATTGCTTGTAATCAGGCTTGTTTGGATCATGTATTCAAACAAAAGGTTGCCAGTTGTTTGGTTAACCCTAGAGCTTGTCATGAGACCGTGTTGCCAATAGAGTCTGTAATGACAAAGAAGAAAATCAGTGTCATTGGTGCTGGGCCTGCTGGTTTAGCGTTTGCCACAGCTGCTGCAGAGAGGGGGCATGAAGTGCATCTCTTTGATGCTAGTAAAGAAATAGGGGGGCAATTCAATTTGGCAAAACGTATTCCTGGGAAAGAAGAGTTTTACGAGACCTTACGGTACTATAATAAAAGGATTGAAGTGACAGGGGTGAAGTTATATCTCGAAACCAAAGTAGAAGTGTCTTTTCTTCAAGAGCAGTCATATGATGAAATAGTGGTTGCCACAGGTATTAAACCCCGAACACCACATATGGAAGGAATCGATCATCCAAAGGTATTGTCATATGTGGATGTATTGGCAGGAAAGGTAGAAATAGGAGATAGGGTGGCCATCATGGGGGCTGGCGGTATTGGGTTTGATGTAGCAGAATACTTAGCCAATAAGGAACATCCAGAGCCATCAGTTGAAGCATTCTTATCCGAATGGGGAATAGACTTGGAGTATAAAGAAAGAGGAGGAGTGATAGCCAAGGTTCCAAATTTGAAGGTAGATCGAGAAATTACCATGTTGCAACGAACAAAGGGTAAAATGGGAGCCAAACTAGGTAAGACAACAGGTTGGATTCATAGATTGTCCCTCAAAAACAGATCCGTGAATATGCTCACTGGTGTAGCGTATTCTAAGATAGATGATGAGGGATTACATTATACGAATGATGAAGGAAAGCAATCTGTATTGCTCGTAGATAATGTTGTAATATGTGCTGGTCAGTTGTCTGAAACAGGATTATACAACGAGTTAATCGAGAATGGTTTGAGAGCTACTAAAATTGGAGGAGCAGATGTTGCGGTGGAGATTGATGCCAAGCGGGCAATTGATCAAGCAACAAGATTGGGATTGGAAATATAGCCCAAGGCAAAGTGTATAGTGCGAACATGTATGAACATGTTCGCTGATATATTATTTTTTCTTCTTTTTTGTCTTCTTGATCGTTTTCGTCTTCAATACTTTTTTAGTAGTTTGTCTTGAAAACTTTTCAATTGCTTCTTCAACTACACCAACTCGCATGTTGGTCTTGTTGGTGTATAACCTTTCTTCAGTTGCTACATTATAAAGATGTGTTTCAATAATTACAGTGCTAGAACTGACGGCATCAAAATAATTCCCATAAGCATAGCTTCCCCAAGAGTAAGAGCCTTGATTGGTAATAACAACTCCACTACTAGTTGCAGATGGAGCACCAGCTCCTTGATATTGAGATCTTTGGTTGTAAGAGTATGAATTTTCTTCTTCTATATCGATGAGTCTTACAAATAATACACCGTCTGCTTCAACTTTCTTACATGTGGCTAAAACTTCCTTTTTTGTAATGTGTTCAGATCCTGATAGACGAGTGGTATAGCTTGATACGTTTTTTACTCCGTAATCATAAAAGTCCCAACCCAACTCATCTTCCAATGTTTTTCGGTTTTCAATGTTTCTTACCAAAACAATGATGAGTAATTTTTCAATTTGAGGTTCTGGCTTTTTCTTTTTTTCTATTCCTGCAAACGCAGTAGTTGAAACAATCAGAACTAAACTAAGAGCAATAAGAATATACTTTTTTAACATATCAATCGATACCTTTTGAATTTGCCTCAATATTAGTCATATCTGACTAGTCTGCGATACTGAGATACATTTTTTATAGTCAATTGACAATAGAATTATTCTCTTGTAACAAGGAGTGGGGGTTCGTTAATTTCGTAGAATGTCCCTGTTTTGTGATCAGGACTCATGGTGAATGAAAAATTCTTGTCGTCTGATTCATAGATGAAGTTGCCTTTTTTATCTAGTTTTTCAAAGAAAAACATGATAGGTTCTGAGAAAAATTGAATTTCTACTTCAAACGAAAGGTGCATGGAGTACACTTTTGCATATTCATGGTCTCCTAATTTATAGCTACCCTCAAACCTTTCCAGAGCAATATCCTCCGTTGTTTTTTCACCACTTTTTTTTGGATTGCACTGAGTCAATACAAATAATGCAAGGATGATATAGAATATTTTGGTCATGTGTTATACTTTTTTAACAAAGACAACTCTGATATTACAGAAGCCGTACCTTCAATGTAGAAATACTATATCATAAATAGAAATATTGAAAAGGCTTATTTTCTGTTTAGGTCTCAAAATCATAATTAAATTCGTGTAGAATTTAGATCAATAGTAATGAAAGAAATATTTGCGGAAGTATTGACCATAGGAGATGAGATTCTTTATGGACAAATTTTAGATACTAATAGTCAATGGATCAGTCAGCAACTTGACGGCTTGGGGATCAAAGTACTAAGAAAGAGTTCTATCGCTGATCAGTCTCAAGACATCAAAGATGCATTATCAGAATCATTGAATCGCAGTGATTTAGTATTGATCACAGGAGGTCTTGGTCCAACTAAGGACGACCTGACAAAAGATACATTGTCAGAGTTTTTCGAAATGCCACTGGAGTTAAATCACAGTGCCTTGGAAGACGTGCAAGATATATTCAAGCGATTTGGAAAGGAATTGACAGAGATCAATAGGAGACAGGCTTACTTACCTAAAGGGTGTACCAAAATCATCAATGAACGAGGAACTGCTCCTGGTATGTGGTTTGACCAAGGTAAAAAGGTAGTGGTCTCAATGCCTGGTGTACCTTTTGAAATGAAGGCCATGATGGCCAAGACGATTTTGCCAAAAATCAAAAAGTCTTTTAAACTTCCTGTGATTGTCCATAGAATGATCAAAACGATTGGTATTGGAGAGTCTTGGTTGTCGGAAGAAATAGCGTCTTGGGAGGATGCGCTTCCTGAGCATATCAAATTGGCTTATTTGCCTGGTAAGGGCCAAGTGAGGTTAAGGTTGACAGGAGTAGGAGAAGATCGTGTTGTTGTAGAAAAAGATATTATGGACGAAATAGAAAAGGTCCATCCGATTATTGGGAAATTTATTTATGGCTTTGGAGATATCGAGATCGAAAATGCAGTGGGAGAGTTATTGATGTCAAAAGGAGAGACATTGGCAACTGCAGAAAGTTGCACAGGAGGCTATCTGGCACACAAGATTACTTCAGTGCCTGGTAGTTCTCAGTATTACAAGGGGTCTATCATTGCTTATCACAATCAAGTCAAAATTGACGAACTCAATGTGTCGGAGAAAATATTAGAAAACCATGGTGCAGTGAGTGAAGAAACAGCAGTGGATATGGCAAAAGGGGTTAGAAAAAAATTAAAATCTGATGTCGGGATTGCAACTACAGGAATAGCAGGGCCTGACGGTGGGACGGAAGAAAAACCTGTAGGTACGGTATGGTTAGCAATATCCTATGGTGATAAGGTACATACACGAAAATTACAATTGCCGGGTACACGAATTCTCAATATTGAATACACCGCGACTAGGGCTTTGAATTTTATACGAGAGACATTAAATGCATCGTAATTGTCTATTCAAATGGCTATATTGCGACTTTATTTACCTGGAATAATCCGAGAATACAATGGCATTAGTTGAAATGGTGATGCCCAAAATGGGCGAAAGTATCATGGAGGGAACCATCCTGGCATGGTTAAAGAAAGTAGGAGACGAAATAGATCAAGACGAGTCTGTCTTGGAAGTGGCAACAGACAAGGTTGATACAGAGGTTCCTTCGACCATTTCGGGGGTATTGAAAGAAATATTGGCTAATGAAGGCGATGTTGTAGAAGTAGGTAAACCTATTGCCATCATTGAGTCAGACCAAGTACCTGTAGAAGTAGAAGAAACGCCAGCTGCCTTGGAAGAGTCAGTAGCTGAGATAGAAGCGATGGCGGGAGCGGCAAAGAAGATTATTGCAAATCCAATCCATGGAAAGCCAAATTCAGATAGGTTTTATTCTCCATTGGTTATGAATATTGTCAGGGAAGAGAATATTAGTATGGAAGAATTGGAAGCCTTACCTGGTACAGGAATGAAGGGACGGGTGACCAAAAAAGACATCTTAGCTTTGGTGCGCTCCAAAAGACCAAAGGATTTTGTGAACGAGCCTGGTGTGAGAAGAAGAGAAAATGCTAAGTCGATAGTCAAAGCAAAAGTAGGGGCACAACCTACTCCTACCATTTTTACTGGTGAGGATGAGATTATTGAAATGGATCGTATGCGCAAGATGATTGCGGATAGAATGTTGTCATCTGTACAGACGGCACCTCATGTAACCTCTTTTGTAGAGGCCGATTTGACAGAAATAGTGAAATGGAGAGGGGCTTACAAAAAAAGCTTCATGGAATCAACCAATGAGCCATTGACCTTCACTCCGATATTTGTAGAGGCAGTAGCAAGCGCAATTCGGGATTACCCGATGATCAATGTGCAGGTTGAAGGGGATAAAATCATCAAAAAAGGAAACATCAACATTGGTATAGCGGTGGCGTTACCATCAGGCAATCTGATTGTTCCTGTGATAAAAAATGCAGACAGATTAAGTATTAAAGAATTAGCACTAGCAGTCAATGATTTGGCTCGTCGAGGTAGAGATAATAAACTGAATCCTGATGATTTGTCAGACGGTACGTATACGATATCGAATGTAGGTGGATTTGGTAACCT
>JAOPTS010000197.1:0-17830 GCA_051531955.1 Reichenbachiella sp.
ATTCTAGCAATACGAGGTGTATTGTTTTCATTGATGAATACCCATCTACCATCTAGCTTACCATCAGTCTGTGAGATATCTGGATGATGTGAATCTCCCCAAGGAACAAAGCCAAAAGAAGTATTAAGCATAGGTTTTGTCTCTTCGTTGTAACCATATGCTTTCTCTGCATCCTGAGAAAAAACTGGGATGTTTTTGAATATTCTTCCAGAAGGAATACCGATGACAGATAACTGTCCGTTGAATCCGCCTGAGATAAATCCATAGAATTCGTCATGTTCGCCGGGCGCAACAAAAGAGCGCTCTGCAAGGTTGCTGCTCAATGCCCCCTTATTATTTTTTTCTTGTGAGCACCCAGTGACCATTAATCCAATGATGAACAAGGCAAGCGTGCTGATTTTTGTTATGTTTTTCATTTCGTTGATATTATGCTGTTGAATATTATGGGAGTATTACTTTGTCTACGACATTGACTATCCCGTTGGAAGTTTGTACGGACCCCAATATTTTGGCTCCCGCAACATAGATGTCTTCACCTTCTACTTTTACTTCTAAGTATTGTCCTGTAGCAGTATATATTTTTCTACCTTTTCTAGCTTCTTTTTTTAATTGGTCAATACCATATGAGCCAGGCGCTGCATGACCTGTTAGTATACTGACTAAAGTGGCCTTGTTTTCTGGTTTTAATAAATCCTCTACAGTTCCAGCTGGTAATGCGTCAAACGCGGCATTAACCGGCGCGAAGACTGTCAATGGGCCAGCATTAACTAGTATATGCTCTATTCCTGCTGCTTGTACAGCTGCTACCAATGTAGTATGATCTTTGGATCCAATGGCCACTTGTAGAATATTGGCCGCTGATTCATCGTCTTGGACAGATGCCTGTCCATTTGGATGGGATTCGGGAGCCGCGATTGACTCTGTAGCGGCTTGTTCTGTGTTACTGGTACTACATGATGTTGCGATCACGAGTAGCAGTAGTGTTATTGATTGAAGTAATTGTTTCATAAGTATCTAGTCGTTTTGATGTAAGAGTTATAAAGTTCTAAAATATTCTAGTACGGCTCTTGCGTCTGCTTCTGATAAATTCTGGTTGGCCATCGGTGACCCATTATTCTCAATAAGTAACTGTTTGGCTAAAGCATCTTTTTGAACCATTTCGTCAGGATTTAGTATCATGTTCATGACCCATTCTGGAGTTCTTCTCTCCAAAATACCTTTAGGAGAAGGTCCAATGAATTTTTTCTCGATTTTGTGACAAGCCGTACATTTAGCTTCAAATATGACTTTTCCACCATCTGCCATAGTCTGGTCTATTTGGTCACTTATAGTCACAGAGGTTACAGGGCCAACTCCTTTGTATTGTTGGAAGTCTTCTTCCATACTCGCTACTGTTTGAGGAGGGGTATACATAGAGACTGGTTTTGCCTTAGTTTCTGTTTTTTTATCACCACCGCCACAGGCTGATAATAATAATGAAGCAATGAGAAGTGTGTAATAGTATTTCATAAGCATTGTTTGTTTGTCTAATTTTGGTAAAATTAGGGCCATGAATTGCAATAGTTTATGATTTGAATCATAAGTAAAAGCTGTCAAATAGCATTGGGAAACATGATCAAAAAATGTATGTTAATAAGATTTTTATGGAGGGTTTTGATGAAAATGTATAAGTTGGGATAATTGTCATGGTGATATGAAATAAATGAGCACCCTCTAATTGCTCACCTTGTTTAATTTTGACCAGGTTAATTGATTAGAAGAGATAACCTTAATAAGCTGTTATGATGAAAATAAAAATTGCACTTGCAAGTGCGTTATACTGTTTTGTGGGTCTTGTGGCTCAAGCACAATTGTCTACAGAAGTTGAAAGCCAAATAGACAGTATCATTTCTGTATTGACAATGGAAGAGAAAGTAGCCATGTGTCATGCGCAATCCAAATTTAGTACACCGGGTGTGCCTCGTTTAGGACTTCCTGAAATATGGATGTCAGATGGTCCTCATGGAGTGCGAGGAGAGATTAGTTGGGATAGTTGGTCATACGCAGGGTGGACCAATGATTCCATCACAGCTTTTCCAGCTTTGACATGCTTAGCAGCTAGTTTCAATGAAGACTTGTCTTATCAGTATGGGGTCGCTGTAGGTGAAGAAGCCCGTTTTCGTAAGAAAGACATACTTCTAGGGCCAGGAGTGAACATCTACCGTACACCGCTTAATGGTAGGAATTTCGAATACATGGGAGAAGATCCATATTTGGCTTCTCAGTTGGTGGTGCCTTATATACAAGGTCTTCAAACCAATGGAGTAGCGGCATGCGTAAAACATTATGTACTGAACAATCAAGAGCTTTGGAGAGATCATATCAATGTAGAGATTAGTGATAGAGCTTTATATGAAATTTATCTACCAGCATTCAAAGCAGCTATTGTTGAAGGAGAAGCTTGGTCGATCATGAGTGCTTATAACCAGTATCAGGGGCAGTATTGTAGTCACAATGAGAAACTCAACAACATTCTAAAAACAGATTGGGGATTTGATGGAGTAGTAGTGACTGATTGGGGAGCGGCTCATGATACAAAGCAAGCAGCACTATATGGGTTGGATATAGAGATGGGGACAGGAACGAATGGTTTGACATATAGCGAATCAAATGCCTATGAGAATTATTTTCTTGCAGGTCCATTTAAAGAAATGTTAGCAAAAGGTGAGGTGCCAATGTCTGTATTGGATGATAAAGCAAGAAGGATCTTACGATTGATGTATCGAACTAATATGGTTGAGAATCAGTCAAGAGGAAGCGTCAATACAGTATCGCATCAATCAGTAGCTAGAAATGTGGCAAGAGAGGGTGTTGTTTTATTGAAAAATGAAAATAACATTTTTCCAATAGAGGATGCTGTCAATGTAACGATAGCAGTCATAGGTGAAAATGCTGTTAGACCCATGACAAGAGGTGGTGGATCATCAGAGTTGAAACCAAAATTTGAAATCTCACCTCTTCAAGGTATTCAAGAAAGGTATAAGAATGCTAAAGTGGTATATAGTATGGGCTACTCATCAGGTGGTCCTGCATATGGCAGAGTCTTGCCAGCACCATTTGATGCAGATTCATTGAGAGCTGCTGCCGTGGCTGTAGCTAAATCAGCAGATATTGTATTGTTTGTCGGTGGGTTGAACAAAAATCACCATCAAGATTGTGAAGGTGGTGATAGATTGGAGTATGGACTTTCTTTCGAACAAGATGAATTGATTGAAGCACTTGCTGTCGTTAATTCAAATTTGGGCATGATCATTATTAGTGGTAATGCCATCGAAATGCCTTGGTTGTCTAAAGTGAAAGGGTTGATTCAAGGATGGTACTTAGGAAGTATGACAGGATATGCGTTGGCAGATGTGATTTCTGGTGATGTCAACCCATCTGGTAAATTACCATTTTCATTCCCTAAGGAATTGAAGGATAATTCAGCACATTCATTTGGTGAAATTTCTTATCCAGGTGATAGTATCAATCAAGTATACAAAGACGATATATTGGTGGGCTACAGATGGCATGACACTAAGAAAATCAAGCCTCAGTATGCTTTTGGGTTTGGGTTGTCATATTCTGATTTTGAGCTAAGCAGTATTACATCTAATAAGACAAGTTTTGGTTCAGGAGAGAAGATCATAGTGTCCGCGAATGTGAAGAATGTTGGGTCAAAAGAAGGTGCGGAGGTTGTGCAAGTCTATGTTGGTAAGAGAAAATCTAAGGTAGATCGTGCACTAAAAGAACTGAAAGGATATCAGAAGATCAAGTTAACTGCTGGTCAGTCAGGTACAGTTGAGATTAGCATTGATCCACAAGATTTGGCTTATTATAATGAATCAAAATCTGATTGGGAGTTAGAAAAGGGCCAATACTATATATATGTAGGTAATGCATCTAATAGTATTTCCAAAAGAATATTAGTGTCTGTTAAATAAGAAGTGTACTATTGAAAAAATAAATAGTGGTAATAAAAAAGTACTGATAGTGATGTCAGTACTTTTTTTATGTCAAGAGGCTAAAGATTGCTCTAAGAAAACTACTTGCGGGGTTCCATCATCAGACACATGATCTGATAGTGAAAGACGTATTGCCACTCGAGATCAGGGATACAACCATTAATTTGTATTATGAGGTGACACTTACATCATTGACAACTGAATTTTTTTGAGTTTTATGGCCAGGTAAACTTGCTCTTGCAGAGGTTTGGCTCGATTATCAATTGGTGTCGGTGTACGGTATAATGAAGAGTAAATTGGAAATTTTATGTGTCTAGGTTTTATCCACGAGCAGTAATTAAAAGGTAAGACCTGATAACAAGTCAGAGGTACCGTCTGCGTATGGCGATGTGCCTTGTTGTTTGTTTAAGATAGAAAGGTTGAGCGATCGATTCAACACCACAAAAGATAGAATCTGAAATTCAAGGTAGTTTAATAACCGAATGCCCCTTCCCCCGGCCTTTTATAGCTTCCGAGTAGGTCGGCGGAGCTGATACTGGCGTTGCTTACAGATAGTAAGGGCATTCGAATATATGCTCTGTTATCAGCTTTTTGTATAGTTTTCAAGAGTGACGGGCCACACGTTTTTGAATTTTCACCATAAACAGCCCATGCCGCCATCGGATTTGTTGATTGTTTTAAACCGATTGTTTTCGCAATGTCATGGGTGCTAATAGCTGGAATTTTGATGGACTTGGTAATTACGCGGATACTAATAGCTGGTACATGGATGGTCTTAGCCATTACACGGTTTGTTTTGGCCAGTTTAAGGGTGGTCTTAATGAATGTGATATTTGTTTGAGGAGCTACTTTAAAGGATTAACAGCCGGAAAATCTCACCGATACGGCGCACAGATCTAATCCTAAAGTCTTGATTGGTAATAATAAAAAAGGGATTGCTGATATCTTCTGATATATTTAAATATCAAGTGAGTCAAGGAATATCATTAGAATAGGTCGGCTGGCTATAATTCAAGTACTAGGGTGATTCCTATAACCAATAAAAAAGCCTTGAGCTCTATTGAGACTCAAGGCTTTTTTACAAAATGAACGTACTACTTTTTAACTACTATTCTAATGTCAAATAAACTGAGACTCATCTTTGATGTAACGCTTTGTTTGATATGTTAAAATCATCTATAAAAAATCGGTTATTAATCAAATTTTTCTAGAACCACATTACAGACGAGTGGTCAGTTATATTTTTGTATTTTTTGAAGGTCTTCTTGCTAAATAAGTAAGAAGCTATAGATTGTTTGAGTAATCTTACTGTTGCAAATTTCAGGGATAGAGAGATGGTTGTGCAGGAGTTATATATCAATAGCAGTGGGTAAATGTTTCAAAATAGAGAGGTTATCCGTAAAAAACGAAACATTTACCATGGACTAAAAGGTGTGATATGAAAAAGTACTACTTATTACTAGTATTGGCGGGAGTGTTGGCGAGATATGCTGCTATAGCAAATGATTTCAATACCGATATTCAATTTTTATCTGTAGAACAGAAGTTCTCACAGAATACAGTCTCCACAATATTAAAAGACCATAAAGGGTTCTTGTGGTTGGGTACCAGGAATGGCCTCAATAGATATGATGGAATTAATATTTGGCAATATCATAATATCAAAGAGGATAGCACCTCGCTACCATCTAATTACATTCGGGTGCTTTTTGAGGATTCTGACGGAATCTTATGGATAGGGAGTTTAGGAGGGGGATTGGTGAGTTATGATAGAGAATCCAATACGTTTGTCAGGTATGAAGACGAATCTTCGATCAGCTTAAAAGGTGAGACAGTTATATCAATACACGAGGATAAGAACAAGAATTTATGGTTAGGGACAGAGACGTCTGGTCTATTTTCATTTAATAGGAGTACTAATTTGTTGGTTCAGTATAGAAAAAATGTTGATGACCCTTTTAGCATTTCTGGAAACAATATTACAGGTATATTAAATGATGGCGGTGACAATTTGTGGATCACTACTTGGGGGGGAGGGCTCAGCTTGTTCAATATCAATACCAAACGGTTTATTCATTATAAACATGATCCAGAAAACCCAAAAAGCCTAATATCTAACGTGGTGCGATCTTCCTTTCTCAGTGCCAATGGTGAACTGTGGTTAGGGACCAATAGGGGGCTGAACAAAGTTGTTTATGACAGAAGTGGGAAATACATTTTTGAAAAAGTAGATATAGGGTATAACGGAGAGGAAGACCCATTTATCCTATCAATTATTGAGGATTCGTCCGGACGGCTGTGGATCGGGACTGAGAATGATGGGGTTTGTGTGCTTGATATTGAAAATGGTCAATCGAATTGGTACGGATATGACCTCACGAAAGAATATAGCTTAGGGAATAATTCTATTTGGAGTATATATGAAGATAATTCGGGGATTGTTTGGATAGGAACTTTCAACAAAGGGTTGTTCAAGGTGGATGAAAAGCATAGAAAGTTTGAGAAAATCCAACATCATTCATACAATGAAAAATCATTAAGCAATAGCTCTGTTAGTTCATTTGCTGAAGATAAACGGGGAAATGTTTGGGTGGGCACTGATGGAGGCGGTCTCAATTATTGGGATAGGTCCAAAAACACATTTTCGCATTTTAATAAGAGTAATCAACCGGGTATGGCAGATGAAGTTTTGTCTCTGATGATTGATAGTAAAGAAAGGTTGTGGGTAGGTTGTTGGCAAGGTGGAGTAATGGTAAAGGATGTCAACTCTAATAAACTGAAGAGAATATCCATAAAGCACGATTTTGATTTGGTGCAGGACAAAGAGAATGTCTTTTCGATAATTGAAAGTAAGGATGGTAAAATATGGTTTGCGGTCTTTCGAGGTGGTTTGGTGAGTTATGACCCTAAGTCAGGAAAATTTCAATCATATGGCTATGATGAGCGGAACCATGACGGTATCAATACTGACAAAGTGAGATTGGTCTATGAAGATTCTAAAGGGAATATTTGGGTAGGGACCGAAGGGACAGGTATTAATTTGGTTGTCCCAGGTAGAAAGGGGAGTACTTTTAAGAAGTATCTATTCAATCCAGGAAAAGAAAATTCATTGAGTAATAATATGATATTGTCATTCCATGAGACTGCTGATGGTAAGCTATGGGTAGGGACTTCTGGTGGCCTCAACGAGTTTGACCCAGTAACAGAGGAATTCAAAAATTACGGTTTTGATCATGGATTTCCAGATGAGGTGATTTACGCTATCGAAGAGGATGCTGCTGGCTTATTATGGTTGAGTACCGATAAAGGTATTATCAGATTTGACCGTGATACACAGAGTATTAGAATTTTTGATTTGTCAAACGGCTTACAATCACTAGAGTTTTTCAAACAATCAAGTTTCAAGTCACAAACTGGGGAGTTGTTGTTCGGTGGAGTAGATGGGTTTAATCTAATTCATCCAAAGGATATTGTGGACAACAATGATGAACCGCAAGTGTACTTGGTGGATTTTAAAATATCTAATGAATCGGTTATGCCCGGGGAAGAGTCAGTTTTGAAATCCAATATCATGGACGCAGAAGTGATCGAGTTAAGGTATTATGAGAATGATTTTAGTTTTGAGTTCTCACAACTAAATTATGCGCAGTCCAAAAGTAACCTTTATGCCTATCAGTTGGTGAAGTATGATTCGAAGTGGCAAGAAGCAGGAAGTCGTCGTGAAGCTTATTATACTAATGTACCACCCGGGACTTACACGTTCAAGGTTCGAGGTACTAATGAAAAAGGTGACTGGAGCCCCCTGGAAGCAAGTGTCAAAATTGTAGTACTTCGAGCGTGGTACAATACTTTTTGGGCTTATATTATTTATACCACCGTTATAGTCATTATTCTAATTTGGTCATTTCAAACTATCGTTAACCGAGAAAGACTGCAGTCGGAGCTAAAAGTAGAACACTTAGAATTGTCTAAGATGCAGGAGTTGGACGAAATGAAATCTAGTTTTTTTGCGAATATCTCTCATGAATTCAGGTCTCCATTGACTTTGATATTGGGACCACTCAAAGGACTGAAGGAAAATATTGAGGAACAATTGACCCAAGAGCAAGTTGGTATAATGCTTCGTAATGCAGAGAATTTACTTAACCTGATCAATCAATTATTGGAGCTGTCCAAGTTAGAATCTGGCAAGATGCGGTTGGAGCTGGAGACAACTGATGTTGTGAAATTTTTGAAAACTTCAGCCCATTCGTTTTCCTCCATGGCCAACCGGAGAAATATTGCTTACAAGGTAGTAATGCCCAAGTCAGTAGTGGCATTGTCATTTGACAAAGACAAAATGGAAAAAATAGTAATTAATCTACTTTCCAATGCTTTTAAATATACCAATGATTTTGGAAAAGTAGAACTGTCTTTGGAGGATCAAGAGAAAAAAGTGATTTTGAGAGTAAAGGATGATGGGATAGGTATTCCTGAAGACGAAAAGGATTTCATCTTCAATAGGTATTATAGGGTTCGAGACAATAAAAACAAAAAGAGTAAAGGGACAGGTATTGGACTTTCTTTGACCAAGGAGTTGGTTGAGCTGCACCATGGTCACATTGATTTCAAAAGTATAGAAGATGATGGAACCGTGTTTGAAGTGCATTTATATAAAGGGGATGCTCATTTGAATCAAGAAGATTTCGTTGAAGGTCACGATAATACCGTTATTGAGAATAAAGGAGCATATGAGCAAGATGAGGATGTGATGAGAACAGCAGTGAACGAGAACATTGCCGATAGTCCAGAGAAAAAGGATGCACCTCTTATTTTGATTATTGAGGACAATGATGATATTAGAGATTATATTAGGTCAATATTAAATATTGATTACCAAATTATCGTGGCTAATAACGGTACTTCGGGATGTGAAATGGCTAAAGAAAGAATTCCGGACTTGATTATTTCGGATATCATGATGCCAGGCATAGATGGATACGAAGTGTGCAAGAGAGTGAAAGGTGATTTGAAGACCAGTCATATTCCTATTGTATTGTTGACAGCCAAGGCTTCCAATGAAAGTGCCTTAGAAGGATTTGAAAAGGGAGCGGATTATTACATAACCAAGCCTTTCAATCCAAAACTATTAGCTTTAAGGGTGAGGAATGTGTTGGATATTAAGAATAAGATTAAAGATCAAGTGCTAAATAATAGCACGCTGGATATTCAACCTAAGAATATTAAGATAGCGGCCAAGGACGAATCCTTCATAGAGAAAGCGGTAAGTGTGATCGAAGAGAACATTTCTAATTCTGAATTCTTTGTAGACGACCTAGGAAGAGAACTAGGGTTGAGTAGAATGCAGTTGTATAGAAAGTTAAAAGGGCTGATTGGTCAAAGTGCCAATGAGTTCATAAGATCAATAAGGTTGAAGCGTGCCGCGCAACTGATTAGGCAGGATCAAATGACGATTTCTGAGATCACTTATCACGTAGGATTTAACGACCTTCAGTATTTTAGAGATTGTTTTAAAAAGCAATTCGGTGTTAACCCATCAGAATATGCACAAGATGTGAAAGAAAAAGAGGGATGAAAAGGGTTTTGTAGTTGTTTGAATGTGTTTTGTAACAATTACCCTTTCCCTTTGTGAAAAATCCCCAACGCTACTAGGGTTGTAATTCTAGAAGTTTGACAAAGAATAAAATCTATTTACTCATTAAAACTATTAAGCATGGTAAAACTTAGACTATTTAAGATGACATGGAAGCATCTTTTGAAAGCGTCACTGATGGTTATGGCATTCATATCTATGGATGTAATGGCTCAGGACAGAACAATCACCGGTAAGGTGTCATCTGCTTCAGGTGAAACAATACCAGGAGTAAGCGTTCTAGTAAAAGGAACTTCTACAGGTACAGTGACTGATATTGATGGTGATTTTTCATTATCAATTGGCGATGACAACAGTACTTTGGTGTTTTCATTCATTGGGATGGAAACTCAAGAAGCTACTGTAGGTAGCAGATCTGTTATTGATATTACTTTAGAAGATGATACGCAAGCATTGGAAGAAGTAATCGTTACAGGTTACTCTGTTGATTCAAGAAGAGAAACGACAGGATCTGTTGCTACAATTAAGCCTAAGGCTTTGAGTGTGTCTCCTTCTGGAAACGTTGAACAGCAATTACAAGGTCGTGTAGCGGGTGTTACTGTTGTAACAAACGGTCAGCCTGGTACTCAGTCTCAGGTACGTGTTAGAGGTTTTGGTGCCTTAGGTGGTAACGCTCCTCTTTACATTGTTGATGGGATGGCAGTAAGTAATACTGATTTTTTAAGCCCTGATGATATCGAAAGTACTACTGTATTGAAAGATGCTACTGCTGCATCTATCTATGGAGCTAGAGCTGCTGGTGGTGTGATCGTTTTCACTACTAAGAAAGGTAAGAAAGGTGTTAAGAAAATGGAAGTTGAGTACAACGGTATGTTTGGTGTGACAACTCCAGGTGATGGATTTGACGTAATGAACCCACAGGATCAAGCGGATTGGACTTGGACAGCGATCGCAAACGAAGCTGCTTCAAGAGGTGCTGCGCCAGTTTACAACCATCCTCAATATGGAACAGGTGAAACTCCAGTGATTCCTGATTATTTATTAGTAGGAGCTGATGCTGGTGTAGTTGGTTCTGTGAATTTAGAAGATCATAGAGATTTGTACAGTGAAGATCCAAATGGTACATATTTAGTGATTAAGGCTAATAAAGAAGGAACTGATTGGTACGATGCAATTACGGATAATGCTTTTCTTCAAAGACATCACATTGCCTTGAAAGGTAGTACTGAAGCAAGTAGATATTATTTCGGTATGGGTATGCAAGAGCAAGAAGGTACAGTGATTGGCCAGAAATTCTCTAGATATACGATGAGAGCTAACTCTGATTTTGACTTGTCAGACAAAGTTCGTATTGGTGAAAATATCCAAGCGACTTATAGAGCTGTTAGGTTATTATCTGGAGGTGCAGGCGGTCAAGGTTCAGCTACTGATGAAAACGTAATATTAGCTGCTCAAAGAATGCCTACAATTATCCCTACTCACAATGAGTTTGGTGGATATGCTGGTACTATTGCTCCAGGTTTTAACAACCCGGCTAATCCATTGGCTGAAATCGAAGGACAGTCTGATGATAGACTTTTCCAAGTAAATGTATTTGGTAATGTTTATTTAGAAGTAGAGCCTGTTAAGGATCTTACTTTTAAAACATCTTTTGGTGGAGGTTTTTACAATACTAACGGACATTTCTACTCAAGACGAACTTACGAAAACTCTGAGAACAACGCTTCTTTTGGATTTAGTCAATTCTCAAATTATCAATATAACTGGCAGTGGACTAACACTATTAACTATTCTAAGCAAGTAGGCTCTAGTAAAATAGGTGTATTGTTAGGTCAGGAAGCATTGAACAACGGTATTGGAAGAGGTATGAATGGTGGAGGAATCAATCCATTCTCACAAAACCCTGATTATATCACATTGTCGAATGTGCAGTCTCCAACAGTGAATGGCGGACATTTTAACGGTGTTACTTATGCTTCTTACTTTGGTAGATTGACATATGATTTGAGTAACAAATATTTGGCTTCTGTAGTAGTGCGTAGAGATGGTGCTTCTAGATTTGGTGATGAAAACAAATATGGAGTATTCCCTGCGTTCTCTTTAGGTTGGAGATTATCTGAAGAAGGATTCATGGGTGGAATCTCTTGGTTAGATGACATGAAAATTAGAGGCGGGTACGGTATCATGGGTAACTCGAATAACGTGTCCCCTAATAATCAGTATAGTTTGTATGGTACTTCTATAAGTGGATCTAGTTATGACATTACTGGTTCTAATACTAGTGCTGCTGCTGGATACGCCAGAACTACAATAGGTAATTCTTTTGCACAATGGGAAAGAGCAATCACTACTAACGTAGGTGTTGATATTCTTGCTTTTGATAACAAACTTGATTTTATGATTGAGTTTTGGCAAAAAGACACGGAAGATTTATTGTTTCAACAACCTATTACTGTTCAGACAGGATATAGAGCAAACGCTCCATCTGTGAACGTAGGTGAAATGAGAAACAGAGGAATTGATTTGAAAATTGTTGGTAGAGGTAAAATTGCTTCTGAGATAGATTGGGAAGTAACTTACAACATGGGATTCTTGCAAAATGAGATTGTTTCTCTTGCTCCAGGTATTGAGTCTCTTCCAAACAGAAGTTCTGATTATAGAGGTATTACTCCAGTATTGAACCAGGTAGGTAAGCCATTGTCTTCATTCTACGGATACGAAGTGCAAGGTATTTTTGCTGATGCTGCTGAGGTTTCTAGTGCTGCAAGTCAAGATGGTGCTGCACAAGGTAGATTTAGATTTAAGGATTTGAACAACGATGGTGCGATCACTGTTGATGACAGAACTTATCTTGGAGATCCAATTCCAGATTTCACTGGAGGATTGACTTTGAAAGGGATTTACAAATCTTTTGAATTAGAAGTTTATTCTTCTTTCTCTTATGGTAATGAGATTTACAATGTCTCTAAAGTATTTACTGATTTCTATTCTTTATTCCCAGGTGCTGCTATCAGTAACAGAGTGAAGGATTCTTGGAGCACTGATAATACGGGTTCTGATATTCCGATTTTCGAGAATGTTTCTAACTTCAGTACTAACACACAGTCTAATTCTTACTATGTGGAAGATGGATCATACTTCAGATTGCAAAATTTAACACTTAGATATAACCTTCCTAAGTCTGTTTTGGATGCATTAAGCATGACTAAACTTCAGGTTTATGGATCGGTTAACAATTTGTTCACTATCACTAAGTATTCAGGATTGGATCCAAGTGTAGGTGGTGCTGCTGATACTAACTTTGGTGTTGATTTGGGTAACTTCCCTATCACTAGAAGTTGGACTTTAGGTGTATCTGCTTCATTTTAAGACTAATTCTTAAAAAAGAAATAATTTTTATTTTTTAAAAATAACAAACATGAAATTATCAAAAATAATTGCTTTCGTGCTGGTGTTGTCATTGATTTCGACAGTAGCGTGTAAAGACGAATTTCTAGAGATACCTGCTACAGGTTCTCTAACTCAAGTTGAGCTGTCTTCTTTGGCAGGAATTGAAGGTGCTGTAATTGCATCATATAGTCAACTGTTAGGTCGTGACGGCTTTTATGGTGATGCTTCAAACTGGTTTTGGGGTAGTGTAATGGGTGGTGACGCGAACAAAGGTTCAAATGCAGGTGATCAATCTGTAATGAATGAAGTGCAATCATATGCTACTTTGTCTACTAATGGTTCTGTAAGTGAAAAGTACAGAATATTGTATGAGGGAGTGGCTAGAGCAAATGCTGCTTTACAATTACTAGCTAATGCTCAAGAAGATGTTTCTGATGCTGATAAAATCAGATTAGAAGGAGAGGCTAAATTCTTGAGAGGACATTATTACTTCGGGTTAAAGAAGATGTTTAATGATGTACCTTATGTAGATGAAAATTGGAACGAAGTAGATCCTGTGGTGAATGATGTTAGTCTTTGGCCTATGATTGAGGCTGACTTTTTGTTTGCTTACCAGAATTTGCCCGCTACTCAAGGTGATGCTGGTAGAGCCAATAGTTATGCTGCTGGTGCTTACTTAGCGAAAGCCTATTTGTACCAAGAAAAGTACACTGAAGCACTTACTATATACAATGATGTAATCTCGAATGGTACTACAGCACAAGGTGTTGCTTATGATTTAGTTCCTAGCTATAGAGATGCTTTCAGAGCACCTAATGACAACAATGAAGAAGCAGTATTTTCTTCACAAGCTGCTGCAGGTACTGGTGATGTGCAAAATGCAAATGCTGGTATGGTTTTGAATATGCCGCATGCGAATGGTGATGCTACTGGACAAACTAATTGTTGTGGATTTTTCCAACCAAGTATTGATTTGGTTAACTCTTTCAGAACAGATGCTACTGGATTGCCATTATTAGATGGTTCTTATAACAGCACTACTAACATGATAGTTAATGATTTGGGAATTGCTATTGATGGAGCATTTACTCCTGATGCTGGTAACATAGATCCTAGATTAGATCACTCAGTAGGTAGAAGAGGTCTTCCTTATTTAGATTGGGGATTGCACCCAGGTATCGGTTGGGTAAGAGATCAAGCGTATGCTGGTCCTTATGCACCTAAGAAGTTTGTCTTTTATGCTAATGCTACTACTGTACCTGAGTATGATGCTTCATCATGGACAGCTGGTTATACTACTGTGAACGTTGCAGTCATTCGTTTTGCGGATGTATTGTTGATGGCTGCAGAATGTGAAATAGCTGTTGGGACATTAGGGAATGCTACTGCTCTTATCAATCGAGTACGTGATAGAGCTGCTAATTCTTTCTTACGTAACAGTGATGATACTGCTGATGCTGCTAACTATGTAATAGGAAACTATGCTACGTTTGGTAATGCTACTGATGCACTTATTGCTTTGAAAATGGAAAGAAAGCTAGAGCTTTCTGGAGAAGGTCATAGATTCTATGATTTGAAAAGATGGGGAGATGCTGCAACAGTTCTTAATGCTTATTTAGATCATGAGCGTCAATATTTAAACAGTCCATTTGGAGGTGCTGTTTTTGAGGCGGGTGTTGATGAGTTTCTTCCAATTCCACAAGCTGAAATTGATTTGCAAAATGGTGTATTGATTCAGAATCCTGGGTTTTAATAAAAAAGTTTTTTAAAAAGGGGTAGGGAGCAATCTCTACCCCTTTTTTTTTGATTAATTTTGAGTGTCTGTAATCAAGACATGTTTGTTTTTTTACGGCTCTACCTTTTCAAATGAGCGATTTAAGTCTTTTTTCATGAATAGATATTTCATATTACTTGCCCTTATTGTTGTTTGTAATTCTTGTGATGAACAGCATAATTCTTCCTTAAATAATAGTTCAAAAACATTATTTGAAACTGTTGGATCAGACTACTCAGGGATTGAGTTTAGCAACACCTTAAAAGAGACAAAAAAGATAAATTATTTCTCATACCCATATATCTACATGGGGGGAGGAGTTGCCGTGGGAGACGTTAACAATGATGGTCTTCAAGATTTATTCTTTACGGGAAACATGGTCTCAAATAAGTTGTACTTAAATAAAGGAGATTTAAAATTTGAAGATATATCTGTGTCAGCAGGAATAGAAGGTGATGATAGATGGGTGACAGGTGTGACCATGGCTGATATCAATGCAGATGGATGGTTAGATATTTATGTAAGTGTATCTGGAAAGTTCACAACTACAAAAAATCTATGTTACCTCAATAATGGGATGAGTGAAAATGGTATAACCTTTACTGAATCGGCTGGTGTATTAGGAATTGCTGATGAAGGGCACACTACTCAGTCTACCTTCTTTGATTTTGATAAGGATGGTGATTTGGATTTGTATGTAGCCAACTACCCTTACATTAGTTTCAAGACTAATAATTTTACCTATCAATTTAAGATAGCAAAGAAAGAGACTATTGATTCTGATAGACTATATATGAATGAAGGCGCGGGTAAATTTGTAGACATTACAATGGAGTCTGGTATTCTGAACTATGGATTGTCACTCAGCGCAACCGTAGGGGATTTTGATCAAAATGGTTGGGAAGATATCTATGTTTCTAATGATTTTGCTACACCAGATATATTCTATTTCAACAATGGTGATGGTACCTTCACTGATCATGTGAAAGAGACGACACCACACATTCCGTTCTTTGGGATGGGCGCAGATGTGAGTGATTTCAATAATGACGGACTTTTGGATATTCTTCAAATGGATATGACTCCAAAGAATAACAGAAGAAGTAAAGCTAATATGGCATCCATGAATCCAAAAAGATTCTATGAAGTTGTCAATTTTAACATGCACTATCAGTACATGCAAAATGCTTTACAGTTAAATAATGGTATTGGAGACGATGATTTACCACATTTTAGTGATGTATCTCAGATGTCCAAAATGGCAAATACTGATTGGAGTTGGGCCGGATTATTTGCGGATTTGGATAATGATGGATGGAAGGATGTATTTATCACTAATGGTATTAGACGTGATATTAATAATAAGGATTTTTTCAAAAAAATAGATAAAGCAAAAGCTGGTGGTAAAGAATTGGACTATTTAGCATTGACATTGTCAATGCCATCAGAGAAATTGTCCAATATGGTGTATAAAAACAATAGAGACCTATCCTTTGAAGAGCGTTCTCAAGATTGGGGATTGGACTTTGCTGGATATTCTAATGGTGCCGCTTATGCAGATTTGGATAATGATGGTGACCTGGATATGATTGTAAATAATATTGATGAAAGAGTTACGCTGCATAAAAACACAACTCGTGAGCAGTCCATTGGTAACTATATACAATTGGATCTGAAAGGTTATAAAGAGAACCTTCAAGGTTTTGGAAGTAAAATTAGTCTTAGTGCCGGAGGCAAGAAGCAGTACTATGAGCATACCGTTACTCGTGGCTTTCAATCTTCTGTAGACCCAATTGTACATTTTGGGTTAGGGCAAGAAACGATCATAGAAGAATTGAAAATTACTTGGTTAGATGGTAGTTTTGAACTCCTAAAGGATGTTAAAGCAAACCAACGTATCGTCATAGATCATTCAAATGGGATAAATCAAACAAGTAATGTAGCTTCTTCATCTGAAAAAATATTTATACTTAACACGAAAGAGACGGGTATTGATTTTCTACACCAAGAAAATGAATTTGATGATTATAAATATCAAGTGTTATTACCTCATGTATATTCTAATCTTGGACCTGCTTTGGCAAATGGAGACATTAATAATGATGGGTTAGAAGATATATTTATAGGTGGTGCTGCAGGTAAGATTGGTGCAATATATATTCAAGGAGATGATGGTTCATTTCAATTACAGGAAGATGATTTTTTAATTCATGACAAGTTATGTGAAGATCTTGGTGCCTTATTTTCGGATCTTGATGGAGACGGTGATTTGGATTTATATGTAGTGAGTGGAGGTAACGAATATGAAGCTGGCTCTTCGTCACTCTTGGATAGACTGTATATTAATGATGGGGATGGGAGATTTAAAAGAGATACGAAAGCTTTGCCTAATGTTAATTCCAGTGGGGGTACTGTAAAAGCGGCTGATTTTGATATGGATGGTGATTTGGATTTACTAGTAACGGGAAGAGTTGTCCCAAGAACTTATCCTCTTCCTGCAAAAACGTTTATTCTTCAGAATGAAAGCTCAATTGAAAATGGGCCTAAATTCATTGATGTAACCCAAGTATTGGCACCTGATTTAATGGAAGCGGGCATGGTGACTGATGCTGAGTGGGTGGACTTTGATAATGATGGGGCCATTGATTTAGTCATTGTCGGTGAATGGATGCCTATCACAGTCTTGAAAAATGTAAATGGTAAATTTGAAAATAAAACAGAAGAGTTAGGTCTTAACAACACTGTTGGTTGGTGGTATAGTTTGGAAGCTGCGGATTTTGACAATGATGGGGATATAGATTTGGTAGGAGGTAACCTTGGGTTAAATTATAAATATAAGGCTACTCCTAATGAATCTTTTGATGTGTATGTCAAGGATTATGATGCCAACGGGAATTTGGATATAGTTTTGGGTTATTATGATCAGGGAGTACAATACCCAGTAAGAGGAAGGCAATGTTCTTCTGAACAAATACCAATTATTAAGAGTAAATATCCAGACTATAACTCTTATGCAGACGCTACATTATCTGATATATATTCTGAAGTTGATTTGAATAATTCACTTCATTATGAGGTTAATTCTTTTGC
>JAOPTS010000198.1:0-5136 GCA_051531955.1 Reichenbachiella sp.
GCCTTAGGTTTTGAACCAATAAAACCATAATAAGCGATATAGGCATAACAAACAATAGGTACAAGGAATGCAATTTGGATGCTTGTAGCATCAGCTACTGCCCCCATGACCACAGGGATAATCGCCCCTCCTACTATTGCCATTACCAACAAGGAAGACCCTTGCCCAGTATCCACACCCAATCCTTTGATAGCTAATGTAAAAATGGTTGGGAACATAATAGAATTGAACAACCCAATCCCAACAATAGACCACATAGCTAGAGCACCAGACCCTACAATACCAATGATGATCATGGTGATCACGATCAATGCAAAAAGACCTAAAGATCTCCCTGGCTTACTTTGTCCAATAAAGAATGCTACAATATTCAATACCACCAAGCCTAGGAAAGAAAACGCTAATGTCATATCCGTCAAATACCACCCTAAAAAGAATGCAAAAACAGTAACACCTAGTACTTTCAAGTAAAACGACATATCCTTTTCTGACTCTTGTAAGAATACCGCAGCAAAGAATCTACCAACCATTGCACCTCCCCAGAATAAAGCTAAATAAGGATGTGCTTGATCCTCACTCAATCCTGCTACATTATCTAAGCCTAAATAATTAATCACAGCACTACCTACAGAGACTTCTCCTCCTACGTACATGAAAATACAAACTACCCCTAAAATAAGATGAGGGAAAGCCAAAGCTCCTTTTCCTTTTGATGGTTTAGCCTCCTCTTCATCTCCTGTAGAGATACTTGGCAATTTGGCATATGCTATCAATGCTACCAAAGCCAACAATGTAGCCGCCAAAGCCATGTATGGCATCTTGACAGCATCAGCACCTGCAGAAGCCGCGCCCAAAATCAAAACCCCTCCCACTAAAGGAGCGATAGTAGTTCCTAATGAATTGAATGCTTGTGTCATGTTTAACCTCATAGAAGCTCCTTCAGGCTTTCCCAATAAAGACACATAAGGATTGGCCCCCATCTGAAGAATAGTAATCCCAGATGCTAAGACAAACAATGCCCCTAGAAAGAAACCATAAGATTCATAACTAGCCGCAGGTATAAACAAAGTACATCCAAGTGCTGAAATCAATAATCCGACGATGATTGCTTTTTTATAACCATACTTAGCAATGGGATCTTCAGAAGTCACCGAAATGATGAAATAAATTAATGAGATAATAAAGTAAGCACCAAAAAATGCTGACTGTACCAGCATTGCTTGTGTGTAATTGAGGGTAAAGACTTCTTTCAAATGCGGAATGAGAATATCATTCATACAAGTAATAAATCCCCACATAAAAAACAGAGTTGTCAATACCGTTAAGGGCATTGCATAACTTTGATTTGCTGCACCGTCCGATACCTTTGCGGTAGACGATGACACATTTCCTCCAGCCATAATAATAGTAGTTTTAGTTTTTTAGTTTTAGTGATTGCAACTCCTTCGTTGCAACGCGGCGTGAAGTTAACAGAAACTACATTTATAAAGGGTCGACAAATGCTTCAAATAGGTTGATATATATTACAAAAAAACTACTCCTCCCGACTGGAAGATCAGCTTAACCATGATGATGAAAAACTAGCTTACTATTTCTACTTTGGTACCGGTTCCCAGACCGTAGTGATCAACTCCCCAACTTGTTCGCGCGCTGCTTACTTGTCGATTAACGACAAGGTAATAATAGAGGCGATAGACAGGTTTTATGGCCCATAAAAAGTACTTTAGAATTATTCAGGTGAACTAAACGATTACTTATTTGGAATTACCTGATGTATGATTGATGTATTCACCATCTTGATCTGACCATCTAAATAATTGATGAGAAACCCGTTCCTATCAAATCTTTCTCTTATTACTTTGCATCAATAATAATTAACAACCCCTTTAGATATGAGACTACCAATTATAAAACACACATTAGATTTCGTAAAAGAAAACGATGAAGATTGGGTACATGAAACGATCGAATTGTTAGAACACATAGCGGATGCCAAAGGGATCAAGGACGAAGAAATAGAAGTGATCGGAGAATTACTTTCAAATTTCTATGGTGCCATAGAAGTACAAAAAGACATCAAGTCGGGCACCCCAGAAAAGGAGGCACTCAATGGGTTTATGAAAAGAGTAATGGGGTCTATTAATTAATCGAATTGTTATTCATCCAAAAGCCTTATTCAATTCTTTAAAGAAATTTGGATGAATAACATAATGATTTTATGTTGGATCTATCGTGCCCTTGGCCAATAGTCTCAAGGCAGTTAAACTGGGGATAAAAAAGTAATCTCCACCTCGAGTATCCACAAACCGTGGCATCTCATTCAGGAAATGAGGACACTTCCCTGTCTTGGGATCTCCTTGGATCACAGCACGTCCTTGACCATCGTGATGATTCCCCAACAAGACATCTTTGTCGTTGGCCAGTTTAAAGTCATTCCCATAATTGACCCATTGCTGCTGTACGAACTCAAACTGTCGCTTGATATTGGCCTGAATCGTCATGAATATAATCCCATGCTCCCCCTGATCATCAGTTGCATCAGACGGCCCATATGGCAAGCCCCTTCTAATTATCCTTCTTCGATCTGCCAAGGCACTTGGTGTTTCGAATGCACCGTCAGCGCCAAACTCTAATGATCCTCTAGGGTTGACTCTTCTGGTATGTGCTCCCACGGGACATTTTGCTCCTTCTATATCATCATTATAGTCAAAGCCAGTAAAATGCTTGTTCACCTCTAGATATTCCTTCTGTGCTAATATTTTCTCTTCTGGAGTCTTTGCAACAGCCATTTGATGTAAAGCCAAACTTCTTCTTTCTGCCAATTTATTAGCCTCCGACTCATCAGGAAAGGAAGTAATGGGCACCCCATTTTTCCATCGACCTGCAAACTTGGCACTCAGCTCTTCTTCTCCACCTGGATAATTTTTCCCCTTCTCCTTTACATAACTATTAAAACTAGCGATGTTTTCATGGAGTTTTCGGTACACCAAAAACGAACCATTACGAGACATCAATGGAGGAAACGGTGCTACTGGCCATTCATCCGCTTCATCTTTATATCCGAGGACAAACTCTCCTGTTTCTAATGGCTCCCATGTCGACTCTTTCAATGGATCACCATAGCCATTTTTATCTTTACTACTTTTTTTACCTCCACCAATTAAGTCGCCATCCAAAGAAGTCATCCCTTTGAAAAACGGGTTACTAATACCATCTGAATATCCAAAATGTTCTTTATCTGTTGGTTGTCCTTGCTCATCATACAAGGCTGATGCTTCTTGGTAATAAGAAGAGTCTTGCCCCTTGGCTTTAGCATGACCACCCAATAACTCAACTCCATCATACTTGTCAGAGATGGCAACAACCTCATCGTACTTATTCTCTAATTGATCATCATTGGGAGCAGTAATTGCTACAAAAAGATGAATTTCCTGATGCCATACTTTATCCCATTTCTCAGGACTACTGGAGTCGTCATCACCTAGAATATCCCGTCTACCTCTCATCCCAATAATAAACTCATCTGGAAAAGATTGTAAAGTATGAACTGGCACACCTAGCTTTTTAAGACCATCGTATGTGAACGAAACATTGGTAGTAGCATCTGGCCAGTCAACAGCATCTGAATTCTCAACATCTGATTTCCAAGGAGCTCCTGTTGTGACTAGTTCATTCAATTCACCAAGCATATCACGCGCTTGATTACTATTATTAAATTTAAAAAAAAGATACCGAGCCTTGTAATACCCTAACTGGTTGTAATTGCTCAAGATGATTCCCTGAACATCGTGTCGGTCTATGATTGTATCCATGATGATAGATTAGTTGGTGATTGGTTAGTTAGATGATACGATGATATTGTCCAAGTCTTGTTCCCCAGCACGCCAAGTTGGTCCTTCGACGACTGATGGCTGTGATTCTTGATCAAATAATTTGAAAGCGGCAAACAATTCCTCTTTACTCTTACCTTGATTGGCATAGACAAACTTCGAAAACTCTTGCTTCAGGTAAAGTGCCTTCAACTGCTCTACTAACGAATCATCATTAGATCCATTGAAGTAGAAAGTGGTCTCCACCTGGCATTTCTTGATATAGGTTATAAAACTTTTTACATCATTCACTTCGTCAAAACCAACACAATGCTGCCAGATATGTTTGATGTCTTCTTGGGCATTTCCCCACATGTCTTCAAGGTAGGCTTCCAAGTCACCATGAAAATTAGAAGTAAAGACCAAATATTTTGATTTTAGCTGATCCAATTCATGGGGTGCACCTTCATATGTAGGATCATTCAATATGAGCAATCTTGACAAATAGGTGTTGGGGATTTTTGCCATTGGACTATTTTCGGCCAAGGGTAAATTCTCTAAAATCTCTCTAGTAGAAGAAGCAAAAGACTGGTTTTCATGTTGACCATTTTTGATCGGACAAAGGGTCGTCAGCCCGTAGGCTTTTCCTGATTCGTTTGGCATAACTGTTTGTAAATTGGTGGTTGGATTATTCTTGACCTTCTTCGATACGGGCACGTTTCTCGATGGCTTGACTCGCTAAGCTCACAACTGGTGTTGGTTCCATTTGACTAAGATCGTTTTGAAGACCTAATACCAAAGCATCGTATTTTTCTTTGAAAGAATCAGCGTTGAGATGATACAATTCATCACTTAACTCCACCAATTCTTTTTTCACTTTCTGGGCAGATTTCACATCATTGGAGGTGGCAAGAGGGTAAGCACTATAGTAATGCGAATTCCAAATTTGATTCTTGATCACATATCGGTTGAAAGGAGTCTCCGGCACTGCATTGGGCCAACCAACATTCTTTCTCCATATTAAATCTAGGCCAGTTGGAATCGCCATTGAAAATGAATCTACATACTGCGTCCAGCTCCCGTTAAAATTACTAAAGAACATCATATACGCATATTTCAATTCTTCCTTTGGCTGCTCTTCGCTCAATCTTGGAAATGAATTGCGTCCAATGATCACCCAGCGGGCATAATGAATAAGAGACAAAGTATATAACCCATTGAACGCTCTCTTTTGGAAAAGTTTCAATCCTGCTAGCCAAAAAATGGCGCGATTAACATACAGTCTGTTGATAGAAACTTTGATGGGAGTCATCAGAGTCATGGCATA
>JAOPTS010000199.1:0-1569 GCA_051531955.1 Reichenbachiella sp.
TAACAAAAAGAAGAACATTTTAATTGCTCAAATACTTGATAGAAATGATAAGTCAGTTTATTTTTCAAAACTGAAAGAAAACATGCGTTATGGAAATTACTTTTTATGGTACTAGAGGGTCACACCCCACCTCATCAGAAAAGACTTTAAAATTTGGAGGTGACACTACTTGTATATTACTCACCACAGAGAATCAAGCCAATCTAATATTAGATGCAGGTACAGGCATCATCAATCTTGGCAATGATATAATCAATACAGGTCGTCAGAAAGAATTAATCATTCTGATGTCGCATTTTCATTGGGATCACATCCAAGGTCTTCCATTTTTCGCACCATTGTTCAGTCCAGATTATAAAATCTCCTTCATTGCACTAAACCCAAAAATCAGCGGTAGTAAAATGGAATCTATATTTAAATCTCAAATGTCATCTTCACATAGTTCTCGACCATACAAGGACATTAAAGCAAAGGTTACCTATCTAGATCATACATGGCTATCCAAAATTAAAGGTCTGACTATTGACACGGTTGCTCTCAACCACCCTGGTGAAAACTATGGCGTCCGTTTGATTGAAAATGGAAAATCCGTGGTGTTCATGATTGATCATGAACACAAAGGTGGAATAATTGGTAGATATGTTCACTTTTGTGAAAAAGTCGATGTTTTGGTTCATGATGCCCAATTCACCGATTTGGAAATGGAAACTTCTATTGGAATGGGACACTCAACATATTCCCAATCTTTGACTTTAGCTGAAAAATCAGGTGCAAAGCAACTTATTTTCACACACCACAATCCAATGCATGACGACAAAGTACTGACAGAGATCAACTTAGATTGTAAAAAGAGAATGAGTAATAGCTGTATAGCCACGAAAAAGATGACTTGGCAGGTTTAAGAGTTGGATCAAAGAACCATGATTAAAGAATCAAGATCACTGACTTTTATTCCTTTTAATTAATGAGCTATTGAAAATACCCCTTCTGCTTTACGAAGCTTGAAAAGCTTTCAACTTTAAGACTAGTACTTCACAAACACTTAACAGCTCCAAAGGAGTCATCTCATCTCATGCCCCCCCCTGTAGAATCATTGAAACAAGAGTAAAAAACAAAGGATTTTACTTGATGTAAAGTCCTTTGTTTTTTATGATATTTTTAATAATTAATCATTAATTTGATAGATCACTTCATCTATAGCAATTTCAACCTCATATGGAGTTACATTATTTGATAAGCCATCAACCAGAGTAATTAAAATTTGTTCATAAAATCGATCTCTATCCTCCAACCAACTACTGTACACTAATTTTAATTCTTCTTTTTCACTGACTCTTGAGCTCATAACCGTACTCTCTATAAAGCCGAACTTATCTGAAGACTCGTCAAAATCATAAAAGAGTACTGCTGTGTTATCAATTGCTTGATAGATTTTGGCAAGCCTCGTAGAGTCATTGATATGTTTTCCAAAAGCTTCTTTCAATAAAAAGAATTCTTCCTTCAACAATTCGTCTCTCTGCTTCCTTTCATCTTTGATTCCGGATTGCTTTCTCAGATATATTTTCACCA
>JAOPTS010000200.1:0-11278 GCA_051531955.1 Reichenbachiella sp.
AAGAAAAATAGGGGCTGATCCACGATCTCTCGTGCAGGTAGTCCCATTTGTATTTCATATATTTTCCTTGTGATCACCCAAACAGTAATGGCAGTCCCCATAAAGAAGGATAATGTCCCAAGTGTTCCGAAAAAGTGCATCGGTCTTTTCTTGAATTTTGAAACAAATGAGATAGATAGTAAGTCGAGGAATCCGAAAATGAATCTTTCTATACCGAATTTTGTTGTGCCGTATTTTCTAGCTTGGTGTTGTACTACTTTTTCTCCAATCTTATCATAGCCTTGACCTTTGGCTAAAAATGGAATATAGCGGTGCATTTCACCATAGATGTCAATGTCTTTGACAACTTGATGGTGGTATGCCTTCAGTCCACAATTGAAATCATTAAGTTTGACACCTGAAAATACCCTTGCAACTGAATTAAACAGCTTTGAAGGAATGGTTTTCATGATAGGGTCATACCTTTTCTTTTTCCATCCCGAAACCAGATCAAGACCTTCGTCTTTTATCATTTTGTATAGTCCCGGGATTTCATCAGGGCTATCTTGTAGGTCCGCATCCATAGTGATGATAACGTCTCCAATAACATCTTTGAACCCTATATTGAGGGCTGCTGACTTGCCATAGTTACGATTGAACTTGATACCTTTTATAGCTTCGTTTTTTTTCTTGAGTTCATTGATTACTTGCCAAGAAGAATCTGTACTGCCATCATCTATTAATAGAATTTCATAACTGAATTTGTTTTCAATCATGACACGTTCAATCCATTGACATAGCTCAGGAAGAGACTCTTCTTCGTTGAGCAATGGGATTACTACAGATATATCTAACTCTGGCATATTAATTCTTGTCTTCTTCCTTTACTTCCCTTTCAGCTAACTCGTCATTTGATGTTTCTTCAAATTCATCGAAGAGTGGTCTCTTCTTTTTAATGAATAAGGCCATGACCAATGCAAAAAACATGGCCTGCAACAATACTTGCCAACTGTTGGCGAGTAACGAAAATGGTTTGAAGGCATTTTTTAATTTATGTTCCGTCTGAATGACCATTTCATCAATCTCACTTTGATCAAAGTTGAACATAAGCATGAATTTTTCCCCTTCTTCCATTGATTGCTCTATTATGATGGTTTTCATTTCAGGATTGATCATATTGTGCATAATGATAAAAGTGATTTCACCAATGTATATCGTAATGAACAATATAATAGTAGTAAACCAATAGGCATCTTGGTACTCCATGTACCCTCCGAAATGTTCGTTTCTTTCTTTTCGACCCCAGTACACAAACAGTACAATGGAAGTGATCATCATCCCAATTTGACGAATATTTCCTATATAGGTATCTACACTGATGAAGTAGGTGATCAATGATATTAGTATGCCAATGCCTCCCAATTGTAGACCGTAGAGTATTCCTTTTTTGTTTAATTCTGCGTTCACGTATGTTTATTGTTTTTAGTTAACAAGGTCAAAAGAGCTGAGACTATGGAAGTAGATACAAAACCAATGAGGAATACTCTTGCAATAATATCTAATATGAGGTCATATGGAGTCATCTCCTTGACTTCTTTGTATGAATTAATATAGACATCAGCTCCCATTTGTTCTACTATGTTAATACGAGTTCCTTCTAATATTGTCAATCTGTTTTGTACGTAGTTACTGAATATTTCAGTATCTATCAATTGGATGAATGTCAAAACAAATATGGAGAAGCCTATAGCAATGATCATGTACATGAAAAATCCACTTGTCATTCCATGCCAAAATTCTAGTAATTTGTTATTGAAAACGAATGTGAATTCAATGAGTTCAAAGATGATGAAGGTCGGTATTATGATCAGGTAGAATATTTGTAATTTCACCAATGGGTTTTTGTCAGAGAAGTAAAATACAAAAAACATAATGATGATCAGCAATATGCCAATCAAGCCATATTTCAATGATAGCTTAAATTGGTCTTTGATCATGATGCAATATATGTTTTGTTTCCATTGATAGTTACAAGCACCTTACCAGTCAATTCTGTTTCAAAAAGTGGAGAATTGATAGATTTGGAAAAATTGCTTTTCTTATCGTATTGCCATTTTCCTTTCGGGTCTATAAGTGTCATGTTGGCAATTGATTTTTCTTCTATTTTGACCATATCCAAGCTCAATATCTGTCTTGGGTTGGCGGTGACTTTGCTGATCCAATCGGTTACATCCAGTTGGTCTTTTAGCGAGATCAAGGAAGGTATCAGCGTTTGCAATCCGATGATCCCATCATCCGCTTTGTCAAACTCTAGTTTCTTTGATTCTTCGTCATGAGGTGTGTGAGCAGAGACGATTACATCGATGGTATTTTCTTTGAGTCCTTTTATCAATGCTTTTCGGTCCTTCTCCTCCCTCAATGGAGGATTGATTTTGTAATTAGAGTCATAATCCACTATGTCCTCATCGGTATGCATCAAGTGATGGATACTAACGTCACACGTTACATTCAATCCATCAGCTTTCGCTTTTTTGATCAGGCGGACGCTTTCTTTTGAGGAAATATTAGAGAAGTGAAGTTTTCCTCCAGCGTACTCTAATAGATCTAAATCTCTTTTGATCATAAGGTGTTCTGCCAAGGCAGGTTTTCCTCTTAGCCCCAGTCCAGTACTGACGACTCCTTCATTCATTGTCCCAAACAGTGTCAACAAACTGTCTTCTGGTTGATTGATGAGCAATCCATCGAATTTCTGTAAGTAGATCAATGACTTGACCATAATGTCGGTATGCCACAGTGCCTTTTCTCCATCTGAAAATGCAATAGCACCAGCTACGTGCAGGTCATTCATCTCGGTTAGGTCTTCACCTTTGGTGTCTACTGTCACAGCAGCGATAGGGTAGAGATCGGTTACATGATGAGCACTTTTGGATTTCAGATACTCGACATGACTCTTGCTCTGAATGACTGGCGCTGTATTGGGTAATACGGCTACTCCCGTAACGCCTGATGCAGCAGCTAGTTGACACCCTGAGTTAATATCTTCCTTGTGTTCTAGTCCAGGATCTGAGAAGTTTGCCTTCATGTCAAATATGCCTGGGATCAACCATTTACCTTTGCCATCGATTACTTGATCAGCACGATGCTCTACTTTGTCTATGGCAGATATGACTCCATCTTTAATGAATACATTGAATATTTTATTGTTTTGGGTTGATTGTGGGTCGAGGATTTTAACCTCTTTTATCAATAGGCTCATTTATAAAAATCTTAATAGCAAGGTCTCGATGAACAAGAACATTAGCGACAAAATTAAAGCATATTTCCATAACTCAACGCTATCATATTTTTCTTTCATGTCTTGACCGAAATTTTGGTAGTCACTACTGTCAAATACTGCGATATTGTCACGATTTCCTACTTGTGTTTTAATCTCCTCTAGAGTCGATGTAGCTAGCGCTGATTCGTTCTTGGCTATATTTAGTGCAATGTAGCTTTCGATTTGTTGGTTAGATTGGATTTCATAGATGCCAGTTTGGAGTAGGTAGTTGGGGGCGTCCAGGATTAATTGATTCGCGATGCGTCTTTGCGAGGGGATTAATTCTGAGTTTGGATCGTCTTGTTTGCGCAGTTTGTAGTTCGTTTGATTCGCGAGGTTGTCCAAATTGATTGAGATATTGTTCTCACCTATACGATGATACAGTTGGTTGGACTGTGCACTGCTGAGCTCTGCAATACGCTGCAGTATTGGAACAAATAAAGCGTGCTTATGGAAATTGGTATAGGCATCTGTTAGCGGCGTGGTTAGCAAGTATAGGTTTTGAATTCTATTAGGCTTGGATAGAAAGGGTAAACCCGATTTAGTGGTTAAGATTTGATCACCTCTATTTGTTGTCTTGATTATAGGAGAGGCGTTCGGTAGCCTTACGTTGTTGTCCAATGATTCAAACATTAACTCGAAGAATGGATTTTCTAATCTAGGCTTGTTCAATTCAACTAATTCAATTTCGTCTGCTAACGTAATGTTGATCGAAGTGGCGAGGTTCAATTTGTTGATGTCAGTATTCTCACCAGGGATGATGAGTACCGTTTTGTTTTGTTGCAAGTAAGACTTGATCTGAGATGATATACCTGGAGTGTATTTGTCTATACCATTAATGATTAACAAATCTGCGTTCTCGACGACATCAAAACCAATATTACCTTCGGCATACGAATTGATATCAAATAGAGAGTTGTTCTCAAAGACGATTTCAACAGGGGTTTTTGCTGAGTTCTTTTTTATCTCCACAATTCGGACACTGCTGGCCTGTGTAAATGAAAAGTAAAAGTCATTGTCAAACGTGATAGGGAAGTCTTCTATTCTGACAATGCCATAATTATTCTTTTGTATAGATTGCCCAATTTCAAACGAGACGGTCTTAGTAGTCAGTGATCCAATGTCTAAAGTGATGCTGGCAACTTGTGAGGCATTGATTTCTAATTTGACTAATACATCTTTCACGGGATCAAAACCATTGTTTTTGAATCTAATATTAAGTGTGTTGTCTCGATGACTAAATATAAATGGAGAGTTGAAAAAGATGGAGTCTACATAAATGTTCTCTGTGGAAGGCGAAGTGATGGGTATGATGTGATATTGATTGGTACTATCCGAGATGTCAATGTTTTCGATCGTGGAAGACTGAAAATCGCTCAATATAAATAGATCACTATTCTTATCTGAAGAACGAAACTCATTGAGTTTCTCCTTGATGCCTGACCAACCCCTTTCTATATTAGAATACTTCATGGAAGCTATTAAGTCAAGCGCCTTGTTCTTGTTTTTAGGGAAATTGGATTCTGGACTGAAGTCGTTGTTGAGTACCATGAATTCAGTAGCATCACCATACTGCTCTATGATTTGTGAGGTGATGGATCGGGCTTGTTCCATGGCTGGAACATTCTTTTTATCCACATTACTCATGCTATGTGAGTTGTCCAGATAGATCAGGACTGATTGGCCGTTGAAACCACTCTCAAGACTTGGGATATAAGGCTGAGTAAAAGTGATGACCAAAAAGAAAATAAATAGCAATCTGCTGATCAAGGTCAGGATATGTTTTAACTGGAGTTTGGAAGCAGAATTTCTCTTTACATTTTTCAAAAATGCAACATTAGAGAACTCAATCAACTTTGCTTTTCTGAAATTGAATAGATGAATAATGACGGGAATGGAGAGCGCAGTAAGGGCCCAAAGAAATGTTGGATTGCTGAAATTCATCTAATAATTAATACTTGGATTTAAAGCTATTAAAAAATCTGACTATTTCATGATTAAAGGCAAATGAACTTAAAGTGCTCATATCGTATCAACATTTTTATTTAGATAAAAAATGTCCTATATTCGTTGCGTTGTTGTGGATTAAGATTTGATTAATCCTTTTTATTTTGAGTTTTTGACCTTGGGGTTCAAGTTTACTTGGACCCTATTTTTATGTTTAATTCTCATCACGTGCCTGCTGCACGATATCGAACACCTATCAGTCCGTACACGGACAATATTTACAGATTCAAAATTATTAATTAAGTTTAAGTCTCTATAAAAGAGGTCTTTATGTTTGTGGCATTCTAATTGGAATATCTTGTTCAAATTGACTAAATAATCAATAATGGATCGAAAGATTGAAAAAAGTAAATGGACTAAGGGACGAATTTTCGGACTGTCAGGAGCTACACTACTTGTGAGCTTCGTACTGTACAACTTTGTTTTTGCAGATAAAGGAACTAAGCTAAACGTTGAATCAAAAAAGATTAATGTCGCCACGGTAACCAAAGATCAATTTAGAGAATTTATACCTGTAGACGGGAATGTTTTGCCAATCAAAACCATCCGCTTGGATGCCATAGAAGGAGGTATAGTAGAAACTAAATACCTGGAGGGTGGAACGCTTGTCAATAAAGGGGATACTATTTTGAAACTTTCAAATAATAACCTGCTTCAAAATTTTATCCGGGAGGAAACACAGGCTTTCATTTTAGTCAACAATTTAGAAAACACCAAACTCAATTTGAATCGTAATCAATTTGAATTGAAGCGCATCTTGACAGAGTTGAATTACGATATCGAAGAAGCCAAAGATAACTACGATAGAGGGGTCCTCTTGATAGTAGATAGTGTGATTTCTGAACAAGAGTTTTTGAGATTGAAAAGAAGCTACGAACGATTGAATTCCAGAAAGGAAATTGAAATTGAATCTCAAAAATTTGATACGGAGAATGCTAGAATTCAAATTCGACAAACAGAACAGACGCTCAAAAGGACACGAGATAATTTGGAATTGATCAAGGCAAACTTGGACAACCTATTTGTAAAGGCACCTATTTCGGGACGTCTATCTTCTGTCAATGTTGAGGTAGGTGAGTCCATCAATATGGGTGAAAATTTAGGTCAGATAGATGATTTGAATGGGTTCAAGGTCAGGGCGACAATTGATGAGCATTATATATCAAGGATTTATGAAGGGTTGCAAGGGGCATTTGATTTTGCAGGAACGTCTACTGATCTCAAAATCTATAAAGTATACCCAGAGGTTAATAGTGGACTCTTCTCTGTGGATTTGAGTTTTGAAGGAGCTTTACCAGAAGGTATCAGAAGAGGACAAACTTTGCAGATCAAACTGCAACTAAGTGAAAATATCGAAGCGATAAAAGTACCAAGAGGTAGCTTTTATCAAACAACTGGAGGTAACTGGATCTTTGTGCTAGACCAGTCGGGTGATTTTGCCGAGAGGCGCAGGATTAAGTTGGGTAGACAAAATCCTCGATACTACGAAGTTTTGGAAGGGCTACAACCTGGAGATAAAGTTATTGTATCTTCCTATAGCGGGTATGAAGACAAAGACAGACTCATTTTAAAATAGATCAATCAACAACTAAAAAAAAGGACATGGGAGAATCAGGTAATTTATTGAAGACTAATGATTTAAAGAAGTACTACTACACGGATGAAATTGAAACTACTGCCTTGGCAGGGGTGAATATTGAGATCAAGAATGGCGAATTTGTCGCCATCATGGGACCGTCAGGATGTGGTAAATCAACCTTGTTGAACATCATTGGTTTGTTGGATAATCCATCAGAAGGAGAGTTCTTCTTCAGTGATGAGGAGATTTCAACTTACAAAGAACGTAAGCGTGCTGATTTGAGAAAAGCCAATATCGGTTTTGTCTTTCAGAGCTTTAATTTGATTGATGAGTTGACAGTGTTTGAGAATATCGAATTGCCATTGATCTACTTAAAATATTCAGCTTCTGAAAGAAAGAGAATGGTGGAAGAGGTGATGGAACAGATGAAGGTTATTCATAGAAGGAATCATTTTCCTCAGCAGCTTTCGGGTGGACAACAACAGCGGGTAGCGATTTCTCGTGCGGTAGTTTCCAAACCTAAATTGATTTTGGCGGATGAGCCTACAGGTAACCTTGATTCAGCGAATGGACAAGAGGTGATGAACCTATTGAGTGATCTGAATGAGAAAGGGACAACAGTCGTCATGGTGACGCATTCACCTACTGATGCAGAATATGCGCATCGCATTATCAATTTGTTTGATGGGCAGGTGATCTCAGAAAATGTCAATGCATCCAACAAAGCATTGGTTTAGAAAATATTTTAATAGTTATGTTTTAGTAAGTGTCGGTTATGTCTTGGGGGTCCAAGATATAGCAGGGCACCTTATTGCACAAAAAGTAGTGAAATGAAAAGTATATTGGTAGTCATATTGATGCTCTTAGGTTATTTTCTCTCTGCCCAATCCAATGATTCTGGCATGCAAGAATCAAAAAGAATCTTAGGATTGGACGAGTGTATGAAAATTGCAATGGAGAATAATATTGAATTGAAAAGGGTTCAAAATAATGCGATGATTGCTAATGCCAATTACTTTCAGAGCATGATGGAATTTTTACCTTCTGTCAATATGAATGCTAATTATGATCTGTATAATGGTACGTTTTGGGATCAATCTGCGGCACGTCAAGTGACGGAAGTGACTAATACTGCTAATCCTAATATAAGTGCATCATGGACAATATTCAATGGGCTTAATAATCACCATTATAGAAATTCAACTTTGAATCAAAGAGCATCTTCCATTCATGCAATAGCTGAGCAAAAGCAATTGGTAGAATCCAATGTCTTAGGTGCTTATCTCAGTGTGGTGTTAGATAAAGAGAATATTAAGATATCACAAGGGAGAACCGATCTGCTAAAAGCGCAATTGGAAAGAGAGAAGAAACGAGATCAAGTAGGTGTAGGGAATTTGGAGCAAGTCTATAATTTTCAATCTCAATTGGCGAATGAAAATTTGAGGTTGGTCAATTTTAAAAACACTTTGATGACGGATATGTTGAACCTACTACAGGTGTTGCAACTACAGGTATCACAAAATTATGATGTAGCCCCTTATCAATTTGGTGAAGAGGAACATCTAACGGAGAAGGAAGAGTTTATGTCTGTTTTGGAATCTTCATTGGGTTATTCACCAGGTATCAAACGCGCAACGGCTAATTCTGAATCCGCGGTGTTCGACTATAAACGTTCCAAATCTCAGTTTTACCCAGTGATTACTGCATATAGTAGGATAGGGTCACAGTATTCTTCCAATGGTGCAATCAATCCAGAAGATGGTAGTTTCAATGAAACTGCTTCGTTCAAAGATCAAATGACTTGGAATAAATTCAATTATGTCAACCTACAAATGACCATTCCAGTATTTTATAACTGGAGGAATAAGAATACTGCCCAGGTCGCCAAACTCAACATGGAGAATGCTAGTTTAGATTTACAGCAGACAGAACTGGATGTAACCAATACGATCCAACAAGTATATGTTAACCTAATCTCTGCCCAAGAGACTTATAAGGCGGCAGAGGATAATTTGGTCGCGCTCAATCAATCATTTGAATATGTTAAAAAGCGATACGAGGGGGGTAATACAGATTTTTACACTTATCTAGAGAGTCTCAATAACAAGAACCGAGCAGAGATAGAATTGGTTAACGCCAAGTATAGTATCGTATTCAGAAAGAAAATTTTGGATGTATATAGAGGATTGCTTTAGGTTATCTCTTAACGTAAACTAAATTCTTGATTCTTAAATCATGAATCATGAATTCTGATAACCTATCTTTGCCGCTTCATTATATATTACGGCATTGAAGACAAAAGGAAGAAGAAAAGAGAAGGTCAATATTGTAACACTAGGGTGTGCGAAAAATATCGTGGATTCCGAAGTGATTTTGACCCAACTCAAAGGGAATGACATAGACGCGGTTCACGAGTCAAAGGAAAACGACGCGACTACTGTTATTATCAATACTTGTGGCTTTATTGAAAATGCAAAGCAGGAATCAATAGAGACAATCCTCAATTTCGTAGAAGCAAAGGAGCAAGGACATATCGAAAAAGTCTATGTGACGGGATGTTTGTCACACCGATACAAAGATGATCTTAGAAAAGAAATTCCTAATGTAGATGATTATTTTGGTACTACGGACCTCAAAGGGTTGTTGGCCAAATTCAAAGCTGATTACAAGCATGAACTGTTAGGAGAAAGAATATCTACCTCTGATAGCCATTATGCTCATTTGAAAATTGCAGAAGGGTGTGATCGTCCTTGTTCATTTTGCGCCATTCCTATAATGCGTGGAAAACATGTGTCTCGTCCTATTGAGGAATTGGTAGAAGAAACAAAAAACCTAGTTAAAAACGGAGCAAAAGAGATTTTGTTGATTGCACAGGACTCAACCTATTATGGTTTGGATTTGTACAAGAAGAGAAACCTTGCTGAGTTGATGGAGCGTCTTTCTGAGATAGAAGGATTGGAGTGGATCAGGTTGCATTATGCATTCCCTACTGGATTCCCGATGGATGTATTGGATGTGATGAAGGCCAAGCCAAACATTTGTAATTATCTAGATATTCCTTTGCAGCATGGATCGACAAAAATATTGAAGTCGATGCGTAGAGGGACAGATCGTGAAAAGACGCAAAAATTGTTAGATGAAGTCCGAAACCAAATTCCTGATATTGCTATTCGTACAACCTTGATCGCTGGTCACCCGGGAGAAACCGAAGAG
Source organism: Reichenbachiella sp. (assembly GCA_051531955.1). Lineage (GTDB taxonomy): Bacteria > Bacteroidota > Bacteroidia > Cytophagales > Cyclobacteriaceae > Reichenbachiella. The sequence continues at coordinate 10,095 of JAOPTS010000200.1, forward strand.
GATTTTCAGGAGATGATGGAATTTGTTGAGAGAAGTCAATTTGATAGAATGGGTGTGTTTGCTTATTCGCATGAAGAAGATACGCACTCTGGTTCTATGGTTGATGATGTGCCAGAAGAAGTAAAAGAACAACGTGTCGAGGCGTTGATGGAACTTCAAGAGGGTATTTCTTTTGAAAAGAATCTTAAGAAAGTTGGCAATACTTATCGTGTCTTGATAGACCGAAAAGATGGTGAGTACTTCATAGGTCGTACAGAGTACGATTCCCCAGATGTAGATAATGAAGTGTTGATTGTAGCAACAGAAGACTATTTAAGAATTGGTGATTTTTATAATGTCAAGATTACTAATGCTGAGCCGTTTGATTTATATGGTGACGTTGTTGAGTAGAGATTAAAACCTTTCAATTTTCAGGTAGTACCTTAAATCCGCAAGTCAATAGTTTTGCGTTTAAGAATGGTTAACAGGGGCGAGAGTTTCATAAAAATGATTGAGTTTGTCTGGTAATTGTTTGAGCACGAAAGTTTTTCAGTTAAAATCTAAGTGGGCTAAGTTGTTTTCTATTGATTTCCAGTCTTTTTAGTCTGCTTTTAGCAATTGGACACACCTATCCTGTGATTTGGTTAAAACCTTCTTTTTCAGGCTAAAGGGCCGTAATCCTTATTTGTGTATAGTTTTAGAATGTGTTGTCTACCACTCTTCACCCACTGAGCAGCCACTGTAACAAATCGGAATACAATCTTTTTCAAACGAAAGTTATCCTGTAACCATGACAGCTTTTTGGAAAAGCAGCTAATCATGTACCTGTAAAAATTAGCGTACATGGAGGTGATAATCATGAAAGCTGTATTCTGATTTAAAAAGGAGAAAGGCAGCTTACTCCATCCAAAATCATTGTTCAATGCATCAAAAGTACGATCAGAGCTGCCTCTCTTATTGTAAAATGATACTATTTCCTTTTGACTCCACTCTTGATTGTTGGTGATGATTGATCTGTATTTGTAAATTGTAGCTGAAAAAAGATTGGCTTGTTGATCTTTTCGTTTGATCCGACTTACCACTAATCTATAAGAGTGATCTTGGCCGAATGGTTGGTAATTTATTTCAGTCACGTCCATTTATACCATTTTAATTATTAAAGTTCGTATTTAATTCGTTTAAAAAATGATGATTAGCTGTGATGG
>JAOPTS010000201.1:0-29941 GCA_051531955.1 Reichenbachiella sp.
TGTAATCATGAAACCAATATAGCGGTATTCTAAATAAATTCAAGAAGATAAATGCATGCTTTTTGTAATGTGAATAATAGTGCTAAAAACAAAAATAAATAATTCTTGAAATGAAATTGGAGTTGTTTAATTAAAAGTGGGTCTAATGGGTTTGAACTGGCTTTTTTTATTTTTCATAAGTGCTTCAGGGTTTTTTCTAGGTGAATATGCCTAATTGTAAATAGATGAAAAACTCAATTGATTGAAAGCTTCTTCTAGTCTACTTTTGAAAAGTAATTTTAAACAACGTGCATATGAAAACTGTAGTAGTAGTAGAAGATTCATCATACATGAGATCGCTAATCAAAATGACCTTGTCTAAGGCTGGGTACAACGTAGTGGGAGAAGCGGCTGATGGTAAGACTGCATTGAAATTATGTTATAGACACAAGCCAGATATTGTGACGCTGGATAATATTCTTCCTGATATGTTTGGTGTAGAAATTCTTCAGGAGCTGAAGAAAGCAGAATTGCCATCGAAAATCATAATGGTTAGCGCTGTAGGTCAAGAGAGTATTATACAGAAAGTAAAGAAAATAGGAGCTAGTGGGTACATAATTAAACCATTTAAGCCTGAGGTACTGGTCTCAGCATTAAACCAGATAGTTGGTTTAAGTAGATTAAGAGTTGCAGTTTAGTAGCTTCCTTTAGATGAGCAAATCAATAATTGAGTTGTAACGATGGAATCAAAAAGTGAAGGTCAAATAAAATTTGAAGATGTCATTAGAAAAGGAATAAACAGGGCGGTTGTGGCATTTTCGGAAATGATTGAAGTTTCTGATTTAGGGAAGTTAGAGATTAATTTTGGAGATATTACTTTGCCAGAATACGAAAAAAACACTTTGCTTCATGCCTACAAAACAGATTTGATTGGAGAAATTGGAGGAGTATCGTACTTGTTTTTCACAAGGGAGGAGGTAGAGAAAATGGCCATACTCGGGATTGAGGAAGAAGTGTTTGAAGAAAATGAAGAGGAAAATAGATTCCTGATTCAAGGTTTTATGGAGGAGATAGTCAATGTACTGTGTGCCTCTACGCTAACAGAATTTGTCATCTCATTTGGTATAGATATCTATGGAAACGTTCCCAAACTCTATGAAGGAGAAGCTAGTTTGGTCAAGGAACGAATCAAGGATGAATTGTCCGATATGAATTTTAATAAAGGCTTTAAAGTGGAGCTGAAAAATGTTGAATTAGAGTTAGATGTAGAGTTTGTTTGGATATTTCATATGGACTCAATGGATAAGTTGTTAAAAGCTGCTGAGAAGATTAAGAAAGTTGCTTGACGAAATTATAAACAAGAAGGTTTTAATGGTAGATGATTCCCTGTACATGAGGGTATTGTTCGACTGATTCTTGAGGGCATGAGCTCGAAGTTGTTGGTGAGGCTTCATACGACGATACTTCCATAAAGTTGGCCATGTAATAGATAGTGTAAACTAAATCCTTACTGATCCTTTCTGAATACATACCTGTGTGAATTGCGGATTTGATGGACGATACAACTCTGTCCTCGACCTTGATATAAATGCTTTGTATGGCCTTACTAAAACCTTCAAGATCTATTATTTGTCTTCAAGAATAGTCTCACGCTTCATAACTGTCTGTGACTCGAAGCTGCTCTGGCGATCTTGTGGAGTCTCTATTGCAAAGGTTCCAGTTGAAACTTTTGCTCATTTTCTTACCCCGTCTGTTACGTTTATATTGCCTTGGAGTCGTTTTTCTAAAAATTGTTTAAGCGTAGGATCAAAATCTCCTTTTTTCACAAATAGCGATTTGCCTGATTTGAATTGCTCAAATGCCTGACTTTGTAATTGATTAATTTCTTCCTGGGTAGTTACCTGTCTAAGTTAATTGGTGAAAATTAACTTAGATAGAGTTTAGTTTACAGTCCTATAGAGTTGGCCAAGGATTTTACCTTCAAATTTAATTCTCTTAGACAATCTATCTCTATCCAAACTTCTCTCTCTAAGAGAAGTTTGATTCCTCTTCTCACAATACCAAGGTCGTCGGTTAATACTACTCTAATCATCAAGTCGGTATTCTAAATAAGTTCAAGAAGATGAATGCATGATTTGTGTGATTTTGAATCAATGGTGTTAAAACGGAAATTGGATTTTTTTTGAATGTGATGGAGCGTATTTACAAAAAAACCTTTGTTAAGAGATTTACACGAGCTTTAATTTAATTTTAATAAGTGCTTTAGAGTTTTTTCTAGGTGAATGTACCTAATTATAAATAGATGAAAAACTCAATTGATTGAAAGCTTCTTCTAGTCTACTTTTGAAAAGTAATTCTTAACAACGTGCATATGAAAACTGTAGTAGTAGTAGAAGATTCAGCATACATGAGGTCACTTATCAAAATGACCTTGTCTAAGGCTGGGTACAACGTAGTGGGAGAAGCAGCTGATGGTAAAACAGCATTGAAATTATGTTATAGATACAAGCCAGATATTGTGACGCTGGACAATATTCTTCCCGATATGTTTGGTGTAGAAATTCTTCAGGAGCTGAAGAAAGCAGAATTGCCATCGAAAATCATAATGGTTAGCGCTGTAGGTCAGGAGAGCATTATACAGAAAGTGAAGAAATTAGGGGCTAGTGGATATATAATTAAACCATTTAAGCCTGAGGTACTGGTCTCAGCATTAAAGAAGATAGTTAGATTAAGAGTTGCAGTTTAGTAGCTTCCTGTGGATGAGCCAATCAATAATTTTGGAGTAACGATGGAATTAAAAAGTGAAATTCTAATAGAATTTGAAGATGTCATTAAAAAAGGGATAAACAGAGTTTGTTTGGATATTTAATATGGATTCAATGGATAAGTTGTTAGAAGCTGCGGGGAATGTGAAGAAAGTTATTGACGAAATGATGAATTATGGACAAGAAGGTTTTAATAGTAGATGATTCCTTGTATATGAGAGTGTTGATTCGTCTCATTCTAGAGGGAAATGGATTCGAAGTTGTTGGAGAGGCTTCAGATGGTGTTACTTCCATAGAGTTGGCCAAGGATTTACATCCTGACTTAATTCTATTGGATAATGTATTGCCAGATATGCTGGGGGTTGATGTGTTGGATTCTTTTATTGAAGAAGGGGAAGGTCAAAATGTGATCATGATTAGTTCAATGAACACAGATAGTAACCTTATAAATGCAAAAAAAAGAGGTGTATTGGATTATATCGTCAAGCCGTTTAAGGCTGAAGAATTGCTGTTCAAAGCAAAAAAAGCACTAGGAGAATAGTAATTCATACTTAAGGAATTAATCAACGGGTTATTTGAATATAATACAAGGCTAAGAAGCTCGGCAATCGTCGGGCTTCTTTTTTGTTTTAATCGGGTTGATTTAGAGAAGAAGCAAATTTACTTTAATCCCTAATGTGCGTGGTTCCTCAATGAATTGCAGCCGGTTTGGTAGTGGTCGTGTCGAACCGGTACTGACGTAGTATCTTTTCTGACTACCTATCAAATTGTCAGCATATACTGTTGATATCAATTTGAATTTGTTTGGTACTATCCATTGGTAGGAAATGCTTGCGTTTAGTTTGAAATCAATACCGTAGGCATTCTCGTCTTCTAACAATCTTTTTTCATTCTGTAATTGTCGCCAATGTGCTTGATAGTTTTGTGTTTCTTCTGGTGTCAATGTTGAGTAATCAACCGCCTGATAGGCTTGCTCATACATTCTCATCTCATCATAAGACCCGGTTTGCCCCCAAAACACTCTTGTATTGGCATGGAGGACTAGTTTTTTATCGAATAGATAGCCCGTTCCAAATAATCTCGTAGAGTGATTGGCCCAGTTGTTCAAATCATTGCCATAGTCGGTCAACAAAAGATTAATACCATCTCTATCAATGTTATAATAGTAATCCGAAAATGTAATATTATTCCTGTTGTCTCCAGTTTTAAGCTCTTCATTAAAATCAAAATCAATAAGTTTTAGATAGCCATGATTGAACCCTAGTTCTAGTTTTTCTTTCCTGTATTTGGCTTCTAGCTCAACACCAATTTGTTTTTGCTCACCAATTGGTACTAATTCTTTACCTGTAAACCCAACTGCATTGATGTTGTCATAGAAGACGTTGGCTTGAAAAGACAAGTCTTTGTTTTGGATTCGAGTGTAGGTCAGCTCAATACCGTTTACTTCTTCGACCTGATAGTCTTGATCATCCTCTTTATTGGCGTGGTAAATATATTGTGCCCTGAGTGGCATCATACGATTCGATGATTGTATGGTCAACCTCAAGGAATTCTTGTCGTTGATTTCAGAGATGAAAGAAGCCCTCGGGGAAAACATCAGTTTTGAAATATTGGGTTTATCTAACCTAGCCGATAATAAAAGGCTTGTTTTACCGAATAGATTGATACTTGACTCTAATAAAAAGGCATAGTTTGCTACAAATACACTGTTGCCAGCTTCTTCAACCTCCTTTCTGTGATCATATTGAGAAGCATCGTCGTTAAAATATATATTGGTCGTACTGTCATTGATGATGTATCCACCTTCTCTTATCAGTAAGTAATCGCTACTCATGCCCCATGGTTGTTTGACCCAAGTATAAGTTATTTCTGGCCCCATTGTCAATTGAATTTTGTCACTGCCATGGAAATTAAGTAGGCCTTGAAAAGTAGCTCTCTTTTGAGAAAATGCATAGTCTTTGATGTTGTTATAGTGGTCTATTGGAAAGTCTGTGTTTTTATAATTATATCTAATATATTCCTGATCATCATATCCTAATTTAATCTGGAGATCAATTGCGTCACTGAGTTTCAAGTCTAGTTGCGGGAATAAAGAGAAGGATCTTATGCCAACATTTCTTCCGTTGGATGTATTGATAATATTACCCGCATCGTCTAATGTTGGAGTTTTAGTAGACATATGATGTGTTTGTCCAGATTGAGTATACCTGGCGGTGATTTTGAAAACATCTTTGATTCTTACGTCAGTATGTAGCTTAATCTGTGGTCTATCTAGCCCATCTGCTAAGTAGTCTTGTGGAGGGATTGTAGATTGAGGACTTTTACCTTTATAGCGATTATCATTTAGTGTGTCCCCATTCATTTGATAGTAGTTAGGGTTTTCTTGCCCTAATGTTCTTCTGATACTACCATAGGTGAAGATTTCAACATCCTTTATTTTCTTGGCAAAATGTAAATTGGCGCCATAGCTTCTGTACTGGTAGTCGTAGCTTGTGCCTACTTGGATGTTTGATTTGGCAGTGTCATATGATTTGGTGATAATGTTGATGACTCCAGCTACTGCTCCAGTTCCATAGGTGACAGATCCAGCACCTCGTATCACTTCTATTCGTTCGATATCATTGAGGTCCCAGAGGTCAATCTCTGTGATGACGCCTTCATAGACCATATTGGTGATATTGTTACCATTGAGCAGCAAGAGCAGTTTGTAATTCTCTGCTGCTATATGACCTCTGATCCCAATCTTCTCTCCTTCACCATGCGTCATTAACATCATGCCCGGAACATAAATCTCCAAAAGGCTTGCTATGTTTCTTGCTTGACTGAATTGTATTTGATCTTGGGTAATGGTGGTAATAGCAAATGGTATATTTTTTCTCTCTAGAGAGGATAGATTACCAATGTTGACCTTGAAGTTGAGCATTTCCTCAAGAGAGAGCTCCATGAGATCATTGAATAGGTATTCCGTATTCTCATCATTAGCTTCTTGGGCTGTTGTAGTTGTCGTGTGCCACAATAGGAGTAAAGAAGCAAATAATAGCTTGTATGAAAGTTGGTAGGGTGGTGTCAAATTATAAATTAGCTAATTCGTATTGATCTTAAGTTAGCTAAATTACTTGTCTGTATACTTGAATTGAGATGAAACTTGATGAAAATATTTTACCCTTTCATGAATGAACATAAAAGGGTAAAAGAGCTTTTCGGTGAATTGGCATTGATCAATTCTAATTTTACTATTTCTTGATATTAGGCTTTTGGTCGTAATACTTTTTGAGTGTGTAAAAGGCTAATTTTTTTTCTCCAGTTTCAGAGATTAACCCTTTTCGATTCCATCCATCTTGAATAACTGGCAACATTCTCCTTGGTGATCTAAAATCCACTAATACCCATGGAGAAAAACCTTGTAGTTGATCAATACCATCTATCATGTTCAATGTTTGTTGATAGAGGAGTGCTTGATATTCCTCCGTCCATCTTTCTGATTGGTCACCGTGTAATCCATATTTTGCACCCGCGCCAAACTCTGAAATAAGGACGGGTTTGTTTTGTGTGATTTTCCATGTGATTTTTTCGCATTTGTCTGGTAGACCATCATACCAGCCAATGTATTGATTGAAACTGAGGATGTCTACTACGTCAGCAAACGGGTCAGAGATGGTTCTGATATTGGAATTTCCTTGATAGTCACTTTGTTCCAATGCGGCACTAATCAATCGTGTAGGGTCCAACGTTCTTGTAGTTGTAGCTAGATTGGTTAGGAAAGTGTTACGTGAATCACTGGTAGGTGTCTCGTTAGCCATAGACCAGATGATGACAGATGCTCTGTTCTTGTCTCTGTGGATTACTGTGGTGAGTTGATTTTTGGCATTTTGATAAGTATCCTTGTTGTCCCATGATATGGTCCAGTAGACAGGGTTTTCTTCCCAAACCAAAATACCCATTTGATCTGCTAGTCTGAGCATGTGCTCGTTGTGAGGATAGTGAGCCAAACGTACATAATTGCAACCTAATTCTTTGGCATAATTCAAAAGGTTCCTAGCATCTTCTTTAGAGTATCCACGACCTGGTCTAGTGGGGCTTTCCTCATGAATGGAGATTCCTTTTAAGAATATTTTTTGACCATTGAGCAATATGTCTTGGTCTTGTGTTTTGATACTCCGAAACCCAATTTGATCTATGATTTGATCTCCTTGTGATACTAGTTTTACATCATATAGAACAGGGTTATGGTTAGACCAGTACTTGATTTTTTTTACGCCAATTTCGAATATTGCTTTTCCATTATCATCAGTTGTTAACTCTTTGCTAACCTTTAGCTCTGGAATAGAGACTTTGATCTTGGTGTTTTTGATGTTCTCTCCAGCTAAAGAGACATGTCCTTTTATGATTTTATCATCATTCGGATCTAATTGTATGAAGTAATCCTGAATGTAGGATTCTTCAGTTTCGATCAGTTTGACATCTCGCGTGATTCCTCCATAGTTCCACCAGTCTGTATTGAGGGTCGGTACTGCATCTTTCAACCTTTTATTGTCAACCTTGACGATAAGGAAGTTGTCTTTTTCGTTTAGCAAGTCAGTGATGTCATAATTGAAAGGGGTAAATCCTCCAATATGTCTACCTAGTTTTTTGCCATTCAAATAAACGTCAGCTTGATAGTTGACCGCTTCGAAGTAGACGAATACACGATTGGTTTCTTTGGTTTTTACATAGTCAAAGGATTTTTTGTACCATACAGTTCCTTCATAATAGAAGAGGTTTTTCTTTTGAGTATTCCAATCACTAGGGACTGAAATAGAATCGGATTTGTCAAAATCATATTCTATCAAGTCAGTTTTACTATTGGCTTTGCTATTAAGAAAGAATGCAGAGCGACTTGGGTTCTCTTGGTTTTCAAAAGGCTCATAGCGATAGTTGTAGAATCCATTTTCATAGGGGTCTACAATATATTTCCATTGCCCATTGAGGGAGGTGGAGGGTCTATTATACGTATTGACCAATAAGGGCTCTTGTGCAACTAGGCTCAGAGAACACCAGAATAGAATAGCTGTGATAGCAGTAACCAATCTCATAGGTAGTGTTTAGTTAATTTGTGATATTTCTAATTTGCAGTTAAGCTTAGTGATTAAGATAAGTAGTTGGAAGAACTAATGCCGTCATAATGTCAAATTCATCTGTTGAATGGTAAAACAAGTGTCATCTTTTATGAAAAAGGCACTTAACCATTTCGGATATATTCAATTTCTTTTTTTTGACCTGACGTACTATTATTACTATAGAATCAAGAAGGTTTCATATGCTAAAAATATTTTTATTGGTTTTTTACTTTGTTGCAAGTAAATGAAATAATTGAATGTTTCATAAGCAGTAGGTGAGAAATTGATGACGCAAAATTATTGTTGTTGAATTGCTGTGAAAACACCCTTGATTCGTTGTTGGTAATGTTCTCCCCCTGTTTCGTAGTATAAAAGTGAAATAGCGATACTTCATTTGATGTAGTATTGTTGTAGGTTGTATTAGATCATTTTTGAAGTGGGGGTCATATTTTAGCATCGTATTATTTCAATTTTTAATTGTTTGAAGAGCATTTAGTTGATTTCAGATTAACAATGTGTTCTTTGATTGAAGAAGCGGAAAACAGCAAGAATTATGACTAAAAAAAATATCTATACCATTAAGACGGCTTTGATAGTTGCATTGGGTGGGTTCTTAATGGGATTTGATGCATCAGTTATTTCTGGAGTAGTCAAGTTTATTGAACCAGAGTTTAATTTGACCAAACTAGAACTCGGTTGGTCCGTCAGCTCACTAACATTAACAGCGACATTAGCGATGATGTTCTCTGGCCCATTAAGTGATAAGTTCGGTAGAAAGATAATGCTTCAAATAGCTGCCATTCTTTTTGCCATATCTGCTGTTGCATCTGCTGCAGCCCCGAATTTCATATTTCTGGTTGCTGCTCGAATGCTGGGAGGTTTTGGAGTTGGAGCGTCTCTGATTTTAGCACCTTTATATATAGCGGAAATTGCACCTCCAAAAATGAGAGGTCGAATGGTGTCATTCAATCAGTTGAATATAGTATTAGGGATATCAATAGCATTTTTCACGAATTATTTGATTTTGACATGGGGACAATCAGATGCTAGTTGGGTATCATTCTTGAAATTAAAAGATTATAGCTGGAGATGGATGTTAGGAATAGAGGCTGTTCCTGCAGTTTTGTACTTCTTTGGAATGATGTTGGTGCCAGAAAGCCCAAGGTGGCAAGTGATGAAAGGAGATGAAGTCAAAGCTAAATCGACCTTTTTGAAAGTTGTTTCGGAAGAGGAAGCAGAGGAGCAAATAGCAGCAGTAAAACAAAGTATAAGTACTGATGCAAACAAAGAAAAACCGTCATTAAAAGAGCTGTTTAAGCCTGCCATGAAATTGGTGTTGGTGATTGGGGTGGTGATGGCTGTGTTACAGCAAATAACGGGTATTAACTCTGTCTTTTTCTATGCCCCTATGATTTTTGAACAAGCGGGGTTGGGTACAGATGCTTCTTTTGTGCAAGCGATATTGGTTGGGATAACTAATGTGGTATTTACTGTTATTGCTATTCTAATTATTGATCGATTTGGAAGGAAGCCTTTGCTGACCGTTGGAGTTGGTGGTATAGCATTGATGATGTTTTTGTTAGCATATGGTTTTGGTAGTGCTACCTATTCTTTGCCACAAGAAAAATTAATGGATCTGCCGTCTAGCATAGATGTAAAGAAATTAGAGCCACTAGATGGTATCGTCTACAATAGTGATGTAGATTTTAAAAGTGCTATTGCGATAGCATTAGGAGCGGATCAGGCAAGTAAGAACGAATCCTTACTTATTAGTAAAGCCGTTTCAATGAACCCTGTTTTGATACTGACTGGTATATTGGGGTTTGTCGCATTTTTCGCTTTATCTCTTGGCCCAGTCATGTGGGTGTTGTTTTCGGAACTGTTTCCAAACAGAATACGCGCAATTGCTATTTCGTTTGCTGGTTTTATCAATTCTGCAATCAGTTTTTTAGTGCAATTTGTTTTTCCATGGGAGTTGGAAAACTTGGGAAGTAGCTTCACATTTTTGATTTACGGCGTTTTTGCAGCTGTTGGTTTTGTGTTTGTCCTAATGGTCGTTCCAGAAACGAAAGGGAAAACTTTGGAAGAATTAGAAAAGGAATTGATAAAAGAGTAATAGATATGATGAAGTATGCAGTATTAGCACTAATGATAGTAGTATCATGTGCTCAAGTAAAGGAAAATAAAATAGACAATGTAGAGGTTGAAAATGAGTCTTTGCTTGTTGATGTTCAACAGTTGGTTGATATAAATGGGGTATTTGAGAATGTAGGTAAAACTATCCGTATGGATTCGATAGGTGAGCTTAGTTTTGATCTTTTGGTTCAAAATGCGGGGAGGTATAAAGTGACTGTCAATACTCAGGAATGTGATAATGCCCAATTCTGGATTGAAGATTATGTCGATAATATGGATAATAGAGCTTACAATGTCTCTGGCGATATATCTATACAAAAAGAGGACTGTTCTGGTTCGGTAGAAGGTTTGCCTTTGAAGGAAGGGCTACATAAAATGAAAATTCATTTCACTTCTGGTACAGTCAACTTGCAATCGCTAAGTTTTACTAAGATTAGAAGTTATGAATCTACTCCTGTCACTTTTACACAATCAACGGAAGGAGAATCAGAATCTTGGGAGATAGTTTGGGCGGATGAATTTGATCAAGTAAATATCGATACTGCTAAGTGGGTTTATGATCTTGGTGATTGGGGTTGGGGTAATAATGAGCTTCAATATTATACAGAAAACGACACCCAGAATGCCAGGATTGAGGATGGATTTTTAGTCATAGAGGCGAGAAAAAGTCAAGACGATAATAAATGGACAAGTGCGCGACTAACTACACGGGGTAGAGAAAGTTTTCTATATGGTAAGATAGAATTCAGAGCGAAAGTTCCTCATGGACGAGGTAACTGGGCTGCCGGATGGACTTTAGGAGATAGCTATATCGATGAGTTGGACTGGCCATATTGTGGAGAGATTGATATTTTGGAATCAGTTGGTTATGAAGTGAATGATTCTACAAGTGATGGAATAGCGCATGCGACAGTTCATACTCCAGCATACTATTTCAAGATAAATAATCAAATATCTAGTGTTATCGACGTGAAAGATATTGCGAAAGAATTTCATACTTATGCTGTGATTTGGACGCCTAGTAGTGTTGTCGGGTTGGTTGATGGTAAGGAGTATTACATGTATGACAAGACTGCAAATGAGATGGAGTGGCCATTTAATGATCCTCAGAATATTATTTTGAATCTGGCCATGGGTGGCGGCTGGGGTGGTGCTCACGGAATGGATAGTACGATACAATCGCAAAAGTTTATTATTGATTATGTCAGAGTTTATGGCAACAAGTAGGGCAGATTTACAATTAGAATTGATGAGTGAGAGAGATCAAGTTTTTTCAGGGAAGAATAAGACATTAAACCATAATGAACCCGTGGAGGGAGAGTTTGTAATGCTGGATGGTGAAGGGTATTACAAAATCTCTAATTATAATAAGATGGCACCATTTTTCATTTCATTGGTTAGTAATTCGGACCATTGGATGTTTATTTCTACTACAGGAGGACTGACTGCAGGTAGAGTAAATGAAGATAATGCCTTATTCCCTTATTATACCGATGATATTCTGACTGCCAATCATTACCGTACGGGTAACGTCACCTTAATGAAGGTCAAGCTAGATGGTAAGGTTTTTATGTGGGAACCTTTTAGAGATAAGACGTTAGATCTGTATGATATCCAAAGAAGTTTGTATCGAAATGTTACAAATAATAAGATCATTTTTGAAGAAATAAATAAGGAATTAGGTCTTAAGTATATTTACTCTTGGCAGTTTTCAGAAAAGTTTGGCATTGTAAAACGATCCATGATATCGAACATTGGGGACGTAGAAAGAGAGATCGAAATCTTAGATGGAATTCAGGATGTCATGCCTTACGGTGTGGGTGCTGATCTGCAAAATAAAAGAAGCAACCTTGTCAATGCTTACCGAAAAAATGAATTACATGAGGCTTCTGGATTAGGTCTTTTTATGTTAAGTGCGATTATTGTAGACAAGGCAGAACCTAGCGAAGCACTGAAGACGACTTCAGTTTGGAATATAGGTTTAGACCCCAAAAATATTTTGCTATCGAATGGCCAATTGGATTCATTCAGGAAAGGAAACGATGTTGAATTAGAACGGGATGTCAAGGCTGTCGAAGGGGCTTATATTGTCAATACGACTTTGACGATTAGTGCAAATGAGTCTGTTGATTGGTTGACAGTAGCTGAGTTAGAGCAGGATCATGGAAGTATAGCTGATCTTGTATATCAGTTAAAGAATAAGAAGGGTACGTTAAAAGAAGAAGTTCTTGATGATGTTGAACTTGGGACCTTGGCATTAAAAAAATTGGTAGGTCAAGCCGACGGATTACAACTAACAGCAGATAAATTGACAGTCAATAGACATTATAGCAATGTGCTGTTCAATATAATGCGTGGAGGGACTTTTGATGAATCATATTTTATAGATCAACGGGATTTTTTGGATTATTTTCATGAAAAATGCCCTGCGAAAGGTCAAAGCGAATTTCTTTCAAATTTGCCATCTCAAATGAAATATGATTATTTCATTGAACAAGCTAGATTGTCTGGGGATACTGATATTTTGCGTATTTGTTTAGAGTATTTACCCTTGTCATTTAGTAGAAGACATGGCGATCCAAGTAGACCATGGAACAAATTTTCTATTCAATTGACAGATGAACAAGGAAATAAGAAAAGAAATTATGAAGGTAACTGGAGAGATATATTTCAGAACTGGGAAGCTTTAGCAGTTTCATTTCCATCATATCTACCGGCTATGATAGCTCGGTTTGTTAACGCGTCTACAATTGACGGGTACAACCCATATAGAGTAACTAGGACAGGAATAGATTGGGAAGAGGTTGAGCCTAATGATCCATGGTCTTTTATTGGTTATTGGGGAGATCACCAAGTGATCTATTTATTGAAGTTTTTGGAATTACTACAAAAGCATGATAAGTCTAGTTTGGAAGAGCTGTTGACAAATGACAGTTTTGTCTATTCTAATGTGCCATATAAGATTAAGAGTTTTGATGACATAAAGGCGAATCCACAAGATACCATCATATTTGATCATCAATTAGCAGATGATATAGCACAACGGGAGAAGCTTGAGGGTGAAGAAGCTAAGTTGCTTCAATGGTCTTCTGGTGATTTGGTAAGAGCTAATCTAACTGAAAAACTCTTGGTGATGGTGTTGACCAAACTCTCCAATTTTATACCAGAAGGAGGGATTTGGCTTAACACGCAGAGACCAGAGTGGAATGATGCAAATAATGCTTTGGTAGGGAATGGCATATCAATGGTGACTTTGTACTACATGCGAAGATGCATGAAGTTTATTGAGTCTATGTATGAAGGTGTTGCGAATGAGTCCATGGCAGTGAACTCTTTCGTGGAAAAATATTTCAATGATATCAACCAAGTATTTGTAGATCATAAAGATTATTTAGTTAAGGAAATTGGAGATAAATCAAGGATGGTTGTTGTTGATCAGTTAGGTAAAGCTGGTGAGAACTATCGCAATGAAGTGTATGACTTGAAAAAAGCTTCTAGAAGTAGTATTCAGGTTAGTGATTTACTGAGTTTCTCGGGACATGTTTTGTCGGCATTGGATCATAGTATTGCGGCTAACAAAAGAAAAGATGGCTTATATCATTCCTATAATTTATTAGCTTTCAATGATGATGATGCTGTAGTGAGCAACATGTATGAAATGTTGGAAGGGCAAGTAGCTGTTTTGTCATCAGGGGTTCTAAGTTATGGGGAAACATTGGAAGTGTTGGATCGTCTAAAAGCAAGCGATATGTATAGGGAGGAGCAATACAGTTATATGCTGTATCCAGATCGTGACTTACCTACGTTTATGCAAAAAAATACGATCCCTAAATCTTTTATGCAAGGATCAAGCTTTGCTCAATCGTTACTCAGTTCAAAAGACAGAACTATTTTGTATGAAGATAGAAATGGTGATTATCATTTCAATGGAGGGTTTAATAACGTCAACGACTTGGTCGCTGCATTGGACCAATATCAAGCAGTAGGCAAGGTGGATGTCGCAGCATATGATGATTTGAAAAATGTTTTTGAAGAAGTGTTTAATCACAAAGCTTTTACGGGACGGTCGGGTACATTTTTTGGCTATGAAGGATTAGGAAGTATATATTGGCATATGGTGTCAAAGTTACTCCTTGCCACTCAAGAGAACATCTTCAAGTCTCATGACGAGGATAGCCTGATAACAGGGAGAATGATTGATCATTATTATCAGATTCGTGCTGGTATAGGGATCAATAAAACACCTGAATTGTATGGTGCAATACCTACAGACCCTTATTCTCATACTCCTGCAACAAAAGGTGTTCAACAACCCGGGATGACGGGCCAAGTGAAAGAAGATGTGCTTAACCGTTGGGCAGAATTAGGCGTTGACGTACAGCAAGGTGCTTTATCATTTAATCCTGTTATCTTGGATAAGAAGGAGTTTTTGAAAAAGCAATCTGTTTTTGAGTTCGTTGATATTTCAGGGAATTTGTCATCACTAGATATAATGCCTGGGCAGTTGGCATTCACTTATTGTCAAGTACCTATTATTTATACTTTGGGAGTCAAGTCTTCAATTAAAATTACGATGGCAAATAAGGATGTTATGAAATATGAAGGTACAGCAAACTTGTCAGCTGAGGATTCAAAAATGATATTTGACCGTAATGGGGACATATACTCCATAGGAGTCACAATTAATTATTGATTTAAAAAAGTCAGTTTTAGAAAGGTTCTCATTTCTAAAACTGACTTTTTGATTAAAATCTGTTGATATATTCTAATAAGTTAGTGTCTCTGGTCAATTCTAGTTTTTTTCTTAATCTGTATCTAGCAATTTCCACTCCTCGTGTAGTAATATTCATAAGTTGGGCAATTTCTTTTGTTGATAAACTCATCCGCAAATAGTTAGAGAGTTTTACTTCCTGTGGTGATAGGGTGTCAAATTTTTCCCTAAGACGTTTTGTGAAATCACCATGTACTTGATCAAAGTATTTTCCGAAGTGTTTCCAATCTTGGTCATGGGTAATGTTTTTATCAATCCTTTTGATCATGTCTCTTAAGGATTTTGTGTTCCCAGATTTTTTGTCATGATCAATGATTTGATTGATGTCGCTAATTAAACCTGTGAGCAATTGGTTTTTGTTTATTAAATTCATGGTAGAACTAGCGAGTTCCTTATTTTTAGTATTAATATCTAGCTCTAGTTTTTCTGTTTCGAGTCTGATGATTTCGGCCTTTGATTTCACTGAGTACTCCACCATTTGATTGTCCTTTTTAATTAGCTCTCTTTCTTGATTCAGGGTCAATACTCGTTTCTCTTTTGTATGAACCTTTTTTTGGGAAAAAACTATAGTGAAGATCATTCCAATGAATAGCAAGAAATATGAAATGTAAGATTCTTGACTTCTGTACCAAGGTGGTTGTATTGAGAACTGATAGCTGGTAGGTTCACTCTCTATATTGTAGATGTTCCTTGCCTTGACGTTAAAAACATAATCTGCTTCTCTCAGGTTGGTGTATTCTTTTTCTGATTTATTGGTCCATGCTGACCATACTTTGTCATGCCCCTCCATGTAGTAGCTATATTGGGTCTGTTTATCCTCATCTGCAAATGTGGCACTGTATAAAAAGGAAATGGAATTGTCAGTAAATGGGAGTTCGAATATTTTATTCTTTGGCTGATTTGCAACGATGATATTATCATCTGTAAAGTTGCCACTGTGGATGGTCGTTTTGGTGATGGTACGAGATACCCGACGAATAAGTGTCTGGATAGGGTTGAGAAGATTGGTGGGCAGTTGTGGGTTGTATTGAATGAAGCCCTCGTATGCACCAAACATAATATTGTCATGGTTGAGTGCTGTTATATTCTCTAGGTCATCATTGAGTTCTCGATGTATTTTGTTGAAGATATCAGTTTTGATTGTGTACCCACTGGTTTTGTTTTTTTTGAGCATCCCAGAGTTGACCGATGAAATGAAATAGATGTTACCAAATGTATCTTCTTCCATTTCCCTTATATGAATGTCGGGTCCGAAAATCTCGGTAAATATTTCGTTTAATATGAATCTATCTTGATTTGCATCATAGCTGTAGATACCTTGTTCCGAACAAAAAATTAGCTCACCGTCAATTTTAAAGACATTTATAAGCATGTTGTTCGCAAACCCATCTTCGGTCCCATAGAATTTGAAGGTATCAATTTTTCGGTAGTCTTCTGAAAAAGTGATATGATAAACTCCTTTATAACCATGGGTCATCCAAAAACTCCCGTCAGTATCTTCGTGAAATACGCGTGAAGATTCAAGAAAATCTTCTATCTGTCCTAAGCTTTTCCATTCTCCCTCTTGGTATTGATAGCTTTGAAACCCGTAATAATTACCTTCAATGAGGATGTCAGGTCTTTTCATTAGTCGTTCGAATTTCCAAGCACCTACATTGTCTGAGATAGGCTGGTTGTTGTTTTTATTTAATACAATAGCACCTAACTCATGACCGATTATAATGTCATTGTCGATACCCTTGATTGAATACACTTGTCTGCCAACTTCTTTTTTTAGTTGGTGACTATCTGTGTAATTAGAGTTTTGGTGTTTGATAGTGTATAGACCGTTGTTGGTTCCGAAATAGAGATTCTCTGAATCGGAATAACTACAATACCCCGCACCTTCTATTCCGAATTGGTTGTTGATAAACCTGAAAGGAGAAGAGTATTCAATCTTAACTAATCCATTGTTTTGTCCTACCCAAATGTTGCCATATTGGTCTTCCATCAGTTTATTTATGGACTTATTGTTGAATCCCCTCTGTTGGTCTAGGACTTTGATTAGTTCCCCTTCCATACTAAAGATGTAGATGCCATGATTTTTAGTTCCAGCAGCTATTTCATGATTGGATAATCTTATCATGCAAGTTGCTTGAGTTTCTTTGATTAGTTTATTAATAGGGGAGTCCCATTCATGAAAGTTTCCTTTTTCGAATTTGAATAGGCCATGATTGAGGGTAAGCGCTAACATGCCGTCATTGGGCAATGGCATAAGCCCAGTTACTTCCATATCTGAAAATATTTCACTCCCTAATAAAATGACTTGGTGATTGTTTCCTACACGCAAAAGGCCTAAGTCATTGATTTGTACATATAATTGATCTTTTAAGAGAAAGGAACTGACGATGTCTTGATTACTGAGGATAGGATAGATTTTCTTGCCATCAAACTTGAATACTTCATGGATGGTAATGAAGTATACATTGTCTTCTGATACAAAGACGTTCCATACCTCACCGGTATCATGGAATTCTTTGGGTAATGAGTCCAAGAGTGAATGGTATTGCATAGTGCCTAAATCATCAGGGAAAAAGTAGCCTAATTGATTTTGAGCACCTATGAATACCCTACCACTAGGGTGATATCCGAGACTTCTTATTTTGGTTCCGTTACTGACCGAATGGATCGACCAGTTGTTGCCATCATACTCTAGAAGACCATAATTGTTTGCAAAGTAGACAACACCACGATCATCCTGGGCCATGTCACTATTCAACATTCCAGCATGATACTCCTTCGGTAAGAAGGTGCTGATGAGAGGTATTCCTTTAAAATATTGTCCTGCCAAAGACAGTGGTAGTATGCTACTCAGTAGTGTGTAGATCAAGACTGATGATGTAATGACTTTTCCCATGCAATGAAATTGGATCTATTTAAATAATGTATAAATATGGCCTTTAAATAACTGAATAGCTAATTATTACACTCTTTGATGAGTTTTTGATGTAATTAATAAAGTGATGTGTTGTAGTTATGTGAAGGGTCTTTTTGCGGTACTGGTTTGGATCTTATTGATAATTGTCAACCGCAAGGAGTGAGATTACACCCTCCTTTTAGCGAATTGAACTAAAACTATTTATAAACTAAAATTTTATTGAGCATGAAAAAAATGAGACTAATTTTTGGGATGGGATGTCTATTCATGATGTCTATGATTGCAACATCTTGTGATGATGTAGAAGATGTAATAGGAGGAGTAGAGGATCCCGTAGCAAGTTTTCAAGCTACTGTTGATGAAACTGATTTTTTACAGGTTTCTTTTGCTAATTTTTCTTTGAACACAACGAGTTATGCTTGGACTTTCGGCGATGATGCTGGTACCTCTACAGAGGTGGATCCTATTTATACTTATGCAACCGATGGAACTTATACAGTGACACTTGTTGCTTCAAATGATGCCGGTGAATCTGCTACGTTTACAGATGAGGTAACAGTTACTGATCCAAATGCAGCATTGACTTTGCTAACAGGTGCAGTTTCTAAGACATGGAAACTTTATGCTGAGCCAGATAGTACAAGTATGTGGAAAACTGGTGATGGTGCATGGCCTGGGTTGAAAAATGATGGTGGGAGACCTTGTTTATATAACCAGACATTTACATTCGGAAAGGATCTAAGTTATGTTTTCGATGATGCTGGATCATTCTGGGGTGAATATGGTGTTTGGGGAACTTCTGCAGCAGATAGTGAACTTTTTGAATCATGTTTCGATGCAACGGCAGCAAATATGGAGAATGCAGATGGCGTTGATGTTAGTGCTTGGTTGTCTGGAACACATTCTTTTGAGTATGATACTCAGAGTGGATCACTTGCATTAACTGGTGATGGTGTATGGATTGGGATTTCTAAATTGACGACTACTGAAGAAGGTACTGTTCCTGTTGCTAGTGTTACATGTGATATCAGTATTGATGATAGCAATGAAAAGTATGATTTGATGACTGTTACATTCACTTATGCTTCAAGTGTATGGAATATTAGATATGCGAGCTATCATGATGTTAATGATGAGCCAACTATTGTTACAGACTTTGTAGAAGTACCAGTTGAAGATAATATTGATGAATTGACATTAGATACTTTCTCTCATACTTTTGCTTCAGAAGCAGGAGCTGTAAGTCTTGACAGAATCTCTGGCGGTTCAACTATTGCATTAGGAGTAGCGGATCCAGCTGATGCTAGTGCTACTGCTGTGGGTGAGTTTTACAAATCAGCTGATCAATACCAAGAAGCAAAATTACAATTAACTGAAAATGATGAAGTATTTGATATTGGATTTGATAATATCACTACAGTTAGTATAGAAGTTTATTTGCCTAGTAGCAATGATTATTCTGGAGATTTAACTCAAGGTGTAATGGTTGGCCTTGCTAATGAACTCGGTAATTCTGGTAACTGGTGGGAAGATACTTATAACTACACGTCTGCTACAGACTTAGCACTTGATACTTGGCATACTGTAGTGTTCACGCTAGCTACAGACAACAGTAGAGGTGAAGATCCAACAGGACGTAAAGATTTGGATTTAGTATTCTTACAAGTAGGTGGTGGAGGACATACTGCTGAAGGTACGTTCTATGTTAGAAATTTGATTTTCGAATAAGAAAGGTTTTTAAAGCTGTGTAGATTTTCTACACAGCTTTTTATTTTAATAATTACCCGATTATGAAATTTTACAGGCTACTAATAATTCTAATTGCTATTGTATTTAATTCGGCATGTAAGTCTGATGGTGATGAGGAAGATACTTCCATTCCATCGAATTTAGCTGTGGAATATACGGTGTCTGAAGATGGTTCTGGCGTAATTAAAATTGTCGCTTCTGCTGATCATGCTTCACTGTACGAATTCTATATGGATGAGGAGGAAGGTGCTTTCGAATCCAATATCGAGGGTCTCTTGAGCTATACTTATACTACAGCCGGTATTTATGATATTGAGGTTAGGGCCTATGGATCTTCAGGGAGATATATCAGTAAGACTAATGAAGTCAATGTAATAGTAGGAGATATAGGTGGTCCAGTTGATGTGGAGGATGGATACAATACGCCACTCACTTATGAAGGTATGAATTTGGTATGGCAAGATGAATTTTCCGGTAGTCAACTAGATACCGACTCTTGGACTTACGAGATAGGTACTGGCAACAGTGGTTGGGGAAATAATGAATTACAATATTATACAGATGACAATACAACTGTCTCAGATGGTGTATTGACAATCGAAGCAAGAGAAGAAAGCTTTCAAGGAAGTAATTATACGTCTTCTAGGATTGTAACAGATGGTAAGGAATCATTCAGGTATGGTCGAATAGATATGAGAGCTGTATTGCCACAGGGACAAGGTATTTGGCCTGCATTATGGATGTTGGGTTCCAATTTTAGAGCCGTTAGTTGGCCGGCATGTGGTGAAATCGATATCATGGAAATGGTAGGAGGATCTGAAAATACAACACATGGAACTGTTCATTGGGATAACAATGGGAATGCTAATTACGGTGGTAAATATCAATTAGACGAAGGTATATTTTCGGACGAGTATCATGTGTTCACAATTATTTGGAATAGTAGTGCAATTACCTGGTATGTAGATGATGTTCAATTTCATGTAATAGATACAACACCTGCTTCTTTAAGTGAATTTCACAACGAATTCTTCTTCATATTCAATGTGGCTGTTGGTGGTAATTGGCCTGGTAGTCCAGATGCTAATACCCGATTTCCGCAGCAAATGAAAGTAGATTTTGTAAGAGTATTTCAAGATAAATAATTACTAATTATGCGCATTAAGATAATCATAGGACCAGTTCTATTGGTGGTAATGGCCACTGTCTATGACCATGTCTACCATGTTAAACCTGTAGGAGAGGATAAGTATTCGAACCTAGTTTGGTCAGACGAATTCAATTATGATGGACTGCCTGATAGTAATAAATGGAGTTATGAAGTAGGGGATGGTTGCCCAAATTGCGGATGGGGGAATCATGAATTACAATATTATACCAATGGACAACCTAAGAATGTAAAAGTTGAAAATGGTAACCTAACACTAACACTAATAAAAGAAGAATACGAAACGCGCGCATACTCATCTACCAAATTGACTTCTAAAGGAAAGGGAGATTGGAAATATGGAAGATTTGAAATCAGAGCAAAATTACCAGGTGGTTTAGGGACTTGGCCGGCGATATGGATGCTACCGTCAGAATGGAAGTATGGCAATTGGCCAAAAAGTGGTGAAATCGATATAATGGAAAAGGTAGGGTATGCAACGGATACGATAGTAGCATCTGCTCATACCGGGGCATACAATCACAGCATCGGTACCCATAAGAATGCAGAGATCTTCATACCTGATAATGAAGACATATTTCACAATTATATATTGGAATGGGATGAAAATGAGTATCGCGTTTACGTAGATGAGCAACATTTTTTCACTTTCAAAAATGAAGGACTGACTACCCAAGAATGGCCCTATGATCAAAAATTTCATTTGCTACTGAACATTGCATATGGAGGTGATTGGGGTGGTGAAAATGGATTGGATGATGATGCACTGCCAGTCTCTATGGAAATAGACTATGTAAGAGTGTATCAATAAAAAGACTATTAAGACTAATATAAATTCTATGATTATGATAAGAGACATTTACAAAATTATGGCGATGCTGTTGTTTTGTCTTTTTACACTACCATCTTATGGACAAGATTTCACGGTTAGTGGTGTGGTAAAAGAACAAGGCACAGGTGAAACGATTCCAGGGGCGACTGTACTAATAAAAGGTACGACTAATGGATCGGTGACAGATATTGACGGTCGTTATTCTATAGCGATAGCAGGAGATGGTAGCGAAACGCTTTCTATTTCTTTTATAGGTTATCTAGCAAGCGAAATACCAATCAATGGTAGATCGGTGATTAATGTTGATCTAGCCATTGATATTGCAGAGTTAGAGGAAGTAGTCGTGATTGGCTATGGTACACAAAAGAAGAAAGTAGTAACAGGAGCTATTTCAAGTGTATCATCCAAAGAGATTAGTTCTACTCCTATTTTGAGAGTGGAGCAAGCCTTGCAAGGGCGTACAGCTGGTGTGCAAGTAACGAATCTGTCTGGCCAACCTGGTGAGGCGCCTACAGTAAGAATTCGTGGTACTGGTACGACAGGAGATTCTGATCCTATCTATGTAGTAGATGGTATGGTAGTAGGAGGTATCGACTATCTCAATCCTGGTGATATCGAAAGTATTGACGTACTGAAAGATGCTGCATCAGCAGCTATCTATGGTGCTAGAGCAGCCAATGGTGTAGTACTGATTACGACCAAATCTGGAGTAAAAGGTCAAATGAATTTGACTTACTCGGGATACTATGGTATTCAAAATGCTGCCAATAAAATTGACATGCTGAATGCTGAGCAGTATAAGATGATGCAAAACGAAGGGGCAAGAAATGGTAAATTGGACGAGCCGTTTGATTTGAATCAAATCTCAGAACACGATACCAACTGGCAAGATCACTTGTTTACTGACAATGCACCTATGAGCAATCATGAGTTGCAAATATCTGGAGGGTCAGAGAAATCTACTTTTACCTCTTCGCTTTCAGCGTTTTCTCAACAAGGAATTATTGGTGGAGAAAAATCACAGTTTGATCGTTACACTGCTAGATTTAACTCTCGTCATCAAGTGACCGATTGGTTCAGATTTGGAAATAATGTGGCCTATACTAGGAAAATAACGCGTGACATATCGAGTAATACTTCCTTTTCGGGCGCATATAGTAGTGCCTTGAATATTGATCCTTTGACACCTGTGACTGAGCAAGATGCTGATGTGTTGAGCGAAGCTCCTTATTCTACTCAGCCTGTGATTTATGATGAAAATGGTTTCCCTTATGGAATATCCAATTATGTGAGTTCAGAAATTGTCAATCCTTTGGCATTGATCGAGAATCAGAATAGTGAATGGAAAGAAGATAAGTTAGTAGGTGGCGTATTTGCTGAAATTGAACCTGTTAAAGGTTTGGTGTTTAAGACACAATACTCTATTGATTTGGCTTACGGCATCAATAGTAGTTACACACCACTTTTTTACCTTAACGGCTCTCAAGGCAACTTAGAGAGAACAAACGTATCGAAGGAAGTTCAAAGATGGTTCAACTGGCAATGGGATAATACAGTGACTTATTCTAAGAAAATGGGGGATCATAATTTTTCCGTTTTACTAGGTACTTCAGCGCAAGAAAATTTATATGAGAATGTTGGTGCATCTAATGATAAAGTGCCAATTCTGGATCCAGAACATGTGTATATAGATCAGGCGACTGATACGACCGAGGGAGCTTGGGGAGGTGCTACTGAGCATGCTTTGTATTCATACTTTGGTAGGTTGACGTACGATTTCAAAGATAAGTATTCGTTTACAGTGATTGCGAGAAGAGATGGTTCTAGTAATTTTGGTGCTAACGCTAAATTTGGTGTTTTTCCATCATTAGGAGTTGCATGGGTAGCGAGTGATGAGGTTTTTCTTCAAAACTTAGGTCCTGTCAACTTGTTGAAATTCAGAGCGTCTTGGGGTGTAAATGGGAATGAGTCCATTCCGTCATTTAGATATGCCTCTCCTATGAATAGTACGAGAGGATATACATTCGGAGGAGGTAATGTGGTCGGCTTATCACCTTCCTATGCGGCCAACCCAGAGATTCAGTGGGAAGAGTCAGTTCAATTAGATTTGGCTGTTGATTTTGGATTGTTCCAAAACAAACTAACGGGTACTGTGGATGTATACAACAAGACGACAAAGGGTTTATTGTATGACCCTAGTATTCAGCCTCATGCTGGGATTGATGCTCCTTGGCAGAACGTAGGTACTGTTGAAAACAAAGGGATTGAGATGTCTCTTAATTTTAGAGGAGCATCTGGTGATTTGAATTACTCTATTGGAGGTAATGCAACTTTCAATAAAAACGAAGTGATTTCGATTGATAATACAGGGAATGCATCTATCACGGGAGCATCATGGTCAATAGCAGGTCCTGTTACTCATACAACAGAAGGGGAGCCTATTTCTTATTTCTATGGGTATAAGACAGATGGAATTTTTCAGAGTACAGCGGAAGTTTTTCAGCACATTGGACCAGAAGGAACTCCTTTGCAATCTGGAGCTGTACCAGGTGATGTACGCTTTGTAGATATTAATAATGATGGTTTGATTGATGATTCGGATCGTACTAAGATCGGTAACCCAACACCAGATTGGACGATAGGATTTAATGGGTCATTGGATTACAAAGGGGTTGATTTTTCTTTCTTAGTGACAGGAGCGTTAGGCAATGATATATTTACTGGACAGCAAAGAAGAGACTTGAGATACACCAACATGCCAACTGATATGTTGGGTAGATGGACAGCTGAAAATCCTTCGAATACAATTCCGAGATTTACATGGACAGATACTAATAATAACAACAGGGTGTCTGACTTGTATATCGAAGAGGGATCATATGTAAGGTTGAAAAATATCCAAGTAGGTTATACGCTACCGAGTAGCATATTGGATAAAATTGGCGCTAGTACATGGAGGTTCTATGTATCTGCCGAAAACTTATTAACTCTTACAAATTACAGCGGAGCTGATCCTGAAATTGGTGCGATTAGTCCATTTGATATTGCAATTGATAGAGGCGTCTATCCACAAGCTAGAACCTTCAGATTTGGTACTTCAATTACATTTTAATCACTAAAATTTAGAATTATGAAAACATATAATAGATATATTTTATCGCTCTTGATGTCAGTGATGTCAGTGATGTCAGTGATGTTATTGGGGTGTTCAGAAGATTTTTTGGATAGACCTGATCTGATCAACGAGGATTCACAGAATTTTTATCAAACAGAAGACGATGCAATGTCTGCTTTGGTTGCTTGTTATGATGGGATTCAAATACAGTCCGATGGTACGGCTTGGGCACCTTATTTGACAGTGTCTGATGTCTTGTCTGATCATGCATATGCTGGTGGTAGTGATGCCAATGATGGCATGTCGTATCAGCAATTGAATACCTTTCAGATTCCAGCAGAGAATTCTCAAGTATCTACAATTTGGGGTAAAAACTACATCGGCATTTATCGAAGTAATCTATTTTTAGAGAAAATAGGAGATATTGATGCAAGTGACGAATTCAAAGCTAGGACATCAGCGGAGGCTAAGTTTTGTAGGGCCTACAACTATTTTGAATTGGTGAAGTTCTATGAAAATATTCCATTGATGACTGAAACAATCAAGGGGACCAGTTATGACTTGCCTCAAGCTGATCCTGTAGATGTATACAATCAGATTGCATTGGATTTGTATGAAGCTATAGCTGATTTGCCAGAGGATATTCCAAGTTCAGAAAGAGGAAGAATTAGTAAATGGGCGGCACAATCATTTTTGGCAAGAGTCTTCTTGTTTTACAATGGAGTTTATGGTGCTGATTTGATGGCAGGAGATGTTACTTTAAATAGTGCAGCGGTGTTGGACGAACTAGAGGATGTGATTGGCAATAGTGGGCATGACTTGTTGCCTGATTATGCGATGTTGTTTCGTCTAGAGTCCGAGTATAGCATAGAGTCTGTTTTCGAAATTGGACATGGAGATTCACCAGGATGGGGAGATTGGGGTTATATCCCAGGCGGAGAAGGTAACCTATCAGCACAGCTTCAAGGCCCAAGAGCTGAAGGTGGTGGTGGTGCATACAACCGTGGTTGGAGTTATGCGCCAGTTTCGCACAAGTTGGTTGATCAATTTGATCCAACAGATGAGCGATTAGATGCGACTATACTGTATGAAGCTGAGACTGGTATGGTGGTAACGCATGGTTTTCAACACACTACTTACTTTTCTCAAAAGTATACTTCTGATGAAGAGCATTGGGGAGCTGATGGTTCTTTGGAGTTGAATAGAACATGCAACTATAGAGTAATCAGATATGCTGACGTGTTATTGATGGCAGCAGAATTAGGTAGTCCAAACGCTCAATCATATTTGGATAGAGTGAGAATTAGAGCTGGTCTAGCCTCTATACCTGCTACAGCGGACAATATCTTTAATGAAAGAACATTAGAGTTGGGACTAGAAGGATTGAGATACTTTGATGTATTACGAAAAGGAATGACCTATGCAACTGCAGAGTTGACACAAGATGGTGAGAGAGGTGCTGATTACGAAGGTGAACAGGTTAATTTCAATACAACATTTGATCCAGCGACTAGAGGTTTTTTCCCTATCCCGCAGCAAGCATTGGATTTGTCTAATGGTAACTTCAGTCAAAATGACGGTTATTAGAATAGAATTACATAGATAGTTTTTTATATTAAATAGTTAGAAGAGGAGGGGCAACCCTCCTTTTTTTCTTCTCATTGAACTCGTTTGAGATTGCTTTTAAGCTGTTGATTTATCAAAGTGTGGCATTGGTTGGAACAGAATGGGGCAATGAAGGAAATATTGATTGAGAGGAGGAAGTTTAACCGCTTAAATCCGCGGCTTAACTAATTCACCTTTATAACGGGAAGCATATTTTTTACACTTCCATTATTTATAGACATGACATTTACACGAAATTTAATTTTACTAGGACTATTAATGGCTTGTGGTAATCTATATGCGCAAGTCGAATTGAGAGATAGTACGATCACTTGGCAGCATCACGAATTTGTTCTTAACGAAGACAATGGTATGCAGTCTTGGGCAACCGATGATGATCAGGTCCAAGAAGTAACTTTTCAAGCCAAAGTCATCGAAAACGAGTTGATTCGCTTAGTTGTCGTTCCTGAATACGGGGCTAGAGTCTTGTCGTTTTATTACAAACCCACTCAGCATGAGTATCTGTACCAGAGTGAATGTGGCACTCCCTATGGGATGAATGATGGGAATTTTTACTACGATTGGCTGATGGTCTGGGGAGGGATATTCCCGACATTTCCAGAGCCCGAACATGGCAAGACTTGGTTGGTTCCTTGGGATTTGGAGGTCATCACGAGCAATGAAGATACCGTGACCTTACAGATGTCATATACTGATGAATCTAGCTTTAGCGGTGCTCCGAGCAGTTTTAATAATGGGGTAACTAATATCACTTGTGAGGTGTCTGTTTCTGTGTATAGGAATATGGCCGCATGGGATTTTGATGTTCAGTTAACTAATAATAAATCAACTCCAGTGAACTATGAATACTGGACATGTACGACCATGACACCTGGTTCTGACCCAGGAGATACAGCCTCACCGCTCAATAGTGAATTGATCATCCCAGCAGAATCCTATTTTGCAGGCTGGAGTCCTGGTGCATGGATAGGTAACAACAATCAATATTACCCGTTGTCTGATATCGATTATTTGGACGAATGGTCTAATATGGGGATTGGATATGTCGATGAGTTTAGTTCCAATTACTGGGGAGTCATTAATCACGACAATGAAGAAGGAATCATGCGGATATCTGATCAAGAAGAAACCCCTAGCATGAAATTATGGGCATGGGGAAGAGGTAATGTAGATAATGATATGTTTGATTTTAGTAATGGTGGAGCAGACAACTATATAGAGCT
This sequence comes from Reichenbachiella sp., assembly GCA_051531955.1. Taxonomy (GTDB): domain Bacteria; phylum Bacteroidota; class Bacteroidia; order Cytophagales; family Cyclobacteriaceae; genus Reichenbachiella. The sequence continues at coordinate 27,378 of JAOPTS010000201.1, forward strand.
TTGGGCAGGCGTGTCTCGTTCATTTTTTACTGATGCAACTTTAGCGGCCAATGAAGTGAAATCCTGGAAAGAGACCTATGCACCCACGGTGATGATGTCCAATATATCGAGCATCAATGCTTATGCTGCTATGCATTTGAATTGGGATCAAACTGCCCAGACATTGGCTTATGAAATCAATACCTACGAGATGGATCAGTTATATGATCTGGTATTGTATATTGAAGAGGCGGACGATCTATTGATAGAAGAAACTTTAGAAGTTGAGTCATTGGGTTATCAAAACGAAATGGAGTTTGAACCTTTGAGTTTAACATCTGGTCATCATACTGTAGTTTTGGAATTGTATGATGCGGATGATGTTCTAGTGTTGAGTAGTGAACAAGCTATCATCATTGAGGGTATTTTGGGCTTAGAAGAAGAGACAAATGTCAATGAATTGATTTTATCTTCTAATGACAATCGCTCAGTTCAATTTGGTATGACAGACGGGACAGATTTTGAATATCAGGTGTATGCCATGAATGGTCAAGTAATTGAGAAAGGTAAAAGTATAGGTCAATCGGTCAATATAAATTTTGCTTATACTGGACTATATATTATCAAAGTATCAGATGCTCAACATGGGCAGTTTGTTAGGAAGATTGCTGTTAGATAGCCCAAGAATGGTATTTATTGTAAAATAGGATTAAACACGCCACTATTATGATTAAGATTATGAATGCAAAAAAGATTCAACACACTATGATGTACATGGTGGTATGTTTGATGTTCTTGATGGGTTGTGATGATTCCGTTGAAAATGAAGGACTTTCTGGTCAAATAATCAATGCCTATACGAAGGAGCCAGTTGCGGGTGCGCTAGTGAAAATTGTGGAGGAAGGACCGTCAGTTGAGACAGATGAGAACGGTCAATTCAAATTCTCTAACGAAGACATCAGCAGTGTAGAAGAGATCGATAACAATGGTTCAAATGATCTTGCAGTATTCATTTCTCAAGATGATTATCATCCTAGAGAAGCTAATCTATCGATGGATGAGAATGCGGTTTTGGCATTAAGTCCTAAAGACGTGCCCGTTTACTTTTATAATCAACCCGTGCAACTCAATGATGGTATAGCGACAGCAGAATTGACGGAGGTTGATATGGATCGCCAGTTTATCCAAAATCTGATGGACGAGTTGTACCGTGATCAATTCAATGAAGTTCATAGTGTCTTGATTTACAAGAATGGACACTTGGTGGTGGAGGAATATTTTTACGGTAATCATGATACTATTCAATTTGAAAATGGCGTCATTGTAGATCGTACACCTGATCCAATTCAATGGACGAGAACGGAACCGCATTATGTAGCGTCGGTCAATAAGGCCTTGACTTCAACACTTGTAGGAATTGCGATGGATCAAAATAAGGTCTCCTTAGATGATGAAATAGCTGCTTTTTTACCTGAGTATTCGAGCTATTTTGAAGATGAAAATAAGTCAAGTCTTACTTTTAGAGATTGCTTGACAATGCAAGCAGGTTTTGTTTGGGATGAATGGGGTTCGACTGATCTGAAAACGCTGTGGAAATCGCCAGATTTTGCAGATTATGTATTGAGTCGTGACAACATGGGGGCTCAATCGGAGTGGAGGTACAACAGTGCCATTCCCAATCTGATGCTCAAGGCGGTAGATGATATGGTGGAAGGGGATGTTAGAGATTGGGCAAATGATAATTTCTATGGCAAACTCGGTATTGAGGATTTCAATTGGCAATCTCAGCCAGATGGATATCCAGAAGGTGCAGCACGTATGTATCTACGTCCAAGGGATATGCTCAAAATTGGGATTACCTATTTGGATGAAGGACAATGGCAGGGCGAGCAAGTCATACCTGCACAATGGGTGTCAGACTGCTTTGAAACGCAAGTTGCTCCCCCAGATGGAGACTACAGCTATTACTTTTGGTTAAGAGAAATCAACGGCGTCCGCTTTCTGTCTGCAGATGGTGATGGGGGGAATTACATCAATGTTTTCCCAGAGCAAGATATGGTTATCGTCTTTACACAAGGGTTATATTTACAATGGCCTACGTACGTCAATCAAGCAAATGACATGATGAGTAGGTTTATCTTGCCTGCTGTAGAATAAGGATCAATCTGTGATTCTGGTGCATTTAACTTTTGCATGTATCATTTTTGGACCTGCATCATGCAATAGAAATTCTATTACGAACTTCATTGCATAATGCAGGTTTAATGCCGTTTAGTTAAGGCTTTAAACATTTGATTATCAGCTAGATAAGGTCTATTTTAGCATAAGTAAACGGCCACCACAAAAGCAGGAAGTGGCCGTTTTGAAATTAAAATAATTAATGAACTCAAGTTAAAAATCAACGATGAAAAATTTATCAACAAAAGCAGACTTTTGTTGAACTCTTTTACCCGAGTTAGGCGATTGCCTTTCGAGGCTCTCGTTTTATTCATTATTGAAAAGACCAACGCATCACTATCAGTTTGCCTGGCTGATTTCTTTCAAGAGTATGGTGTGCATATTCCTACCAAGAGTAGCTTGAGTCA
>JAOPTS010000202.1:0-14884 GCA_051531955.1 Reichenbachiella sp.
TGACAGACGTCATTCCAGAGACGATAGATCAAGTTCTCCAAGACATGACGGCTATTCGAGAGAAACTGAAGGGCAATTTTGAGTATAAAGTAGATACCCTCAACAAAATCACCAAGGCTTGGAAGAATAGTAAACAAGGAAAATAGACCTAATTCATTTTCTAAACGTTCCCATCTAATCGTGATGAATTAAGATTGTGGTTGTCCATATCATATTCGTAATGGATAAAAACATTTCAACTTTGTTTTGATAGCATGAAAAGGATTGTTAGTGAATATAATTGGTTAATACTATTGCTATCATCCATAATGTGGATGTTTGGTATGAGCTATAATATTTCTGGTCAAAGAATTTGTTTGACTCTTTTAGTTCCGGTCGGGACCATGCTCTTTTATTATGCTGTAATTATTAAAATTTTCGGAAGAAGCAAAAAGGAAATTGCGAAACGACAACAAAGCAGGTCTGAACTATTGAATCGAATTACTGGGCTAGAAGTATTATTATATTATGCTTTTTCCTTCAATATGTGGTTGTTCTCTATAGCATTTTTGATCTTCATGCCAATCTCCAACATACGTACTTATGAAAGCATAATAGAAAATTTGGAATGGAATCGAACAAAAGATGAGCTTAAAATGCTATCCAAATTAGATTCTGCATATGGCAAATCTAGAATTTATTCTTACCCTAAATGGACAATAGTTGACAGTACAACAAAAAGGGGTAAAGTTCATACAGGTGGTAAAGCTGCATATGGCTCGTTTATTTTTGGAGTAGATAATAATGGGAAATTGATTTACATTGATAGTCTTGTTATTGACATAGAATAAACTCTTATAATTTTCAATGATGTCATGATTTGCTGATTAATTCTACTTAAAAGTCAGTTAAGTTAACTCACAATAACATTAACAAAACCTGTCAGACAAAAAGCAAAACTTCTCTGTAAAACATGAGTATAAAAGAGTTCACAAATTGCTGAATAAAAAGTGGAAGTTAAACCCGAAATTTGCAATAGAGAATCTATTGCGTGTTTAAACTGCTGCAAATCAACCGCTTCGCTTCGTTTGTCTTTTTAACCATAGCGGTGCTATGCTTGCAAAGCCAAACTTCCTGATTTATTGCACTTTAAACCCTCATCACGAATTCTATTGCATAATCCGGGTTAAAAGCATAGAATTCTTTGGAAAGCCACCATGCATTTAAAAACCCCCATGGAGTCATTATTAGATGGCAAGCTTAAAAAGACGATAGAAAAGGAGCTACATGTTTCATGAGCGGAATTAAAGGTACACGCAGAAACAAGTAAACTTTCGGAGGCGAAAAAAGCTCCCTAAAGATTCAACTTCAATACATGAAATAGAAACGGTTTGAGTAATTGCCCAAACCGTTTCTTTTGATAGTAAAATATTTATGCTTTCTAGCCCAAAGATTAAAATTGGCTTACTCCCTAATTAGCATTTCTGTTGCATTAAAAGATTTAGATCCAAGTGCCAATACGTACATGCCTTTTTGTAAATGACTAATATCTAATCTTGACTTACCAATTGAGAGCATGTCTTTATAGACTACACTTCCATTGAGGTTATATATGGCTACAGATAGGCTTTCTTCACTTTCAATAGTCAGGTAACCTTTACTTGTGTTGGGGTAAAAAGAATATGGTTTGACATCTTCTACACCAGCTAGCTCTATTGGAGGTTCGGGATCTACTGGGTCTACAGGATCTACTTCTTCGTAATCGACTCCTACATATCTAGCGATAATTTCATCATCAAATTGATTCGTTTTCACTTCATTGAATCCAGGTATGCTGTTGATGTCTCCTTTCCATGCTCCTACCATCAAAAAATGCTCATCAAAATCATTACCAGCTGAAGATTGTAATGCTTGGGTATGTGCATGATAGTGGTAACCAAAACCATCATCATGGTCATGGCCTCCAAACTCATCCAAAGCGATAGCATAGCCAGTCATACTTGAATAGTCAGCTTCATATCTTCCAAATAATGCAATCCCATCATAGGCCACTCCTATCACTGGAGGGTGGTCTGTGCCTTCGTAATCTTTGAGGTTGTATAAGTTGATGCCATTACCATTGAAAGCATGGCCGTCTGCATGATAATGTAATTCTAGTCCACCACCTACATGAATGCCTGAACTGGTTACTTCGGCATCTTCTACGGCAAATCTTAAATTGTTGTTTTGCGAGGGATAGATTGTAACACCATCAATAGCTAGCGCACAGGAAGCCAAGGACACATAATTGTAAACTGTTTTTTCTGTAGCCCCACCCATCTTGTCATCAAAATCAGTGGCGAGATCTCCATATTCTGTTAAATCATTATCCAATAATTCATCAATCAAGCCGTAATCTTTCAATGGAATTTTAACCAAAAACTCTCCTAGTTTACCATTTCTAGTTACTTCTGATTCGCCATATTCTGCTCCTGGAGTCGCCCCTGGTGGTCGGTTAACATCTAATAGGAAATTAGGCCTTGTCGAAGTAGCCAACGCACCTATCACCATAAACGGATGAGGAACACCATCGTCATCAGTAGCGTTAGTGAAATATACATGAGGGATGGTGTTGGCACCCAATTTAGTGCCATATATATCGGTGGAGGCAATCACTTGTTCCAGCATTGTATTTCTAAGCGCTAGATAAAATTCTTTTGGATACCTGAGACTCGCATTCACACTCTCTAATGTTGCTTCAATCTCATCCAGCATGGCCGAAGCTGCAGTTGCAGCAGAAGCTTCTGTTCCAGTTTGATCTACTATGTCATCACTGACTTTTTCAGGAACATCTTTAATCACTTTGCTGTCATCAAGATAAGTAGCATCATCTGGTACGTCTGCAGTGGCATTCGTTTGATAGGTAATGATATCTGGGTTGAATTCAGAGCCATCCATTATTCCTAAATCAATCACGTCATTGGCATCTCCTATGAAAAATGCAGTTGCTGCAGATTCAGTTGCATCCCATTTGAGTTCATCAGTATCAATGGTCAACCATTTTTTGGTCCAAGTAGCATCTTCTTCGAATACATCACTAGCATCATTATATGTCCACTGACTATTCGCAACAATTTTAGCTGAAGACATATCTCCTTCTACACTTATCAACAAATAACCGTTGTCTGTCGCATCTGCTACTAAAATTGTACCTGCATCAGAATTAATCAATTTGTTACTAGCGTCTGAATTCAATGCAAAATATGAGTGCAAAATCGGCGTGAGTTTGTACGTACCAGTCAGTGGTGTATAAGTACCACTGCCAGCTCCTGAATCATTTTCTTCATGAGTAGCGGCATCAATCAATTGAAAAATACTACTTAATAATGACTTATAAGTTGCTGCTGATCCTACTGCATCAGCTTTATCCAAGATGGAGACTTTCAAGTAATCATTTTGATCTAATGTGATTGTTTTTGTTTTAGTTTCTGCATCTAGAATGACCACATACGATCTATTGCTTAATGAAGAGAGTGCAGATATTTCCCCATCTCCGGCAAAAGAGTTGGTTAAAATTTCATCAAAAGGTTGTGGGCCGTAGTAGTCAAAGATTTGTGCTTTGGCCTGAATACTAAATAGGCAAAAAATAGCGAGTATGAGTTTATTCATCTGAGTATGGTGATTAGTGTAATTATAAATATAACGTTACTCAGACTGCAAACCCTACCGAAGATGGACTATTCGGATCTATTTTCTTTAAAAAAAGGCGCATCAATTATGCGCCTCTCATTTTTGTCCCTTATTGGCTTAACACTTACAATCAGTGCATTCGCAATTACATGTGCAAGCACAGTTACAAGTGTTCCCTTCACAACATTTAGTTTGATCTGACATAATATTTAATTTTAGTTACTAATCTATTTTCAACTCTATAGACGAGTATCTAATAAAAGGACGCAACTAACAGTGGTTACAATTGGGGTTTACTCCGATAATATTCCCATACTTATCTGATTCATATCGACAGCAGTTTAGAAATTCATCTTTCAATTTTTTGCGAGCACGTTGTATGCGACTTTTTGCTGCCGTATAGGAGATGCCTTCTTTTTTCGCAAATTCCTTTTGGGATGAGGAACCATAATTGGTTTGCTTCAATGCATCTCGATAAGTAGGCTCTAGTTGGTCTACAAACGGCGCTACACAATTGAAAAAACGTTCGTTGTAGTTGTCATCAACCTCTTCCGAAATATTGAAATCAAAATCCAATTCGGTCTGAGGTAGTTTTCGTTTCTTATAAAAGTCTATAATGGCATTTCTAGTGATTTGGTAGAGCCAAGAAGTCAGTCTTTCTTCGTTATCAAGGGAATCCAACTTTAAATGAATCTTGACAAATACATCCTGTAGCAAATCTTTTGCTTGCGCTTCATCAGATACTTTGGTTTTGATAAAGATTAGCAATCGTTCATTAAATTCTGTCCATATGGTTTCTGTTGACATTGGCTTTTATTTTATAGACGATAGAAATAAAAAAGGGTGCAGGGTTAAGGGGAAATAATTCTCTTATCCTGCACCCTTCGGTAACTAGTAGATACTAATTACAACAATTCCTTCAATTCTAAACTAATCGTTTTTTCAGTACCACCTTGATTAATGACCAACTCTACTGTTTGACCAGGTGTTTTTAAGAGCTCTTTTACTTCTGCCATATTGATCTCAGACATGGCTTGTTGGCCATTCACTTTTACCAATTCGTCATTTAGTTTGATGCCTGCAGATTCTGCAGCACTTCCTTCGAATACTTGGTGAATCATGATCTTGGACTGATCAGTAGACAATTGAACATCCAATCCACTGCAGTTGATTTTGAAAGGGGTACCATAGTTGCCGTTTTTTTCAATATAGATCATTTTAGCAGGCAAGTCAAACTCAAGATTGTAACGCATCAATATTTCGTTACCCAAGATACCAGATACCTTTTCACTGGCTTGTATCCCCTTAGTTGCTTCGCTGATACCGATTGGTAAGTTTTCTATTTTCTCAGGTCCAAATTCAAATGACTTTACCCTGCCTTCATAATGCTTAGTTTCTTCTTGAGAGATGCTCTTAACGAAATATGAATAGTGATCACCGGTCTTGTGCACGATATCGTATTCTTTGGCAAATGGCGAGTTAAAATCAAGTGTAGTTCCCGCTCCTGTCATTACAAAGAAAGTTCCTTCTTGAGTCTCTCCGTTGTTCAACACCACCGTTCCTTCAATAGTTGGGATAGATGTGTTTAATTTGAAAGGGATAGGTGTCCCTTTTTTAGGGTGCTCACCATGATTGTATATTTCAAATATTTTGTTTTCATAATCAATTCTAACTGCATGATGCATCATCAAGTCATATCCAATAATACCGTCAAATTCACGCCCTAGACTCATCTCCAGATGATCAAGGTTGGTTGCATAGACTTTGATGTTCTTCTCCAATAAGAAATCGTCAATCGCCAATGTATTGTGTTTGATAAGTGACCCTGATACAGTCCCTTCATTCAATATCACATGGTGTTCGATCAAGTGTAAGTTGTCCGCCACTTCTTGGTCGATGACGGTGATACCATCTCCAGAATCGAAAATAAAATCTAAAGGCTCAGAACCATCAATGCTTAATTGGATAATGATATGGTCTCCGTATTGTTCAAAAGGAATGCTTTTGACGGGAGATTGAGCCATTGCTTGGACAGATACAAACAGAGCGAGGACACAGATTATCTTTTTCATGATTTAAATAATTGAATTGAAGAGTTAATTTACGGTGAATTGTGGAAAACACAACAGGAGTGAAGACCGATTTTACTTAGTACTAGCTTAGCTCGCAAATGCGAATAGTGGCAATTGTATCCAAAATGTAGTTATGTAATGCGCATGAGCGCTTGGGTTAAAAGGAAAATGCCCAAATCGATTCTGATTCAACTTGGGCATTTTATTTTATCATTAGTTTAGTCGTTCTCAGCCTTCTCTTTGACAACCTCAGAAAACGATCGTCCAGAAATCTTGCTTTCCAACCAACTCATGATATCAAAGTAAAGCAATGGCTTAGACTCGAATTTGTCTTCTTGTAACGGTTCCAAGCTACTTCTCAAATTCTTGAATTCACCTTTTAAATTAAGAGGTAAAATATCCTCCGACTTTTTAATGAATTGCAAAATGATATGGTGAAACTGCCCTAATATGTTTCGCTGTCTCAAGTATACAAAAGCTCTCTTTCTAATTTTCTCAAGACGTTTGAAATCCTTCTTTTCATACAAGGCAATCACAAAGATGATATAAGCAAAACTTTTCAAATCTTCTCTCAAATACGCATCATGATCAGTTAGTATTCTCTCTAGATAAGAAATACATCTATCATAATCCCGAAGACCAAAGTAAAGAATGGCTGACTTATAGAAGATTACCAATTGATTGTTCTTATCAATATACTTGAGATTGTCTTCTATTTTCAACAACTGACGTCCCAAAACATGTTCGTGCTTTTTGAAATCACCATCTAGGAAACAAATGTTCAAAGTCTGTACGGTCATACATCTTAATAGCAACTGTTTACTATTAGAATCTATCGCCTTCATGTAAAGCTTTTCAAATTCTAAAAGCTCTTCATAATATATGTTGAACCTATCCAAATCACCAATTCGGAAGAGTGACTGCAGTAATCTGTTGAGCCCTCTCAAAAATTCTGAATGCCGGAGGTGCGTTAGATTATTCTCTTTGAAAATACTTACCCATATCTCTGTGTATTTCACACACGATTCAAAATCCTGGATTAAGTATGAATACCAATAATAAGCTCTACACATATTGTATTGCTCACTAAAGGATAAATGCGTTTTGTCGTATTCTGGCAAACTGGAGTAAAAAATCTTATTGATCTTTTCCAACTCATCTTCTGATCGAGCCATTCCCCCTCTGAGGAATTGTGCTTTCATCCTCAACGCAACAGAAAAGAAAGACTGTGCGGTGTTGATTTTATTCAAAATACTCTTGGTTTCTTTGTCCAACCTCAACGTAGTGGTGGCGTCCATACTGAGCATTTGTTGGTTTTCAATATTCTTTTCGTAATTGAGCAACGCCAGCTTAAAAATGTTCTTTTTATAATTGTTCGCAGTGATCTTTATTTTGTTGAGAAGCTTCATACTCTCCTCATAAAGACCTTTTTTGTACAATAAGCGTACGTAATCCAGATTCTCTCTCAATTGAATATCTACATCATTTTTGAGATGACTCAATCTAAGAACGAGTAAGACTTGCTTATAAAGATGAGATTTGAGGTTGGCCAATTGGGCCTTACTGATATCAGACATCTTGCTGATGACTATATCTTCTTGGTACTCATCCAACTTATCAAGTACGTCAAAGAGTTTAATAAATTTTACATCCGTTTCTTCATTAATTCTACTCACGTAGAGTTTAAAACTTCTTTTTTCTGATTTGGTCAATGACTTGATCAACTGAAATAGTGGTTGAGCATTCAAATTTTTGGACATGATATTAATGGCGCTTATAAAAGTTGTATAAAATACTGTTATTCAATGATTTATATATTGTCCCACGTTTTTGGGTGTGTTATGATATTGCTAAACTAACAATTTCAACCAGAATAAAAAACATATTTTTGTAAGCTCGGAATATGATAGGTGTCATCCAACGAGACATGTTTGGTCAGTTACCCATGTCGACACCCGAGAAAAGTTTTACGTTTAGTTAAAAGGACTATGAAGCAAAATACGAAAAATACGGGATTGTACTTACCTGAGTTCGAAAAGGATTCATGCGGTATAGGATTTATTGCTCATGTAAAAAATAAGCCCTCTCACAAAATAGTATCTGATGGCCTCATCATGCTAGAGAAGATGGAGCATCGTGGTGGTGTGGCAGCAGATGGCGAAACAGGTGATGGTGCGGGTATCAATACACAGGTGCCTTATGCTTACTTTGATGCAATAGCAAAAGAAAACAAAATAGAGCTTCCTAAAAAAGAAGCTTACGGTGTTGGGGTATTATTCATCCCAAAGAAAAAGAACGAAGAAAAAGGACATCTTGATATTGTTAATCAAGCGATCGAAGAATTAGGTTTTGAGAACCTATGGTTAAGAAAGGTTCCGGTTAACGATAAAAAATTAGGGAAAATTGCAAAGCAATCTGAGCCTACTATTTACCATATCTTCGTGAAGAAGGGTAAGTTGAAAGCGCTGGATTTGAACAGGTCTCTATATGTGTTGAGAAAACACATCGAGCATATGGTCAAAGGAACATTCCCTGTTAGTAACTTCTATATTCCTTCTTTCTCTTGTTCGACAATGATCTTTAAGGGAGAGTTGAGAACTTGGCAGATTCCAGAATTCTATTTGGATCTACAAGACGAGCGTTTTACTTCTGCAACTGCATTGGTTCACTCGAGATTCTCTACCAACACATTCCCAGAGTGGAGATTGGCACAACCGTTTAGATTTTTGGCTCACAATGGTGAGATCAATACGATCAAGGGTAACATCAACAAGATGGTGGCTAGAGAAGCATTGCTTACTTCTACCAACTTCACAGAGAAAGAGATTGAGGTATTGACGCCTATCTGTAATGCTAACTTCTCCGATTCAGCAAACTTGGATGCTATCCTTGAGTTGATGATTATGGGAGGAACCAACATACAGCATGCAATGGCGATGTTAGTTCCTGAAGCATGGCAAGAAGAAGCAGATATCAGTCCTGAGAAAAAAGCATTTTTCGAGTTTCATTCTACGATATTCGAACCATGGGATGGTCCAGCTTCATTGGTGTATACAGATGGGTTCACCATTGGCGCTTCTTTGGATAGAAATGGTTTAAGACCTTCTAGAATCGTATTGACAAAAGACGATAGGTTGATCTTGAGTTCTGAAGTAGGTGTAGTTGATATTGCTCCTGAGAATGTTAAGAAAAACGAAAGACTAGGACCTGGTCAAATGGTAATGGTTGACTTGACTACTGGAAAAGTCACTTATGACCAAGAGATTAAAAGTTACTTAGCCAATGCACAACCCTACCAAGAATGGGTAGATAAGAACTTGGTAAGAGTTTCTGATAACGTGAAAACGCAAGAATTCACTAAAGAATTGGAAGCAGATGATTTGACTCAAAAACAAATCGCTTACGGATATACAAAAGAGGACGTTAAGTTCATATTGGAACCCATGTTGAAAGTGGGTACTGAACCGTTAGGTTCTATGGGTAATGATACGGCATTAGCAGTATTTAGAGACGGGGCAACTCATATCTCTCACTACTTGAAGCAAATCTTTGCACAAGTATCTAACCCTCCTATTGACCCAATTAGAGAGAAAGCGGTGATGTCTTTGGTCAATTACTTAGGTGCTTCTAAAAATGTATTAGATCATATTCCAGATCATGCACACAAAGTAAGAGTTGAAAGCCCTATGCTTTCAACTTCTGAATTCAACTTCATCAAAGAATTGAATCAAGATGGTTTCAAAACGACAGTAATTGATTCTACTTTCAATTCTCACGAATTGACTTTGAAAAAAGCGTTAAAAGCAATTTCTAAGAGTGTAGCGGAAGCCATCAACGATGGTGCAAACATCATTGTGATTTCTAACAGAAATGTTGGTCCTGATCAAGTGAGAATTCCGTCGATATTAGCTACCGGAGCAGTTCACAATTATTTGTTAAAAACTGAATTGAGAGCGAAAGCAAGTTTGGTAATCGAAGGTGGTGACATCATCGAAACACATCACTTTGCTACCTTGACTGGTTTTGGTGCAACTGCTGTTTACCCTTTCTTAGCAATCGAAACAATGCTGCATGAAGGTGTCAAACTGGGAGAAGAAGACGGAAGCAAATTATTTGAGCAATACAGAAAGGCTGTAGGATACGGGTTGAGAAAAATTCTTTCTAAAATGGGTATCTCTACTATCCAGTCTTATGAATCAGCTCAGATCTTTGAAATTCTAGGTTTGGATCTTGAAGTTTCAGATATGTGTTTCAAAGGCACTCCTTCTCGAATCTCTGGTAAAGGGTTCCATCAATTAGAAAAAGAAATATTAGAAGATCACAGTACTGCTTATAGTAAAGTCAACGAAGAAAAGGCTTTACAAACAGGTGGTTTATATCAATGGAAAAGAGACGGTGTTCGTCACTTATTCTCTCCAGAGGTAATTCATACTTTGCAAAAGTCTACTAGGTCGGGAGACTACGAGTTGTTCAAGACTTATCAGAAAAACATTGATGATCAGGCAAAGAAGAATATTACTTTAAGAAGTATGTTCAACTTCACTTCTAAAGGTGCTATTAGCATTGACGAGGTTGAGTCTATAGAAGAAATCTTGCCAAGATTTGCAACAGGAGCAATGTCATTTGGGTCTATCTCAGCAGAAGCGCATACAACTATTGCAAAAGCAATGAATCAGATTGGAGCTAAATCTAACTCTGGTGAAGGTGGCGAAGATGCTATCAGATATACACCAAATGAGGATGGTACCTTATCAAGGTCTGCGATCAAGCAGGTAGCGTCAGGACGTTTTGGTGTGACCGCTCATTATTTGGTTAATGCAGATGAAATTCAGATTAAAGTAGCTCAGGGTGCAAAACCAGGAGAAGGTGGTCAATTGCCAGGTAAGAAAGTAGATGAGACGATTGGTCGTATCAGACACAGTACACCGGGTGTATCATTAATCTCTCCTCCTCCTCATCACGATATTTATTCTATCGAGGATTTGGCTCAGTTGATATTTGATCTTAAGAACGCGAACAAACGAGCAGACATCAATGTAAAGTTGGTATCTGCAGCAGGTGTAGGAACTATTGCAGCCGGTGTAGCAAAAGCGAAAGCAGATAACATCTTGATCGCTGGTCATGATGGAGGAACAGGAGCATCTCCTATTTCATCTGTACACCATGCTGGTATTCCTTGGGAGATTGGGTTGGCGGAAACGCACCAGACGCTTGAGAAAAACGGATTAAGAAGAAAAGTAAAGCTTCAGACAGATGGTCAGTTAAGAACAGCTAGAGATTTAGCTATTGCTGCAATCTTAGGCGCTGAAGAATGGGGTATCTCTACTGCGGTTTTGGTTGTTGAAGGCTGTATCATGATGAGAAAATGTCATTTGAATACTTGTCCAGTGGGTGTCGCAACTCAAAACCCTAAATTGAGAGAGTTATTCTCAGGTAAAGTAGAAGACATAGTCAACTTCTTCCAATTCTTAGCACAAGGCTTGAGAGAGGTAATGGCTGAACTTGGCGTGAAGACAGTAAATGAATTGATCGGTAGAACAGATCTATTGGACTTTGATAGATCGTTAGCAGCAGAGCATGCTGGTAATATTGATTTAGAAGCATTACTTCAAAACCCCTACCACTCGGCTGAAGATGGCTTGTCTTGCAAATTGGAAAATCAAGATCACCAATTAGATACCGTATTGGACAATCACTTGATCACAGATGCACAACCTGCATTACTGAACAAGGAAAAAGTGAAGTTGGCCTATCCTATCAACAACCAGAACAGAACAACTGGGGCTATGTTGTCTGGAGAACTAGCAAGAGCACACGGACCTAACGGATTGAAAGAAGATACCATCAAAGTGAAATTCACAGGTTCTGGTGGACAGAGTTTTGGCGCATTCTTAGCGAAGGGTATTACTTTCAACTTAGAAGGTGAAGCCAATGATTATGTAGGTAAAGGATTGTCAGGTGGTCGTATCATCGTTTATCCAAACAAAAAATCTACCTTGATCCCTGAGGACAACATCATCGTAGGTAATGTCAACCTTTATGGTGCGACATCAGGTGAGTTGTACGCCAACGGAACAGCTGGAGAACGATTCGCAGTAAGAAACTCAGGAGCAACTGCAATAACTGAAGGTGTTGGTGATCATGGTTGTGAATACATGACCGGTGGTAAAGTCATCGTCTTAGGAAACACTGGTAAAAACTTCGCTGCAGGTATGAGTGGTGGTGTCGCTTATATCTACGCTAAGGAAGGGTTTGATTTTGCTTCTAAATGCAACATGGAACTAGTAGAACTAGAAACTCCTGATGCTGAGGATAACGAATTCCTCTTCGAGATGCTAAACAAGCATAATAGATTCACAGGTTCTAAAGTTGCATATGGCATATTAGATAACTGGGAAGCAGAAAAGGCTAAATTCATCAAGGTAATCCCTACTGAATACAAAGCCGTTTTGGAAAAACAAAAATTAGCTAAAAAAGAAATCGTATAATGGGAAAAGTAGATGGATTTTTGACCTTTAAAAGACACTCATTAGAGTATCAAGAGGTAGAAGAAAGAACACAGCATTATAAGGAATTTATAGCGCCTATTACAGAAAAGGAAACCAATGAACAAGCAGCTCGATGCATGGATTGTGGTATTCCATTTTGTCACAATGGTTGCCCATTAGGAAATAAAATACCTGATTTCAATGACGCGGTTTATAAAAATGAATTCAAAGAAGCTTGGAGCATTTTAAAGAGCACCAACAACTTCCCTGAGTTTACAGGTAGAATATGTCCAGCACCATGTGAAGGATCATGTGTATTGGGTATTCACAATGATCCTGTGAGTATTGAGCATATCGAGAAGACCATCGCTGAGACAGCATTTACAGAAGGCTGGGAAGCTCCTCATGATATTTTGGTAAAGTCAGGTAAGACTGCTGCCGTGATTGGTTCTGGTCCTGCTGGATTAGCTGCTGCGGATCAATTGTGCAAGCAAGGTCATGATGTAACAGTATTCGAAAGAGATGTTCAAGCTGGTGGATTGTTGAGATTTGGTATTCCTGATTTCAAATTGGACAAATCAGTGGTTCAAAGAAGAATTGATTTGATGAAAGCTTCTGGAGTGAAGTTTGAATTAGGTGTAGAGATTGGAAAAGATATCGAAGCTTCAGAGATAGAAAAGAAATTTGATGCTATTACGATTACTACTGGTGCAACAGTACCAAGAGATCTTCCAATACCAGGAAGAGAACTTGAAGGAATTCATTTCGCGATGAAATTCTTGAAAAACAATAGTAGTGTCGTTCAAGGGGAGGAAGATACAATCGTACCAGAAATGCTGGCTAAGGACAAGAACGTGATCGTCATTGGTGGTGGTGATACTGGTTCTGATTGTGTAGGTACTTCGATTAGACAAGGTGCAAAGAGTGTGATTCAAATAGAACTGTTGGACAAGCCATCAGAATCTAGAGAACCAAATAACCCATGGCCAGAATGGCCAATGGTCTTAAGAACATCTACTTCTCAAAAAGAAGGTGTTGAGCGTAACTGGTCAATCTTGACAAAAGAATTTGTCGGTGAAAACGGTAAAGTAACTGGCTTGAAAGTAGTAGATGTGGAATGGACAGATAAGTCTAAGTTCCAGTTCAACGAAATCGAAGGAACAGAACGAATATTGCCTTGTGAAAGAGCATTTTTAGCGATTGGTTTCTTAGGGCCGCAAAAAGAAGGTTTGCTAGAGCAATTAGGAATCGAGACTGACAAAAGGGGCAATATCGTAGATGAGATGTACCGAACTAACAAAGAAGGCATATTCGCTGCAGGCGATTGTAGAAGAGGTCAGTCTTTGGTAGTATGGGCAATCAGTGAAGGTAGAAAAGCTGCTTACTCTGTTAACAAATTTTTGACAGCATAACAACTCGAGAAAAGTTGTATTAAGCATAAGGCCGGAGGGAGACCTAAGGCTCATAATTTTTGACTCAATACAAGGTAATCTTGCAAAAGATTGAAGACAAGTAGTTTTCTACTATTGTAGTTGGTAGAGACTTCAACAGAATTGGAGTCATTTGTTACTAAAAAGCTCAGCGTTGTTTTCTCGCTGAGCTTTTTTTATGGATAATATCAATTATTATTACGGATGAAACCAACTCTAAACAAACGAATCCTTGTCCAAACGGTGATTTACACCCTCGTACTACTAGCAGTAGTAGAATTGTCTGCACAACCTCAAGTAAGCTTCACCTTTGACGATGGTAGGGCTACTGATCAAGGTGGCTATCCATTAGAAGAATGGAACCAAATGATCTTGGACAAGCTGACTGCAATCCAAGTAAAAGCAACATTCTTCACAAGAGGACATGGCATGTTAGGAGAAAAAGGACAGTACGTATTTGAGTCTTGGGACACAGCGGGGCATCAAATTGCCAATCACACTTTTTCACATCCCAATTATAGTAGTGATCAGGTAACCATCACACAATATCAAGCTGAGATATTAAAACAAGATTCTATTATCAGTCCTTATAACAACTATACCCGTTTGTTCCGTTTCCCCTACCTACGAGAAGGTAATACTTCCGAAAAGGTAGATGCGATGCGATTATTCCTCAAGGAACAAGGTTATCAAAATGGCCATGTCACCATAGATGATTGGGACTGGTATATCGACAGTCGACTCACCAAACGATTAGATTCAACAAGTTTAACTGAAGATGAATTGAATGCATATCGTACATTCTATGTCAATCATATTTTCGAAGTTGCACAACGCTCCGAAGCATTGTCCTATGAGCTGACTGGGCGCAATATTAAGCATGTAATGCTGATGCACCACAACTTGGTCAACGCTTTGTTTTTAGATGCTCTAATAGAAAAATTCAAACAAGAAGGCTGGAACTTCGTTTCGTCAAGTGAGGCGTTTGAAGACCCTATCTATGATGAAGTACCTGGTTTTGCTGGCAATGGTCTCCTAGATGCCATCGCTATAGACCGAGACATGGATGAGTTTATCAAAGAGTTGAATGAAACATACCATCATTACTACCCACAAACCATGGATTCACTTGGGTTGTAATCCTGGATCAAATAACAAAATGTGGAGTATAAATGCAGGAGGTAGATTGGGTGTACGTGTTTTCAACTAGCACAGATCAAGAAAAAATAGAATCTACCTTAACCCA
>JAOPTS010000202.1:14900-30835 GCA_051531955.1 Reichenbachiella sp.
AGAATCTTCTAGAGAAAATTGAAGTTTTGCCCATGAGGGATAATTGTAGGTCTCAAGCGGATGATTACCCCGCATGGTTTTTCAAATATTAAAGGTATACTTGTGAAAGTAATTACTCCAAAGAATGAACAGAAGTCACTCATTAATATGCCTCCTACTAATACTACTCTCATCAGGCTGTATGATTTCCCAACGAAAATCTTTGAGCTATCTTGAAGAAGCTACGGCACATCCTTACGACATCATTGTCGTGCCAGGTGTCCCATACGAAGGTGAAGAAATTAGCTCTACGATGAAGGGTCGTATCAATTGGAGTAAATATCTATATGATAATGGTATAGCCAAAAACATCATGTATACAGGTGGTGCAGTCTACTCTCCCTACTATGAAGCTGAGATTATGGCCTTGACAGCCAAAGAAATGGGAATTCCAGATAGTGTCATCTATATAGAGACAAGGGCCGAACATAGCACAGAGAATATTTATTACTCCTACAAAAAAGCTAAGCTTTTGGGCTTTGATAGAATCGCATTGGCAACTGATCCGTTTCAAGCCAAAATGCTCAAAAGATATATTCGAAAAGTAGTCGACAAAAACGTGGGTGTCATTCCATTTTTCTATGACTCACTAGAGACGATAGAAAATCGAGAATATGTGATCAATGATTCTTTGGCTTACAAACCAGATTTCATATCAATATTGAAAAGAGAAAGTTGGTGGAAAAGGTTCCGTGGAACCAGAGGCCACAACGTGAATGAAGAATATTACAACGAATAAGTAAACTACCTGGCCCAATTCATGCAGCGTTTAACTGCATTATGCCACCCTTCGTATAGTTGGCTCCTCGTGTATTCATCCATTTTAGGTTTAAAGGTCTTATCAATAGATTTTCTATCAATAATCGCTTCTTTTTGCCAAATACCAACAGTAATCCCAGCTAGAAAGGCTGCTCCAAGTGCCGTCGACTCAATATTAGAAGGTCGTTCGACTTGAATATTCATGATATCAGCTTGAAACTGCATAAGGTAGTTATTAGCACTTGCACCACCGTCCACTTTCAGCACAGACAATTCCAAACCTGAATCAGAAGACATAGACTTTAAAATATCTCTTGTCTGATAAGCCATGGAATCCAATGTTCCTTTTACAATATCATTTTGATTACTAGATCTTGTTAGTCCAAAAATTCCTCCTCTAGCAAACATGTCCCAGAACGGTGCACCTAACCCAGCAAAAGCCGGTACCACATAAACCCCATTAGCAGGGTCTGAGTTTTTGGCCATTGCCTCGGTATCCTTAGCAGATTCAATCAATTCCAAACCATCTCTTAACCATTGAACAGCTGCTCCCGCAATGAAAATACTTCCTTCTAGTGCATAATCAATTTTACCATTGAGCCCTAGCGCTATGGTTGTCAGTAATCCATTGTTTGAATATTTGATTTCCTCGCCAGTATTCATGAGCAAGAAACATCCTGTTCCGTAAGTATTTTTCGCTTGACCTGGTTCTATACAACCCTGACCAAACAAGGCTGCTTGTTGATCCCCCGCTACACCTGTAATTTGAATATCTGCACCATTTAGTTTTGCAGTTCCAAAATAATATCCAGAGTGTGTCACATCTGGCAACATGGATCTCGGTATATCAAACCTTTCTAATAAATCATCATCCCATCTCAGCTCTACAATATTGAACAACATAGTACGTGAAGCATTAGTGAAATCTGTAATGTGAGATTCTCCTTCGGTCAGGTTCCAAATCAACCATGAGTCAATAGTACCTAAAAGCAATTCATCATTTTCAGCTTTTTTTCTAGCACCTGATACATTATCGAGTATCCATTGGATTTTAGTTGCAGAGAAATAAGAGTCAACCATCAAACCAGTTGTTTCTTTAACATATGCCTCAAAACCCTCAACCTCGTCTTTCAATTCTTGACAGGCTTCTGCAGTTCTTGTATCCTGCCATGATATGCAGTTATAGATGGGTTTTCCACTTTTTTTGTCCCAGACGACAATAGATTCTCTTTGGTTAGTAATCCCTATTGCAGCAACATTACTAATACTCACGTTTGTGGTTTTCAAAACCTCATAGATGACCTCCAACTGATCTTTATAGATAGTCTTTGGGTCATGTTCTACCCATCCTGATTCAGGAAAGATACTTTTCAATTCTTTTTGAGCCATGCCTACCATCTTGGCCTTATGGTCGAAAAGAACTGCACGCGAACTTGTTGTACCCTGGTCTAAAGCCAGCACATATTGCTTCATAGGTTCACTTATCCTTTTTTTATCTTACATAATTAACAAAAAAAAACGTGACTTCAGGGATTAATATTGAGGAATGTAGATACTGGTTTAACAATCTTCATTTTTAGTAATGGATATATAACAAAAAAGGCCTTAGAATACCACCCCCAAGGCCAAAACTCAAAACATAACCAATCAACTAATCTTTGTTGGATTCACTAACTATGAATCACTAATCTATACTGTTCCAGTATAATACAAGTCTTGTGCCAAATAGTGAATCTGAATGTTAAAAGAAGCTAACCTTCCAAATATGACTGCAAAATTGAGAAAAAAAAGGGCCTTGGGATACCACCCCCAAGGCCAAACTCAAAACATAACCAATCAACTAATCTTTATGATCCCGTCTGGATCTAAAAATATTGATTTACTAAAAACTAACTTGATTGGTATAAAGCAAGCACTGTGCCAACTTTGAATGAAGTATCTTATTTAGGTATAATACCTAGGTAACTAAACTCGTTCATCCAAAATTAGCCTGGCTTCAACTTCTTCCGATTTATCTTCAACTTCTAATCTAAAATGAGAGACGATGTTTTTCAAATTACCAGTTATTTCTACTACTGCGTTCAATTTTTTGGCATATTCGGTCATACCAGATGACAGTTCGGTGGACGAACTTGATATCTCCTCCGTACCTGCTGCTGTCTGCTCTGATATCACGACGATACTCTCAGTGATGGCAGATATGTTTTTAACATCCTTGACCTGCTGATCCGAACTATTCAATATCGCTTCAGATACTTTCAGTGTTTGTTCGCTGGTCATGGCTATATCTTTCAAGGCACTAGAGGCATTGGTTGATGCTTGATCCCCTCCTTTGATAGATTCATTCATAGTCTGAATAGCTGTCGATGTTGTTTGCGTATCATTTTGAACATCAACTATCAATTTTTCGATTTCCTTAGCAGATGATCTAGAATCTTCAGCCAATTTTCTAATTTCTTCGGCCACTACTGCAAATCCTCTACCAGCATCGCCAGCTTGGGCCGCTTCGATAGCAGCATTCAGCGCCAAGAGGTTCGTTTGAGAAGCAATATCAGTAATCACCGCCAATACTCTTGATATCTCACCAGACCGCTCAGAAAGTGTGTTAATAGACGTTGTGGTTACTTTGGAAAAAGTAATGATCTCTTTCATGCTAAGATCCATCTTTTCTACCATTTCCAATCCCTTGCTGCTATTCTCAAACCCAATTTTGGCCGCCAAATTAATCTCCTCAGCTTGATTGCCAATTTGCGTGGACGAATCAATGATTTGCTCTACCAAATTGGAAGACTCATCTACTCGGATTACTTGATTATGCGCTCCTTGACTCATTTCACTAATGGCACTTGAGATCTCAATAGTGCTCGTATTCATTTCTTCAGCTGAATACAACATTTCTTTCGAAGATGATTGAACACTGCTTGAATCCACTACTATTTGTTTGATCAGTTGCCCTACAGAATCCAACGAAAGGTTGAGGTTATCTTTCAACGTAGCAATGTCTCCATTGGCCTCATAACTAAAACGTTCTGATATATCGCCTTTAGCCATATTAATCAGAATACGCTCTACTTCTTTAATCGGTTTTGAAATGGACAGTAATAAATCATTAATAGAATGACTCAACGTTAGCCAAATACCAGATTGGTCAAGAATTTTCACCCTTGCTCCCAATTGCCCTTCACGTCCTGCCAAAAATACTACCTGGTTGAGGTCGTCTACCATATGTGAGATCCCTGATCTCATGTCTATTAGTGCCTTACCCAAATCATCCTTTTGATGTGTCTCAAATGTTGAATCAAGATTTCCATTTGAAATTTGTGAGGCTAAAGAAATATAGGAATTGAATTTTTCAGTTAGGCTGGTAACTGCCGTTTCCAAGCTACCAATTTCGTTTTTTTGATACTGAAAATCATTTACTTGATCTGAACTAACTATCTCCCCTAGTGACAAAGATGAAATCAATTTATCTAATTGAATCAATGGTAAATGCATGTTCTTATGAATATAAAACAACATGCCAAACATGATGGCGCAACTGATAGGCATCATCCATGCCAAATGGATCATGCCTAGGCTACTGATGACATATCCAGTCATGATCATAATTGCAGCAAAAACAATCATGAAAGTAGAAATTATCTTTAAAATAGAATTTTTGAAAACCATACTTACTCCTAAATAAAATATAGTCAAAGCACAGAGAACTACAACAGATAGAATAGTTAGGTCGTTCATGGTAGGTTCGGTTTGAAACTTTTTTAATTAGCTACAGGAGAGGGGTTAATCATGATATGAGCACGGTGTGTACCTGGATGCATGATCCATGGTCCTCCTGGGTAGGAGGGTGAAGTAGACAGACCACTTGTGGCCTCAGTAGCATATGGGATATACACAACAAACCGCTGATATAAGTCTTTAACTTCTCCTTGATCATCAAATTCTCCATTGACGACATAGAGGGTAACACCCATGGGGATAGATAACTCTCCTGATTCCATTTCCTTTGCTCTAATGTCAAATATCGCTCCTTGTTTGGTGCCAGATTTTCTCAGCTCTCTACCACGTTTCATAAATGGTTCGAGGCTATCGTGATACCCAACAACATTAAAACCTTCTTTTTGAGGATCGTCAGCTACACAAATCATCGCGTTGGTTCCTTCTTGTAATATTATCAAGTCATTGTTCGCATCATAACCAAAGATGGTTGCCTCCGCTCTAAAGTCCTCTGGAAGAGCCAATACGGCATGTTTGAGTTGTAATATTGCATTGGGTGATTCCTGGGCATCTGCAGATAAGAACGGTCCCCATAATATTAGGCTTAGATAAATGAACTTCATGGTCTTACGATTGTGTTATTAATATTAGGCAATAATCAAGTAATTGCCTAAAATGTAAGTACAAAAAAGGGCCATTTTAGGTACAATAGCCTAGCATTCCCCTTTATATTCTAGCTCTTGTGCTTTTATTCTGCAAGCATTCTAACAGTGAGCTTTTCCCAACCTCTCGTAATCACATGGGCGATATAAACGCCCGACCGTGGTGCTGACCATTCATATGATCCATTCATTGTAAATGAATCAATTAAAGATCCGCTAATATCAAAAACAGAGATGTCCGCTTGATCATCCATCGATATTTTAATTGTTCCAACAATAGGGTTGGGTATATTTCAATACTATGGTTCACAAGCGCTAGGTGTGCAATTACAATAATTTCAGCAAACCCAACCTTTTTCATTGCTCAACCAAGCCGCATTAATTCTTAAAAATACATCAACTCCAACAGGAATATTCTTATAGAATCAAGAATAAAAAAAGGCCTTGGAGAACCACCTCCAAGGCCAAACTCAAAACCTAATCAATCAACTATATTTTACAATCCCGACTGGATCAAAAATTAGTGATTTACTAAAACTAACCTAATTGATAATTAGCAAGTGCTGTGCCAAGATCAACCCCTGAGTACTCAAATAGGTGTAATGCCTAGATAATCAATCATTACTCCCTTAGAAAAAAATGAAAGCTCTTCAGTTCCAGTAATGATTGCTCAATCAACCCAACTATAAATAGATTGGCTCAATCAATCTTATAATAAAGAATACAAAAAAAAGCCTTGGAGAACCACCTCCAAGGCCAAACTCAAAACCTAATCAATCAACTATTTTTCACAATCCCGTCTGGATCTAAAATTAGTGATTTACTAAAACTAACCTAATTGATAATTAGCAAGTGCTGTGCCAGTATTAACCAATGGCTCCTCAAATAGGTATAATGCCTAGATAATAAATATGATGTCTTCGGTCTGGTTAAGCCATGACTTACTGTACTTGACCAAGACGAAATCGGTCAACTTTTTCTTTTAAATCATTAGTGATTTCAGCTACCCTATTGAGCTTATTGGTATATTCTGTCATACCAGAGGACAGTTCAGTGGATGAACTTGAAATCTCTTCGGTACCAGCAGCAGTTTGTTCTGAAATCACCACGATACTTTCCGTAATACTGGCAATATTCTTGACCTCCACAATTTGAGAATTGGCACTGTTCAATATCGATTCAGAAATACGCAAGGTCTTTTCACTACTGACCGCAATGTCCTTCAAAGCATGTGATGCATTCGTAGTTGCTTGATCACCTCCTTCAATCGATTTATTCATTGTTTTGATTGCATCTGATGTTTTTTGTGTGTCATTCTGCACATCCACAATCAATGTTTCAATCTCCTTTGCTGATGATCGAGAGTCTTCGGCAAGTTTTCTAATTTCTTCTGCAACAACAGCAAACCCTCTACCTGCATCCCCAGCTTGAGCAGCCTCGATAGCAGCATTCAGTGCGAGGAGGTTAGTTTGAGAAGCAATATCGGTGATCACAGCCAGTACACGGGAGATTTCTCCAGACCGCTCAGACAATGCACCAATAGAGACAGTCGTTTCTTGTGAAAAACTAATGATCTCCTTCATGTTGACGCCCATCTTATCCACCATTTCAAGACCTATACTACTGTTTTCAAAACCATCCTTTGCTGCAACATTAATCTCTTTAGCTTGACCGCTTATTTCAGTTGAAGATTCAATGATACCTTCGACAATACTCGAAGACTCATCTACTTTGATCACTTGATTTTGTGCTCCTTGACTCATCTGGCTAATCGCACTGGCAATTTCTATGGTAGTAGTACTCATTTCTTGTGCTGAGTATAACATTTCCTCTGACGACTTCTTGACTGTTTCTGAGCCTTCATTGATATCAAACAACAATTCGTTTAGTGTCTTCAAAGTAAGGTTGAGGTTGTCCGTCAATACTTTCATGTCTCCTTTGGCCTTTCCAGAATACCTTTTTGATATATCACCTTGCGCCATTGCTTTGACAAGACTGTCTATCTCTAACATAGGCGAGGAGATGGAAGTTAACAATTCGTTAATCGAGTTGCTCAATTGCAACCAAATACCAGATTTTTGCGAAGCATCTATGTGAGCACTTAAATCGCCATCCTCACCAGCAGCTGTGACGACATTGTTCAATTCTAAAGCAATATTGCTGAGCTTTTCTTTCATACTGTTCAAAGCATTACCCAAGTCATCATCTTTTTGTATTTCTATATCAGAATCTAAATTCCCTTTTGATATTTCGGTTGCAAACGTTACGTAGTTATTGCAAGTAGATCGCAACTGAATAATAGCCCTTGTTAATTTTCCGATTTCGTCGCTTTCATCTTTATACGAATTGATTTCATCAGATAATGATACTTTCCCTCTGGCCAACACTTGTATGGTATTCTCCAAAATATAAAGCGGCTTGTGAATCTTTTTTTGAACGAAAATAAATCCAATAATAAGTAATACAATGCTCACTGGAGCTGTCCATAAAATCTGATGAATACCATATTGTCCTAAAATGAACCCTGAGTAAAGCATGACCACACAAGCATTCAGTACGAACACCGAAATCTTCAAAAGAATAGAATTTTTGAAGATCTTTCTCACCCAAAGTAAAAAACCAATATAAGATATTACAATAACAATGGAGAGTATGGCTAATGCTGACATTCAGGATTGAGTTTTGGTAAAAAAAGTCGCGTCTCCTTTCCGAAGATTTGCAACTTCTATAAATATAGTATAATGACCTTAGGAGATCAAAAAGACGCTAACTAATTCATCACATTTAACAGGTAATACCCATTAAACTTAATATAAGATATAGATAAATCAATATTGAGGCATAGGAAAAGCCAACATCTCTCCCATTCCTATAGTGAAAAGCCAATTGCCGTACAAGGCATGCTCCATACTTGTAAATAATAAAGACTTACTGCGATTATATGTTACAGTAAATAATATACCTCCAATCAGTGTCACCACTAGCACCAAATAATTATGGAATAACAAATGCGCAACCGGGAACACAAACACATTGATTCCCATCAACACACGGTGATTGCTAAACAACCCTGTGTAGCGATTAAAAAAGAAGCTGCGATACAATAGCTCTTGTGGCAAAACAGAAAATATGCTGTAAAACAAAAGAATAGCTACCCAAAGTAATGGCTGTTTTACAACTACAAGAAACAGGTCTTCTGGGTGCAGAAACAACATGAATATACTAGTACTAATTACAATGATGGAAAATGTAATCAATAACCTCTTGAGATGATGTTTGAATGGAAACCCTAAAAAGTCAGTTTTATTGATTAACCCTAATTTCCAAGACAACCAAACACAATAGGCAATGCCAACGAGCGCTATTCCAATCTTAAAAACGACCCCTAGATCAGTTGCAAGCATGATAGGCAGCAAAATGAAAAGGCAGAAAAGCTCTGCTTTTTTATAGAAGGAGTTAGATAACAGTTGTATCATAGGTGATGATAGAAACTCTATATTTAGAATCAAAGATCCCCCCGGAGATTCTTCGCTTTCTCTTATTCAAAGACCAACAAAAAAACCCAAGCGATGGAATGTTCATCACTTGGGTTCTTAATACTTTTCTATCGTTTAATACTTTTCGCTAATCTTCACTTCGTCTAAATTCAAAAACTCGATTTCATTCTCATCATTCAACGTGATGCCGATTACAGTCTCATTACTCACTTCCCCTGCCAATATTTGTTTTGACAGTTCATTGAGGATCTGTTTTTGAATCACACGCTTCAAGGGTCTAGCTCCAAACTGAGGATCATAACCAAGCTCTCCTAATCTATCAAATACTTGATCAGAAGCTTCTAGTTTTATTCCGTTATCAGCTAACCTGCTTCTAAGTTGCTTGAACTGAATCTCGACAATATTTCTAATATTCGATCTGTCCAAAGGTCTGAACATAATCGTTTCGTCTACTCTATTCAAAAACTCTGGTCTTACAGATTGCTTCATCAAATCGAAGACTTCCTTCTTCGTTTTGTCAATAATTTCCTCCGCATTATTTTCATTCAGATTCAGAAAATTGTCTTGAATCAAATGAGCACCAATGTTGGTCGTCATGATTATGATCGTGTTTTTGAAATTAGCCACTCGACCCTTGTTATCTGTCAACCTTCCTTCATCCAAGACTTGCAACAGCACATTGAATGCGTCAGGGTGTGCTTTTTCTATTTCATCCAATAAGACGACAGAATAAGGTTTTCTCCTGACCGCTTCGGTTAATTGTCCGCCTTCATCATATCCAACATATCCCGGAGGTGCTCCTATTAACCTACTCACTGCATGCCGTTCTTGATACTCCGACATATCTATTCTAACCATCGCACTGTCATCATTGAACAAGTACTCGGCTAGTGCTTTTGCCAATTCAGTCTTACCAACGCCAGTAGTTCCCAAAAATATGAATGAACCAATCGGTTTGTTGGGGTCGTGCAGCCCTGCTCGACTTCTTCTCACCGCATCCGATATACTTTCTATCGCCTCTTCTTGACCAGCCACACGTTTGCCCAGTTCGTCTTCCAAGTGCAGGAGCTTTTCCCTGTCACTCTGTAACATTTTTTGAACCGGAATACCGGTCCATTTAGCCACTACTTCTCCTATGTCTTCGGCATCTACTTCTTCCTTAAGCAAAGTACTAGTGCCTTGCATTTGCTTAAGTTGAACTTTTAGCTTTTCCAACTCTTCTTCACTCTCTTTGATCTTGCCGTAACGAATCTCGGCTACTTTCCCAAAGTCTCCAGCTCGTTCTGCTTGTTCTGCTTCGGTCTTATATCCCTCAATAGCTTCTTTGGTAGACTGAATGCCTGTAATAACAGATTTCTCGTTTTCCCATTTGGCTTTCAAATCATCTCTGGTCACTGAGGTATCCGAAATTTCACGGGACAAATACTTTTCTCTCTCTTTGTTTTTCTCTCGTCGTATAGCCTCCCGCTCTATCTCCAACTGCATGATTTTACGATTGAGTTCGTCCAGTTCTTCTGGCATAGAATCTATTTCTATCCTCAACTTTGCAGCTGCCTCATCAATCAAATCAATCGCCTTGTCTGGCAAGTACCTATCCGATATATATCGAGTGGATAATTCAACCGCCGCGATGACCGCATCATCTTTGATCAGCACGCCATGATGCAATTCGTACTTGTCCTTGATCCCTCTTAGTATAGAAATAGCATCAGCTTGTGTTGGTTCATCCACTATGACGGTTTGAAAACGTCTTTCTAGCGCCTTGTCCTTTTCAATATGCTGCTGGTATTCTTTTAAAGTAGTTGCGCCTATTGCATGCAGCTCTCCCCTTGCCAAGGCTGGTTTCAACAAATTAGCAGCATCCATGGCTCCATCTCCTCCTCCAGCACCTACTAGTGTGTGTATTTCATCTATAAACAAGATAATCTCACCATCGGAATCCTGTACTTCTTTAATGACTGTTTTGAGGCGTTCTTCAAACTCTCCTTTGTATTTGGCACCTGCCACCAACATACCCATATCCAAAGAAATGAGCGTTTTGGTTTTTAAGTTTTCGGGCACGTCACCATCCACAATTCGCTGCGCCATCCCTTCTACGATGGCAGTCTTACCAACACCCGGTTCTCCGATCAACATCGGGTTGTTTTTGGTACGCCTTGACAATATCTGAAGTACGCGACGAATTTCTTCATCTCGGCCGATGACAGGGTCAATTTTCCCTTCCTTGGCCAGTTCATTTAGATTTATTGAATAACGATCCAGTGATTTATAATTTGACTCAGCGTTTTGACTGTTGACATTATTGCCTCCTCGTAATTCTGAAATAGCAGCTTCCAAATCCTTTTGATTGAAGCCCAGCTCTTTCAGCAACTTAGACGCTTTGTCCTTGCCCGCTAATATTCCTAAGATGATATGCTCGATGGCAATGAATTCATCCTTTTGCTTTTTGGCTATAGATTCTGCTTTTTGCAAAGCAGTAGCTGACTCATTTGACAAATAGGGACTCTGGCCAGAGACCTTCGCATAAGAACCCACTGTTTCTTGTACCTTGAGAGACAGCTGTTCTATACTGATGCCTAGTTTTTTGACAATGAATCCAATGACATTTTCCCCTGTCTCAACAATCGCTTTGAGTATGTGTGCAGGCTCGATGGCTTGTTGGCCATTGGCTGTCACAATCTCACCTGCCTTATTGATGACCTCCTGTGATTTGACTGTATATTGATTAAAATTCATTTTCTATCTTGTTTATTAATTTCACTCTGTGATGCCACAGCATACATGAGTTCACAAAGGCATTAACAAATCTCATACCATCGTTCATTATCGGACAGTATGTCTGGGTTATTCAATAACGTACTGACATTTAAGACAGAATGACTGCCAGTCGTTCAAATAATTATTATTTTTGAATAGCCCCTAACCTAATACCATGAAGAAGATAATTCATTTCGCCTGCTTGTATTTTGTGATACTGCAGGTTAACGGTCAAACCTTAGATGCTCTAAAACAGCAAATCGACCTTCACCCAGATAGTGCCCAACTATATCTCAAGGTCTTCCAACAATATCAAAAAACAAATAGAGACTCAGGGTTCTATTACCTTGATATAGGCTATCAGCTGGTCAATCACGATACATTAAGAGCTGCTTATTTTAACGCCTATGGGGTGGGTTATTATTATGAAGCCAGAGCATCAGTATTGCCATATGATACATGTATTACTTTATTTTCTCAAGCCGCTCACCTTTATCAAATGATTGGAGATCAAAAAAATCAAGCAGCCATAAATCTCAAATTAAGTATCGTCACAGTTGATATTGGTCAATACAAGGAGGGCATGAACTATATTCAACAGGCTCAAGATGTATATGAAGTATTACAGGACAGTTTTGCTTTAACAAGAGTTCATAATATCAGGGGAAATATTTTCTATTTGATCAATAACTATCAGGCCGCTTATGATGCCTATCAATTATCTGCAACGATAGGAGATAAAGGCGTCAATGATTACTCCAAATTCAAAGCATTGGGGGGAATGGCCTCTGTCCTGCAAGATCAAAGAGCACAATATGACAGTGCGATCATACTGTACGACTCTGTTTACAACTATTTTATCACCAAAAACAGTCCGTTTAATGCTGGGAAAGTTCTAAACAATATTGGGAATTGCTATTTTGAGAAAGGGGATTATCCCAACGCCAAAACTGCCATTTTGGAAGCAATCGATCTGAAGCGCCCGCTAGATGCAGAAGAAAACACGGCCTCTAGCTATGAACTAATGGCCCGGGTGCTCTTGGCCTCTAATAATTACCCTCAAGCATTGGTATTTATAGATAGTGCAGAAAGCATTTTCTTAAAGTTTGACCATGACCTCAATATTGCTGGGGTTTGGAAATATAAGGCAAAGATATTGACCGCTCTAGAGAAATATGAAGCATCAAACCAGATATATGTAAAGTATGTCACACTCAAAGACAGTATCAACGAAGTACAATTTGCAAAAGATATTAATGAATTGGACACTAAATACGAAAGTGAGAAAAAGGAAAAAGAACTCGCCCAATTGGCACTCATCAAACAGGAGAATGATAACGAAATTCAATTGTCGAGAGTAAAAATAACAGTATTGATTTTGCTTATCATTTTACTAGTTATTGGTTTTGCCATGATCACTAATCAACGAAAGCAAAAACATGAATTGAGACATCAATTGCTCAACGAAGAGATCGATGGTCTACGATTGAGAATAGGCAAAATAGTATCTGATGTCAAGTTAGACGAACTAGCACTAGACAAGGATAAAATCAATAGTGAATCCCCAAATTCATTGACAGAGCGAGAAGTCCAAATACTCCAGCTCGCCATCACCAACAAGACCAATGCCGAGATCGCAGAGGAGATTTTCCTCAGTGTCAATACGGTAAAATATCATTTGAAAAACATCTATGCCAAGCTTGGGGTTTCTACCAGATTACAAGCACGACAAGCACTTTCACAGACTATTTAATAGCATTTCGTCAAATCTACCCAGGGTGGGTAGGAAATAATCAATTCATTTTACAAACCTTTACTGATATATCTCATATTATCTAACTAATTGATAATAATGAGATTAGTATGTTAAATCGTTATATTTATTATTCCAACTAAAACCACTTATCTAAACTTTACCATTATGAACCGTATATCCTATACTCTTTTCTTACTATTACTTCCATTTTTGGCAGGAGCACAATCATTTCTTATTGTCGATCACAATTTTAATGCTCCAACTGGTGATCATATATATTCAACACTTCAAGCCGCCCATGATGCCGCGTCTGCTGGTGATACCATTTTTATTCAACCCGGCCCAGCTCCCTATGGTACTATTACTATTTCAAAAGAAATTCATCTAGTAGGTATTGGATTTGCCTTAGACAAAGACATGCCATACTACTCCAGGTTGGATATAGTGGTTTGGACAAACAATATAGATGGTACCAGTAACGCCTCTAATTCTACAATCTCGGGGCTATATCTCAATAGTGTGATAATGCGCCATGGCAGTGGTGGTGAGTTTACACTTTCGGATGTTACTATCGATAACTGTCTTATTCTAGGAACTAGTAATTATGGTATTGTTTCTGATGTTTGGACGAGTGGTGGAGAGGTCCCTATTACGAATTTAATTATCTCTAATTGTGATATCCGTGGTTCCCTATATTTTCAAAATGTGATGACTAATACAATTATCCATGGCAACCTAATTAGAACTAATATTGAATTTCATAATACGAGTACATCCAATACCGCTACTATTTCAAACAATATCATATATGGTGCTATTAGGAAAGAATATTTGAGCGGCACGATGAACATTTTGCACAACAATTTCATAGGGGTAAAAGGTACAAATAATGCTTTTTCCACTCAACTAGTTAATGCAGCTGTATCCTATAACATTTTTTACGGTAGGACGCCAAGTGTAGCTGCAGCAGGTAGTACTTCTGTAGATTTTAAGGACAATGTTTTTACAGGAAATATCTCCTATGAAACAGGTGATGACCAACTACCACCAACTGGGGGAGGAACTAATACTGGTTTAGGAAATAATCCTGGAGTGAGCCCATTATTTAATAACGTACCTATTCTAAATACATGGGAAACTGCCCGTGACTTTTCATTACAAGCAGAATCACCAGCCATAGAAAATGGAAGTAGCGGTTCTGATATTGGCATTACAGGTGGCGTTTACCCGTTTCAATCAAGTAACTACACTCTGATAACTGCACCAAGACCAACTATACAGTCATTTAACACAGATGCAGTAATCAACCCGGGTGACAATTTGAATATCAGTATTACTATCAAAGCCAACTAATACCTCCCGTTGGGTAGGTATCAGGCAATGATACAAATGTATTTTTTATGAAAAAATTACTGATATTCATTATCACATTTAGCTTCTATTATATTTCTTTCGCTCAGACAACTGTCGTCGCACTTGAGTATTATATAGATGAGGACCCTGGTTTGGGACTTGGAACAAGCATTGCTCTAAGTCCAGACACAGAGGTGACTGTTGACCAAAGTTTGGATCTAAGTGCTTTGGCGTTACCATTAGGCACCCATACCATCTATGTCCGTTCGCAGGACAGCAATGGCAAATGGAGCTTTTACGAAGGGAGAAGGTTTTTGATCAGCGATGCTGCGAACCCAGTACCGAGGGCTATTCCCAATATAGTAAATGCAGAATATTTTATTGATGAAGATCCAGGCATTGGGTTAGGAACAGCCATTTCTTTTACGTCAGCTACTGCTATCGAAACAGGTATAAGCATTGATATTCCAGGGTTGAGTTTAGCCATTGGCAGACATACGATTTATGTAAGAGCACAGGACGCAAATGGTAGCTGGAGCTTGTTTGAAGGTCGTGCATTTTTAATCAATGAAGGAGCCAATGTTGCCACACCTGTTGTAGCAGATGCCGTTGAGTTGGAATACTTTATTGATGAAGACCCAGGGATTGGTAATGCCCAGAATATTACCATTTCGACCGGTGCAGCACCTTCTGTAGACTTTGTGGTACCTCTTGATATCGAAGCAGGTTGGCACAGCATATTTGTCAGATCTAAAAATGTAGATGAAAAATGGGGGGTATATGAACAGCGACGGTTTCTTGTACAAGAGCCGATTATAAGCTCAACTAGCAACACTGACATTGTGATGATTGAATATTTCTTCAACGCAGATCCAGGCCTTGGCAATGGAGCACAAATAGAGGTTGGGCCAAATCAGGATTTAGACCTCTCAGATTTGGAGTTGGCTTCCTTAGGCACATTACCAGTTGGTATGAACTATGTCACCATACGTGCCCAGAACGCAGATGGCAATTGGGGATTCTATGAAACGCGTGAGTTTGAAGTGATAGATGATTGCACACAACCTGTTGCAGGGTTTGATATGGTCTTGGCCTGTAATGGTAGTCAATCAACTTTTACCAATACCTCCACCAACCTACAAGATGATGCTACCTACAAGTGGTATCTGAATGGTGATGCAGTTGAAGATATGACCACTGCAGATGCTGCACATATCTATGACTTTCCTGGCACCTACTCAGTAGGATTAGCTGTAAGGCAGGGGCAAATATGTTTGGACAGTATCGGCTATGAATTTGTCATCAAAGAAAGTCCAACGGTGTTTTTTAGCGCCGATCCTTCCATAACTGGTCAGCCTTCTCAGATCATTGTTGAACAATTTAATGTCACAGAAG
>JAOPTS010000203.1:0-482 GCA_051531955.1 Reichenbachiella sp.
ACTGGCGCTGTTGTATCTGTAACGATTACTGTTTGAGTCTGAGTTGTTGTATTTGTGTTGGCTCCTGTATAAGTCCAGGTAATGGTATAAGTTCCTACTGCATTATAAGTAGTCGGATCACTTGTTGTACCATTAATTATAACTCCTGCACAACCATCTGTTGCTGTTGGCACTGTTGCTGTAACAGTACATTCTCCTGTTAAGTCAGGTAAGTTCGTAACTACTGGTGCCGGAACTCCTGTGTCTTGAATCGTTACTGTCTGTACTTGTGTAGATGAATTACCATTTGAATCTGTATACGTCCATGTTACTATTGTATCTCCTAATGTGTTGATAGGTAAGGTAGCATCATTGGTAACTGTTACCAATCCTCCACAATTATCTGTAGCTGTTGGTGCTATTAAACTAGTTAACTCACACTCTGCTATCACATCTAATAAAGTAGCATTGTCTGCAACCGGAGCTGTAGTGTCTGTAATAAC
>JAOPTS010000204.1:0-9291 GCA_051531955.1 Reichenbachiella sp.
CTTAAAAAATTTAAATATAACTGTAATTTAATACATTTTTATAAAACAAATAAAATCAGCCCTCACGGCGTTGATTCAAGCAATTATAAATGAATTCAAAAGAAATAAGAAAGCGCTTCCTAGAATTTTTCGAAAAAAAGAAGCACGAAATAGTTCCCTCTGCCCCATTGGTCATTCACAATGACCCTACCCTGATGTTTACCAATGCGGGAATGAATCAGTTCAAAGATTACTTTTTGGGTAATGCTGAGCCAAACACCAATAGAATTACAGATACACAAAAGTGTCTAAGAGTATCAGGCAAGCACAATGATTTGGAAGAAGTTGGGTTTGATACCTACCACCATACTATGTTTGAGATGTTGGGTAATTGGTCGTTTGGTGATTATTTTAAAAAAGAAGCCATCGAATGGGCTTGGGAATTATTGACCAAAGAATTTAACCTTCCAAAAGACCGACTATACGCATCAGTATTCGAAGGAGACGAGAGTGACAAAACAACATTGGATCAAGAAGCCCTAGATTATTGGAAGAAATTGATCCCTGAGGAGCAAATTGTCTATGGCAACAAAAAAGACAACTTCTGGGAAATGGGAGAAACAGGACCTTGTGGCCCATGTTCAGAAATCCATATTGATCTAAGACCAGCCAGCGAAGTAGCCAAAACACCAGGTAAAGAATTGATTAACATGGACCACCCCCAAGTCGTTGAGATTTGGAACCTTGTGTTCATGCAGTTCAACAGAATATCTAATGGCTCATTGAAAAACTTACCTACTCAGCATATTGATACTGGAATGGGCTTTGAACGTCTTTGTATGGCAATTCAAGGCAAGACGTCAAATTATGATACAGATGTATTCAGACCACTGATTGACTTTGTAGCAGACAAAGCTAAAGTCACATATGGTGATAACGAAAAGGTTGACATTGCACTAAGAGTAATCTCAGATCACATCCGTGCCATTGCATTCGCGATAGCAGATGGTCAGTTACCGTCTAACAATAAAGCCGGATATGTCATCAGAAGAATATTGAGAAGAGCAGTTCGATATGGATACACATTCTTGGATTTCAAAGAGCCTTTCTTGAACACCATGATCCCTACGCTTTGTGAGCAGTTCGAAGGAGTATTCTCCGAATTGACTTCTCAAAAAGACTTCATCACCAAAGTGATTAAAGAAGAGGAATTATCTTTCCTAAGAACACTTGAAAAAGGACTTAACAAATTAGATATCATCACTACTGAAGTTGGTAAAACCAACAAAGTGATTGATGGCAAAGTTGTTTTCGAATTGTATGACACTTATGGCTTTCCTTTTGATCTGACTTCATTGATTGCAAGAGAAAACGGTTTAACTGTAGACGAGCCAGGTTTCCTAAAGGAAATGGACGTTCAGAAAAATCGCTCTAAGAAAGATGCGGTCACTTCTACCGGAGACTGGATAGAACTAAAGAGTATCGAAGAAGTGAAATTCTTAGGATATGATGCGATAAAAGGTTCTGCCCAAATCTCTAAATACAGAGAAGTAGAAGAAAAAGGTAAAAAACTGTTTCAAATAGTATTAGACCAAACACCATTTTATGCTGAGAGTGGTGGGCAAATTGGGGATATCGGATATCTAGCAGATGGTGATGAAAAAACCAGCATCATTGACACCAAGAAGGAAAACAATCTGATCATTCATTTTGCAAATAAATTACCTTCTAATTTGAATGCTACTTTCGAGACAGTGATCAATGAGAAGAAAAGAAGACTAACAGAAAATAACCATAGCGCTACTCACCTTCTACATGCTGCTCTCATAGAAGTATTAGGATCACATGTGCAGCAAAAAGGTTCTTTAGTTAATGAAAAAATACTCAGATTTGACTTTTCTCATTTCTCAAAAGTGACAGATGAGGAAATAGGTAAAATTGAGAAATTAGTCAATGGTAAGATCAGAGAGAACATTCAATTGAACGAACAAAGAAACGTCCCTATTGAAGACGCTAAGAAATTAGGCGCCATGGCACTCTTTGGAGAGAAGTATGGTGAATTCGTAAGAGTGATAACATTCGATAGAGACTATTCGGTAGAACTATGTGGTGGAACACATGTTCCTGCTACAGGACAAATTGGTTCTCTCAAAATCACCTCAGAAGGATCTGTTGCTGCTGGTGTAAGAAGAATCGAAGCAGTTACTGCTGATAAAGCAGAAGAGTACTATCTTGCTCAAGAAAACATCTTGAATCAAGTGAGTGAATTGCTAAACAATCCAAAGGATACTGTGAAGGCAATTGAAGCTTTAGTAAAAGAAAAGCAAGAGCTAACCAAATTGATAGAAACGGTCAATCTAGAGAAAGCCAAACAACAAAAAGAATCATTGAAGCAAGCGGTCAAAGAAAGTAATGGATTAAACATCCTAATTTCAGAAGCGCAATTGCCCAATGGGGAAGCATTGAAAAAGCTTGCATTTGAATTCAAAAACGAATATAGTAACCTCGTAATGATAATAGCAGCTGATATTGCAGGCAAGCCTCAAATCGCTGTGATGCTATCTGACAACATCGTCAACGACCACAAACTCCATGCAGGAAATATGGTCAAAGAACTGGCAAAAGAAATCAAAGGTGGTGGAGGTGGTCAACCATTTTTCGCAACCGCTGGTGGAAAAGACATCACTGGATTGACCAATACCGTCAGTAAAGCAAAAGAATTAGTTAAAAGCATTACAAATCAATAAGGTTTGAAGAAAGCATTAGAAAAATACGAACTAGTCGTTGGACTAGAAATACATGTACAATTAGCAACAGAAAGTAAACTCTTTGCTCAGGACAAAAACAGCTTTGGAGATGATCCAAATGCAAACGTCAGTCCTATTACTTTGGCACACCCAGGCACACTACCTAAACCAAACGGTAAGGCAATGGAGTATGCCATTAAAATGGGATTGGCAATAGATGGTAAGATTACGCAGAGAACTACATTCGACCGTAAGAATTACTTCTACCCAGATCTTCCAAAAGGTTATCAAACTACACAAGATCAATACCCAATTTGTGTTGGTGGACATATCGATGTGAAGAGTGGTGAGTCTATGAGAAGAATTGAATTCAATAGAATTCATGTCGAAGAAGATGCAGGAAAGTCCATGCATGATGCAAAACATGTTGGTTCGCTAATTGATTATAATAGAGCAGGGACACCGTTGATCGAGATGGTAACTGATCCTGTATTAGGTTCGGCCGAAGAGGCAGGAAACTTACTGATTGAAGTCAGAAGAATCGTCCGATATCTAGGTGTGGGTGATGGCAATATGGAAGAGGGTTCCCTTAGATGTGATGCCAATATTTCTCTTAGAAAAAAGGGCGCTACTGAATTAGGTAGGAAAGTAGAGATCAAAAACATGAACTCTATCAGGAATGTACAAAGAGCGATACAGCACGAGATCATCAGACAATCGGGCTTACTCGACCAAGGAAAAGTGATCAAACAAGAGACAAGAGGCTTTGATGACAATAGCGGAAAGACTACTTCTCAGCGATCAAAAGAAGAAGCCAATGACTATCGCTTTTTTCCATGCCCTG
This sequence comes from Reichenbachiella sp., assembly GCA_051531955.1. Taxonomy (GTDB): domain Bacteria; phylum Bacteroidota; class Bacteroidia; order Cytophagales; family Cyclobacteriaceae; genus Reichenbachiella. The sequence continues at coordinate 3,571 of JAOPTS010000204.1, forward strand.
ATCTTTTGCCTATTACCATTTCGGATGAATACTTGGCGGAAATCAAATCATTGATGCCGAAGTTACCAGCTGAATTGGAAAAAAGACTTCAGACAGAATATGAGCTGAGTGAATATGATGCAGAGATCATTGTAGAAAGTGAAGAGCGTGCAGAATATTTCTTCCATACTGCTAAGATCTGTAAGCATTACAAGCGTATTGCGAATTGGATGATTGGGCCGATCAAAAACTATTTGACAGACCACCAAATTGACATAGCGAAATTCACATTAACACCTGAGAGATTAAGTGAGTTGATTGAATTGGTACAAGATGGTAAATTGAATTACACCATTGCTTCTACTAAGGTATTCACCAAGATGATTGATGAGCCTAAGAAGTCAGCGGTACAAGTTGCTGAGGAGCTATCGTTGTTTCAGGACAATGATGAATCAGAACTACAAAAGATTATAGACGAAGTTTTGGAAAGCATGCCAGACAAGGTAAAGGCATTCAAAAATGGAAAAAAAGGCTTGACTGGATTGTTCATGGGAGAAGTCATGAAGAAATCAAGAGGAAAAGCCAATCCACAAATCGCGACAAAATTGATAAACGAATCACTCAGCAAGTAACTATCTAATAGCAAAACCGTTGAGACGAAAAAGAAATACATTATGAAATACATTGCAATTACATTATTAGCCGTCAGCCTGTTTGCTTGTGGCACTAAAAAAGATGGCGTCACCATATCAGGAACATTTGACGATCCGATCACCGATCAATATGTAAAGATCGAATTAATCAAAAATGAAGAACTATCAGTGGTTGATTCATTCTTTTTGGACAACTCAGGAACATTCTCTCGTGTCTTAAAAATAGAGGAACAAGGGTTTTACAGATTGAACTTCTATTCTAAAACCATCATCAATATGATTTTGAATGATGAAGATGTAGCGCTCTTCAAAACAGAGGATCTCAAAGAACCTTATAGAATCAAAGGTTCAAAAGGTACCGATTACATCTATTCATTGAGTACAATCAAAAGTGATTTCGAAACCAAAGTAAAAGCGCTCAATGACCAATTCATGGAAGCACGAAACAATGGAGATAATGATATTTTAAAAACACTTCAAGAAGAGTTTTTAGTCTTGAAAGCCTCATCCGACAAGTCTGTCAAATCTGCCATATTGAACATGGACGGTTCTATTGCGGGTATTTTAGGTCTTTCATTTTTGGATCAAGAGAGTGAATTCGCATTCGTGGATAGTGTAGCCACTAAATACGGTCAAGAACTACCTAATTCTCCTTACACGATCTCATTGCAAAATCAAGTAAAAGACTTGGGACAATTGGCTGTAGGTTCTCCTGCGCCAGAGATTAGTTTACCAGACCCTAATGGCAATACGATTGCATTGAGTTCTTTTAAAGGAAGTTATGTATTGGTTGACTTTTGGGCTGCATGGTGTCGTCCTTGTCGTCAAGAAAACCCCAATGTCGTACGTATGTACAACGCATATCACGGCAAAGGATTTGAGATACTCAGTGTATCATTGGACAGAACCAAAGATGCTTGGGTCAAAGCAATCGAACAAGATGGCTTAACATGGAATCATGTGTCTGACCTACAGTATTTCAATTCTGAAGCAGCACAGACTTATCAAATCAACGCAATCCCTGCTACTTACCTCATAGGACCTGACGGCAACATTGTCGCTAAGAACTTAAGAGGAGCAGCATTAGAAGCTAAGCTCAAAGAAATTTTTGGATAAGCTCTGAATTCGTATATGAGCCCATTGTGCTTAAAAAAATAACCAAGGTTCCAGAAGTATTATTTTCTGGAACCTTTTTTTATTCACATTCATGTCAAATCTGAATTTGCCAATAGCACTTCTACTACAGCCCCCTCTTCAAATCAGAAATTCCTCTCCGGGACGCTTTGCTCTCTAGGTTCTACCACGAACTTAATGGAGATGTCTATCTTTAGGAGAAAATGTTCACAGAGAATTTTTTCAGTTTGTTGCTAAATTTAGAGGAAGGTTGGGTTGTTCACGCTATTGAAACTGACCTTAATAAGAATGAAGTATATATTAACATTGAGTGCATTTTAACATCCATTATTGATGAATCAACAGATGAATTAGTACCTGTATATGATCATGCACCTAAGCGCACATGGCGACACTTGGATACTCTGCAATACAAAACCTTCATCAAGTGCGCTCTACCAAGAGTAAAAACTTCAGAGGGCAAGGTAAAGACAATCAATCCAGGCTGGGCTTCAGGACATCAGCGTCACACATTCCTCTTTGAGCATGCGGTGATTGATTTACTAAAGGCCACTAAAAACCAAACAAAGACATCTGAAATCATGCGATGTTCATTCAATTTGGTCAATAGGATTCTTCACCTGAGTACAGCACGAGGAATGGATAGAAGAGACCATGCTGACTTAAAATTCAAACACCTAAGCATCGATGAAAAATCCTTCCGAAAAGGTCATAATTATATCTCGGTGTTGAGTCACCCTATGTCAGGTTGCGTTTTGGATGTGCAGGAAGATCGAACTAAGGAATCATGCAAGAAGCTTATAAATAGGGTGTTAAGTAAAGAACAGCGGATGGAAGTACAAACCATAAGCATGGATATGTGGAAAGCGTTTATGAGTTCTGCGCAAGAATTATTACCCAAAGCACAGATAGTACATGATCGATTTCATCTTATTGCATACCTCAATAAGGCAATAGATCAAGTAAGAAGGAGAGAAGTGAAAAAGCATAACATATTGAAAGAGTCACGTTATGCCTTATTGAAAAACACTGCCAACCTTACTGATAAGCAATGGATAAAATTTAAAACCATTCGGAATGCAAATTATCAAGTAAGTAAAGCATGGATTGTCAGGGACAAATTTCAAAGATTTATTTTCAAGTGACAAGCATAGTGGAGCCACCCTATACTACCAATGGGCAATCGATGCTATGTCAGAAAACATTCATGAGGTAACTAAGGTGGTATCCATGTTCAATTCACATATTAGTGGAGTAGTATCTGCTCTGATAAATAACTTTAGTAACGCCATGGCTGAAAGACTAAATGGGAAAATACAAGAACTAAAAACTGTCGCTCGTGGCTATAGAACATTTCAGAACTTTAGGAGTGCTATTCTCTTTTTCAATGGAGGACTTGAGCTATACCCTCACTAAGTTCGTGGTAGAACCGCTCTCTAATTCTAACGCCCTGATTTATTGTCATTTAATTACTCATCACTATTCCTATTTCATCATGCAGGTTAATAGTAGATTAGCAGTACTTATTAAAAGGAAAACTAACTATAGACTCTGAGAAACAAAAAAATGTTTACTAGGGTGTAATAATCTTTGACTTTCGCCACTAAACAAGAAAAAAAACAGTGAGCAACGATTTTTATTTAACATCAATTTTACCGTATGCAGCTATTATCATCAAGATATGTAGAGCATATACCAATACGCAAGAAGATTTCGAAGATTACTATCAGGAAGTGTGTTTACAAATCTGGAAAAGCAGAAACAACTTCAAAGGGCAATCTGAATGGTCTACTTGGGTATATAGATTGTCTTTGAATGTAAGTATGACTTTACTGAAGAAGAAAAAGAACAATCATCAGCATTTTGCCTCAGATTACCTACCGGTGGAAATTGCAGAAGAATCTCCGGCATTTACTGATGAATCTCTCGAACAACTTTACAGTGCTATCAGGCAATTATCCGAAGTTGACAGAGGGGTAATTCTCCTTTATCTAGAAGAAAAGTCCTATCAAGAAATCGCTGACATCATTGGCAGCAACCCTAACAATATCGGGGTGCGCATAAAACGAATCAAGGAACGATTAAAAAAAATATTAGATGGAAAAGTCAATTGAATCAATTTGGAAAGAAGGCTTTTTAAAAAGCGATGTACTGGTAGCTCCCAAACTAAACGACCTATACAATAAGAAGTCACAGCATATAGTAGACAAGTTCACAAGGATGTTCAGAACAAACCTTATAATGATCGTACTAGGCTCATTTTTCGTAGTGGGAATATCATTTGCAGTACATATTCCATACATGGGCATTGGGATGTTTATACTCCTAAATATCCTCGTCATTATCAATATCAAACTCATGAAAGGACTCAATGAAATTGATAAAAATGTCAATAGTTACCAATACATCAAGGCTTTTGACAGTTGGATGAAAAAACAGTTCTCATTGAACAAAAATTTCGCTCACTTTCTCTACCCATTGGTCTTCATATCTATGCTAATAGGTTTTTGGTGTGGTGACCTAGGAGGAGATGTTCCTGGCGACCAATTGGTAAATGACCTCACCATGCGTTTTCCAGACATGGTATTATTCTTAGGACTTCCTTTGTATGGCCTACTTGGTTTCGTGTTATTCCTTGCACTGGTCATCTATTTTGCCGGGACAATCTACAATTGGGATTTCAACATCGTCTATGGTCGTCTAGCCAAAAAACTCACTGAAATCATCGCAGACATGGAAGAGTTAAAAAGCTAAATACTTTTTCATCTGTTCATTCTTCTCTTGAGATATACTGGATAATGAGTCTACAGTCTAGGTATAGCACTTGATGTGCTTGCCTTTTTACATACCTATACCATCCAACACTTGTATGGAGCATACGTATGCGTCATTAGATAATTGGAACAAGTACGATCAAAAAGAGAAGTATGAATAAAGATGAACGGTTAGAAATAATAAAAACCAGTTGGGAACTGCATAACCAAGTAGAAGCGAGCTACCTGAACAACCCCGTAAAGAAAGGAGATGCTGATTGGTTAGAAAAACAGCGCGACCTACTTGCAGACATGGCAATACACCTCTTGCAGACATCCGTTCATCCAGACGATATAGAATTAGATAAACTACGTAATAACCTTCATGCAATATTGACTATCTCAGATCAATTCCTCCCCGAGGCAAATCTAAAAGCAGCAACTAAGGAGTTGTATAAAGATGAGGCGTGAGCATCATCATCTCCCAATGAGCAATCTCCCTAAATCAGGGTATAGAGATTAACAATCCTTTTTGATAGCTTGCAGATATAAAAGAAGCAAAGTGCATACGGACTTTACTTCTGCGTTGTGAGTAATTGAAATGTATAAGGTAATATTCTATTCTACATATAAGCTTCTTTTAAAACTTAAAAACCATGACCCTGAAAGAGCGGAGGACTCAGGAGTTACCATGGTTATTCTTGCCCTATTCTTTCAGATCTTTTTTCTATTTACACTATTTGATCTACTAGAGGAGAATTTTGTAAGAACTGCGATATGGAATTTGAACAACGGGGTAAAGCCTAATAAACTTTACTCTGCCCCATTAGTAATTTTATTTATGGTTCTAGTTTATCGAAGATATAACTCAAGCCGAAGACAAAAAATCATAGCTGATTATGACAGTCGGAATTATATTGTGAATTGGAAAAGATATTTATTGATTCTGGTTATCATCATTACTCCTTTATTAGTAGGGATTCAAATTTTGAACGCCAATTAAACCGCAAAAAAACTCACAACATTCTGTAATCAATTCATGGCGGTTTAGCTGTCAATGAAAGTTCTCTGCATTCTGGAAACCCCGCCATATCTCAGATTAGCTCTATGGAATCAAAAAGGGATAGACCAAATCAGAGATTTGGCTATCTTGTAGCCGAAACTTAAACTAAATCAAGCGCCACGAATGATACAGCGGCGTT
>JAOPTS010000205.1:0-23058 GCA_051531955.1 Reichenbachiella sp.
GAGCCGCTGCTGTAGATCAATTAAAGTTGTGGGGTGATAGAGCTGGTGTGCCGGTCGTCAGTCATGGTATGAATACAGACCCTTCGGCTGTTGCATTTGATGCAGTGAAGAAAGCGGTGGATGAGAAAGCCGACGTGGTAATAATAGATACTGCGGGTAGATTACATACCAAAGTCAACTTGATGAATGAGTTGACCAAGATTAAAAAGGTTATTCAAAAGTTCGTTCCGGATGCCCCACATGAGATCATGTTGGTATTGGACGGTAGTACAGGTCAAAATGCTTTCATGCAGGCACAAGAATTCACTAAGGCGACTGATGTCACTTCTTTGGCCATCACCAAACTAGACGGTACTGCCAAAGGTGGTGTAGTAATTGGAATCTCTGACCAATTCAAAATTCCAGTCAAATACATAGGGGTAGGAGAAGGAATCGATGATCTACAAGTCTTTAACAAAGTAGAGTTCGTAGACTCCTTTTTCAAGAAGATCGAATAATATATTCCTAATAAAGTGGGGGCTTATGATTGTGTAATAGGAGGATCTAGAGTGTATTCTATGTTTCCTTCGATGATGATTCCTTTCAATGGTGTTTGATCAAATGTTAATTTCTTGGTTCTTCATCCCTTCAAAATGGTTGAGTATAAAAATGGCTCTTATTTTATCTGGAAGCTGATTTATAGCTTTTCATATTTCGGCTTCTTCGATGCGATTTCTATTTTCAAATCGGTCATCACTGATCTCGGGAAAATATATATTGAAAGCCTTCAATACTGTTGCTCGTTCATGGACATTGGTGCAAAAGTAACCCTCTTCTTAAAACGATTAGATGAAATAAACTTCTGAATACGTTTACTTTTCAAGTGATGTAATAACTATATTGCTTTAAGCAACATTTAGTCACTCAGGAGGGTAGCGAAGGACAATTTTGTTTTTTCGATTATTCATCTTATAGCAGTATACCTTATGAAAAAGAAGATTGGTTTAGTCGTTGATGATCCATGGTTAGATCCTTATGAATCAGATATCGAACAACGTTTAAAATATTATAAGGATAAGCTTAAAGAAATTAAAAGTGATTACGGGACGCTGAAGGAATTTTCATCATCAGATGATGTTCTGGGTCTTAATTACGATAAGAAAAAGAAGGGCTGGTGGTACAAAGAATGGGCACCTGGCGCTGATGGCATGTCTTTGATCGGTGATTTCAATAATTGGGACGCACTCAATCACCCGATGACCCATGATGAGAATGATGTCTGGGGGATCTTTATTCCTGATAGTTCAAAATTCCCACTTAAGCATGGTGATTTGATCAAGGTCAAAATCCAAAATGGATTTGTTGACCGTGACCGTATACCTGCATATGCCAAACGTGCAGTGCAAGATCCTGAGACGCATGGTTTTTCAGCCCAAATTTGGGCACCCGAAAAGAAGTTCAAGTGGTCAGACAAGAGTTTTAATCCCAAGAAGATCAATGCGCCACTCATCTATGAGTGTCATGTTGGTATGGCGCAAGAAAATGAAGGGGTAGGAACCTATCGAGAGTTTGCAGATGAAGTGTTGCCACGGATTAAAAAGCTGGGATACAACTGTATCCAGATGATGGCGGTACAAGAGCATCCATATTATGGGTCTTTTGGTTATCATGTATCTAACTTTTTTGCCCCTACTTCGAGGTTTGGAACTCCTGAAGATTTAAAATATTTAATTAACTGTGCTCATAAGGTTGGGATAGCCGTGATCATGGATGTGGTTTATTCTCATGCCGTGAAGAATGTTGCGGAAGGTCTAAATGATTTTGATGGGTCACAAGGTCAATATTTTCATAAAGGTAGTAGAGGTTATCACATAGGCTGGGACTCCAAACTTTTCGATTATGGAAGACATGAGGTTTTAAGATTTTTGCTTTCCAATGTTCGTTATTGGATTGAAGAGTTTCATTTTGATGGATTCCGATTCGATGGGGTCACCTCTATGTTGTATCATCATCATGGAGAAGGGGTGTCTTTTGATCATTATGACAAGTACTTCAAGAACATGGTGGATTGGGATTCGATCCTATTTTTGCAAATGGCCAACACACTGGTCCATGAGTTGAAACCTGGAGCTATCACGATTGCGGAGGACATGAGTGGAATGCCGGGTATGTGTAGTCCAATTAAAGATGGTGGTATCGGGTTTGATTATCGACTGGGAATGGGAATTCCTGATTATTGGATCAAACTATTGAAACATACCGAAGATCAAGATTGGGACATGAATGCGTTTTGGGAGGTGTTGAACAATCGTAGATACAAAGAAAAGACCATCGCGTATGCGGAGTCTCACGATCAAGCTTTGGTAGGAGATAAAACCATGGCATTTTGGCTGATGGACAAAGAAATGTATTGGCACATGTCCAAGGAAGATCATCACCCAGTGATCGAGAGAGGTATTGCTTTGCACAAGATGTTTAGGATATTGACTGCTTCTTTGGGAGGAGAGGGCTATCTTAATTTTATAGGGAATGAGTTTGGACATCCAGAATGGATAGACTTTCCAAGAGTAGGTAATGACTGGAGTTATAAGTATGCCAGACGACAGTGGTCATTAGTAGATAATGAGGAGTTGAAATATAAGGCATTGAATGATTTTGATGGTGCAATGGTGCATTTAATGGGGGATAACAAGGTGTTGACTGCCGAGCCTGCTCAGCAATTGAATATGGATAATTTCAATAAAGTGATCATCTTTGAGCGAAATAACCTAATCTTCATTTTTAATTTTAGTGTCGATCATTCAGTAGTTGATTACAAATTTTTCGCAAATCAACCAGGGAAATTCAAAGTGATATTGGATAGTGATGAAGCCGTTTTTGATGGTCATAGTAGAAGTGATAACAGTGTGATTCATGAAACAGTTGAAGTGGATGATAAGCCTCAATTGAGTGTCTATTCACCATGTAGGTCTGTTCAAGTATTAAAGAAAACAGTGAAGTAACCCCTACGATACGGATGGTGATATACACGCAAAAACGGACAGGGATTTATTGAGTGGAACGATATTTTTACTTGATGAGTATTGCCTGACTGACAATATCTCACTCACACTAATCGTAGTGGAGAGATGAAAGTTTTTTAGTGAATGATCATGAGGTGATGCTCGATGGCGTATCTATAATAATTTCGGAATTAGAAGGGTTTGAGGAAGTCGGTTGGGTGTTTGTCATGCTGTCTGCATTGGAGGCTGGGAGTAAATACTTGAGCAATGGTGACATCAGGCTAATGAAGTAAAGTTATTCATAGTGAGTGTGAAATAATTCATCTAATAGTGCAAGAAGATTCGAATAAGAATCTCGCAGAGGATCTGTTCGTTAGTGAAAGGACTGTAGAAACGAATCGGAGAAACATTTTTGTATAAACCCAGATAAGTTCTCTCGTTGGGTTGATAAAATTACTTACTCTAGAATTTGATAGAATATAGGAATTACTAAGACGACACTACTTTGAGTTTTGCTGATTATTGATCAATCTTGCGTCCTATTAGAATCACTATTATTAATTAACTCAAATTAAGAATGAAGAATTTATTAATTGTTGCCGTATTTATTGGTTTAGTATCTGGATGTGGAAAAAAAGGGACTGAAGAAAGTGCTAGAGCTGAGGCGGTTGAATCTGCTGTTGCGGGTATGAATGTAGCCAAAGCGGATGTTGTATGGACGGCATATAAAATCACTGGCGATCAACACACTGGAACTATAGCTGTTTTGAATAACGATTTGAAATTCGAAGCAGGCGTGTTAAAAAGTGGTTCAGTTACTGTTAATATGACAACTTTGGAAAACACTGACTTAGAAGGTGAGTGGCATGACAAACTAGTTGGTCATTTGAAAAGTGCAGATTTCTTTGCGGTGGATAGTTTCCCAACAAGTACATTGGTCATCAAAGAAGTTGTTGAAATAGAAGGTAAGTATGCTGTGACTGGTGATTTGACTATCAAAGGTATCTCTAGCCCTTTGCAATTTGATTTGGCAGTGAATACTGTTGAGGGAAAGACTGTTTTGAGTAGTAACTTCAACGTAGATAGAACTACTTATGAAATCAAATACGGGTCGGCTAAATTCTTTGAAGGATTGGGAGACAAGGTGATCAAAGATGAATTCAATTTGGATATTAATATCGAGTTGGGCAACTAGATCAAAATAAGAAAGTAAAATATCAAGCAACTGGGGATTCCTAGTTGCTTTTTTATTCTTGATAGTTTTTAATCCATTCCAATGCTTCCTCTCTGCTGCTGAAGGCCGCTATGTTTTTTGCTCCAGTAGCTCTACTATAGCCATTGAATAATATTTTTTTGAGTCCTGTAATTCCCAATACAGCGGAGCATTTCATATGCTTTTTGAAAACAGTATTACCATACTCTTTGAGTTTGGTCATGTATTTGACTCCTCCTGAGACACCGTCATAGCTTACCAACAAGGGGATAGGTGGATTAAAAGCAGTTATTTCTACAGCCACTTTGTCGAGAAGATCTATTTGTTGATCAGTTTCGGGACAACCACTGTAGTCTGCGTACATTATTTTTTGTCCTTCTAGTTCTATATATGAGATTGACATTCGTTTATTGGATTTGAACAAAAGTAATGCTTGCAATTACAACCGCAACGTTTTGCTTAGTTACCTAACCTGATTTCTAAATCAGTGAGGATATTCATGTAATTACTATAGTAGTCATATGCATGTTCATCATGTGCTTTGTCCATGTTGAAAAAATACTGCGAATGACCTAGTTGTTTCCATGTCTCGCCCAACACACTTTGCTTGCTTTTTATGGCTGTCTTTCTTAGGCTGTAATAATGTTTAAGTGCACTACTTTGTAAGGCATTGCTGTAGATCGCTTCTAGCGAAACCTCATACTGGCTTCCCATGACAGGGGATTTGATACTGTATGATTTTTTTGGTTTTGCCAACTTGATCTGTTGAGAAAGATTCAGTATCTCTGTTTTTACTTGCGCTTTAGCTATAGTGCTTTTGATACCACCGAGCTTTTTGAGTGCTGTTATGTCTAGCTGTAAGAAATGAATGGTTTGTTCCAGGTTGTCAAAGATAGCTTGACCAAAATCACCATCCACCAATAGCACGTTGAACTCTTTGGTACTTTGTGAATTAAGTATTCGGTTGTTGATTTCACCACCCAGGTACCAATCGATCGCGCCTGCAAAAGTACAGGTGAGACCATTCTTGACTAACATTTTTGCCAAATCATTGTAGTAGATGTTTTCAGCGATGTAGAGCTTATTGGCTTCATAATCAAACAGTTTTGCTAATAGCTGTTGATGCTCCTTCACCTCTTCTAAATAACTCTGGATAGAAAATGCTGCAGATAGCGTATTGTTATAAGACCCTGTGAGTAGTTCCAGGTTTTTTTTACTGGCAACCCTGAGATGATTAATCATCTCAGGGTCTTCTAATAATAATAAATCTAAAAATGTCCCAGAGAAAAAAGCTGAAACAGGAACTGTGAGGCTGCTAGTTGTCTCTACCAAGTCTGTTAGTTCCTTTTTGATAAACCTCTGATAAGCGATTCTGAATTGTTCTTTACTTTGCTCTTGATTTAGATAAGTCTTATCGTGACCAATATCCAAAAATGATAGCGTGTTGAGTACAAGCTCATGATCAAAGATCAAGGTAATGCTGAGGTTTTTCTTCATATCAATATTATACTAATATATCAATAATTTGATCTGCAGTCACAGACCAATCTAGTTTTGCTACAGTTTCTTTGTTCTTTTTAGAGTGCTGCAAGGCTAGTTTTTCATTTTTCAGTAACATCACAATCTCATTGGCAAATGAAGAAGAATTGTCAAAATCAACCGTTGGAGAATTTTCTAATATTTCACTTGCTCCAGAATTTTTACTTAACACTATTGGTAAGCCTGCACCAGCTGCTTCGAGTGCCGTCAGTCCAAACGGTTCAGAGACCGAAGGCATGCAATATACGTCTGCCATCGCATAGGTTTTTAGCAAGTCTGGTTCTGATAAATACCCAGTGATGTGAAACTTACTAGCAATTTCAGAATGAGCCCCTGCTTCAATTAAGTCTTTGTAAAGGTCACCTTCACCTGCCATTATGAAACGGCTATTCGGATATTTTTTGTTAATTTTTTCTGCTATCTCCAAGAATTTTGTAGGGCCCTTTTGTCCAGTTAGACGCCCAACAAATAGGACTATCTTTTCTTTGAAAGGACTATCATGCTCGGGGTAAGTACGAGTAGAGTATCCGTTGTGTACGACATGTATTTTGTCCGCGTCTATGCCATATACAGTTTCGATGATCCCTTTTGAATAGTTACTAACAGCAATAATCTTATCGGCTTTTTCGAATGCTTCTTTTTCCAGTTCGAAAACCCAACTTTGATGACCACAATTACGATCGTAATCCAATGAATGGACATGAAGGGTCATTGGTTTTTTTAATTTTTCTTTTAGATCAATAGCCGCTCTAAAAGTTATCCAGTCATGGGCATAGATGGTGTCAAAACCTACTTGCTCCCCTGCTACCTCTATTTCTTTCGAAAAAGTGATAAGCTGTTGCTTGATGAGCAGTGACTGCTCCTTGATCTCAACACGATTCGTGTTTTGATCATTCCAATAAGGCGAGATACTCGCTTCGATATTTAGTTTAGAGATCTCAGATACAACATTGTAATCCGAAAATTGGTTGATGTCGATCTTCTGTTTGGAGAGCGAGATGTTGTTTTCAATATCACCAATAGCCGTCAAGTTATCAGGTTGAATGATAGTCAAATCACAGTGTGATTGGAGTCTTTGAGATATCTCGAATGCTGCTTTTCCGAGTCCGCTGTTCAAGGAATTAGGCTCTCCTGGGCCTAGCATCAATACTTTCTTCATATTCATTAGGGTTAGTTTTAGTGTTGGTGTTGGTGAAGAGTTGATCCCGGCATGTTGTCCGGTATCAACTCTTCTTTGCTTATAAAGATAGTATACTGTTGGGTTCGTTAGACAGTTGATTGTCCGTGAATCCATCAGCCTTCTCTTCGTTCAGCCAATTTTTGTTATCCAATAAATATCTGAATTGATATTCTTGGCCTTTTGGTAATTCCATGATTAGCTTGAAGCTACCATTTTTTAATTTCTCCATAGGGTTTGCTTCCAAACTCCATTCGTTGAAATTTCCTGATAAAAAAACAGAACCTGCACCATTGGCTGTTTTTTTATCCATTGTCCAAGTGACTTTATATAAGTCTTTGGTTTTTAAGAATTGTTTTTTAATGCTCATCTTATAGATTTTAGTTTATTAGGATTTCGTTGAAATTCTTAGGTATTAATACTGTGAGTTTACCATCATTGAAAGATCCATTTTTGATGAGGTCTTGACCATCTACAAAAAGTGAATCGGGTTTTTCATCTAAGCCATGGAAGACAATTTTATAAGTTTTGTAACTAGTGGCAAATTGTCCTTCTTGATGTTGTCTGATTTTCCATTTTAAATCAGATGGTATTGAGGTGAACGTTTTTAATGAATACTCACCATCTTGGTATTCATAACCATCACCTTTGTCCTCGTACAATTCAGAACTAACCTCACTCCATGGTTTGAAACAGTTGAGTGTCAATTCATCAAATATGAATTCATCAGTGTACTGCATTTTTGGTTGCTCTGCAATGACCGCTCCCGCTCTGATGAAGAATGGAATCTGGTTCAATGGGGCAGAAACCTTGATTTCTTTTTGGCCTTCTTTCATTTCGCCTGTCCAGTAGTTGTACCATACACCTTTAGGTAAGTAAATCGTTCTGCTGGTAGCATCTGCTTCAGATATTGGACATACTAATAAGTGGTCGCCTAATATGAACTCTTCTTCTCTAAAGAAACACTCTGGATCTACATGTGCTTCTAGGTGAAGGGAACGTAGCATGGGTACTCCGGTCGTGCTGTGTTGCCAAAATGCACTATAGATGTATGGCATCAATCGATATCGCAACTCAATAAACTCTCTTACTATATCTACATATTGCTCATCAAACTTCCAAGGTTCCTTATCTCCATGGTCTCCTGATGAATGTGTTCTGAAGAAAGGATGGAATACTGCCATTTGTATCCATCTCGTGTAAAGTTCTCCATCCGGAGAACCTATAAACCCTCCAACATCAGAACCCGCAAAAGAAATGCCTGAAGCTGCTAATCTTTGACATTGGATGTTGGCTAATTTTAGTTGCTCCCAACTCGCAGAGTTATCGCCTGTCCATACTGAAGCGTATCGTTGCACACCTGCATAAGCAGATCTTGTGATGGTAAAGGCTCTTTTGTTGTCCAAATATTTTTGTTGCCCTTCGCTAGTAGCTTGTGCCATGAGTGACCCATATACATTGTGGCCTTTTCTATGACTACATGGATGACCATCAAAATCATGTCTGACGTCATTAGGGAAAGTACCTTCTTCGAATGTAGCAGGCTCATTCATGTCGTTCCAAACTCCATCAACTCCATCTTCTACTAGTCCTTTGTATAAGGTCGCCCACCATTCTCTGGCGGATTTTTTAGTAAAATCAGGAAAGTGACAAGGGCCTGGCCAAACACTGGCTTTTAATAGTCCGCCATCCATTCTTTTACAAAAATGATCACCCGCTATTCCTTGCTGATAGACTTCATATTCTTTGTCGATCTTGATACCTGGATCAATGATGACAATACTCTTGAAACCGTCTTTCTTCAGATCGGCGATCATTTTTTGTGGCTTAGGAAATTTTTTCTTGTCCCAAGTAAAACATCTGAAGCCATCCATATAATCAATATCCAAGTGGATAACATCACAAGGTATTTTTCTTGTTCTGAATTCCTCAGCGAGTTTTCTTACTACGGTCTCAGGGTAATAACTCCATTTACTCTGGTGATATCCTAAAGCCCATTTTGGAGGCATCTGTGGTGTGCCTGTGAGATAAGCGTATTTTTTGATTACATCGATCAGCTTTGGCCCATGGATGTAATAGTAGCGCATTTCACCACCTTGAGCCCAAAAGCTGTAGACATCAGATCTTTCTTTTCCGAAATCAAAGAAGCTCCTGAAAGTGTTGTCCATAAATATACCATAGCCAATTTGGCTATGCTGTCCCATGAAGAATGGAATGTTTTTATACACAGGATCACTGTCATTGCCATAACCATAGCAGTCTGTCCCCCAAAGTTCTCGTTTGGTGCCAATCAGGTTAAGGTGTCCTGTTTTATCTCCTAGCCCATAGAACTTTTCTCCTTTATGTAAGACTTTAGTGTGGATGTTGATAGTGCCACCATGGTGTTTGTGATCTTGCCAATGGTAGCCCTTTTCATCTTGTAGTACAACAGTACCTTCGAGGTTGGTGATCTTGCTTGTTAAATCTTCCTTGTTAATGTAGCATTTGAGTACACTAGTTTTGATAACGAAGCTGGCTTTTAGCTCTTCGAATTTGTAATCACAGTCTGCGTATTTGATTTGGGGGTCAATAGCATATGAAAAGTCATCTTCTAAATAGCCATCATTACCATGTCTGAATTTGATAATGTCATCGCTAATTACCGAAACCTCAAGACAAGCATTTTCTCCATGAAAGAGGAATGAATTTTTGACTTTCTCCCAAGTGACACTGCCGCCTGAGAAGAACTCTTCAACATCATTATCTTGAAAATTATCTATATAGTTACCCGAAAAATCATCTCCTTCTTCTTGTGACTTATTATCTATTATAATATCTCCCATTTCAACCTAAATTTTACAGCGCAAATATAACTTATCATTAAGATTGATTTGTTATTTGAAATGATTGTCTCTTCTATATCAAGAAAATTTTAAATTCTCGTAATAACTAGATAATGTCGTGATGATATTTTTAATAGAAATGGCATTATCTGATGTTTAGTTAATAAGGATCCTCCTTAACTCTATTGTCAATTGTAATGATTCACCAGAAACCTGCGAATTGACTTATAAATTCATGTCTATGTATATGAAAATTGCAAACTTATTTTTGTTGAAATAATTTATAAAATCTCTTTGATAGGCTGTAAGACTTATTAACTTTCAAATCGTAAGAAAAAAAGCAGAGTAGTGGGAAAAAGCAAATCAAAAAAGTTCTCTTTCAAGAATAGAATGCTGACCGAGGTAGCTTGGGAAGTGTGTAATCAGGTTGGAGGAATATATACTGTCATTAGGTCCAAGGTACCTACCATGGTAGAGAGGTGGAAATCAAACTACCTTTTGTTAGGACCGAATGTTAACCCAAATGTAACCACTGATTTTGAACCTAACTTTGATTCCAAGGATCCGATTGCTCAGGTGGTCAACGAGCTACGCGAGATGGGCTGGGATGTGCAGTACGGAAGTTGGTTGGTCTCAGGTCGACCAAAAACAGTTTTGTTCAATCCCAATAGTGTCAAGCATGACTTGGATAATATCAAATATCATTATTGGAAAGATCACCATATAGAGTTCAAAGTACATGATCCATTGATAGATGAGGTTATTGCTTTTGGTTACATGGTAAAAGAATTTTTGTCCAGGTACGCGAGAGTTTGTTTGGAGCAAGATGTGCAATTGATTACGCATTTTCACGAATGGATGGCAGGTACTTGTATCCCTGATATCCGCAAAGAACAGATACCAATTAAAACTGTATTTACTACACATGCGACCCTGTTGGGTAGATATTTGGCGATGAATGATCCGCATTTTTATGATCATTTGCCATTTTTGGATTGGGAGACAGAGGCGAGAAATTTCAATGTAGATACTATTGCCCGGTTAGAAAGAGCCTGTGCGCATGGTGCCAACATCTTGACGACTGTCAGTGAAGTGACGGCAAAAGAGTGCATACATCTATTGGGAAGGAACCCAGATGCTATTTTGCCAAATGGCTTGAATATAGAACGGTTTTCTGTGCTTCATGAAGTGCAAAATTTACATCATAAGTATAAGGAGCAATTGAACCATTTCATTATGGGGCATTTTTTTCAGTCCTATACTTTTGATTTAGAAAATACCATGTACTTTTTCACTTCAGGTAGATTTGAGTACAAGAACAAGGGATATGATTTGACTCTGGAGGCACTGGCAAGGTTAAATTACAAACTCAAAGAGCAGAACATTGACAAAACAATTGTAATGTTCTTTGTGACCAAACAGCCCATTCATAGTATTAATCAAGATGTATTGACTTCTCGTGCGATCATGGAGGAAATAGATCATAACTGTGATGCTATTATGCAACAGGTCAAGGAGAGATTGTTTAACGCAGCAGCGACCAACTCTGATCACAGATTGCCAGCATTGAATGATATGGTAGATGATTATTGGAGACTAAGATATAGACGAACTATCCAGTCATGGAAGTCTGATAAGTTGCCAAGTGTGGTGACACATAATTTACTCAACGATACAGATGATCCAGTGCTGAATTTTTTGAGAACCGCCAATTTATTGAATCACGAGAGTGACAAAGTGAAGGTCGTTTATCATCCAGATTTTATTTCATCGACCAACCCACTGTTTGGGATGGATTATGGACAGTTTGTGAGAGCATGTCATTTAGGTGTGTTCCCCTCATACTATGAGCCTTGGGGGTATACACCTGTCGAATGTCTTGCACGAGGGGTGTCTGCAGTGACTTCAGATTTGTCAGGTTTTGGAGATTATGTCAAGGATCTGGATCGTGGAGATGAAGATCATGGATTGTACTTGATAGAGAGAGAAAATAAGGATTTTGATTCTGCAGCCGAACAGCTGTCAGAAAAAATGTTGACTTTCATTCGGACGAGTACTAAAAAGAGAATTAAGACAAGAAATAAAGCTGAGGATTTGTCGGAAGAATTTGATTGGAAGAATCTAATCAAACACTATGAAGACGCCTACGGTATGGCTTGTAGAGAGCATCAGTTATAGAACCTGAAAACGAAACCAATATATGTTTAATGAAAAAGATTTGAAGCAAATTCAGTCCAGAGGGAGTGAATTGTCTCAAGTAGAAAAACAGATAACTAACTTTAAGAATGGGTTTCCATTTTTGGAGATTAGCAAAGCAGCTTCCATTGGAGACGGTATTGTCAAATTAGATAATGCGACCCTAGATAGTTTGATAAATGATTATGAAACGAAATCTGGTAGTAAAAAAGTATTGAAATTTGTTCCAGCATCTGGAGCCGCAACGAGGATGTTCAAAGACTTGTTTGCTTTTATAGATGACAAAGATTTTGAAGGAAATAAAGCCGTACAGACTTTTATATCGGGCTTAGAAAATTTTGCATTTGAGCAGGAACTGATAGATAAAGCAGGACAAGGAGCTGATCATGCTACTTTGGTTGAAACCTTACTTTTAGATAATGGAATGGCTTATGGCTCTTTGCCAAAAGCATTGTTGAGTTTTCATAATTATGAAGATGGAGTTAGGACTCCTTTAGAAGAGCATTTGGTCGAAGGGGCCAATTATGCCAAATCGTCTGATAACAAGGTTTATTTGCATTTCACGGTTTCGCCTGCTCATTTGCCAAAGTTCGAAGATTTAGTCAGTAAAGTACGTGCCAAATTTGAAGATCAATTTGGTGTGCAATACGAAATTAGTTTTTCACAACAGAAAGCGGAGACTGACACTATTGCAGTGGACAATGATAATGATCCATTCAGAGAGTCAGATGATAGTATATTGTTCAGACCTGCAGGCCACGGTGCTTTGTTAGAAAATCTCAATGATCTCGATGCGGATGTGATCTTCGTCAAAAACATTGACAATGTTGTGCCTGATAGTTTGAAGGCAGATACTTATACTTATAAGAAAGCCTTGGCAGGTTTGCTGATCAATACACAAGAAGAGGTTTTTGGTATTTTGAATGGTGAGATTAGCAATCCAGATGAGGTAGCTGTCACCATTAAAGAAAAGTTTTCGATCAAATTGGGCAATGGGTTTAACTCTTTGTCTAAAGAAGAGAAAGTTGAAACAATAAAAGCAGTACTCAATCGTCCGATCCGTGTCTGCGGAATGGTGAAAAATACTGGTGAGCCTGGTGGTGGTCCATTTTGGGTAGGAGCAGAAGATGGTAGCGCTTCTCTTCAAATCGCGGAAACTGCTCAGATAGATATGGGCAATAGTGCCAAAGCTGAAATGCTAAAGACCTCTACACACTTCAATCCAGTGGATTTGATTTGTGCCACTAAGGACGTCACAGGTAAGAAGTTTGACTTAATTTCTTACAGAGATGACCAAACTGGTTTTGTAAGTGAAAAGTCTAAAAATGGTAAAGATTTGAAAGCAATGGAATTGCCTGGTCTTTGGAATGGAGCCATGGCGAATTGGATTACCTTATTTGTAGAGGTGCCAATAGCTACTTTCAATCCCGTGAAAACAGTCAATGATTTGCTGAAAGACACACATCAGTAGACTGGCTTAACAATTTTTAACAAAACTAAGTGCTTTGTTCATAATTCAATGTTTTGAAAGATGATCAAGTCATTTAGTTTTGTCGTTATAGCTCAAATGGAATTTTTCATTGGACTAAAGAAATTAACTATTAACATATTGAGAATATGGAAGCTGTTGTAACAAGCACTGATGATAAGAAGGTATTGCAAGATAAGATCAAACAGGTCTATGACGAAGTTGGAAAAATAGTAGTTGGTCAGCATTACATGATCAATCGTCTGATGATAGGTTTGTTTACCCAAGGACATGTTTTATTAGAAGGAGTTCCTGGTCTAGCAAAGACCTTGACTGTGAACACGCTCGCTAATGTGCTTCATTTAGATTTCAAAAGAATCCAGTTTACACCAGATTTGTTACCTGCAGATTTGATTGGAACGATGATTTACAATCAAAAAGCCTCGAATTTTGAAGTAAAAAAAGGTCCAATCTTCTCGAATTTGATTTTAGCAGATGAGATCAATCGTTCTCCAGCGAAAGTTCAATCTGCATTGTTAGAGGCGATGCAAGAGAAGCAAGTGACAATTGGTGATGAAACTTTTAAATTGGACAGGCCATTTTTAGTATTGGCAACTCAAAATCCAGTGGATCAAGAAGGAACTTATCCTTTGCCAGAGGCGCAAGTGGATAGATTCATGATGAAAGTGCATATTGATTATCCTACCAAAGAAGATGAGTTGGAGATCATGCGTAGAATGTCCAATATGTCTTTTGATGATGAGGTCAAAACAGTGCTTAATAAAGAAGATGTTTTTGCGATCAGAAAAGCAATCAATGATGTGAGTTTGTCAGAGTCATTAGAGAAGTATATCATCGAGTTGGTTTTTGCAACAAGAGACCCTAAGGCCTATGGCATGGAGACAGAAGCGAATTATATCCAGTTTGGCGCATCTCCTAGAGCTTCGATTAATTTGAATTTGGCTGCCAAAGCGGTTGCTTTCTTAGACGGTAGAGATTTTGTATTGCCAGAGGATATCAAAGACGTGGCGCCTGATGTGTTGAATCACAGAATAATCTTGAACTATGAAGCAGAAGCAGATGGTGTTACGACACAAGACTTCATAGCAACGCTATTAAGCAAGATCAGTATCAATAGATAATTGATCTTCAATAAAAGGATAAATGAAGCGCCCTAGAGGTGCTTTTTTTATGTCTTGTATTCCCGTTTGGTCGCATTTGCAATGAGATCATAATCTTTCGAGATTCCTTAATAAGGAAAAAACCTACTAATTTTGGCTCTTGGGAAGGCTATGCAGCCCCTTCAAGGGTTTGTGCAAGACTTCCAGGGCTTTGTGCAGCCTTGACAATGGTTTATGCAGGCTGTTCAGGGCTTTGTGCAGACCTTCCAATGCTTTATGCAGAGCTGTCAGGGGTTTGTGCAGACTTGACAATAGTCTATGCAGCCCTTCTAATGCTTTGTACAGAGTGGTCAGAGGTTTATGCGGCCCTTCCAATGCTTTATGCAGAAGTGTCATGGGTTTATGCAAGATTTTCAGTGGGTCTATTGGATCTTTTCAATAAACTGTGTGGGTCTGTTCAACAAACTGTGTCATTAGATTCAAATCCCATTACTAATTACCCAATACTTTTTACTTAGTACTCACTACTCATTACTAGATACTTAGATTTTATTTACACTGGGGTAACATTGGTAAAACTCAGGTAAATAATAGCTCACCTTCTTTAATACAAGGATAACTGCCGGTTGGCGGAGTAGTAATATTCGTTCTACAGTTTTGCATTACAAAATTGAAACAAACAAAGAATTTTATTAAAAGTAAAGCGATGAAAAAATTATTCACACTATTATTTGTATTTGCATTAGGCGTATCATTTTTCTCTTGTGAAGAAGATGACGTGGTGAGTGATCCTTCACTAGAAGAACAACAATCTGCAGTATTGGCTGCTTCTCAAACTGCAATTGACGCTGTAGTCTCTATTGACGAATCAGCAACTGGTTATACGAGTGATACAGAATTCGCAGGATGGACTTTGTATGCTAATATAGGAGAAACTCCTGCAGTTGTTGAAGCGGCTACTGAAGTCGAAGTTTCTACTAATATTACTGAGGATGTAACATGGTCTGCTGATAATGTATATGTATTGAAAAACAGAGTGACAGTATTGGATGGTGCTACTTTGACTATCGAAGCTGGTACTGTCATTAAAGGTGATGCTTCACAATCCGGTGCTGATGCTGCTGTGTTGATGGTTGCTAGAGGAGGCAAGTTGATGGCTGTTGGAACAGCTCAAACACCAATTATCTTTACATCTACAGATGATAATATAGAACCGGGTCAAATGCTAGGGACGACATTGGATGCGGATGTTACTAAAGGAAAGTGGGGTGGTCTTGTCATCTTAGGAAAAGCACCTGTAAGTGCTAAAGTTGATGAACCACAAATTGAAGGAGTACCTGCTGATGATTTGAATGGGTTATACGGAGGTACTGACGCTACTGACAATTCTGGATCAATAGCATATGTGTCTATCAGGTTTGGTGGCGCTGAAATTGCTGAAGGAAGTGAGATCAACGGTTTGACATTAGGAGGTGTTGGTTCGGGTACCTCTATCCATCACATCGAAGTAATTGCTAACAAAGATGACGGTGTAGAGTTCTTCGGAGGGACAGTAGATGTGTCTGAATTACTTGTATATGCTGTGGGTGATGATGCGATCGATATAGATCAATCGTACGCTGGAGAAGTGAAAAACTTTACCGTGTATGTAGATGGTAACTCTGATGAGGTATTAGAAGTAGATGGAAGAGAAGGGGCAATGGATGACACTTTTACTATTATGAATGGTACTGGTATTGCGTTGGAAGGTGGAGAAGCAAATGCTGATTTCAAATCAAAAGCAAAAGGATCAGTTAACAATGTGGTATTGTCTGGTAAAATCAAATTGTCAGCATCATTTGATACTGAAACATCTGAATTGATTGAAAAAGAGGATGCTGCTTATAATGCTGCAGTGAGTGAATTGACATTTACTAATATCAACACTTCTCAATTCACTGTCTACACTAAGAGTTTTGATCAGTAAGAAAGTATAAGAAGAATATTTATAAATCATTTTCTAAAAAAGAGGCGCATGTGATATCGGTCACTGCGCCTTTTTTTGTTTTGCCAAACGGCACGTTATCTCAATGTTATGAGAGGGTCAGATTGTTAATCTAAATGTAAAACATTGTTAAAACTTAGTTGCATAACACTGCTTTTATGAGTTCTAGCTTTGCATCAGATTTAGAAAATTAGAAAATGAAAAAGTTATTAATGTCTTTGCTTTTAGCTGTTGTGTGTCATGCAGCTTTCGCACAAAGTGGTTTTTTAAGAGGTCAAATTATTGAACTCGAAACCGGAGAAGGTTTGTTTGGTGCTACGATTACCAAACAAGGAACGGCACAAGGAGCAGTTGCTGATTTTGATGGTAATTATAATCTCAATTTAGAGTCTGGTGTACATACTATAGTGGTTCAATTTGTGTCATTTCAAACGAAGACTATCGAAGGGGTTGAAATTGTAGAAGGAAAAGTGACAAGTCTTGATGTTACGATATCAGAAGATGCCCAGCAATTGGCTGACGTAGTGATAACTGCAGAACAGATCAGAGATAATGAGGTAGCCTTACTAGCAGTTCAAAGAAAATCAGTAAACACAGTAGATGGTATTTCAGCTGCAGCTTTCAAAAAAGTAGGGGACGCTAATTTGTCGTCTGCCATGAAAAGAGTCACTGGCGTGACGGTGCAAGGTGGTAAGTATGTTTATGTAAGAGGATTAGGAGATAGATATACCAAGACTTCATTGAATGGTATGATCATACCCGGTCTTGATCCAGATAGGAATGATGTTCAGATTGACATCTTTCCAACAGCAGTTTTAGAAAATGTAATTGTTTATAAGACTTTTAGTCCTAACCTCAGTGGTGACTTTGTCGGTGGATTAGTTGATATTCAGACCAAGGCTTTTCCCGATGAGAAAAGCACATCAGTCTCCTTGAGTTTGGGGTATAACCCCAACATGCATTTTAATTCTAATAATGTTTCTTATAAAGGTTCGGCTACCGATGTTTTAGGATTTGATAACGGGCAAAGAGAGTTGCCAATAGCAAGTGGGACTCATATCCCAACTTTGCCAAATGATTTTGTTGGTGAAACAACTCGAAAATTCAAGCCTACTTTGGGTGGAGATAGAACGACTAATTTCATGAATACAGGATTGTCTATTTCCCATAGAAATCAAATACGGAAGGAGAATGTGACATTTGGTTACAATGCAATCTTCAACTATAAGAATACGCAGACATTTTATGAAGGTGTCATTCAGAAGAAGTATGAAAAAGATAGGACTAGTAGTGAGATTGAGCTAGCAAGAGATTACTCTTCTTTAGGTGATTTGTCAGAAAACAATGTGTTATGGAGTGGTTTGGTTACTGGAGCAATAAAGACAGACAACCATACAGTAGGTATCAACTTATTACATTCACAAAATGGTAAGAGTAGCGCGATGAGTAGAACATTGAAGTATTCTACTTTGAATAATCCTACTACAATTCACAATGATATATTGGCATATTCACAGAGGTCTATGACTAATAATACCATCTATGGCAAGCATGTGTTTGGTGATCTGAAAATAGATTGGACGAATTCATTAATGTATTCTAAGATGATTGATCCTGATTACAGAGATACGAGAATCAATGAAGATGATGGAGAGTTTGGGTTTCGGAATGGCGGTAATATGAATAGGTTTTGGAGAGACCTTAGTGAAGTTAGTGAGAGTTTTAAGGTTGATTTAACATATGAGCTTAACGATGCTAATAAGTTGAAAGTTGGTGGACTGATGACTTTCAGAAATAGAGAGTTCAATGTCGACGCATATAATTATGAGCCTTTATCAGCATTTGATGTTGCGTACAATGATGCTAATTGGTTGTTGCAGGAAGAAAATATATACTCTTCAACTAATCCAGGTGGTTTGTACATTCAAGACAACAGTAAGGACTATAATAACTATGAAGGGAGCCAATCAATCTTTGCTGGTTATGTCATGAATGAAATGAAAATAACTCAAAAGTTGAAGTCTATTTATGGTATGAGAGTTGAGAGTACGCAGATGTATTATACTGGAATTAGGAGATTAGAAGAGGGAGGAACTATAGAGATGAATGATGTCAAGACATTAAATGAAGTGAATTTATTGCCTTCTGTGAGTGCTATTTATGCTTTGAGAGATGATATGAATTTGAGAGCATCTTTTAACAAAACTTTGGCAAGACCATCTTTTAAGGAAAAGTCTTCAGCCTTGATTGAAGACCCTATAACTAGAATTACATTTATTGGCAACCTAGATATAGAACAATCAGAAGTGTTGAATTACGATGTAAGATGGGAATATTTCTTTGGGCCGAGTGAAATGGTTGCGGTGTCTGGATTTTATAAAGACTTTACAAACCATATCGAACTAGTGACATTCCCAAATGATATCAGTACTGTTAAACCAAGGAATGTTGGTGAAGCGGCTGTTTATGGAACTGAATTGGAGTTAAGAAAAGGATTAGGTTTTATTAACCCTTCTTTGGAAGACTTGTCTTTTGGGACTAACGTTTCATTTGTAATATCTAAAGTAAACAGACAGACAGTTAGTGTTAACGAATCAGGGCTAACGGAATATGAAAACGAAGTGAGCTATACGGGAAGCGAACAGGGAGTTGATAAATACAGAGATATGTCTGGTCAGTCTCCATATGTCGTGAACGGATATTTGAATTATCAGAATAATGTTTTGGGAATGAATGGTAACATCTCATACAATGTTCAAGGAAGATCTTTGTTCATAGTTGGTACGTCTGAAGGCCCAAGTATTTATACAAATCCATTCCATAGCTTAAACTTCAAAGTGTCTAAAACATTTGGTGAAGAAGGAAAATCGTCAGTTAGTTTGATGGCAAAGAATTTGTTGGACCAAAGCAAAGAGAGAGTTTATAAGTATAGGAATGATGAACAAATATTCTCAGTGTTCAACCCGGGAAGACAATTTTCTGTAAAGTACACTTACAATTTTTAAGTGAAATAATGTCAAAGGGTTCTAAATCTAAGAGAGCTGGAGAAATCTGGTTCGCTTTTTTATTTAATACCTTTCAGTTGTTCCTTTAGCTTATCTAATTCTTTGTTTTCAGAGGCTAAACGGGATTGCAGGAGCTCTTTTTCTTGCGTGTCTTGTGCTTCTAATTTTACCAAAGCACGGCCCAAAGCAGTAATGCTTTTTTCCTGTTGATCAATTTTCTCTTGCAGTATGTCAGTGTAAAAGTCAACTTTGAAATCAATCAATAATGCCTCAATTTTTTTATTATAGTTACCAATATTTTCTTCGGAGAGATTGTCTTTGATCAGCGCAATCATGAGTGTTGTGGTATTGGCAACAGTATCGTTAATTAGTATGGACACGAGTTTGATTTCAATCTCATTTTTACGAGCGGGAATAGTTAATACGTAGTGTGTCTTGTAATTGAATATGGATGCCTTTGTTTTGATGTATCTCCACCATTCCTTTTTTACAATCTTGTTGGGTTGTGTGAAAGAAGTTTTGTAACCAGTATAATTTGTTGCAGCAATGGAGAATGTAGACTGCTTTACATTGATTTTGTAATTCTGAGCATGACAATCAAAGGATAAGAGGCATGTGATTGTTAGACTAATAGTCGTAAGGAGAATAATTTTAATTGTATTTCCGGACATGATGATTGTAAATGTTTGAAAACAGTCATTTTGAGACTGGAAATATAAGCAATGATCTAATGCTCTTTTTGGAAGAATATTTATAATCTTAAGAAAGTCATGATATTTCTAATATTGGACTATTTTTGCTCCTTATAGGAGCAAATCAATTATATTCGTCGAGTTGCTTTGGGACGACTGTCCAAATTATACTATTATTAGTTAGAGATCATCTGATTACATGAATAAACACGTTTCGTTTGCTGCTAGAGCAAAATATGCTTTTGATAATTATATATCAAAAGGCACAATGACATTGATTGGTGGCCTAGGTGCATTGACTCTTTTGCTCGTAGTGATACTTGCCATTATTCTTCTTTATTCTGGGATTAAGCCAGTTGATATGGATCACTTTACCATATTGGATTCACTCTGGGAGAATATGATTCACATGTTGGATCCAGGCACACTAGGAGGGACAGATAGTGATTGGGGTATGAGAGCTTATCTTTTAAGTGTTACCTTGATAGGTGTAGTTGTACTCTCTACATTGATTGGTTTGGTGTCAAACGGTATCTTGACCAAATTAGAAGATCTAAGAAAAGGAAGATCTTTTGTTATTGAAAAAAAGCACACTTTGATTTTAGGATGGTCTTCAAAAATATTCACGATCATTTCTGAGCTGGTCGAGGCGAATGAAAATTTGAAGGAAGGTGTTATCGTTATTTTGGCCGATAAAGATAAAGTGGAGATGGAAGATGAGGTCAAGCTAAAAGTTCCAATTACTAAAAATACTAGAGTAATATGTAGAACAGGGGATCCAATTGATATTGATGATATCCATATTGGTAATCCTTACGATTCGAAATCTATTATTGTATTGGATAAGGATAACGAGAACTCTGATTCGCAGATTATCAAAACCATCGTAGCGATCGTTACCAATCCGAATCGTAGAGAAGAACCCTATCACGTAACTGCTGAGATTACTGATAGCAAGAACTTTGAAGTCGCCAAGATGGTGGGCAAAGATGAAGTGGAATTAATCCTATCGGATGATTTTATCTCTAGAATCATGGTTCAGACCAGTCGTCAGTCAGGATTAAGTGTCGTCTACATTGAGCTAATGGATTACGATGGTGACGAGATATATTTTACGGATGAGGATACTGATCAATTGATAGGTAAAACTTTTAAGGATATCATCTTTGTGTATGAGAAGTCTGCTGTGATGGGATTACAATTTGCAGATGGTACAGTGGCGATCAACCCTCCAATGGATACTGTGTTTAACAAAGGAGATAAAGTTATTGGGATTACCGAAGATGATGATACTTTGATTCCATCGGGTAGGGAATCTTATGATATAGATGAGTCTCGATTGGCAGATCCTATGGAACCTAGTCAGAAGGATGAAAAAATATTGATTATTGGTTGGAATGATAGAGCCAAGAATATCATCAGAGAATTGGATCAGTATGCACCATTTGGGTCTAGTGTGTTGGTCGTGTCTAAGTTTGATGATCCAGTGACGGTATTGGCTAGGTTGAAACCTTCGTTGAAAAACTTAACTGTAGAGTTTAGGCAGGCAGAGACAACTGAACGTGAAACTCTAGAAGAGTTAGACATACCTTCTTTCGACTATATTATGTTGCTGTGTTACCAGCAGAATTTCCCTGTTCAAGAAGCAGATGCACAGACTTTGATCACGTTGTTGCACATCAGAAGTATCTCTGAACGTATCGATAAGCATCTCAACTTGGTAAGTGAAATGATTGACATGAAGAACCGTCAATTGGCAGATATTACCAGTGCAGACGATTTTATTGTCAGTGATAAGCTACTAAGTTTGTTGATGTCACAAGTGTCTGAGAACAAGTACTTGATGCGTGTATTTGAAGATTTATTCGACTCGGATGGGTCTGAGATCTATATCAAGCCTGCTGGTGAATATGTTAATGTTGGAGAACCGATCAATTTTTACACAATAGTTGCAGCAGCGGCTCGAATGAATCAAGTGGCCATAGGTTATCGTATTGTGTCCAAGAGTAAGGATCCCAATTCTCAGTATGGAGTAGTGGTCAATCCAGATAAGGCTGAATACATCAACCTTACCGAGAAGGACGAAATTATTGTGCTATCTGAAGATTAATTCAGACAGTCTTTAATGCTTTTCTGATTTCTCTTAATGCATTTACTCTGTAGTTTTCTTTCTGTCTAACGGCTGCTTCTGATAGCGTGTTGACATATTTCATGATGTTGATTTGTTGATCGCTGCTCAAATTGTGAACTTTCAACGCGATTTGATTTTCGATTATTGGAAGATTCATTTTCTATTGGTTTAAATGAGAGTTACATCAAAGTAAACGGATATGAGTCTCTGAAGTTATCTTGCTCTGGTTATCAATTTGTTATAAAATCTTATACTCAATATTAGTTCAATCTAATTTAAGATACATCGGTGAAATACCTATTCTGTAGATTACGAAATCTGCTTACTTTTGTAAGTGTGAGTAAAAGCGGCCAAACATTTTTGTACGTTAAGTTTTAGGTTATATCTTTGACCTTCAAATAAACACTATTGATTATGGCAATGTTAGGATTGATTGGAGTGCTGTTCATATCAGCAATTATTTGCGCATTTGTTTTGCCAAATAACAAAGTAAGCAATCACAAAAAAGACTGGGACGTTTAATTAACTCCAGTCTTTTTTTTATTCTATCCATTCCATTCGTCAAACCTTGATGTTCACAAATCTTTAAGTCATCAATTTCGTTTGGCTTACTATTCTATTTGATATGAAGGTACAAAACACGAAATCGCAGATTAGGTTACCCTTGTTGCTATCCATCGCTATAGCAGCGGGTGTGTTGATTGGAGCCAATGTTACAGGTCCTGCTTC
>JAOPTS010000206.1:0-5077 GCA_051531955.1 Reichenbachiella sp.
TTGATTACCAAGATATAATAACAAAAAAACAAATGAATCAAATGCTATAACACCAGACACATTTTTCAAGATTTTAACCAGTTCATTAAGTTACTTGATGATCAAAATCTGATATTGGACTGCACTATATATTGGCTTTAGTTTTGGAAGGGAGCTGACCATAAAAATCATTGTAGTCTTTAGAGAACTGACCCATATGCCAAAATCCAGATTCACGAGCTAAAGAGGCTATAGATGCACAATCATCGTTCCCTCTCAATTCGTGATGTACTTTGTTCAATCGTAAAATTTTCAAGTAGGCTTTTGGCCCAATGCCATACCTTTTCTTAAATGAATAGAGTAACGTTCTTTCGCTGCTATCAATAGACTGTGTCAGCTCCTTAATGGTGATTGCATCTTCAATTTTTTCATAAATCAACCCTTCTACTCTCACAAGCAACTCCAACCTACTCATGTTACTGACATATGATTTTGAATGTTTGCTTTCTAGGATAACATCTAGAATTCGAAAAGGAAAATTGTCAGTGAGCGCTTTCGTGTGGCGATCATTTTCTTCTTGATTAAACATAGACCAATTCATTTGAATCTGTTCCGACAAGACTGTCCTGAGGGCCAACCAACTAGCCTCATTGACCTCTACAACTTCGAGAGTGGCCAACAGCTCAAGAACAGACTGGTACTTTTTCTGTTGACTTATTTCAGCTATTAACACTTCGGGTATTGAATAGGTATAAACTTCAAATCCAGCCCAACTAATAGCATTGATAGTTGACCCAGGAGCATAAATCACAATAGAGTGTGGTTGAATATTATAATTCCTCCAATGAATCTTCGTATCGTTGATAAATGCAAAAGTCCATACCCCCTCTGGGGATTCACCTTCTTGTTTAACCTTCAAATTAAAATTGGCATGACTAATCTGGAATCTTGAACCAATTAATTGGGTCAACTCACCAACAAATATTCCTTTTTCCAACTTCACGAAATCTACATCCCAAGACTTTGCAATTTTATTAAATGTATATAAATCTAGATTCTTTTCAGAGACGACAATTTGGGTACCCATTAAATATAATTAATTAGAGTTGCGGTTTTTTGATATACTTAATCAAAACACAATTTATAGCTTTATATTAGAAAGAGTATACCAATTCTAAACTGGCTCTTTAAATGATCATAACCCGTATTATTAAACGAAAAAACTAACATGAAACACACCTTACTACTCCTTCTTGGCTTGACGATGCTTGTCAAGCAAGGAAACTCACAAAACATTGTTCATGATGCCGAACAAGCCATTTTACAAGAACAATTTGGTGATCAATGGGCCACACAAGACAAAGACATAGATAAAAAATTAAAAGCTTTGGAAAAGAAGTTTGGCAAAAAACCAAACATCATCCACATCATGTGGGATGACAACAGCTTTGGAGAAGTTGGAATTGAAGTCTTTAATAAAATTAGAGGGTTTGATACCCCTCGTCTAAATAAAATGGGCGATGAAGGAATTACGTTTACACGTATGTATACAGAGCCTAGTTGTACACCAACAAGAGCCGCTGCTTTAACAGGTAGGTTGGCTGTTCGCTCTGGTATGCACACCGTTGCATTTCCACCGGAAGGTGCTGGTTTGGCTGCAGAAGAAGTTACCATTGCTGAGGTTCTTTCAAAAGGAGGCTATAACACGGCCTTTTTCGGAAAAGCACACCAAGGCGATATTGAAGAAAGCTACATGCACAACCAAGGTTTTGATGAGGCTCAATTTTCTATGTACAATCAATTCCCTTCTATGTTTTGGCATAGAGATGGTGAAATGGCACAGACTACTATTGGCTACACTCCCACTATGACGGAGAAAAAATATTTGGTAGATGGATCTTTTAGACCTACTGGATTTATTTTTGATTTAGAAGGAAATAAAGGTGAACAAGCTCATGAGACATTGCCTCCTACTAATATTGAAAATTACCGTGCTACTCTAAAACAGCACCAAGCGAAGGCATTGGATTACATCAAGCGTAAAGCGGATGATGAGAAACCTTTCTATATGGCATATTGGCCCCATGTGTATGACCTTATCCAAAAGGATTTGGAAATTACAACCAGTAACAGTAGTCCGTTTGCTCAGAACATTGAATTAATGGACAAGTACATTGGTGAAATTTTAGACGAGCTAAAGGCTCAAGGAATTTCTGAAAACACTTTAGTCATTTGTATGGCAGATAATGGCCCTATGAAAGAAGTACCAAATGCGATGTACCAAGTTTTGTTTACCGGAGGTAAAGGCGATTATCAAGAAGGTGGTATTCGCGTTGCTGCATTTGCACAATGGGACGGAATGGTAGAAGCTGGCGAAGTAGTTGGTGATATGGTTACGGTTCATGATTTGTTTACCACTTTTGCTAAAATTGGTGGCGCTACAAAACACATTCCTACTGATAGAGTTATTGATGGGATTGACCAAACAGCTGTATTCTTGGAAGGCGATGGAAATTCTCGTAGAGACTATTACCATGTTTACACAGGTCCTATACATGCTGCAACAATCAAGCAACAGTACAAAAGAGTTTGGGTAGGAGATCACGCAGGCTTAGTAGGCGCTAACTTTTATGACCTTTATCTTGATCCAAAAGAAATGAGACCTATGATGGCACAGTTTCTTTGGGCATGGGGACCATTTGATATGGTGAAAGCACGTCATGACAATTTAATTTCTCAATATCCAAATCGCCCAGTTAATCATGGCGTTCCATTTAGTGGGATTGATAATTTAAGACCTGAAACTAAGCAGTACATAGAGAATTACAAAGATGCTTTTGAAAGTAGAATGAAGCATTAAACATTTCAATTTAACCAGAAACAGAAACAGCTAATGCATGGATTGTATTAGCTGTTTCTGTTTTAAAGCAATTCCAAATGCGTTATCCCCCCCTCCTCATCGCACTTCTCTTAAGTACGAGCCAAGTTCTCTTGGCACAAGATGAAAACACTTCTCGTAGTGAAGAATTGGCACA
Source organism: Reichenbachiella sp. (assembly GCA_051531955.1). Lineage (GTDB taxonomy): Bacteria > Bacteroidota > Bacteroidia > Cytophagales > Cyclobacteriaceae > Reichenbachiella. The sequence goes on from JAOPTS010000206.1 coordinate 3,015, forward strand.
AATCAATCGTGAACTAGACAACCCTTTAGCCAAAAGATGGTCATTGGTATTTCAAGAGAACTATTCTATTAATCAAGGGGATTTGGTTGACGGAAATATAACCTCCAACACTTTCTTTTTTCAACCCGCTTTGCCCATTCCGTTTGGGAAAAACAAGGTATTCACGGCACGACCAGTTTTCCCAATCGTTACCCAACCAGACTTCAGCAATGACGCAACAGGAAGTCAGAAAGTGACTGGTTTTGGGGATATACAGATGGCAGCCATATTTGGACCTGGCAATGCAAAAGGCTGGGTATGGGGTATTGGTGGAACTTTTGTTTTCCCAACTGCCACTAGTGACAATATTGGAAGTGGAAAGTTTCAAGCGGGGCCTACAGCCATGCTATTCCACCTTGCCAAGACATGGAACAAAGGTATATTCATTCAACACTGGTGGTCCTATGCAGGCGATGAGAACAGAGACGAGGTAGTCGTGACAGACATTCAATATGTCCTGCGTAGAAACCTGGGCGCTTCCTCTATAGGTATGGGACCAACTATTAGAATTGATTGGTCAAAATCTGGAACTGATGGCCTTACTATTCCAGTTGGACTAGGCTATACACGTACCGTCCTATTCGGCAAGACTCCTGTCAAAATGAGATTAGAACCACAATACAGTTTGATTAGGCCTGATGATTATGGTAATGTATGGAATATCAGACTGCAAATAGCACCCGTTATCAAGAGTCCATTTTTAAATTAAATCAACATGATGGAAAACAGTAAAAAAACTAAAAACATAGATAGTAGACGAAGTTTTATAAAGAAAGCCTCACTGTCAGCAGGGATAGTTTCGTCCATGAGTCTACCCAGTTTTGCAGACATACCAGATACTACTGACAATTTAAATAGTAAGGGAGATCTAGATCTTAAAATAGCCGGATATGAAGTGAATCGTATAAAAGCAATAGTAAGTGGTAAAATCAAAATAAAGGGTTTCAATTACTCTTTTGAAAAAGGATCGATTGGAGACTTGAACACCAACATTTTCAGCGGAGCTCAATCATATGACATTACAGAAATTGGTTTACACCCCTTCATGTTGGCACATGCTAATGATGGATTTCAAGACTATACATTGCTTCCCATTTTTCCTGTAAGGATCTTTAGACATAAAAGTGTTTTCATTAGAAATGATCGGGGTATTACCAAACCAGAAGATCTCAAAGGAAAAACTATTGGTACTGCAGGCTATTCATCAACTTCCTTGACTTGGTTGCGTGGAATTTTCCAAGATGAATATAATATTAAACCGGAAGATGTAACATGGGTTGTTTCAAATAAAGACTCCTCTGCAGATACAGCGGGGAAAATATCAAAACAAGAGAAAGTGAACCCGAAAGGGATTACAATTAAGCAGGGTTCTAAGGGTAAAGATGAATCTGATCTACTTGTTTCAGGTGAAGTAGATGCATTGTTTCATGCGGCCGAACCAAAGGCTTATATCGAAGGCAACCCACTTGTAGAACGCCTTTTCCCAGACTCAAAAAGGACAGAACAAGCTTACTATAAAAAACACGGCATCTTCCCAATCATGCACGCCATAGCGGTCAAAAAAACATTAATTGATCAAAACCCTGAAGTAGTAAAAGCTATTTTTGATGCTTATTCAGAGTCTAAGAAACTGGATTATCTATACATGAAGAAGTTAGGGTGGGTATTTGATTCATTACCTTGGTATGGTCAAGAACTAGAATCCACAAAGAATCTAATGGGTGATAATTTTTGGCCATATGGAATAGAAGCTAATCGAAAAGCATTAGAAACTTTATTTAGATATTCATATGAACAAGGATTGAGTAAAAAGCACCTTACCATAGAGAGTCTATTTCACTCTACATCATTGGCATTAACGGAAACATAAAACATTAATTAATATCCCCAACCCAAGGGTACGGGGTATTAACTTTCATACTGGTTCATTACTTCGACCCGAGGATCGGGGAATTAAACCCTAAGAGATTAAAAACTAATAAATCATGCCCCTTACTAAATTATCAAAATCAATTCTAGTAATA
>JAOPTS010000207.1:0-1471 GCA_051531955.1 Reichenbachiella sp.
CCTTCTCTCTGATCTTGTCATAGCTGATCACTTGGAGTTGGCTCAGTGTCAGTTCGCTTACAGTTCCTTCGTCATCTTCTTGTCTGACATAGGCAATGAGTGTTTCTACATTCTTATTGGACTTGCCCATCAGCATGAGCTGCTTGCTGTTGTCCTCCTCTCCTGGCTGGGCGGCTAGTTCTCCCGTCTCGGTCTTGAAACCGAGATAGTCTGGGACACCGTCCTTACCTGTGCTGGTCACTGCTACTGCATCAGAATATCCTGTTGCCACGGATTTCCATGACACCCAGTAGTCTTCTTCTTGGATGGTTACTTTGCTATATTTACTAGACAGGCTGTTTTGTATTTTGCCGTCAACATTCGGATCGTCAAAACCAAAAGTCTGGGTCGCTGCTGGCCCAAAAGTCACAATGAAGTCTATCGCTTGATCTGCAGAAATAGTCTCTGGTGCACTGCCTCCACCGCCGTTCTCTGCTGGCGTGCCTTTGGAGACCTTGCCCTCCTCATCTATGGTCCAAGCATCCCCATTGCTATCTGCTATGACCAAAACCTCTCCTACTGGGGGTAGCGTAACAGCTACTCCATCCGCATCCTCGGGGAGCGGAATCTCTGTACCGTCCGCATCGGTGAGTGTAATTACGCCTGTATTAGGATCAACTGTGACGGTCTCTATATCGGCCGCTACCTCGACCGTTTCTACGATCAGGTCTGCTGCTCCATTATCGGCAGCTGTACTGGTCTCTCCTTCCTGGTCTCCCACTATGAAACCACCGTCTATATTGTAGACGGTCACTACTTTCCCTGCTGTGGCATAGTAGTCTTCGTTGAGTTGGACGTTTTTGATATCCACCTTCATCCCAGCGCCATTCATCATCGGTACGGGCACATAACCTGATCCGCTGTAGCTGCCATCCGCATTGGCGGTGATTTCCAAGACAATCACATCTACTCCGCCGATGAAGAACTTGTCATTCCTATGCAACTCCCCCTCTAGTGGGTTGAGACTGCGTTCGTCTAGCTGTGATTCGGTCCCGCAGGCATATTCTTCATCTCCTTCTTCACTGACCGCTCTGACATCTGTCTTCAAAGTCCGTATGGTGCTCTCGTCTCCATAGTATTGCTGACACTTGCCCACTACTTTGTATTCGTATTCGGTATCTGGCTGTAGGTCAGGTAAGATTTGAGCATTGACCAGCGTAGCTTCGGTCCTCCAATTGTCGTTACCTCTTTGCTTGTATTTAATTTCAAAACCCGTGTGGGCAAAGTCTCCTTCCCAAGTAATCTTTATTCTGTCTTTACCCAATACTTCGCCAGCGACTTGGTCTACCGCCATACAGGCATCTCCATATTGAAAATGGAAGGTCTCACTATAGCCTTGGTTTTTGAATAAGTCCCTGCCACTGACATCATAGGCTTGTATTCTAAAGGCATACTTCTTACCGGGGATCAGTAAAGGTTCGGCAGGACCATA
>JAOPTS010000208.1:0-10307 GCA_051531955.1 Reichenbachiella sp.
TATCTAGCTCTATTTTTTTTGTCTGATCTAGCGTTTGACTCAACACTATTTGTCCAGAGATATCTATTACCTGAATAGCCCCTGTCAAATCAACCGCAGATTCTATAGCAAACACATCTTGGAAGGGATTGGGGTAAGCTGTAATATCAGTAGCGTACAAGGCATCTCCATTGACAGATACTACATCCGAATATTCATGTTTACCATCAAAATCAACTTGTAAGACTTTGTAATACCTAATTCCTTTTGTAGACAAATCCGCATCTAAATAATTATACTCGTTCACGCTACTTTGGATATTGTTAGCCGTCATCTTATCCAGTGGAAAATAATTAAGTCCATCTAGACTCTTCTCGACTATGAAATGACTCACATTGATCTCATTGGTAGTTGTCCAACTCAATAGCATACCATTATCTTCAATCACTGCGTCAAAAGATAGCCAAGTCAATGGAAGAGAAGCATCAACTGCTGCAATGGTAAAATAATCTCCATCACTAAAGTTGCTGATATCTACATCTTCAAATGTATAAACATTACCCAAGAGACTAACCGTAGGATTCAATACTGTAGAATTTGCAAAAACACCATCTCCGTCAACAATCAATCTTAGATCAGCGGGAGTCAAGCCTGACGTACCCAAATCAAAAGACAAGTCTAGTGTTCCAGTTGGACTGTTAACAATCGAAAACCTCCATAATCTATCTATTCTAGACTCAGTTCCAGAAGGAATGTCTGATTCATTAATACTAGTATAATCCAAGCCGTTTCGACCCCATATAATAGATTGTTGATCAGCTAAAAAACTCTCATTTTTAGCCACTTGAAGTATCGCTGTACTGCTACCAGACTTAGAGCTAAGTTGCTCAAATCCTCCTATATCAGATCTCCCTATTCCAGCAATATCATTTTGATAATCTGCATAAGTCGCATCACTATTTCCTGGATAAACGACTGTACCATCAGCCCCCTCCAAATCATAATCTCCATTGTTCATGGTTTGACCATATTTGATTGCAAGGTAGGATTCTACAACTGTGATTTCATCAGCACTCAATACATCAGAGTAAACGATCACCTCTGCAATACCCCCTGATATGGTGGTACTACCAGTATTCCGGTCATTACCTAGATAATAATCGAAGGTAGCATTAGACAAATTACTTGCTAATACGCGCGTATGGATTTCATAGGTATCTGGTCTTTCATGCGCTGTTCCATTTCCAATATCTATTGCATTGACAGAGTTAGCACCAGTCAATACATCAACAGGTGTACCTGTAGAAGCCGTAGCATCAAATATTTGCGTATCATCCGTAAACCCATATCCAATACCGTTCCCATCATCCGTGTCATTATTAGTAAACGGCGTGGCACGACCAGCTGTAGATTGATCCAGATAGACTATAAAAACGGTTCGTGGATTTAGATTAGTGCTGGCTAATGTCAAATACTCATTATTAGTTTCATCAAATGATATAACTGAGTTTCCATTTAAGCTATCGAGATTCAACTCTGGTGCTGTTCCTGCAACAAAATCATTATTATTACCACTTTGATCTTCCCAAGTAGTGATGGCACAACCTTCTGTGAAACAATTAGTACCGGCATCAGCTTTTAGCCATAATGCAATATTATCTGTAATACCTGCTGGACCTACTGCTGTCTTGGATGTCCCTAAAGTAATGATGTAATCATCCGTGATCGAAACATTCTCAAAAGTCACCACATCACCAGCAAATGAAGTTGCCTGCACGGTCTCAACAAACCCATCTGTAAAATCACCATTGGCGTCTATCATTAAGGTGAAATCTGATGCAACGGTACCTGTTTCTGCAATTCCTGATAAATCAAATGTAACAGTGAGGCCAGATATGCTACCTACATTAGACACACGCCATTCCCTTCCCAATCTTGTCACAATATTCTCAGGTAGATCAGAAGTAATTTCTGTGGTTGCTACATCATCGTTACCCCACATCACAAACGAGAGATTGTTTGTGAAAGAAGCAATTGACATAGTCAATACATCATCAGCGTCTTCACTTCGAGAAGAGATTTGACTCAATGAAGAAAGGTCATCTCGACCGATCCCTGCTATATCATTGGTATAAGTCGTGTAATCTGGCAAAGAAGAAGTTGAAGGGAAGATCACACTTCCATCACTCGCTAAATAATCTGTAGTAGCATCTAGCGAGACACCATACTTCAATGCCAAATAAGAATATACTCGCTGTTCTTCTTCATTGGTTAACTCAGAACTAATTGCAATTACCTCAGCCATTTGACCTCCAAAATAACTTGGAGTATCTCCAAAATATCCTAGATACAATTGATTCGCATTAGTTGCTATTGATGTTGTATTAGCATTAGTAGCAGAACTTATGATGCCATCTCTCTGTTGCTCAATTTTATGACCAGCACCAGATAATTCACCAAACAAAATAAATGGTGAAACTGCAGGTGCATCAAAAGCATTTACAGTCACATCCAAATCATTCGCCCACTGTGCTACAGTAGCTGTCCCGTCCAATCGGTAACCGAAATGCAAAACTTCATCGTTTGTACTGCCATCAGACCCTAGCAAATAGTTATTACCTCTAGCATCCACTCTCTCACCTACTGCAAACAAAGAATAATTTGAACCTTCAAGTGCATCAAGTGCAATGGTCATCCGATCATCAGTACCATCAAAATCAATCACCGGATTGCCATTCATATTATCGGTTACATTGTCTTTGAAGGTTGGTTGAGTAGCGCCTCCTGACGCATTATTAACAGCAGCACTTTGGTCTGTCCATGTATCCAATGCAGTATTATCTGTAGTAGTCGAAGTTCCTACATCTGCCCTCAACCAAGTGACCAAACTAGTAGATACACCTCCAGGACCTCCACCTGTCACTCCAACAGAGAAGAAATCACCATCTGCAAAGTCAACATTGTTAAATGTTGCCGTAGTACCATCCCATGAGCTAGCAGACACTGTACTTTTTACACCTGTACTAAAATCACCATCGTCATCTATGATCAACATCAAATTCTCAGAAGCTGCTGGCAAACTAGCTGCTCCGGTCAAGTCAAGCGTTAAACTTGCATCTTCCAATCCATTGGATACCGCCACTTTCCATTCTCTTGTCATCCTAGTAGTAATACTGGTAGGCAATTCCGAAGCTGCAAAACCAAATGTGCCATTATCATTCCCCCAGATCACAAACTGACGATCAGTCGCAAATGAAGAGACTTCCATAGTAACCACCGCATCGCTATTAATACTTTTTGATTTCTTTTGATCTAAGCCAGAACCGTAATCCTGACCTACTCCAGCAATATCATTCACATACAACCCATTGGTAGAAGAAGGGTATATACTCTCTCCAATTGAGTTGACATAATCTTTGGTAACATCTATGGTCAACCCATATTTGATAGCCAGATAAGAATGAATTTGATTCATTTCATTGGTTTGTAAAAGATCAGTATCGTAGACAATTACTTCTGCTATGCGACCTTGAAAGGCTTCTGTCGTAACAAACCCTCCATCAGTCTCATCATGTACCTTTTGGCCTAAAACAAAATTAGCGCCTGTGCTAAATGTAATATTCGCCACAGGTAAGGCTGCATCAGTAGTTTCTAAAACATTATCCACCCAAATCCTTCCTTGAGTACCCGTGACAGAATAGTCAGACACTATAATATGAGTGTCTCCATCTCTTACATCCGAAGTACCATCAGTAGCATTACCAATATTTGTCTGACGAGCAAACCCGTTAGTTACTGTTAAATCAATATCAAATTCATTCACATCAGCAACTGTTGCATAAAAAGACACGGGGGTTTGAGTATTGGTTATATCACTATTGTTCAATACTATTATTCCAGAGACATGATCAGCATCTGCTTCACCCGCTAAATAAAACCCTAAGTATTCATCCAAATCTGCCCCTTCATTAAAGCTAATGGAAGGATTAAAATTAAACAATGGGTCTTCTGCAATGTAATCAGGACTATTATTCGCAACATAAAAATCATTCGCCTCCAGGGACAATGCACTATGATCTACCCAGCTGGTCACCTGATTGGTACCACTATAACTTACATCCTCATCTGATTTGAACCATATGATCAAATCGTCAGATATACCTCCAGGTTTTGCTGCAGCGACATTGATTAACGGACAATCAAATGTTGCAGCTGGTGGGACAGTCAACACCTCCAAACTTCCATCACCAGCATCTCCGACTACTGCTCCAGCCCCAGACCCACCTACGGCACCACCTGTAACCGTTGCAGTAGGAGCACCACTAAAGTTCCCTCCTCTACGTACCAACAAAACTTGACCACCAGCTCCACCACCACCGCCACCATCATCAGCAGTATTAGTAGTTCCGCCATTTCCTCCAACAGCATTAAAGCCTACGAAACTTATATCTTCTGTATCCGTGACAAGCAAAATACTACCACCAGCTCCACCTCCTCCAGCTCCTTCACCGGTTTGACTAGCTGCAGACCCTGATCCATCGGCATTAATTGTACCTGCGCCTGCCCCAGAAATATTATTAGCTCGAATTAAAACAATTCCTCCTCCGGGATGGCCACTAGATATATCTGTTGTGAAACCTAAGTCGTTATCAAATCCTCCTGATCCACCACCTCCACCGAGGAAAGCACGACTTCCAGATTCAACAGACAACCCTACTCCTCCTATACCAGCATTTTCAATACCACCTCCACCTGTAGGATATCCTCCATTACCTCCAAACGAACCATTACTTCCTCCTCCTCCACTACCATCAAAACGACCAGCACCACCTGCATTGCCTGGCGCACCTGCACCTCGATAACCATTATACACCATCTGGTTCGGGTTAGTACCTTGCACATTCACTACCAAAGATTCAACCCCGGGATACCCATTAGTCAAACCACGTAAAGCCGTTAACACCCCTGAGTTTAATGGTGCATCATTATATCCATATACTTGCGTTGGTGAACCCGCAATGCCTTCCCCTCTGATTCCAGTTTGAAACGCAGTTGTTGAGGTTGCGTCATCCGTATCTCCATCATTATCATTTACATTTCCTAACTCTCTCAATCCTCCTCTAAACCCTAGGTAGCTAGCATCGATAGTTCCATCCATAATAAATGATGTCAACACATCGATTGCTACAATCCCTCCAGAACTACCGTTCCATGGCAGCCCTGTTAAATTCCCTGTTGGTTGAATTTCCAGAATTGAATAGTTCCCTACTTTCACAACTTGAAAAGCTTGTTTCCCTTGCGTTGTAGTAAAATTTCCTTCAGTAGTTTGGTTAATATAATTGTTCTGTAGGTCAGTATCGAAGGTTAAGGTCCCACCGCCTGCAACAACAGCACTTGTTGCAATTACATACTCAAAATGCCCTGCAATAAATCCCTCATTATCCAAATAGCCAGCTCGATCGTTCCCTCCTGCACCATCGCCATAGTCACCAGCCGTCTGATCTGGCAAAGTAGTATTGATCTCAGCACCTTGCATTTGAATAACCAATACCAAATCTCCAATGGCTATTGTCCCATTGGCTCCTGCAGCTTGCTCAGCCCCAACTGTAATACTTCTAGAACCTGTCAAGGCATTGGCTGAACCAGGATAGTAGGCATTAACAATTGTAGTAGTACCGTTGGTGATAGTCAAGTTGGTTGCTGACACTACGCATTGACAATCGTCAGAACCAAGCGTATTAAACCCAATAGTCATGCAAAAAAGGAGATAGTAAATTTTTTTCATATCGTTATTGTATATTGAAATCACCGAAATAAATCAGTAGAAAGAGGGGAATCAATTCTTAACATAGCTTACAGTTGTAAAATAGCTGTTTCTCATGAACTTATCAATAAGTAATAGGTAATATTACTTATCATCAATTAGTAAATCTACCTATGTGGAGTTTTTGGGAAAAGGAATCGTTTATTAAAGAACCAGATTTGGTCATCGTGGGTAGTGGAATCGTTGGTTTATCAGCCGCGATCGATTACAAAATCAAATTCCCCAATCATGATGTGTTGATCATCGAAACTGGTGTATTGCCATCAGGTGCTAGTACTAAGAATGCCGGATTTGCTTGTTTTGGCAGCCCAACTGAAGTGTTGATGGATTTAGAAAACCACACTGAGAATGAAGTAATAAGTCTGATCGAAAAAAGAATCAAAGGGTTAGAAAATCTCAAACAGTTACTTGGCACCTCCAATATTGAATACGAGTCACCCGGGAGTTTTGAATTGTTCTCAAACGCAGATTCAAAATTCGAATTAGTAAAAGACAAACTAGAATACCTCAACCAACTCATCAAAACGGATCTTGGCTTTGCTCCATATGCCATTCACCAAGGAATCATAAAAGCTAATGGATTCCGAGGCTTTTCTCACGCCGTACAAATCCATGGTGAAGGACAAATCAACACCGGAACGATGATACATTCTTTAATCTCTTTGGCTCAATCCAAAGGTATTAGAATGCTAAATGGTATTACAGTTCAGAATTTTGAGTTGAATAGTGATTCGATTTCAATCATCACAAATCATGGAGACATCAAAGCTCAAAAATGCATCATCGCCACCAATGGTTTTGCTAAAAATCTCCTACCCGAAATAGACGTTAAACCTGCCAGAGCACAAGTACTCATCACCAAACCGATATCCAATTTAAAAATTAAGGGTACCTATCATTTTGATGAAGGCTATTACTATTTCCGTAATGTTGGTGATCGAATTTTAATTGGCGGTGGCCGCAATCTTGATTTTCAGAAGGAAACCACTACAAGCCAAGGACTAAACCCAGAGATCCAAAATCAGCTTGATCAAATACTACGAAATCAAATACTACCCAACCAACCTTTTGAAATCGAACAGCGTTGGACTGGCATCATGGGAATCGGTACCACCAAAAAAGTAATTTGTAAAAGCATCAATGAACGCCTTTTTGTCTCGGTGAGGTTGGGTGGCATGGGCATAGCAATTGGTAGTATGATTGGAAAAGAGGTGGTAAATTTGATGATTAAAAAGTAAGTAATATAAAATATTGACGTTTAGGTTTCCCCTAACATCTGTCTGCTGATAAGGCAGATCAAAATGGTAGAAAGCATATGAATACAATTTCAATTTTTGGCTGTGGATGGCTGGGGCTACCTCTAGCACAGCAATTTGATAAAAAAGACTTTGAAGTCAAGGGCAGTACGACAAGCCAAGACAAATACGAGCGATTAAGCCAACAAGGAATTATTCCACATTTGATTAAAGGAGTTCAAAGTATTGAGGAACACAAAGACTTCTTCCAAAGTGACTTCCTGATCATCAACATTCCTCCTCGCAATCAACCAAATCAACCCAATAGTCATTTTGAGATGATGAAAAAGGTCTCCGAAGTGATCCCCGAGAACGCTAAGGTTATTTTCATCAGTTCAACAGCTGTCTATCCTAGCCTCGACAAAACCGTCACAGAATCAGATGCTTCATATGATTGTAATAGCCGTGGAGGTGTTGGTTTATTGGCTATTGAAGACTTGTTTAGGAACACTAAAGCTGACACAACCGTTATTCGGTTTGGAGGACTATATGGCCCAAACCGAAACCCTGCCAAATTCATCAAGAATAAAGCTCAATTGGCTGGCAAAGACAACCCTGTCAACATGATTCATTTGGACGATTGTATCTCTGTCATCCAAACCATTATAGACCAAAAGCAATGGAATCAGACCTTCAACGCTTGCTCTCCAAACCTTGGAACTAGACAAACATTTTATGAGCAAGCTTGTAAAGAATCACAACTCCCACCCCCTCTATTTTCGGACAAGACACTTGCCTTCAAAAAGGTAAATAGCGACAAATTGATGACCCAATTAAACTACCAGTTCAAACATTGATTACATTTGACTAAACCACTATAGACTCATAAGAACATAAGTTGGGATGAAAACAATATTCTATACGTTACCATATCAAGATCCTAGATCACTAGATCCTAGATCACTAGATCCTAGATTATAGACAAAAAGAATAACATACAAAAACGCAAACCAGTTTGTACCAAGCAGTGCTTCAACTACAACTTGAGACCAATAAACTATAATCAACTATGAAGACAATCAAATGGGGTATCGTTGGCCCTGGCAACATCGCTAGACAATTTGCCAATGACTTTCAATTCACGACCAATTGTGAATTAGTAGCAGTAGGGTCAAGGAGCTTGACTTCTGCCCAAACATTTGCCACGGATTTCAACATCCCTAAGGCCTATGGCTCTTATCAAGAAGTCTATCAAGATCCAGAAGTAGACGCGATCTATGTGGCTACTCCACATTCCTTTCATCTAAAAATGACCAGCGATGCGCTAAAGGCTGGCAAACATGTCCTCTGCGAAAAACCTTTGACCGTCAATCCTACCGAATGTAAAGAGTTAATCGGAATTGCAGAGCAGTCTGGCAAATACCTCATGGAAGGCATGTGGACTTACTTCCTGCCGGCCATTAAACAAGCACAGCAATGGATAGCAGCAGGCAGAATCGGTAAGATCAGGCACATCAAAGCAGATTTTGGATATCCAAAACCATTCGACCCTGATAGTAGAATGTACAATCCTAAATTAGCTGGTGGCGCACTTTTGGATATGGGCATCTACCCTATCGCCTTGACTTGGCTGATGTTGCAAAAAGATTTTGATTCACTAACTGTCAAAGCATTCAAAGCAGCAACGGGTGTAGACAATGATGTGACCATGCACATGGATTTCGGTGATGAAATCGCTTCTCTACAAACCAGTTTTATAATGAAATTACATAACCATGCCTACCTCATAGGTGAGAAAGGTTATATAGAAATACCTGATTTTTGGAGAGCCAAAGAAGCTAGACTTTACGAAGGAGAAAATATTGTGGACACTTTCTTAGACGACAGAAAAGGATTCGGGTTCAATTTTGAAGCAGATGCGGTGAGTCAAGACATCCTCGATGGCAAGACACAATCCGATACCGTCCCTTGGTCGACAAGCAAAAGACTACAAGACATCATGGCGAACATCATGTGTAAATTTTAAACCATGGCGAACAAATCCATCCCACGAATTGAAGGTATCCTACAATATTACTCCCGTGCTTTGGGTGATGATTACAATGCCTACCGCAACCATGTCTACCGTGTATATCATCTATCTCTAGTCTATTTAAAGCAAGACCTCAACACTTATGACCAAGAAGTATTGGCGGTTGCTAGTGCATTTCACGATTTGGGGCTTTGGTCACACAAGACGATGGATTACCTAGGTCCTAGTATCAATCTCTGCCAGCAATATTTAGCCGAGAATAACATGATGGATCAATATGAAACCATCAAATGCGTGATAGACCATCATCACAAAATATCAGCATATAAGGGAGAATCCCAGGCCTTGACTGAAGCTTTTAGAAAAGCTGATTTGGCGGACTTGAGTCTTGGATTGATTTCTTTTAACCTTCCAAAATCTATTTATACTAATCTCAAGGAGGAGTTTCCATTCTTGGGATTTCATCGTCTTATTTCTGCCAAAGTATTGAGACATGCACTAAGACATCCTTTGACCCCCTTCCCTATGATAAAAAGTTAAATTCTAAAATCTATTCGCATAAACCAGCCCCTGACATTGCCAGAGTAAGCTGCTTTTTCATTTTCTAATTCAGCACTCCAATACCGATAACCCAGAGAGGTAGAAAACCATTTGGCAAAATAATAGGACCCCTCGGCCAATAATTGATAGGTCACTTCATTTCCAACTAAAAAGCCAACATCTCCATATGATCGGAATTTAACTTTATGATGTGGTTGGTATCTAACATTATAGCCCATCAATGGATCCACCCATTTGAAAGAACGGTAACCATCAACTGGATAAAAACCTAAAACAGAGGATTGTAAGGCAATACTAGAATACACCCATTTCACTCCTACCGTGACATCAACTGCTATTTTAGCCCTTTTGAAAACCGAATAGCCAATAGATGCATCTCCAGCGAAATAAACAAGACGAATTTCCAAATCCTTAACTAAGATATCTAAGGGTGTAATCCCTTCTCCTTCTAAGATGAGGTTAGTAAGATTATATCTCAAAGAAAATCGATCAAATTGAACATCACCAAATAGCATCATGGCAAACTTGATAGACTTGGCCATATCCAAAAATTTGATATCGATATCATAGGTAGGCTCAATTTCAGGAAGTTGTGAAGGATTTGGAGGCATGTAAATCGTCCCCTTCAACCCCATATACCAAAACGAAGGACTGATCGTCAAAGACCACTTCTTAT
>JAOPTS010000209.1:0-12372 GCA_051531955.1 Reichenbachiella sp.
GTTTGATTTGGATGCATCGTGTAATTCAAAAAATGACGGATAAAGAAGCACCACAACTTGCTGAACAATTCGAAAAGAACGTATAGTACTAATAACCATCAAAATATTGCGCCGTTTAGAGACCTTCTCTAAACGGCTTTTTTATGCGGTTTTTCTAATAACACTGCGTTATCACAGCTTTTTCATTGTCACAAAACTTCCTTGACCATGTATTACACCATTTCACAGAAGTAATCACTAACATAGTTTTGCAAGTATAATTACGTAGAACAATCTACCACTACGTAGTTTTTAATAAGACTTGAAAATTATGACTACACGTACCGCATCACTAGAAAAAGCCACTCGAATCAATTTATTTGATTTCAAATCCCCACAAATGAGAACTTTCCATTTGAGTTGGTTGGCTTTCTTCCTTTGTTTCTTCGGATGGTTTGCACATGCTCCTTTGATGAACTCTACGATCGGTCCTGACATGGACTTAACCAAAGCGCAAAAAATCACTGCCTTTATTGCTTCTGTAGGCGTGACCATCTTTGCAAGATTGATCGTCGGTAGTCTTTGTGATAAAATTGGTCCACGAAAAAGCTACACCTACCTATTAATCTTCGGTGCATTCGCGGTTGCAGGATCATCTTTCGCTTACAATTGGGAGACTTATTTAATATCCAGAATGGCCATCGGTGTGATTGGCGCATCGTTTGTCATCACACAATACCACACAACAAAAATGTTCGCGCCCAACGTGGTGGGAATCGCAAATGCGACTACTGCCGGATGGGGTAACCTTGGTGGAGGGGTCACACAAGCTCTCATGCCATTAATCGCTTCAGGTATGTTGGCTTTCGGATTGGCCGAATCAGAATTATCAAAATGGAGGCCTGCCATGTTCGTACCTGCCTTGATCATGTTGGTCGTGGCGTACCTATATTGGAAATATACTCAAGACACACCCAAAGGTAACTTTGATGACGTCCCAAGCGAGAAACCAATGAGAGTCGAAGGCGAGTCAGGATTGTTCATGTCGGCTGTCAAAGACCGAAGGGTTTGGATTCTATTCGCGATCTATGGTGCTTGTTTCGGTTTGGAGTTATTCGTCAATGGAAGGGCAGCTACTTACTACCAAACCAAATTTGAATTGAACGAAACAACAGCAGGTCTTATTGCTGCTTTGTTTGGTCTCATGAATTTATTTGCGCGATCTATGGGTGGTTTCTTAGGAGATAAATTCTCTAAAACCGGTGGCCTATCAGGTAGAGTCAAATGGTTGGTGATGGTGTTATTCGTTGAAGGTTTTGCCTTGATACTTTTCTCTAGAATGGACACACTCGGGCTTGCAATTGGAACGATGATTACCTTCTCCTTATTTGTACAGATGGCAGAAGGAGCTACTTTTTCAGTGGTGCCATTTATCAACAAAAAATCACTCGGTGCAGTAGCCGGTATAGTAGGCGCAGGGGGTAACGTTGGTGCTGTAATATATGCCCAGTTCCTTTTGAGAAGTGGCTCTTCATTAGAAAACAGTTTTATGTACTTTGGTATAGCAGTTGTCGCGATTAGTCTATTAGGACTAGGGATTAAATTCTCTCAAGCGGACGAAGATGCCGCGGTAGCAGAACAAGAAAAACTAGAAGAAATAGAAAGAGAGTTAGCAATCGAACAAAAGCTAGCGGCATAAAAAATTGAGATATAAGAGTCAAGAACCAAGATTCAAGACAATAGACTCAAGATTTTGTCTTGATTCTTGAATCTAATGTCTAGTATCTAACTAGATGCTTAAAAAGGTTAGTATTCGGGGGGATACTGACCTTTTTCTTGTCAACAATTCATAATTTCGCCACATGAAATTATTAAGCAGCCCATTGGGACGTTTGAGGATTATTGGATTCTTAGAAGGCCTTTCTTTTTTATTACTCGTTGGTATCGCCATGCCGCTAAAATATTATGGCGGGTATCCACATGCTACGCAAGATGTAGGGATGGCGCATGGGGTCCTTTTTGTTGCCTACATAGTAGCCTCACTTCCTGCAATAATTGACTGTAAATGGTCATTCAAAACCTCTTCTTTAGTACTTGTCGCCTCTTTAATTCCATTGGGTACTTTCATTGCCGAATATAAAATCTTTCGACACGACAATTAATAAGTCAGGTCTTTCCGCTAAATTCAGCCATTATTTGAAGACTATGAAAAATCTATTGGCTATTGCCCTTCTACTATCTCTAGGCTCGTGTATGAAGCAAAAACCTACGTACAACAGTTTTAGTGAGTTTCCCACCCCGACAGATCAAGATCTTTGGCTGGCATACAGCGCAGATGAAACAATTTTCAAAATCTGGTCACCACAAGCACAGGCAGTTAGACTCAACTTGTACGACAATGGAACAGAAGGCAAGCCCAATTCCGTCAATGAACTTTCTCCAAAAGAAGACGGCATATGGTCCATCCATATCCACGGGGATATCAACGGTACTTATTATACTTATCAAGTCCAGATTGAGGGTGTTTGGTTAGAAGAGACACCCGGTATCTATGCCCAAGCGGTAGGCGTCAATGGCCAGCGTGCAATGGTCTTGGATATGTCTACTACTAACCCTGATGGTTGGGATCAGGACAAGGGAACAACACTTTCCAGTCCCAACGAAGCTATTATCTATGAACTGCAGATTCGGGACATGACCATTCATCCAGAATCTGGGAGCCAATACCCAGGCAAATATCTAGGACTAGTAGAACCAGGCACCAAAGGCCCGGATAACATATCCACTGGCTTGGATCATATCAAAGAACTAGGCATTACACACGTTCACCTACTGCCAACTTACGATCATTATTCGATTGACGAAACTAAGCTTGACAGCCCACAATTCAACTGGGGTTATGATCCTCAAAACTATAATGTCCCCGAAGGCTCATTTTCAGCCAATCCATTTGAAGCCGAAGTTCGAATCAAAGAGTTCAAACAAATGGTACAGTCATTCCATGACAATGGTATTGGAGTCGTCTTGGACGTGGTGTACAACCATACCGGACGAACAGAAGGATCAAATTTCAACCTAGAAGCGCCTGGCTACTATTACAGACAATGGGAAGACGGTAAATATTCTGATGCCTCAGCATGTGGCAATGAGACCTCCTCAGATCGTGAGATGACCAGAAAATTTATCATTGAATCTGTCGTTCATTGGGCGAAAGAATACCATTTGGACGGCTTTCGTTTTGACCTCATGGCTATTCATGATGTCACCACTATGAACGCGATTACCAAAGCGCTTAAAAAAGTCAATCCTAACATCATCATCTATGGAGAAGGATGGACGGCAAGTGATTCACCTTTGGCAGAAGAAAATCGTGCCCTCAAAAAGCATACGTATCAAATGCCACAAATTTCGGCCTTCAGTGATGACATCAGAGATGGCATCAAGGGCTCTGTGTTTGATGAGAAAAGTACTGGGTTTGTGAATGGTGCTACCGACACGGAAGAGTCTATCAAATTTGGTATTGTCGGTGCGATCAACCACCCACAGGTCAACTACAAGAAAATCAACTATTCGGATACTGCATGGGCATCTGCTCCTTGGCAATCGGTATCGTATGTATCATGTCATGACAACCATACACTGTATGACAAGTTGAAAATCTCACAACCGGACGCTTCGGAAGAAGAACTCATCGCCATGGACAAATTGGCCAATGCCATCGTGATGACTTCACAAGGAGTAGCATTCATCCACGCGGGTGCCGAAATACTCCGTACCAAAAACGGCGAACACAACTCCTACAATCTCTCAGATGAGATTAATCAGATCGACTGGAGTTGGAAGGTAGAGAACCAAAATGTAATGACTTATTATCAAAATTTGATCGCCTTACGCAAAGCACATCCCGCCTTCCGTATGACGACTACAGATGAGGTGGTAAGGAATCTTGCCTTTGGCAAAGTAGTCCCAGGGTTGATCAGCTATCAAATCACACATCATGCCAATGGCGATGACTGGGACAATATCACCGTGATCTATAATGCCAATGCTACAGACGCTAATTATACTCTGAAAGGCGAATGGCAAGTGGCTGTCTTGGGTGATACTTTTGATCAATCAGGTAGTCAGACAGTGAGTAAGCGTTTGAAAGTACCCGCTCGTACTATGGCAGTGTTGTTTCAGAGGTGATCTAAAGAAAACATAAAACAATGGGTGTGACAACCTATTTTGATCATTATCATTTGGGTTATAATCTAAGAAATCAAGAAGAGAATTGGTCTCAGAACTTTACGCGCCTACATTGGTTTCAAGGATTTTCTTCATAGATAAGTCTTATGAACACCATGGTGTTAATCTCTCTTTCATGTCAACGAATATAATTGATCATATTTAGATAGCCAAAAAGGCAAAATAGATGTTTTTTTGGGTTGGAGTGAGAAAATCAAAAAGTGCCTCTAGATGGCTGTACCCCACCTAAAAGGTGAACTCGGTCACCTATTTGCACAACTAGTTCACCTATTTGGTCAACTGGGTCGCCTCAGTACTCAACTAGTTAGTCTATTTACCGAACTGACTCCCCTTTTAGCCAAACTCGGTCGCCATTTTGGTGAACTGCTTCACCTATTAGGCGAACTAGTTCGGGTTTTAACTCACCTGACTACTATAACAAGAAAGGCCAACACGAATGTTGGCCTAGTTGTATAATCAATTGTCTCTATCCTAATCAGGATTTCGATCTACCCTGTCCTTCAAACCTCTTTTTGAGGTCGTCATGGATCGCCTTGGCGCCTGGGACGTTCATCTTGGCCGCCATCTTGACCGAGTTGTAGTAACTCAGCGAGGCAACATAGGCTTCTGACCCTGCCATCATTGTTGTATCACTCAGGTTGGCGGTCAGCTGGTCTACGCTTCGCAAGAGTGGCATCAGCTCACTCACTACATCAAAATCCTTTTGCATCTCGGGCACATTCATATAAGGAGGCGCAAACTGCGGATCACTCACCGCATAGTCCATGACCTTGCTGACAAAGGGTTCCGTACCATCGCTCATCTTGGGGATGGTCTTGCGCTGCTCTGGTGTCAGGGCCAAAATATAAGGTGATAAAGTAGTTTTAATTGTGGCGAAGGCATCCTTCACCGTTTGGACATCCGCTTCGGGAATGTCGATAGAGATTACGTTCTCTGTACTCATAACAGTTGGTTTTAATTTGGTTGATAATTATTAAATCCCCGATAATCCATCTGACTAACAAAGGATTAAGAAGATAGTGAATCATATATTTGATCACAAGTAATTATGAATATATTCTTATTAGGTCCTGTTGTTAGTGTGGTTGTAGCGAATGTTGTAAGGGGTATCGTTCTTTTTAGAATGTTTTTCTGGAAAGCTCAATGAGTAGCAGAGTCTCCTCCTAAGGCGGACAGGTCCAACTCGGGCCATTTGCACTTCCCATCGTGTCACAACTTGTCCCGATATATCGGGAGACACTGCTAATTCATTAGATAGATTTCAAGTGATCTAAAGAACACTTAAAACAATGGGGGGTGATACAACGGGTGTCCTTGAGAGGTTCGCATTGAATTACTCAATATTTTCTATTTGCAACAAACCTTTCAGACCTGTATAATCTCTTGCACTCGAATAGAGATAGTGCTCAGGTTCTTCTACTAATCTTGATACCACAGGGTTCATATGGATATAATTCAATTTTTGATCCATAAACTTATTTGAGACTAACTGCTCAGCATGATTGTCCTGTCTCCAAAATTGATAATTTGTATTGTTGTTATTCTTTGCTCCTGCTGATTTAAAAATCCACAATAGCCAGTTCCTTCTACTTTCTAGATTGTTTTCCTCTATTGATTTAATGATGCTCTTTGATGTGTATTTCTTAAAATCTCTAACAATGCCTGACAATTGCTCCCCTTCTAGTTTTCTTGAAATAATGAGATGCATATGGTTTGACATGACCACCCAAGCATGAATAATTAGACCCTTTTCCTGTTGACAATGACGCAAACTTTTAAGTACGATTTGACGATAATCATCTCTTGTAAATACATCTAACCACTCAACCACCGTGAATGTTACAAAATACATTCCTTCTGGATCATTGAATTTATAAGCTGACATAAATACAATATAATGACTTACCATCAAATTCACCTTGCCACAGACCTATCCGCTCATTCCTGTTCTTCGTTCTTTTCAGAATATTTTTCTTAACAGCTCAATGAGTAGCAGAGTCTCCTCCTAAGGCGGACAGGTCCGACTCGGGCCATTTGCACTTACCATCGTGTCACAGACACTAACTATTCATTAGACAAGTTCCAAGTGATCTAAAGAACACTTAAAACAACGTGTCCTATCCGGCAGGGTAAACTCCCGTTCTTTTCAGAATATTTTTCTTAAAAGCTCAATGAGTAGCAGAGTCTTCGACTCGGACCTTTTGCAGTTCCCATCGTGTCACAGACATTAACTATTCATTAGATAGGGAAGGCTACTGGTCTTGGGTTGTCTATCGTCAAGAAATATGTGGAGGCCATGAAGGGAAAAATCTGGTGTGACAGCAATTTGGGAGAAGGGAGTTCTATTAATATAGAATTCACGATGGCAAGATGAACTCATCGTTCTTTTTAGCCTACTTTTCTTAAAAGGGCAATGCAGTAGTAGCCCCTCATGATGAGGAGATCAAGCATCTCGCTCTGCTATTCACGTGCCATTTCGGAAGTTCAAAGTTAGGTTGTATCCAAATTTATCACCTCATTCAATTTCCCTATTTGAATGCAAGGTTTAAATTTCGATAGGGCGACAATTGTTTCAACTCATCACCCCATTTATACACCCCCTATCCAGTAGTATGTTGCTTTTGAGCCTCAATAATATCACTTACGGCCTGCCTATATTTATAAGGGCTACCCGCTTTTTTTATTGCTTTAAAGACCTTTTGAGGATTGTGCGTAGACTGAGAGAAAAACTCCCAAAAACCACGCATTTTCATCTTGATGGGCGTTGGCCCAGAAAGCATAGCATCATACCGTTGAAAGATAGTATCGTGAAAATCTCTAAAAATATCCCATCGATCAGCAGGGTATTCTGTGGTGCCTGCCTTGATCATACTGGGCAAAAATGGATCAGCGATAAGACCTCTTCCTATCATAAAATGCTCGATGGTTGGGAATCGTTCTCGTATTTTTTCAAACTGCGCTACTGTGGTAATATCCCCATTATAATACAAGGTGTGCTTGGCGACATCTACGCATTTTTGAAATGCTTCAAGGTCTACCCCTCCTTTGTATAGCTGCTTGCCCAGACGCGCATGAATGGCGATATTTTTAAGTGGGTATTTTTCAAGTATAGGAAAAGCATCTAATATTTCACTGCTGTTTTCATACCCAAGTCGCATTTTCATAGAGATGGTGACATCTGTCTCACTATGTGCGCGATCTAAAATATGATCTATTTTTTCAATATTGCCAATGAGCCCAGAGCCCATGCCGCTCTTAGTAACCATAGGATATGGGCAACCCAAATTCCAATTGAGTTCCTTATACCCTAAAGATTGAATATACTCTATCGCAAATAAAAACTGATCAGCGTCTGCTGTCATTACTTGCGGGATCACTTCTAAGGTTGTATTTGCCTCAGGATTCAAATCTCGCTGGTACGATCCTTTAATGACCAGCTGTTTATTAAAACGTATATATGGCGCATAATAGGTGTCTATTCCTCCAAAGAATTTTTTCTGTGCATTACGGAAAGTAGCGTCTGTAAAGCCTTGCAAAGGCGAGGATAAAAGTGAGTAGGACATTAATGAATTATCAAGGGATAAAGGTATTAGAAATTTAGCATTAGCATGGTTTGTTTCCCGATAATCAGAACAATAAATTCACTTGAGTTTTGAGCAATGAAGTCTAACACCGATGTAAGAATTGTGCGTTTTGGTGCAGATAATGTTTCGGTTCAAAATAGCCAACGCTGCGAAGTGGTCTATTACTTTTTCCCATTCTCAATAGAACAAATCTGAGACTTTTCCGGTGCTGGCAGAAAAGCTAATCTGACCACTAAACCGCCATGGAATATCAGACCTTGTTATCGGCTTTCTTTTTTTAAGTACTTCTTGAATTTTTTGCGATCGAAGAAATTTACTTTAAATGAAAGCTCTCTCAGTATACCATGTTCAAATTCGGTAAGTGTTGGACTTAGCATTTTTTTGTTCATAACTAAATCAGTTGGTAGAAATTGACTTATGAGTTTGGAGACATTAGGATCGTAATTCTTATAGATTGTGTCGGATTTCCATGGAATTAGAAATGATTCCTGACCAGTTGAATGAACAAATAACGTATCAGTGTCATTTTCAAATGCAATTGTTACACTTGAATAGCCTGAGGTATTGGATTGTAAAACATGATAAAATGCCATTTTTTGAAATTGCTTAAAATCGTTCAAGATATATTTAGCGTATTCCTTTTCCAGTTTGTCGCTATTTTCATATGTTGTTAACCAGGTCTGAATAAGTCGACCTTTGTTAGAAAAGTGCCAAGTACTGTCGACACTGTAAAAGTCTAATAAGCTAGTTAAGCTTTTGGGTTGGTTCAACGTTTCAATAAGTTCGTCAATTAAACAAGGACTGATTTCACTTATTGTTTCATTCGGCTTTCTGTTTTGAATTTTATCCCAGTTTGGTATTCGACCTTGATAAAAACTACGAAGCGTATCTGGTGATTTGTACTCTTCAGTTAGGATTAACTGTGGCAAGCTGTCATGTAAGTTTAGTTTATATACTCTCCCGTAGATTATACTGTAGTTGTTATTGTATTCGTCAACGATAACTAGTCTGTCAAACTTCGACTTATCTACAAGTTGACCAAAAGTGAGTTGGGAATTAACAAGTAAAACGATAATGATGAATGTTCGCATAATGTGACGCTAACGCCAAGATATGGTGTTCGTGGCTTTATGTTTTCTTTGTTTCGGATACTAATATAGCCGAATCTGTGATTTGAGCTATCCCTTTTTTATTTCCAGAGAACAAAGCCGAGATATGGCGGGAATTCCAGAAAGCAGAATCCTTTCATTCACAGCTAAACAGTCAAGATTTGATCACTGAATGTTAGGCACTGGTTTAATCATTTCCATAATCAGCCTCGAAATGGTCAGCCAAATCATTCAATGTATATCCTTCACTTTTTAATTCTTCAATTGGGTCAATGTCATAATATTCTATTGCCTCTCATAGACAAATTAGTGCTTGAAATGAGAAAGTATTTTTGATATGGGAAATCTACGAGATAATTACACAAATGAAGAGTGGGACGCACTACTAGAAGAGATCAAAGACGATAAAAAAAAAGGCTATTAAATAACTGATAACGCAAGTCTCACCTCTAGACTGCCATGGGATATCAGACCTTGTTATAAGTATTATCCCCTTTTATCTAAATAACAATCTATAGCATTATGGTATATAAAATGGTGCTTAAAATTTACTACGGCTGCTTCATCTTTACTCTCTCTATACTTAAAGAACACTTTTCTGATTCCATTTCCTCTATGTTCAAGGTTACCTAATATTGAATAATCGAAAAGATGGATTAAGGTGTTTTCAATATTATAGTCTAACCCATTCTCAGTGAGATTATTTACAATTTGTGCTTTAGTTAATGGCTGTTTTCTTTTTAGGTTTTTTAGAGTAGAAAATATTCGATCTATATCCTCAGATGAAAATATTGTCGATAGTTCATTTTTTATTTCAAGAACTAATTCTTCAACATAACTTTCTATTAGTTGTCGACAGTCCTCAAATTTTAATGGGAGTGTATAAGAGTTTTTAGGTAAAGGTTTAAATAGTAAAATTAAATCTCTTGGACGAAATAGGGTGAAATCTAATAAGTATTTGAAGCTACTACCTTTGAATTCAAAGTCGGGTTTGATAAATGAATTCCAAGGATCATGCTCGTTATAGTCTATCTCTAATTGATCAAAATTGGCTTTAATTCTTTTATTTATCATCTTCTTGAGACCTACTTCATCATTAGAATCCTTAAACTTTTCATGCTCGTACCAAATCAAAGGAATTTCATAAGAGGAGAAAATTTTGGCAGTATCCGCATTTTTTTTGACGATTATTCTTTTGATATCATCTCTCAATAAAATTATAATCTTGGCTTTTAACCCTTGTTTTCCGAAGTGGTCAATATTGTAGTCCTTTGATACTCGAAGCAAGTTCGTGAGGTTTTCAATACTGGATTCATCACTTTCCTTAAATCCGATATCTAGATCATCAAAAATTAAATAATATTCATTTTCTGAAGAACTGGTATCTGTAAGAAGTTTAAGAACTGTCTCTCTTAGATTAGGGAGAATTTTGTAAAAAGGAGCTTTATGTGATTTTATCCCTAGTTCCTTCTTAAACATTGATTTAAATGCTCGCTTGAAATACTCTATGTTAACTGACATAGATTTATTCTCAACAATCTCTTTTATTTCATAGCTATTTATGTCGACCAAACCAGAGTTCTTATGCAAGAACTTGTTAAGGTCTTTATATTCCTTAATATCTTGAACCGATTGATCTTCTGTAAGTTGTTTGATTAACTTCGTTAGGATTATCCATTCATATAAAAGTTGGTCTTCTATCGGCAAACCTTCTTCCTTGCCAACTTGAACAATCTTATTTAATTGAAGGTCTCGAGTTTTTACAAAATCACAAAAGACATTTGGGTCATTGTTGGCTGAGAATAAAAGAAACTCTGCAATTGCTGATTTTCCAGATCCTTTTCTCCCTGAGATAATAAATTTTTCGGTTTCTAATTCAGGGAACACCTTTAAAAAGTCGCCAAAAATCTCCGCAAGTTTCATTCTAGAATTAAAAGTAGATTCACCTTCTGCTTCAGGTGTGCCAATAAAGAAATTTCTAGTTGTTTTTTTGTCATTTGATTGCGAGCCAGTCAGTGATTTTAAAAATCTCATAAGTTTAGGTAGTTGCTGAAAACGCCAAGATATGATGTCGTGGCGTTTTATGTTTTGTTCGTTTCGGATGCTAATATAGCCTAATCTGATTCGGCTCAGACATTATTGATTTCTCATGAGTCGCAGCGCAGAATCGGCGGGGTTTCCAAAGCCTCTACAGTTTATTTTTTCGCTAAACCGCCATGCATCTCATATCAATTGTTAGAGCGTTTATATTTCGCCAATTCTTGATTAGCGAAAATTTTAAGCGAATCTCGGTGGATGCCGTTCGCAGGAATATCATGAGTCTTGAGAAAATAAGGCACCATTTTGAAATCTTCAATTTCTGAGTTTACAGGATCATCAGGGTTAAATCTTACGAAGTAATTAAACGAACCTGATTTTAATTCAGCACTTTCTGAATCCACTTTAGTTTTTCCTTGATACGAGATTCCGTTAACCTGAAAAGTGTAGTGTAAAAACTTCTTAAATTGTAATGGATCGTTTATTGAAAATCCTGTTGAATGCTCATACGTGGTTCCTATTGTCCAACGATAGTTTTCATTGAGTTTGGTTAGCTGAAAATAAGCGACTATGGAGATAATTATTGGTATAAATGTCCATCCAAAATTGATGTAACTTTTGACTTCTTCAGTTTCGTCATATTCTTCAGCTGACGTTCTGAGTTGTTCAATTCTATTCTTTTCTGGCTGATCTAGAACGAATTTTGGGCACTTATTATTAGAAATAATTGGTGACTGATCAAGTCCGCATTGCACTCCAGTTTGGAGGTCTAGAATTCTGTTTACACAGAATCTACAATATTTCATTTTGAAGGTTGATTTCATTCGAACAATTCGCTCTAACATTTTAGTACAGCACATGTATTATACTAAACTTGTGTGTTTTTCAAATCTAATTCATCCAGTCTGAAATACCCAAGAGGATAATAGAGGTCATAGACGGTCAACGTCAAAAACCACCTCCAGACCCCCTCGCTCAACTATAGCAATAAGTAACCATGGATGATCAAGTCATCTTGTGACGCATTCTTGACTACTCCTCAATTTTGAAATGAATTGGGTAGCTAATTTTTAATGCTGCTAAAGGGCCATTTTCTACTTTTCTTCCTGGAAGCCACTTTGGAGAGTTAACTATAAGTCTCTTAGCTTCCAAATTAATTTCCTTAGTTACTCCCTTTAAAACGTTGATTAGGCTATCGATAATTACACCTGAGGAATCAACAGTAAATTGTACGATAACAATTCCTTCAATTCCAGCTGATTTAGATTGAGTAGGATATTTTAAGTTCCTTTTAAGATACTTGTTAAAAGCCATATTCCCATTTGGAAACTGCGGTGGTTGAAAGTATAAATCGAAGGTCTCATTTATTTGCGCTTTGCAAAAACAAACCGTTAATGTCATAATGAATACCAATA
>JAOPTS010000210.1:0-3556 GCA_051531955.1 Reichenbachiella sp.
TATGATATCGAAGCTCCCATTTTAGATAACATCCACGTGAAAAACGCGAGTCAACTTACACTATTTTTTGATGAGGCATTGACCCAGTCCAATGCCAATCAAGAATCAAATTACTTTATCAATTCAGGAATAGGGCATCCTCAACATGCGACTATAGGTGAAGAGAACCCTACATCAGTAACACTAAGGTTCAACTCTGATTTAACTGAAGAATTGAACTACACTTTATCTCTTTCCAACCTCTCAGATCTTTCGGGCAATATCATGACAGAGAAATTAGAAAGCTCTTTACTATTCCATAATTCGATCGATACGGTTCATGTGCAAGGAGCCAATCAACTACAAATTTTATTCAAAGATGAGGTAACAAGAACTTCCGTTACAAACCCGAACAACTATCATATAAGTGATGAAATTGGCTACCCTGTTTCAGCCATTCTCCATGAGGAAAATGATCAGTTAATTGAGCTTCTTTTTAAAAATGAGTTTGATAACAACAAGCAATTAACCCTGGCCATTTCCAACATCACAGATGTCAATAGTCAATTACTTACTACCCCAGACACCTACTTCGAATTTGATGCCTCCTCTCCAAGACTGGACACAATTATTGCCGTCGATGATCACTCTATCAAAATCATATTTCTAGAAAGAGTAGATAAAACCAGCGCTCAAAAATTACACCATTACCAACTCAACGATAACGAATACCCCATACATGCAGCGCTAAATATATCAGAATCCAATGTGCTTTTAGAATTCAACGAGGCCTTTATACCCGAAGAAGAATATGAAATCAGAGTTGCAGAAGTAGAAGATTTGTTTGGAAATGCTATTTCGACACGGCTAAAAGGCTCGTTCGTTTATGACCCTATAGCTCCACAATTGGATAGCCTGATCGTGAGGTCGGAACATGATATTACCTTACTCTTTCATGAACGCCTGTTCATTAACACTGCGACTAACCCCCAAAATTATTTAGTCGACAATCAATTTGCGCCCAACTCAATTTGGCATGATAGTGAATTAGGTCAAAAGGTGATTTTAAGTTTCGAAAAACCGTTATTAGCATCCAATGACCACATGTTAGAGATCAGCAACATTGCAGACATCAGGGGAAACACCATTCAAACTACGATAGAAAAGCCGTTCGACAACACCTCATTCTCTATCAGCGAGATCATCGTTCATAGCAGCAGACAGATCGAATTGCTATTCAACAAAAAACCACATCCAACATCTGGAAGTAACATCGCAAACTACGTGATTCAAGAAGAACAGATTAATAGCCTTTCGATTAATGAGCATGCTGTCATTCTTGATTTAACAGATGATTTAGTTAATCAATCAAATTACATATTGACAGTTCAAAATGTGTCAGATAAAAATAATCAAGCACTATCCATTATCAACTACTCTTTCTTATTTGATTCCAAATTCAACTCAGCAAATTGGCTCAATAGAAAAACCATAGAATTAACTTTTGATACTCCGATTGACCAAGATTTTTTAGTGCCTGGACTCTTTCAGATTAATGGTCAAGTTCCTTCCTATGCTATAGTCAGTACAGAAAACAACCATATAATTCGCTTGTTCTTCAATCAAGATTTTGCCACTGATGAAACTCACACTTTGGAATGGCAATCCCTGACCAATATTTATGGCAACAAAGTCCCTGGTTATAGAATCAAACTGATAATCGACACGCAAGCACCAATAGCCACCAGTCTCCAAGTAATAAATAACCATGAGGTTCAAATCCAATTCAATGAGTCTTTGGATCCGACTACTGCCACTTTTTTGCCCTACTATGAGGTCCTTCAATTCGGTAACCCTATTAGCATCCATGGGCAGGAAGAAGATACTAGCGTGTTACTTTCTTTTGATAAAAATTTCATCGATAACCAACCTTACCAACTCCAAATTACTGATCTCCTAGACCTTGCAGGAAATGTCTTGGATACTACCACGTTAGCTTTTACCTACCAATCTCCTTATCTACCCCAATATGGCGAATTGATCGTTAGTGAGATTATGGCTGAGCCTAACGAAGGAGAACCTGAGTTTATTGAACTGTACAATGCATCGAATCAGACCCTTGAGCTCAAAGGCTTGATTTGGAAAGACGGAACTGGCGAAAGTTATTTTAGCACTGGATCAATAGCTCCTAAATCTTACCTTGTCATTTCTCAAAAACCGTTGACTGGCAACATCAATTCGGGAGCATTAAATAGCTGGCTGACGTTGAACAATGGCGGTGAAACATTATCCATTTACGCAGGAGAATCTCTGGTCTTTTCTACAAGCTACACATCAGACTGGTATCAGCAAGACGACACCAAAGGCCACAGTCTAGAAATGGTAGACCTCAGCAATTTTTGTGGTGAAGAAACCAACTGGTCTGCCTCTCTTTCCGAAAACGGAACTCCTGGGTCTGTCAATTCAAACACTGCCCAAAACCCTGACCATTTTGGTCCTTCGATACAATCGATCTTTGCTACTAGTCCCAATACCATCGAATTGCTAATGAGCGAAAAATTGATCCCCAAGCCTTCCATGGTTGATGAAATCACTATCACTCCTGAACTGATAATAAACAGCGCTGAATTAGTCTCCCCACAAAATAACAAGATCGAAATCACATTAGGTCAAGCGCTAGTAAGTAGCCAAGCCTATGAATTGTCTCTTGATATCTTGACCGATTGTGCCGCAAACATGTTGACAAGTGATGGGAGACAAGCCACCTTTTGGCTTCCACAATTGGGTGACAGCTTGGACCTCCTCCTCAACGAAATCCTATTTAACCCAAAAACAGGCGGTGTTGATTTTGTGGAAGTCTATAACAACAGCGACAAATACATAGACCTCTTGGGTTGGGAATTGCAAAGTGAGAAAGGGGACGGCAGCATAGACTCGAAAGTCATCGCTGACGATCATCTTATCATTGCCCCTCAATCCTATCTTGTTTTTACTTCTGATATTGACATGCTAAGCGCCAATTACCCAATAAGTAAACCTGAAAATTTCATCCCTATGCCTTCTTTTCCCTCTTACAATGATGACGCAGGGATTGTTACTTTACGCAACAACCACAGCAATGTCATAGATCGCTTGTCATATTCAGAGGACTATCACTTTGAACTATTGGATGATGTAGAAGGGGTCAGCTTGGAGCGTATTGCCTTTGATGTACCAACTGATGATCATAACTCATGGCAATCTGCTGCTAGCACGAGTTATTACGCCACACCTGGTTTCGTCAATTCCCAATTTATTGGCGCCTCGAATCTGATCGGTCTTCTCGTAATTGAACCGAAGACATTCTTCCCTAATGGCAATGGCCAAGATGATTTTACCACCATCCGTTACCAACTAAAACACCCCGGTAATATGGGTAATATACTTATCTATGATACGCAGGGTAGAATGGTCAAATCCCTAGTGGAAAATCAATTACTGGCAGCTTCTGGTTCTTTCAAATGGGACGGGGCACAAAACAGTGGTGCCATGTCAAAGCTGGGTTATTATATTGTCTATTTTGAGATCTTTGATAGTC
>JAOPTS010000211.1:0-2466 GCA_051531955.1 Reichenbachiella sp.
AGATCTGAATCTGTACTTGCCTCCACATCAAAAGCTGCATCGGTCGTTAACTTGTCTACGATTGTCGTAATGGTTATTAATTGATCAGATTTCTCTTTTACCAACTCTGTGACCTCAAAACTTACCGTTGCGTCTGCAGCATTAAAGTTGTCATCTCCTGATTGGCTAACCGTAACTGTTACTGTACCAACCGTACCTTCCAATGTTATAGTTGCACCTGAAATACTCGCAGGACCTGTCACTGCATAAGTCAAAGCCAGATCTGAATCTGTACTTGCTTCTACATCAAAAGCTGAATCAGTGGTTAACTTATCTGCGATTGTGGTAATGGTTATTAATTGATCAGATTTTACGATCACTGGCGCTGTAACTTCAAAACTTACCGTTGTTTCTGCGGCATTGAAACTGTCATCTCCTGATTGGCTAACCGTAACTGTTACTGTACCAACCGTGCCTTCCAATGTTATAGTTGCTCCAGAGATATTGGCAGGACCCGTCACTGCATAAGTCAATACTAGATCTGAGTCTGTACTTGCCTCCACATCAAAAGCTGAATCGGTCGTTAACTTGTCTGCTATTGTGGTGATAGTAATCAATTGATCAGATTTTACGATCACTGGCGCTGTGACCTCAAAACTTACCGTTGCTTCTGCTTCATTGAAGTTATCATCTCCTGATTGGCTTACGATCACTTCCACCATACCTGATGTACCATCCAATGTAAGCGTTGCTCCAGAAATACTAGCAGAACCTGTCACTGCATAAGTCAAGGCTAGATCTGAATCTGTACTTGCTTCCACATCAAAAGCTGCATCGGTGGTTAACTTGTCGGCTATTGTGGTGATGGTTATTGTCTGTTCTTTTTTAGCTACATTAAACCCTTGTGTGACTTCTGGCGCTGGATTAAATGTGCCATCACCTCCTTGTGTTGCCTTGACTACAACATCTCCTGCTCCAGTAATTGTTACAGTACCATTATCAATTGTTGCTGCACCTGACACCACTTCTAGACTCACTGCTAAATTAGACGAAGCAGTTGCTGTGATTGTAAATGCACCATCTTCAAACACTTTGTCTGCTAATGCCTCAAATGTAATGGACTGATCTTGTTTAGAATCATCAATCACATTGAACGATGTAGTCCCTTGCGCTGAACTGTAATTGCTATTTCCGTCCTGATCCACGGTTACTATTACCGTTCCTGACACTCCTGTCAAAGTAATCGTTGTCCCTAAAATAGTCGCAGGCCCAGTCACTGCATACGTCAAGTCTAACCCTGAAGTAGTACTCGCTTCTACTTCTAGTGAAGTATCCGTGATTACTTTGTCGGCTATGCTCGTAATAGTAATCACTTGATCCGATGTATTCACTGTCAGTGTTAGACTTACACTTGCTGCTGCATTGAAGTTATGGTTCCCTGATTGTGTTGCAGTCATCGTTGCAGTCCCTGCTCCTATTATAGATACAGTACTTCCTACTATGGTTGCTACTGTTTCATCTGAACTAGCATAGGTTATTGACAAACCTGAACTTACTGTTGCTACCAAGTCAAAATCAACATCTCCAAATACGGTTTCTGATAGCGCATCAAATGAGACCGTCTGATCTGCCTTATTCACAGTCAATGTTTGGCTTACACTAGTAGCTACCTTGAAAGTAGCATCACCATCTTGAGAGGCTGTAATCTCTGTACTTCCTGCTCCTACGATAGATACTGTATTGCCTACTATGGTTGCTACTGATTCATCTGAACTACTATAAACAATCTCTAAATTAGAAGAAACCGTTGCTAAAAGATCAAAGTCTGCATCTCCAAACGTCTTGCTAGCCATCGCATCGAAAGTAATACTTGCAACCTGCTTATTCACCATAAATGATTGTGCTACACTACTTGCTGCATTAAATGTATCATCTCCAGTTTGGAAAGCTGTAATCGTTGTGGCTCCTGCCCCTACTATCATGATGGTGTTGCCACTAACTGTGGCAACTGACTCATCGGTGCTAGTATATATCACTGTCAAATCAGAAGAAGCTGTAGCACTCAAATCAAATGCTGCATCTCCAATTGTCTTATCTG
Source organism: Reichenbachiella sp. (assembly GCA_051531955.1). Classification (GTDB taxonomy): domain Bacteria; phylum Bacteroidota; class Bacteroidia; order Cytophagales; family Cyclobacteriaceae; genus Reichenbachiella. The sequence goes on from JAOPTS010000211.1 coordinate 2,078, forward strand.
ATATTGAAGTAAAAGTAATCATCTGATTTTGCTTAGAATTGTCAATAACATTGAATGAAACAGTCCCCTGTGTTGAATTGTAATTAGTATCGCCCGATTGCTCTACAGTGATTGTCACCGTACCTGACGCACCTGTCAAAGTAACTGTAGTACCTGATATTGTAGCTGGGCCACCCACACTATAAGTCAAAGCCAATTCTGATGTAGTGCTCGCTTCTACCTCTAGAGAAGTATCGGTAATTACTTTATCAGTAATACTTGTAATAGTAATCGTTTGATCTGCTTTTGAAATTGTGAAATCAGCTCCCTCATAACTTAAATTATAATTAGCTCCTGCTGAAACCGTCTCTACATTGATAACATAAGTTCCTGCATCTTCTCCGGATACT
>JAOPTS010000211.1:2488-2730 GCA_051531955.1 Reichenbachiella sp.
AAATCATCTCCCGATTCTAATGTACCAGTTGTGATTTGATAGGTCAATGATGGATCAGCTTCTCCATAAACTTTCGATACTGCATCTGCGGTGATCGTAATGGATTTTTGTGTAATCGTAAGATCACCACTTGTAAAACTTAAATTATAATTAGCTCCTGCCGAAACAGTCTCTACATTGACAACATAAGCTCCTGCATCTTCTCCGGATACTCTTGACAAACTACCTGTGAAATCATCTCC
>JAOPTS010000212.1:0-13559 GCA_051531955.1 Reichenbachiella sp.
AACGCAGCAATTCCCTCTTTCAAACCCGTCATTACCCGAAGGGTCTGACGAAGGAAGATACGATCGCCCTCCTTCGGCGGACAAGGTGTAATCTCCCAACTGACTGCAGATCGTTCGATTGGCTAGCATTTGCTCTCACCACTAGGAGATAGCCCGGTCTTACGCCTGGCTATGACGTTGATCCTCGGACTACTTTTGATAACAAGTGAAACCTTACTGCCATCAGTAGCGGATACAAAAGCAGTATCAAAACCCTCGTCATTGCGAGGCGTGACGCAGGAGCAACGTGGCAATCCCCAGCAGACCGTAGAATGAATCGGTAAGAATATACGTGACACCAACAAATTGCCACATCCTTAGAACGAATTTGCAATAATGCCAGGAGTAAATTAACTCGTGTCTTGGTTCTAGTATCTAGTATCTAAAGGTCTAAAATCTAGTATCTAATTACTAATCTCAAACAAACTCATAAAGTTCCTACTATTTGATTCCACCGAATACTCGTCTATTACCTTTTCCCTTCCTGCATTCCCCATTCTTTTCCTCAACAATTGATCATCGATGAGTTCAATTAATCGACTTTTCCAATCCTCAGGGGATACGCAATGATACCCTGACACACCCTGCGCTACAATTTCGCCATTCACCCCAACAGGACTAACCAAGACCGGTTTCTCAAGGGCCATAAACTGCAAAGCTTTGAACCCACACTTCCCTTTGGCCCATTCATCATCTTCCAAAGGCATCAAACCAATATCAATTTTATTCAGGTCAATTATCTCAGTATTCTTATTCCAAGGCAAAAACTTAAAATCTTTAATTTTAGAAATTGGTTTTTGATCTGCAATGATCAAAGTCTCAATATCCCGAACTTCGGCTACTTCATTGATCACATCAGATAACAGTTCAATATATCTCAATGTTGAATGCGTCCCTGTCCAGCCAATCACAATTTTTTCTTTCTCTTTCACAGACGGAAGGTGCAAATGATGAGTATCTATCGTTGTGGGGTTGACCAGTACTTGGTCATTGAATTGCCTGGCATAACTAGCCAAAAAATCATTCCCCACACTGATTGTATGACTCCAAGAACATATTGACCCTACCTTATTAGACCATTTGATGACTTTTGCAATGGCGTTAGACCCTGTAGTATTTTCTTTCCAAATGGCGTCATCAAAATCATAAATGATTTTTTTCTTCAAAACCTTAGCTAAAATCCATTCAAAAATTGGAGGACCTATAGGGGTAACTTCCCTATGAATAAAAACAAAATCATATCGTGATACCTTCAGCAACATCCATTTTCTCCGTGCAAACCCTTTTATAACCCCAACAAGCTTCGCTATTGTATGGCCTGGCAAATAAAGTATGCGCCAAGTTTCCTCATCAATAAAACTTTGGGTATCACATGAGATATTCTCTTGCTCCAATAAAGAAATATATTGCTCAAACCTAAATCGCTGTGATCCAGCTGTACCACTAGGATAAGGAGTTAAAAAAAGAATGCGTTTCATCAATTAATTATCTGGGGTCGATTATTAAAACATTGTTTATTGTTCAAAATACGAACACTTTTTATCATTTCGAGGGTTAACATTTTTGCAAAATTTATCCATTGATTTGACGTTTATTTTAAACCCGAAATATGTAACAGAAAATCTATTACGTATCTAAACTGCTGCAAATCAGCCGCTTCGCTTCGTTTGTCTTTTTAACCATAGCGGTGCTATGCTTGCAAAGCCAAACTTCCTGATTCCTGCCTATCGGCAGACATGGTATTGCACTTTAAACCCTCATCACGAATTCTATTGCATAATCCGGGTTAAACCAAAAAAGTTCGTCATCCTGAAAGACTGACCAGCGATAGCTGAGACAGGCTATTCAGGATCTGTTCTCGAATAGCAGCCTGCCATTCGCCAGCATTGAGATTCTGAATAATTCTTCCACTCTGTTCCAGAATTTTCAGAATGACGGAAAGTTATTGATTAGCCTCAGAAAGGGTTTCAACTCCTCTTTGTGACCAATTAACAACCAATGTAGTTTAGTTAGCAACCTCACCTATCGTCACTGCGAGGAACGAAGCAGTCTGTATCTATTAGCAGATCGCTTCGTTCCTCGCGATGACGTGTTATAGAACTTTAACTAAACGACATTAAATTAACAACTATAATCAGTCCTCCAACCAATAGGACGGTAATTTCTCATGTATTTCAATATCCTTTTGCGACCAATTAACAACCAATGTAGTTTGGTTAGCAACCTCACCTATCGTCACTGCGAGGAACGAAGCAGTCTGTATCTATTAGCAGATCGCTTCGTTCCTCGCGATGACGTATTATAGAGGCTCAACTAAACGACATTAAATTAACAACTATAATCAGTCCTCCAACCAATAGGACGGTAATTTCTCATGTATTTCAATATCCTTAAACTTAGTAGTGGGTTTCACTTTAGTGGATTTGGCCCAATCCGCCATCTTTTTGACTCCATCTTCTAAAGAAGTAAACTCATCCAATCCAAAAACTCTTTTGGCTTTAGCATGACTCGCATAGGCATGCGTCACTTCATTTCGCGCATCCAAATATCTAAGTTCCGAAGTTGCTCCCATGGCTCTCATCACCACCTGCGCCAATTCCTTAACGGTGAGCTTTTGATCCGCACCAATATTAAATATCTCGCCATAAGCCTCTTTGATATCCACACATTTGGCAATATGAGGTGCAACATCTCCTATATAACTAAAGGCTCTTGACTGCAGCCCATCACCAAATAAAGTCAAAGGATCTCCCTTCATCAATTGGTTCATAAATATCCCCACCACATTACGGTATTTATCTCCCAGGTTTTGATACTCACCGTATACATTGTGGGGCCTAAAAATCACATAATCCAGACCAAACATTTCTTTGGTCACTCTCAGCTCATGTTCAACAGCCAGTTTGGCAATACCATATGGATCCTCAGGGACAGGCACCATGTCTTCCGTCATGGGAGGTGTCAAACCACCGTATACCGCAATAGAAGAAGTGAATACAAAACACTTGATTTTATGCTTGACAGACTCATTGATCAGGTTGACACTGCCAATCAGATTGTTATGGTAATTAAATCGCTTGATAAAGTGGCTCAAGCCTTCTGCTGCATAAGCAGCCAAATGATAGACGTAATCAAATTTGTGTTCAGTAAATATTTGACTTAATAGCGCATGGTCTACAATCGAACCTTTGACAAACACGACTCCCTCAGGCAAGTGCGCTTCATCACCTCCACTCAAATCGTCCAAGACCATCACTTGGTGTCCCATAGCCAAAAGTTCTCTACTCACATGAGCGCCTATAAAGCCAGCTCCTCCAGTTACTAATGATGTTGTCATTTAAAATGGTTGCATTTTACTAGTATTCGACTAAAGTCTCTAGTACAGTGTATTGAGTATTGAGATTGTTTTATTGATTCACTTTATCGTACCCCTACCTAAATAGCTAATTGATTAATCAAATTAGAGATCTTTTTCTAAATAGAAAAAATAGACTTCTGAATTAAATCAAGGCCTCTTTTGAATCATTTATAAATTTAGTCGGATGACAGTATTTATATATAAACATTCCCATCGCAAATATATCAAATATCATCTTGGATCCACTTAGAAGCTGTATTCGATTAATATTCTCCTGAGCTCGATTATAAAAGCATGACTGAAAATCGTGGAACACGTCATTGCGAACCCGACGTTAGGAGGGTGCGGCAATCTGTTGGAGATTCCCACGCCTTACTGCAGACATTCTTCGCCGCGCCTCGAAATGAAGTGCTTTATGAAGTGTCTCTTAGTAATAAATCCTCAGAAGTTCGTCATGCTGAAAGTCAATAGAGACCATAGTCGAAATAGACTATTCAGTATCTTTGTCTAGCAGACTGCCTTGAAATTTTGAATTATTCTTCCACACTGTTACAGAAATTCCAGAATGACGGAAAGTCGTGGAACAAAAAATAGAAGACGTAAAAAACTTTCAACTTTCAACTATTACTTACTTTTGGAAAAAAATCTATTAAACACAAAATTAGGTTTACCAAATGAAAGAGGGGAAATGGTCAAAATAATACTGTTCACATGTGTGATAGTTGGAATTCTATTACGTTTTCCTTTCAATCCTGAAACAAACTACTTAGGCCATGACAGTTCATTAACTATGTCAGCAGCCATGGGTAACCATGGAAAATTAGACAGCCTCTTATCTATAGCTAAAAAGCCAGAGAATGATTTGATCGTTCGGGATTTTCACAACATCATATATAAAAGTGGAAATACTGACTGGTTCTTTTTGGAAAATCAGTTAACAAAATTTGATAAACATCCCCCTTTATATTTTTGGCTTTTAGGCAATTTTTTAAAAAACATAAACTTCTCAGATGTAAGAATCGGTGTTTTTTTAAACTTGCTATTATCTCTGATTATCATGAGGTTAGCAATCATTATCGCTAGAACACTAGACTTTTCTATTGAAAACTCAACTCTCGCAAGTTGTTTTTGGTTTTTGAGCTATACTGCAATCAATACTTCTTTGTTTATAAGGCAATATGAATTACTTAATCTTATAGTTTCTTTAACATTACTAATTGCAGTTATTATTGATAAAAAGGGGTTAAACCTGTACCGAGGAGTTTGCTTTGCTTTACTTTTATTATTGGGCATGCTAACACAATACAGTACTTTTATTTGGATAATTACATTAGGGATATATGCTATATTTTCCTTTATCAAATGGGGGAAAGTTCATTTGATAAAAGCATTCATTTTTAGCATTCCAATTTTATTGTTATTTCACTTGTTTCATCCAAGTTTTTTTGATCAATTTGGTAATAGCGCGCTACCAGATATTGGATTTATTGCCAGAATAAAAAAAATGCCCTTTGGTATATTTTCCTACTTTACAAGCAATGCTAACGTTGCTAAAATTTTAATGATCTTAACATTTATCTTTAGTGCATATTTAATAAGGTTTAAGAGGAATTATTTAAATGACGCCATATCAAATCATTTTCTCAAGATTGTGACATTATCATTTCTCTTGTTATACTCCTCATTCTACCTTTTAGAATTACTACCTATGCATAGTTATGGGCATTATTACTTTTCAGGATTTTGGGTGTTATTCAGTTTACTTCTAGTAAGAACTCTTGAGATTTTAAAAGAAAAAAAAATAACTCCCATATTAGTGATGTTTATTATTATTGGAGTCAACAATATCAAATTAAACTCAGAAAATAGTAGGCCTATGAATTACGAGGCTTATAATACTGCCATTTTTACATTTTCGAATCGAGGAGATGTCTTAAGAAACATGATGAGGTTACCACCTGACATGAAAGTAATAATAGATGATAAATATTTAGTTGACGCTCAAATACAAACGGATAAATTGGTGATCAATAAAAAGTGAAATGGATATTCAAGACTTCATAATTACACCCATTTACCTCATCTTATTTTTGATAGGCGCCTATATGATCAGGCCTTATGTCACAGATAAGTTAACAGCCCCCTATTTCATCCCAGGTCTTTTGGTGAAATTCACTGGTGCCATTGCACTTGGTTTGATTTATCAATTCTACTATACCGGTGGTGACACCTTCACCTACCACACCCATGGGAGTCATTGGATATGGACAGCACTCATGAATGACTTTGATTTAGGTGTTAAAATCTTTTTCCAAGATGCTGGACAGCATCACGGAGATACTTTTGTTTACACCAAGTACATCTGGATGTTTCGTGACAAAGCCTCTATGGTCATCATTAAAATAGCGGCGTTTTTTGATCTGTTTACTCTCAATACCTACAGCGCCACTGCCTTGTTTTTTGCCGCTTTTGCCTTCAGTGGGCATTGGGCACTCTTTAGTAGCTTTCAAAAACTATATCCTGACCAAACCAAACGTCTAGCTTTCGCTACTTTGTTCATCCCATCAGTCGTTTTTTGGGGGAGTGGGCTTTTAAAAGACAGCGTCACATTAGCTGCACTTTGCTGGATGACTTATGCGGTATTGCGCATCACCATTTCTAATAAATACTCCGTATTAAACTTTGGTATTTTATTCTTTATGGCATGGTTAATTCTGTCCATCAAAATATACATCCTCTTATGTTTCTTAGCAGGCGTTTCTGTTTTCTTATACAGTCAATATATCTCTAAACTCAAAGCTCCGCTTATCAAAATTATGTTGGCCCCTATTCTCTTTATCATTTTCTTAGGAGGAGGCTATTTGACCCTCAACAAAATCGCAGAAGGTGACGCTAGATATTCACTAGACAAAATTGGAGAAACAGCGATGGTCACCGCCTATGACATCCGCTATGGATGGGGTGCGCGTAATGGCGACAACTCTGGCTACACGCTTGGGAACTTGGATGGCAGTATTGGCAGCATGTTCAAAATAGCACCTCAAGGCGCTGTCGTTACCCTATTCCGTCCTTGGTTATGGGAAGTCAAAAACCCTTTGATGTTGTTGGCCGCTTTAGAGAGTTTGGTGTTTTTAATCTTGACACTCCTAGTCGTCAAAAAACATCACTTTAAAATCTTTGCTGCACTCAACCAACCCCTCATCCTATTCTGTATTACATTTGCACTGCTTTTTGCCATAGCAGTGGGTATTAGTACGTTTAATTTTGGTACGCTCATGCGTTACAAAATCCCCGTTATGCCTTTTTATGCCATATTTTTAATTTTGATAGGAAATAAAAGAAGTAAACTATAAAATGAGTCTAGAAGATACAGAACCACAGTGGACCACTGTCATTGAACCTAAAAAATCCATTCTTTCACTTAATTTAAAAGAAGTATGGCAATACCGTGACCTGTTGTTGATGTTTGTCAAACGTGATTTTGTCACTTTCTATAAGCAAACTATATTAGGGCCTATCTGGTTTTTTGCGCAACCTTTACTAACTACCTTGACCTACATGTTGATCTTTGGTAACATTGCCAAAATATCAACCGACGGCCTACCCCAAATTCTCTTTTACCTATCTGGCGTCACGGCCTGGAACTACTTTTCCGATTGCTTCAACAAAACCTCAACCGTATTCAAAGACAACCAAAATATCTTTGGAAAAGTCTACTTTCCTAGGCTCATTGCCCCCTTGAGCATTGTATTGTCTGGCTTGATCAAGTTTGGTATTCAGTTCCTGCTCTTTGTCATTATCCTTGGATATTTCATTTGCAATGGAAGTGAAATCTCTCCCAACCTCATGATTTTATTTAGTCCTATACTCGTACTCATGATGGCAGCTCTCGCATTGGGGACAGGCATGATCATCACCTCTATGACGACTAAGTATCGTGACCTGGTCTTTTTATTACAGTTTGGCATTCAACTACTCATGTATGCGACACCAGTTATCTATCCTATCTCAACTATTCCTGAGCAATACAAGTTTTGGATTCTATTAAACCCCATGACTGGCATCATCGAAACTTTTCGATATGCCTTTTTAGGAACGGGTAGTTTTAGTTGGGCATTATTGGGCTATGATGCCCTCATTATATTGGTTTTTCTTTTAATCGGGACCTTGATATTTAACAAGACCGAAAAAAGTTTTATGGATACCGTTTAACTTAGCATCTCCACATGAGCGACGTAGCAATCAAAATAGAAGGTTTATCTAAACAATACCGCTTGGGACAAGTAGGGACTGGCACCATCAGTCATGACCTCAATCGTTGGTGGCACCAAGTGAGAGGAAAAGAAGACCCCTATCTCAAAATCGGGCAAAGCAATGACCGTACGCAAATTGGAGGTGAATATGTGTGGGCACTACAAGACATTAATTTTGAAGTGAAACAGGGAGAGGTATTAGGCATCATCGGAAAGAATGGCGCAGGAAAATCGACCCTACTCAAACTACTCTCTAAAGTAACCTCTCCTACTACAGGAAAAATCAAAGCAAAAGGAAGAATAGCATCTCTACTTGAAGTAGGGACAGGTTTTCACCCAGAGATGACAGGGCGGGAGAACATTTTCATGAATGGCACCATCATGGGCATGAACCGTCACGAAATAGCAAGCAAATTAGATGAAATAGTAGATTTCGCAGGAGTAGCCAAATATTTGGATACCCCCGTCAAACGTTATTCCTCAGGAATGACCGTACGTTTAGGATTTGCTATTGCGGCACATTTAGAACCCGAAATCTTGATTGTAGATGAAGTGTTGGCTGTAGGGGACGCTGAATTTCAAGAGAAATGTCTCGGTAAAATGAAAAACGTTTCTCAACAAGGAAGAACAATCTTATTTGTTAGTCATAATATGTCTGCAATAGAAAGTTTATGTCCAAAATCATTATGGATTGATCAAGGCTTCTTAAAATCTATTGATAACTCATCAAAAATTATCGCTTCCTATTTAAGCGACAATGACGCTATAAAAACATGGAATGATCCAGCCAATCGTCCTGGTAATCACCTAGTACAATTAACCCGTGTGGCTATAAAAAAAGATATTGCAAACATTAAAGTAAATGACCCTTTTTCAATTCTCATATCCTTTCAGCTATTTCATCAAGAAAAATTAAATTTAAGTTTGGTATTATGGGATTCCAAAGGAGTATGCGTGTTCAATATTGTTTCTGACTCTAAAAAATTAACCTCAGGAAACCATCAATCATGTCTTTCAATACCTGCCAATTTACTGAACGACGAGACATACTTCATTGATATATACTTTGTACGAAATAAGCATGAAGTTATTTATAAAACTGAACGTTGTTTTTCTTTCGTAATCGAAGATATTGTCAGAGATAGCTACTGGACAGGAAAATGGATAGGGGCCGTAAGACCTAATTTAAATTTCTCGTTAGAATCAATTTAATACTATGCTTAGAAGATTAATTAACAGTCTAAATGTACTAATAGGTAAAGCTACCATATCCCAATCACCAGGACACTTGTATGATTGTAATGTCTGCGAAAACGAACAAATTGAATTCAAACAACTGCCTTTTCATTTTTTTAGAGAGCTCCAAAAGAATCAATACATACACTCCATTTTTTGCTTAGAAACGATCAACATCGAACACTACTCGTGCAGCAAATGTGGTGCTTCTGACAGAGATCGTTTAATTGCTTTACACCTAAATGAAATCAAAAAAAAGAATTCCAATGTACTAGATTTTGCTCCTTCCAACGCATTAACTCACGTTGTTAAAAAAAATATTACTAACTATAGATCCACTGATCTATACATGACATCTGTTGATGACAATGTTGATATTACAAATATGAATATTTATTCCGATCAACAATTTGATTTCATCCTATGCTCCCACATTTTAGAACATGTGCAAGATGACATGAAAGCAATGTCAGAATTATTTAGAATACTAAAAAATGATGGAGAAGGAATAATTTTAGTTCCAATCTCTCTACATATGGAAGAAGATTACGAGAATAAAAATGTCACCACTGATGAAGATCGGTGGAAACATTTTGGACAGGATGACCATGTCCGACAATATTCAAAAAAAGGCTTTCTTAAAAAATTACGAAATGTTGGTTTTACTGTCAGACAACTTGATGAGAAATATTTTGGGGTAAATACTTTCAAAAAATATGCTATCTACCCTACATCAGTTCTCTATATCGTTACTAAATAAATTATATAGCCGAACGCAACAGTTATGATTCCAGTTACCAAGCCTTTTTTACCCCCACGAAAAGAATATGATCAATATATAGATCAAATATGGGAGCGAAACTGGTTAACTAATGATGGACCATTGGTTCAAGAATTAGAAAAACAACTTATCACTTATTTAGGCCTTCCCAACATTAAATATGTAACCAATGGAACTATCGCCCTCCAACTGGCAATCAAAGCTCTTAAGCTCAAAGGTGAAATCATAACCACTCCGTTTTCATATGTAGCCACCACCACAAGTATTGTCTGGGAAGGCTGTAAACCAGTTTACGTGGATATAGATAAAGATACTTTCAACATCAACCCCGATTTGATTGTGAAAGCTATTACTTCTAAGACAACAGCCATTTTAGCTACACATGTATTTGGAAACCCTTGCAATATAGATGCAATTGATAAAATTGCTAAAAAGCATAACTTAAAGGTTATTTATGATGCATCTCATTGCTTTGGCACTAAGTACAAAGGACAATCTGTACTCAACTTTGGAGATATAAGTACGATCAGTTTTCATGCTACTAAACTATTTCATACCGTTGAGGGTGGAGGAGTTGTTGCAAAGTCTGAAGAATTGATGAGAAAAATCGGCCTGTTAAGGAATTTTGGTCATAATGGCCCTGAAAATTTTAACGGTATTGGTATAAATGGGAAGAGTTCCGAATTCCATGCTGCAATGGGATTGGTGAATTTGAAATATGCCGATTCTATAATGATCAAAAGAAAAGCTGACCATACCATTTATGACACTTACCTAACTTATCACGAATTAAAAAAGCCAAAAATAAATAAGGATTCCAACTATAACTTTGCGTACTACCCTGTGGTTTTTCAATCAGAAAAAGATTGTTTGAACGTATTTACAGCCCTAGAAGAAAAAGAAATTCTTGCTAGACGGTATTTTTATCCCGTACTCTCTCAACTTGACTATGTTAACCAAGTCGAAGTGCTAATAGCTCAAAGCATAGCAAAAAAAATACTCTGTTTACCTTTGTTTGAGCAAATCTCTAAAGATGAAATTCATTTGGTATGTGATAATATTTAAACTTTTGCAATATGAAAATCGCAATAATTACAGACAATGAATATCTGTTCACAGCAATGAAAGACATTGCTACATCTCCCATTTATTCCGATACCACGTTTAGATACTACTGTTCTCCTACAAGCCCACTTCTTCATGAATTATCAAGCATTAATGTAAAAGAAAAAGTTGACTACTTAATTAATAATTTCCAATTGATCATTTCGCTTCATTGCAAACAGCTATTTCCAAAAGAACTTGTCAAAAAAATTCGTTGTGTAAATGTCCACCCCGGGTACAACCCATATAACCGGGGTTGGTACCCTCAAGTTTTTTCAATTATTAATAACCTTCCTATAGGTGCTACTATTCATGAAATCGACGATCAATTAGATCATGGAAAAATAATAACTCAAGAAATAGTCAAACAAGAAGAAGATGATACTTCATTGAGTTTATATAATCGAGTACAAACAAAAGAAATAGAATTACTGAAAAAGAACCTAAGGGATATAATTGATAAAAATTATGAATCTTTCCACCCAGAAAAGGAAGGCAATATAAATTTAAAAAAAGATTTTAATAAGATCAAAGAAATTGATTTATCACATAGAGGCACCTTTTCTGAACATTTAGCTATGATCAGAGCATTGTCACATGGCGACTTTAAGAATGCATTCTTCTATAATGAAAATAGAGAACGCATCTACATAAAACTATCTTTAGAAAAAGAAAAATAGCGCAATCAGATTATTAATATGCAATTTAAAGGTCCTAATTAATTTGATTCGGCACACATGAATTTGTTATAAAACTCTGTTCGTAAAAAGTCAAAACAAATTAACCTCTAAGCGAAAGTATATTTACTTTACAATTGCTAAGAGTAAAGAATAACTTGCTTCGTAGGATAATGCATACATGCTTTGATACCTCCTCACTAAACATGCTTTAATAAGAGATTAGTCCTACTTTTCACATTCTTCCTTTAAATGAAAATAAAAGAGAATTACATCGTCAGTATTTGCATGATCACTTACAATCATGAAAACTTCATTCAAGAAGCGATAGAAGGAGTGTTGATGCAAGTGACTAGTTTTAAATATCAACTAATCATCGGAGAAGATTTCAGTACTGATGAGACTTGGTCTATCTGTAATCAATATGCGCAAAAGTACCCAGACATAATCAAGCTATTGCCATCTGCAAAAAATCTTGGGATGATGCCAAATTTTATTCGAACGATTGAAGCATGCAAATCTAAATACATCGCACTATGCGAAGGTGACGACTATTGGACTGACCCAAACAAATTACAAAGACAAGTTGACTTCTTCGACAAAAACACTGACTATAGCATCTGTTTCCACCCTGTTAAAATTAAGCAAAACAACTCGATCATAGCAGACAACATTACACGTGAGGTCAGTACGGACACTTCATTTGATGATTTGGTTTTCGGCAATTACATTCACACACCTTCTGTGATGTACAGAGGAACAGTCACACTACCAAACTGGCTCTCATCTGTCATGCTTGGTGATTACAGCTTTCATCTTTTATATGCAAAACTAGGAAAGGTGAAAAAACTAACTGACCCCATGGCCATTTATCGCTTACATGACGGAGGCGTCTTTTCAAATCATAGATCTTGGACAGGCAAAAAGAAACTCAATCATCGAAGGTCACAAATACATCTATTTCAAACTTTTGCCGATCATTTTAAAGAAAAAGAATTTCATAAAAAGGCTATTATGGCTAAGACTAAATTAAGAGATGAATTCAAAAACCAAGGGCTAGACAAAGAACAAGTTTCCTTGGAAAAAGAAATACTCAGAAATAATATCGGTTATCTAAACATCAAACAGTTGATTTCTTATATAGAAAGTATAATTCGAAACTCCTTTAGATTTCCTACCAAATAGATTCACATGAACACTATTGCCGTCATCATACCTGCCTTTAAAGCCAGCTATTTACAGCAATGTCTGAAAAGCTTTAAGGCACAAACAAATCAGAATTTTGAGTTATACATTTTTGATGATAACAGTCCATACGGCCTACATGATATAGCTAAACCTTACCTAATACAAGACAACTTTAATTATCATCACTTTGACCAGAACCTAGGTGGCACATCATTGGTAGAACAATGGGAGCGATGTATCTCTGCCACCTCTGAAAAATGGATCTGGCTCTTTTCTGATGATGACTTAGTTTCTTCAGATGCTATTGAAAATTTGTATCAATGCATCAAAGAATACCCCCAGAACCACCTACTCCGATTCAACAAAAAGATGCTAAACCGAACCGGAAATACAACTGCTTTCGAAGCATTACCTCATCACCTCTCTATCCAATCTTTCTACAAACAAATTGTCTATAAAAGATACAGTGTCACCTTACCTGAATTTGTATTCAACCGTCAACTTTATAACCGGAAAGGAGGTTTTGTAAAATTCGATTTAGCATGGGGAACCGACAAAGCGACCTGGATAGAGTTTGCTAAAGAAAATGGAGTATTGACGATCCCTAACGCCACCGTAACTTTCCGTATGAGTGGTGAAAACATTTCCTCAATTGACAAAGGAGGTTTTTTCGATCGAAAAGTAAATGCCCTACTAGAATATTATCTTTGGCACAAGGGACAAAATGAATTATGCACCGAAGAAGATCTTAATAAAATCAAGGATTCTATCTTATGGTATATAAAAACAAATATTAGCCAAGTTTCCATACTAAATATACTAGGCCTTAGCTTGAATTTATCAAAAACGTTTTCTAGCTCTAGGATTAGACTTATTTCCTTTTTGGTTAAATGCAAATTATATAACGAATGACAATTAGTATC
>JAOPTS010000213.1:0-4313 GCA_051531955.1 Reichenbachiella sp.
TGAAAACAGATTTCTCTTTAAGTACCGAATCTTTCAGGTCTGATCCTTTCATTCTGCAGAGAATATTGGAAAATCTTATTTCTAATGCTTTGAAATTCACAAAACCAAATGGAGAGATTAGCATCAAGATAGCGCTAGAGGAAGAAAAATTCACCGTCAGTGTCAAAGATAATGGTCCTGGAATACCTAAAGATGAGCACGTTTTACTTTTTAAAAAATTCGGAAAAACATCCAGTCTTCCTACTGGTAATGAACCCTCTACAGGACTAGGCCTTTATATCGTTAATAGTCTAATTAATAAAATGAAAGGTCAAATAACTTTGAATAGTGATACTGGCAAGGGTACAGAATTCCTAATTGACATACCTCTCTAGGATTATACACTTAATCTAAGTGTCCAAACTTAAATGATAATCCATGAAGGTCGACCGTCTGTCCTCCTTCGTTTTTCAACTCTATTCAATACCCATTAATAACTATCTGAGAATAAACACTCTGTGAGATTAATAATACACCCTTGATTATTTTAATTGAATTCTTAGTTGAATAATAGTAAACGAATAAACTGAGATCAGTATGACACGTTCTAACTACCGGTCAATTGAACGATAACTGAAGCCCCAACAGAGGTAAATGTATCTTTATTAAAGGATAAATATCCAATATTTTACTGACACAATAGAATTCCCCTCGAACAAGTCTATTTTAGATTATGATAAAAAACATATTCCTCCGAGTATCGCTGCTAGTCAGTATTACTCTTCTGTATACCAACAAGTCCAAGGCACAAGAATTCACATTTACATTCGACCATTATGCAATCAATGTATTGGACTTAGAACAGAGTGTATCATTCTACCAAAAATTCTTCTTTGTAGAAGAAATATATGATGGCACTGAAAAAGACTTCATTCGGTGGTTTTCGCTGGGAAACAATCAAGAATTGCATATTATTGAAAACAAAGACTTGATCAAAGACATACCCAAAGGTGTCCATATTGCCTTAACTACAATTGACTTGGATGCTTACATAATGTTACTTGAAAAGAACAATATTAAGTACTATGATTGGCCAGGTAAAGAATCTAGCTTTTCTACTAGACCTGACCAAATAAGACAAATCTATATTCAGGACCCTGACTCTTATTGGATAGAGATAAACAATGGAATCAAAAGATACTCTCCTACAAAATAACAGTACCATGTAAACAACTCAACCATCAATATTTGTTCTTTTTCTATACAGTCCATGTACTTTATCTTCGAGTCGACCAATGGAAAATGAAACTTCTATTTACTCCGAGCTTAGTGCAACAGAGAATCCAGCTTGCCCCAAATTTAGACAGTCTCATACAGGCAAAACATATAGCGTCAGTAACGGTATTCAACAGCCTTATTGGATATTCATTCCTACAAGGCTTATGAAAAACCTCTGCCATTACAGAGGAGAACAACTTGGGCTCGGGAGCATGTTGAGGATCTCTATATGGATTTGTTGAAAGAAGGAGTATATCAAAAGAAAAGGTATCAGAAAAATTCTGATACCAAAACCTAAAGTATACCGCCTAATCCACCAAACTGTTTCTCCGTAATTTGGGCAGAACGTTGTAGGTAATTTGAAATCAACGTTTAAGAAAATTTTAGGTCAATTTCTTAAAACTAAATATGCCCCTACTCGCTTGTACTAGAATAACATTATGCGCTAAGAATCGAGGTATAGTTGTCAGTAGAACAGTAAAGTGGGCTTTAAACAAATCAGATCACTGTTACCGTATCTTCTCCAAACACCACTATTTCACCAATTCTTATTTTCTTTCTTATTCTGGTCTCAACTTGATCGTTGACCTTAACATTACCTTCGCTGATAATAGATTTAGCCTCTCCTCCAGTAATCACCCAGCCAAGGATTTTGAGTAAATTATTGAGATCAATATACTCCTCTCCTTCTTTCAATTTAAATTCTTCCATTGTATCTCCGATTTGTATTCTGCAATATTACCGTAATTCTTCCTACCATATCAGCCTCTATGACTACAATAGACAACATAGTTTTCAATTAATAAGTATTATACCTAATCTCAAAACACTGAAAATCCTCTATTTTAAAGTTTACTCTACTTGCATAGATTTATAGCTTAACATATGAGATATGAAGATTCTAAAAAAATTATTTGAGAAAAGAGAATTTAAAATTCGTGGATACCGATTAACGTTCAAAAAGGAGGACAGCAATTGGGTGGTAACAAAAGACCATTCCATTCTTTACATTGGCAAAGAGTCTGATTGTCGCACTTATTTGAATACTATATAAAATCCATCTTCCACAGGTGGTAGGTTAAGCGATAGCAGTTCTACATCCTAGTATGAAGAAGGGCATGGATCGGGAACAAAAACTGGATGATTACTGAGTAGACTTTTATTAATGAAGTTAGTCGTAACAGACGCTCAGACTAGGATTGATGGCAAGGTTCTAGTCACCAAGGCTGGCAAGTGAATAGACAAGGTTACATTCCTGAAGAGGTTGCTGCATATGCCCTCGCTCTTTTTAATAACTACCATAACAACGAAACGGATTGACATCAACACCTGAACAAGTCAATGACAAAACTTTATCAGAAGAACCAAAAGTACTTTCAATCAACTAAGGACGAAATACACTCTAAATATAAAAAGGAGCCCCCCGCTCTTCTACATTCACAATGTTGAATCTTGCTCGCAGGATTTGTGACCAAACGATTTGAACCAAACATGATCACTTCAACATGACCTCTAAAATAGCTCTAGCATTAATAAAGAGCATAACTCACAAAAAACACATAAGGTAAAGAAGGTTCAAGGCAGGGTTTGATCCCAAATTCATAGAAAAAATCCTCAATCTTTTATGCGTTTGCCCTGAAAGGCTAAATACCTTATTTGATTACTTTAGGAATTTCCTTACCATCCACATGCCCATCCAACAACGTGAGTTGAGTGACGGTTCCCGTTTCATCTCTTTTAAACCTCAGGGCTGCATCTGTAGTTTCTAAATAAAACTGATCCCTACTTTGAGCCCTTAACATAAAATTCATCCCACCCATGTTCATCATCAGGCTATCACCTTTAGAAAAAACATATAGGTTCATTTTATCATTGAACTTATAGGTTCCGTTATACTCAGGGAATAAACCAACGTCAATAGTAATAGGCTCTCTTAATAATGGTAGTTTATACTCCTTCTCTTGGAAAATGGCTACTATACTGTTTGTCATTTCCTCGGTTACATCACTTTTCCTATTACTTAAAACAAGTACAACATTATCTCCTTTCTTATGAACAGAATAACAATATCCATCTGTCACTAGTACTTCATTGATCACCAACTCATCAGTATCAATGTATTTAATCAGTCTGTAGAAATCCTTAGCACTAGTCTTTACACCATAGTTACTAAACGCTATATCATCGTCGTACTTAACTCCTTCCCTAAGCCTAAACCCTTTTTGACCGTAATTATTAAAGCCGTAACCACTGGCTTCCTCGGGGTTATTCTTTTGAAAATACGTATTTTCAAGATTGACCTCTTTTCCAAAATCCATTAGTGCCTCAGAATAGCTCTTTTCGGTGACCTTTTCTATCAAGACGCCTAACAAGTTATACCCTAAATCTCCCCCCGTATAATGCATTGAATCCATTGCAGCCAGGTTGACCATCTCGATAGTAGAATAACTCATTTTTGGATTTGCCTTGAACATTTGATGAATAGTCGGTAAACCAGATTCATTATCAATTAGATCTTGTACGGTACATTTAACCTTCACTTCAGGTAGATAGTCTGATATTTCAGCTTCCAAATCAATTTTACCATCGGTAGCCATCATTTTTACAATCTCAGCAGTAAATAACGATGAACTTGATCCCACCCTAAAAGCAGTTTGTTTTGAAAACTCCCTCTTTGGTTCATAATTAGCTAGCCCATAATTATGGTAAAACACCTCTCCACCACCATCAGCTATTAGAATGACCCCACTGAATCTATTTAATGCTACGTAACGGTTAGCCAAATCATTGACCTCACTTAATACTTCCTCACTATTCTTCGTTGTTTTTTTGGAATTACAAGAATTCAAAATAAACACCAACAATACCAGACTTAGCCAACGATTCATATTACGTTATTTTCAATTAATAATTCAACAACAAATTTAATTCAACACTCTTTATAATGAAAACAGAAATCAAATGTTTATCAAACCTTATAAAACAAAAAAAGCGTATGAATTACACAGAGTGCAAAACATACGCTTTCAATACTTTAAAAGCTATTTAACTATTCT
>JAOPTS010000214.1:0-9131 GCA_051531955.1 Reichenbachiella sp.
GCGGTCTGTGAGAAGCAAATTCTAAAGTGCACAGTGAGTGTGTGATCTTCTCAATAGAATCAGATTGCCCGTGAGCGAAATCATAAGTAGGATACATAGACCAAGTGTCACCTGTTCTGTGGTGGTCCATTTTCTTGATTCGATAGATGACAGGATCTCTCATTTGCATGATAGAAGAGGTCATGTCGACAATGGCTCTCAAGACGTAGCTACCTTCGTCAAACTGACCCGCTTTCATTCCTTCAAAGATGCTTAAACTCTCTTCAATAGGTCGGTTTCTAAATGGGCTTTCTATACCTGGTTTGTTAGGCGCGCCTCTTTGGATACTGATTTCTTCAGCAGATTGCTCATCTATATAAGCTTTACCTTCTTTGATCAACCCAACTGCAAAGTCGTATAGTTGGTCAAAATAATCAGAAGCATAAAATTCTCTATTTCCCCAGTCGTAACCTAACCATTTGATGTCTTCCTTGATAGAGTCTACGTACTCAGTATCTTCTTTCTCTGGATTGGTGTCGTCAAATCTAAGGTTGCAAAGGCCGTTGTATTTTTCAGCTAAGCCAAAATTTAAGCATATTGATTTGGCATGGCCAATGTGTAGGTAGCCATTTGGCTCTGGTGGGAAACGGGTGTGTAACCTTGAATCGTTCTTACCTTCTGCCAGATCCTTTTCTACCATTTGCTCAATGAAATTGAGCGATTCTTTTTCGTTACTCATGATGCTTGAAAATTGAAATGCAATGTTAGAGAAAAAAGCATTTCCTCCATGTTAGTTTATGTTGTAATTTGACGGCTTATCTCTGCTTCATCTGCTGGATAGTAGCAGTAGGGTCTGGCGTATTGTATATGCCCGATCCAGAAACGATGATGTCTGTACCAGCATCTATTACTTGTTGGATGTTTTCTAGTTTTACTCCACCATCTATTTCTATCTGAATATGGGTCAATTCTCTTTCTTTAAGGATCCCCTTAAGTTTCGAAATCTTTTCAAGCGTTGAAGGAATCAAGCTTTGACCACCAAAACCTGGGTTAACAGACATGATCAATACAAAATCAACGTCTGGTAAAATTTCATCAATAGTACTAAGAGGAGTATGGGGGTTTAAAACCACACCTGCTTTTTTGCCTAGACTTTTGATCAATTGGATAGTTCTATGTAGATGTCTACATGTTTCTACATGAACGCTAATCCAATCCGCACCAGCTTCAGCATATGCAGGGATATAGTCGTCTGGGTTTTCGATCATCAAATGTACGTCTATGGGTAGTGTAGTGCATTTCCTGATGTCTTTTAAGACCAAGGGTCCAATAGTAATGTTGGGTACGAAGTGACCGTCCATTACATCATAGTGGATGACATCAGCACCTGCTTTGTCGACTAATTTGATATCTTCTCCTAGCTTTGAAAAATCGGCAGAAAGGATAGATGGAGCTATTTGTATAGATTTTGACATGGAATTATATTTTTGCAAATATATAGGGCTGATTGGTTTTCTCATTTAATAAAATTCACTTTCTTCTATTCACTTTTTATTTAGTTAATTTGCGCTTTAAGAGGATAGGTGTATAATTCATCCTTTTTGTATAGAATATGAAACCATTGGTGCTAAAGAGAAGGAGTAGGAAGGCTAGGTATAAACCAATACTTAAGAATGCCAAAACATGGCCTGTGATGCAGATGGCTAATAAACGAGATGAGTTTATTGAGTTGGTGTCAGAAGAGAGTTATGATAAGCTTCTTAGTCAAGATAGAGGGAAAACAATTCGTGAGGAACTGGAAACGACTGTTTACAGGGAGAAGCAAAGAGCCAAAAATAATCCATGGAAAGTAGATCCAAAGGATGATTTTGGATATTGGGAGGGAATTCATCATGAGCTGATAGCTATTGATAGTGATGGCTCTGTGGAGGAGGAGACCAAATTGAAGGTGCTCCTGAAAAGGATTGTTAGTAAATATAGCAATGAAATAGCAGGGAATTTTAACCCCTCGCACTTTCGTGTCACTAAAGCTTTGGTGACTATTGGTTTTGGCCGATTATTGAATACTGCCAGAGTTAAAGGTCCTTGGTCAATATTTAGTAATCAATTAGACCTTGACGATAAGATTCATATCAAAGGTGAGTTGGATCAATTGAGGAAATTGGCTAAGATCGGAACGGTTGTAATGGTTCCGACCCATTATAGTAATTTGGATTCTGTATTGATAGGTTGGGTAATCCAATTTTTGGGATTACCTCCATTCATATATGGCGCGGGATTGAACCTATTCAACTTGAAAATATTTGCCTACTTCATGAATAGTGTAGGCGCCTATAAAGTAGATCGACGTAAAAAAAATGCGCTTTACCTGGAGACGTTAAAGTCATATTCCACCATCTCCTTGAGAGAAGGGTGTCATAGTTTGTTCTTCCCCGGAGGAACGAGATCAAGAAGCGGCAAGATAGAAGAGCAATTAAAAATGGGTTTGTTAGGCACTACTATCGAGGCACAAAGACAAGTTTTTCAAAATGAAGATGAGAATTATAGTGAGAATAAAATTTTCATTGTACCTGTGACATTGAATTATCACTTTGTATTGGAAGCGCCTAGCCTGATCAATGATTATTTGAAGAGGAAAGGCCAACAGCGATATTTTCAGGAGAATGATGAGTTTACTACTTCATACAAGATATCGAAGTTTTTGATGAAATTTTTCACCCGAGGATCTGATATATCTGTATCTATAGGGTCAGCGTTGGATGTCTTGGGTAACAAGGTGGACAACACTGGTAATAGCTTGGACAAGAACAATCAAGTCATTGATCTAAAGGATTATTTTAAATCCAATGGCGAGGTGACTGAAGATGGACAAAGAGAGTACGAGTACAATCGCATCTTAAGTAAAAAAATTGTTAAAGAATTCCATAAAATTAATCGTGTTTTTTCTAGTCATTTAGTGTCTTACGTGGCATTTAGAATATTGGGAAGAGCGCATGCATCTCTAGATTTATACGGTCTTTTGAGATTGACTCAGGATGAATTGATTATTGATTATGACAAGTTTAAGATCAGGCTGTCTGAAATTCTCGACCATCTAAAGGAGTTGAACAAGGAAGGAGAAGTAGGAATGGCGGATCATCTTTTTGAAGATGTTGATAAGATCATCAAACATGGTATTAAAAACGTCGGTATGTACCATGTAGCAAATCCATTGGTGATCAATAAGAAGGGTGATATTGAGATTGAGAACATGAACTTATTGTATTATTATCATAACAAGTTAATTGGCTATGAGCTCGAAAAGTACTTCTAGACAAGTTGGAGTAATTGGTGCAGGTAGTTTTGGTACTGCCATTGCGAATATTCTGGCCGAACAGAATGACGTACTACTTTATGTACGGGATCCTGAAAAGGCTGAAAACATGCGAGCCAATAGGGTTAGTTCATCTCAGAAGATTGAAGATAATATAGAAGTTACTTCTACGATTTCGGAGATCGGAGAGAAGTGTGATATCATATTCCCTATTGTACCATCGGCCAACTTTCGAGCTATGATTCATGATTTGGCTCCATATCTCAAACCTTATCACATTCTGATTCATGGGACTAAAGGTTTGGATCTCAATGTGCCGGAAGGCGTTACTTTATCTAAAGAAAAGCCATTGACACGCAAGTATGTCAGGACAATGAGCGAAGTGATATTGGAGGAGACTTCTGTATTGCGAGTAGGGTGTTTGGCAGGGCCTAATCTTGCCAAAGAGATAGAACTTCGTCAGCCAGCAGCTACTGTGGTAGCGAGTCACTTCGAAGAGGTGATAGATGCAGGCCAAAAGCTATTGAAGAATGATCGATTCATGGTCTATGGTAGCAATGACCTGATCGGTATTGAGTTTTGTGGGGTATTGAAGAATATCATCGCGATTGGTTCAGGTATGATCAGTGGCTTAGGAATGGGAGAGAATACAAGAGCCTTGCTAATCAGCCGTGGGATGGTAGAGATGATCTACATCGGTAATGCACTTGGTGGTAATACCAAAGCATTCTTAGGGCTGGCAGGTGTTGGTGATTTGATTGCGACTTGTAGTTCAAAACTCAGTAGGAATTTCACCGTGGGATATCGATTGGCTCAGGATGAAACCATTGATGATATCATGGAATCCATGGAAGAAGTTGCAGAAGGAGTCAATACTATCAAAATAGTGAAATGGCTGGCAGAAAGCCTCAATATGAGAGTGCCAATTACAGAGACCTTGGATCGCATCATCAAAGGTGAAATGACAGTGCAAGAATCTCAGGCTTACTTCATGAAGTTTCCTTCTAGATCAGAAATTGATTTCTTGTAAGTAGTCTATTTGACGTCTCCAATGGAACTCATTTGAATAAATAAGTCCGTGACCTTGGATATGGGAACGAGTAGCTTATTGTGACCTAGAGATACAATTTGGTCAGTGATTTATACCGTGTGCTCTGCTAAACTTGCGTCATTGGAGATGGCGGAGGCAATAACCTACCAACGAAAGGTATTTCAGTATGAAATAATTTGAAAGGAACAAAAACAAATTATTCAGATGAATAAAGGGACATCAGTATTAATTTCAACTTCTTGTAACAAAAAAAAAGGCAGGTAGTAACTTGGATATGCTACCACCTGACTTCTAACTAACAAGGTTGGTTAGTCTATTTGGTTACGATTATTTTATTAATATTTTGCCTTCCATTCACCATCAAATTGGAAAAATAAAGTCCTGGTTTTACACCACTCAAATCAAATTCAAAATCATGGTTTCCTGCAGGATATGTCTTCTGATTTGCAACCATTTTTATGATTTTGCCATTGATATCATAGATGTTTAGTGATAAAGTCCCTCCTTCATTCAATTCAGTGTGAATCGTTGTAAAACCACTTGTAGGGTTAGGATATGGTTTTGAAGTCAGTTCGCTCAAATCATCAAGTGTTTCTGAGTCCATTTCATTAGAAACTATTCTGGCTGATTTGGAAGGAGCGGTATACGTTACATAATCAGTTGATAATACATACACCGCATATCCTCTAGCAGGAGCTTCAACCCATGCACGACCATCGCTATAAACAGTAGAAGTAGCTCCTGTAAATGCATTTTTCAATGTAGTATTCGCCCAGTTGGAATATCCACTTGGTGTCATGTCTACCCAAAGCCCTTTGGTTCCATTGCTATCATTTATGACTATAATTCCTCCGTCTTTGGTGCCGTTCCCTTGTCTACGAGCCACGTAGACATCATGAGCATCGGCAGCTGGGTAAGGATTCCCTATATCACTCAATACCGTCAGTGAACCTCCTAAATAGGTGGCTCGGGCAAACATCAACTTATCTATATCATCTTGCAAACTGGCAGGTGCCGTTACCGTATTGGTTGCATCATGATTGTCCACTAAGGTCACACCATAATAATGAGGGTAAAAAACACATGGACGCCCTTCATGAGTCAGTATGTAGGCATAACCCATTTTCCAATCCTGAGTCACCCATTTATCATGTTCTTTACCTGTATCGTGATTATCTAACCAAGTCACTACAGAGGTACCTGGAAGTGCATGGCCATCTGCATTTCTCACCATTCCTGCATTATTTAGCCAGCGCATATCATTACTCCCCTGATCACCATTACACATCCCTGTCAAAGAAGACTTTAAAGGAAAATCAAATCCATCTGCGTCAGCACCGTCACTTGCAAGGTCATTCACCCAGTCATTGATTCTATTGTCTGGACCCCAATACTCACCGACAATAAATCGCTGACTCCCATTGAGTAGTGGGAGGCTATTGACCCAATCTGCTGCATAGTCTGCTTGGAATCCTCTTACAAAATCCAATCGATAGCCATCAAAACCAATTTCATCAGACATCCATGCTCCCCAGTCTTGAAAGCGGTCTTGTACAATAGTACTATAAGTGTTGAAATCATTTCCGAAACCTTTTGTGTTAGGGATTATTTCATCACTTCCCCAATCCCCTAACCAGTCATTACCATCCACTGGATGGAAATGAGAATAGTTCCAATCGTAATTTGCCTCTCCTATACCGGTATGGGTAGGATAGGTAATGTGAGTATTTGTTCTAGCTTCCAACGTAGAAGTAGCGAGATTGGATCCGTTATACCAAACTTCGGCTGGATACAAACCATTATTTTGATTTCCCCAATTCCAGCCATTTGTATTATCAATTGCTTTCAATTTGATGACAATGTCGTGGCTACTTGTAACAGATACTTTATATTCATCAATATCAGAAGCATAATCGATAAACCCTCTCACTATCTGACCAGTTCCAGGAAAATTATCTGTACTTCCTCCGCCATTATTAGGCTCACTTTCTAAAATATAAGTACTGTTGTCTCCTCCTCCAGTCCAATCGATGGTCACTTCATATCCTCGACTATCGAATGTACTCCAGTCCATCTCAAACCCTTTTATTTTAATATAATAATCACCGGTTCCAGCGTTAGGTATTGTCCATTTAATTTCATTAGCGGGGTAAGGTATGTGCTGAGAGCCGTTGGTGTAGGCTTGAGCAAACATGTAATCCTTTACTGCAGGATTAACTTCTTCATTGTTATCATCAGAGTAGACATGATTTAAAATAATGTCTGCATAAACATCAATACTGGATTGGCCACCTGCGGTGTTATGCATGGTTGCAATCATGCTTTCTAATTCAGATCTGCTCCCAAATCGAGTTTCGATAGATCCTTTCTGATTATAATTTCCTAAGTCATAGTGATCATAAACACCATAGCCCATATCTACAATCCCCCAATTTCCTTTTGAAGGTGCTGGAAGCCAAAGGCCGGTAAAACCAGCATTTTTCATATCGGTTGATTTGCTGGCCAAGTTGTCCCACCAAGTACCGTTCAAATTAATTTCATCCACTGGAAGGTTCCAATAGAAGGCCTGCATCATCACATCATTTTGAGCGCTCACGCTAAGACTTACAGTCAAACACAAGACTGATAGTAAAAGATTAATACGGTTAAATAAGTTTTTTTTCATTTTGCACAAGTTTTGATTAATAGTGATAACCAAACTAGATCAAGTCGAGATGAGAAGCGCCTTGAATTATAAAACGGGCCAAATTGGTCAAATTATATTAGTGTGAATTTATAATTCAACACTTGTTAATTGCTGTTTGTCAATTAGTTGTGTTCTTGTAAAAGTTTATTTCAATATTTCATTGAAAATGAATTCAAGTATCAAAAAAATAATTTTCGCTCCACTAAAATACATGGTCTCCGCCATTTTTTGATCTGGCACAAGTAATTAACAAGTGAAAAAAAGGCAATATTTAAAAAATTAAACACCTATTTCAGAATGAGACAAAGCATTTTTAGTATTTCCTTGATTAATATTCGACATTAAGAGCGTTGAACTCAAGGGGGAATGTGTTAAATGAACTGTCTTTTCTTAGCAAGAGGTAGTATCAATCAATCTAACTTTTACCAGGACTATTTCCCTGCTTGAAATATTGGCTAGGACTAAGGTCTGTTGCTTTTTTGAATGCATTATTAAAAGTAGATTTCGAATTAAATCCAACTTCATGAGCTATCGCTAAAAAAGTATAATTACTAAACTCATCCTTTTTGGAGAATGTTATAAATTCCTTAATTCGATAGCCATTCACAAAATCTCTGAAATTAAGCTTAACCTCATCATTGAGCACTTTAGATAAAACATGTGGTTTTATTCCTAACTGATTTGACAAATCGCTCATGTTCAGGTTGGGGTTGATGAAAGGTTTTGATTTAATCATTAATTCTTCCAACTCAGTCTTGATTTTTATGCTGTTTTCCACCACCAAGTGTTTTCCACTGCTTTTTTTGATCAATTCAGGAAAACGCAGAGCAAAATAGATGACCAATACGATTAAAAAAGAGAGTAATACAAAGAAAATATCAGGATTTATAAAAGTGTGAAACCAGAAATCAAAGTAGAAAAAGGTTGTCAATATTAGAAGGATAGAAAACAGGACAAAAAGGCTATTAAAAAACACATTTTGCTCAGACCAATTTTTTAATTGAGGTTTTTCAAGTTTTAGAATTCGCACAAAGTAAAAAACACCCTGAAACAGTCCGAGAGCTATGAATACCTGGTATTCCAATAAATATTCAACATAATCAAGCCCTAGAGTTGTTGACAAGCCCACATTACCCAATCGAAGGAATACATAAACAAGAACTAAGGCGGAAGGAATAAAGTGTCTCCAAATGCCTTGATATAGTTGCTGAGCATTTCGTGCATGAAAATAAAAATAAAATGTGGGGGCCAATAGGCTTACAAATGCATACAATCCCATGCCCAAAAAACTTTGCACAAACGATCCTGCTACTTCATAAGTAGTTCGGCCAATCAGTAATGCTGAGGTAAACGTCATGACAAGTGCCAAATATTTTGCTTCTTGAACCTTTCTTTTTGGAGTCTTAATAATAACAATAACTGAAATAAAACCAATAAAACCAATAGCGAAATAATAAAAAAACAAAAGACTAATAATTGGTCTTGCCCCACCCAGGTCAATCCAATTATTGATTCTTATTGAAATTATTTGTGGCTGTGATGATGGGATATAGATTCTATCATTGATGTAGTCATTGTTTTTATCGGTTTCCACTTTTTGCCAACTTCCCCTAGTTAATTTATATTGGAAGGAAGAGTCGACTGAGGGTAGGGTCAATAAATGATCACCATTGAGTTGCCTAATCAATGCGTATTCTGATTGATGAGTTTGCCAATTATTGAACGTTCCAGTAAGATATATTGTGTCTTCTCTGGGTGTTGTTTCCACCAAATCATCAATTACAAAAGTAACTTGACAATTACCATGAGAGATAGTAAACATGGCGAACCAAAACAAGACCAATCTTATGTTCATTTTCAATTTTTTAACAACACCAGTCAGTGAAAGCACACGACTATGCTAATTTATTAGTCTTGGAACTATTTTTTGTAATTTCGAACGTGTGATTACCGTTGGAAATTCAAAATTTGTGATAAAACATGTGGAATTATTGATCAAAAATAATTCATTATTAATGTGTGGTCATTTTTCTGTGTCAGAAATCATCATGGTTTTACGAACCAAAAGGTCAGTATCCACTGGCATTCTTTTGTGTAGACAT
>JAOPTS010000215.1:0-1551 GCA_051531955.1 Reichenbachiella sp.
AGAGGCTCGCACTCAGTGTCATCGTTTGGGCTGTCGTCTCATCAGAAGTAGCGTAACCACGGATCACCTCTACTAATGTCATGATCGGTACTGGGTTCATAAAGTGCATGCCAATGACTTGACCGGGTCGAGTAGTAGCAGCGGCTATTTTAGTGATCGAGATAGATGAGGTATTGCTGGCCAATATGCAGTGAGCAGGTGCCAAGGCATCTATGTCTTTGAATATTTTAAGCTTGAGGTCTTCGTCTTCGGTGGCTGCCTCAATTACAAGGTCAGCTGATTCAACTCCCTTGCCTAATTCAGTGAAAGTAGTGATGGCATTGAGCGTGTTGGTTTTGTCCTCGGTTGTGATTTTTTCTTTACTAACCTGCCTGTCAAGGTTCTTGGCTATGGTCAACAAAGCCTTGTCTAGAGGCTCTTGGGAGATATCTATGAGCGATACTTTATAGCCGTGCTGCGCAAAGACATGGGCTATGCCGTTGCCCATGGTGCCCGATCCGATTACTGAAATATTTTTCATTTTGGTGTGTTGTATTGAACTTCAATTTTAACGAATAACTGCTCAGATAAAAAGAGATCTATAGGTATTTCCTGTAAGATTTATAGAATGACTAGAGGCGTTTGATCTCAGTCAAGTTTCTTTGTGATTTAACCCGAAATATGCAATAGAGAATCTATTGCGTGTTTAAACTGCTGCAAATCAGCCGCTTCGCTTCGTTTGTCTTTTTAACCATAGCGGTGCTATGCTTGCAAAGTCAAACTTCCTGATTTATTGCACTTTAAACCCTCATCACGAATTCTATTGTATAATCCGGGTTTAATATTGGAGCAAAAAAAAAGCTACCGAAGTAGCTTTTTTAATATTGTTAATCAGACTTGATTATTTGTTGGTTCCAACATTGTTCAAATCTTCGAAAGAAGCTTTTAACCTCTTAACAAAAGATTGTTCTGCAGCTCTAGTCCAAACTCTTGGGTCATAAGCCTTTTTGTTAGGAGCATCAGCACCTTCTGGGTTACCGATTTGCCCTTGCAAGTAATCTTTTTTCTTGGCGTTATATTCTCTAATGCCATCCCAATATGCCCACTGTAAATCAGTGTCAATATTCATTTTGATCGCGCCGTAAGAAATAGCTTCTCTGATTTCTTCAGTAGTAGATCCTGACCCACCATGGAATACAAAGTTTACTGGGTTTTTACCCGTTTTGTATTTGTCTTGGATATAATCTTGAGAGTTTTTCAAGATTTTTGGCGTCAACTTCACGTTGCCTGGTTTGTACACACCGTGTACGTTACCAAATGCAGCAGCGATAGTGAATTTGTCAGATATTTTACCCAACTCTTCGTAAGCGTATGCTACTTCTTCTGGTTGTGAGTAAAGTTTAGTTTCATCTACTTCAGAATTGTCTACACCATCTTCTTCACCACCTGTGATACCTAATTCAATTTCTAGTGTCATGCCAATTTTTGACATTCTTGCTAGATATTTTTTACAAGTTTCGATGTTTTCTTCAATTGGCTCTTCAGAAAGATCAATCATATGTGAAGAGAACA
>JAOPTS010000216.1:0-10113 GCA_051531955.1 Reichenbachiella sp.
GTGCTTGGTTTGATACCATCTCTGTATGCTTTTCGAAAGGGCTAGGGGCGCCAGTAGGGTCTGCTTTGCTAGGGACAAAAAAGCAGATCGCGAAAGCCAAAAGGATTCGTAAAGTGCTGGGTGGTGCGATGAGGCAAGCAGGCTATTTGGCTGCAGCTTGTACCTATGCTTTGGATCATCATGTGGATAGGCTGGCAGTAGATCATGACTATGCCAAAATGCTGGCAGATCTATTTGAAAATAAGGATTATGTGCGGCAAGTAATCTATCAAGGAACCAATATTGTAATAGTAGAATTAAATGATCCTAGTTCTGTAGATGCTAAACTGGCTTCTTGGAAGGAAAAAGGATTGTTAGCGGTGCCTTTTGGAAAAGGAAAGATAAGGTTTGTGACACATATGGGTGTTGACTCGGAGATGCTCGATTATGTAGCGTCTATCATCTAGTTGAAATGCGTAAGAGTTAAATCCGAAACAGTAACGTCACCCAAATGGACACGACACACCTGATAATTAAGATTATTTAGATAATGAATAAAGAGGCTGGTTCATATTGTTGAGCCAGCCTCTTTATCCTACTGGCGCGCTTTTGTAAAGCGTGCCGATTTAGACCGGTATTTGAAATACGACATTAATCAATTATCTTAATTACATGTCCGAAAAATACAAAGCTCGAGAACTAGGTGAACTATATTTTGTGACGGTCACTACTGTAGATTGGGTTGATCTTCTCACAAGACAAGTGTATAAAGAGGTGATACTTGAATCCTTGAAGTATTGTCAAAAAGAGAAGGGGTTGAATGTTCATGCATATGTCATGATGAGTAATCATTGGCATGCGATAGTGAGTTCCAGTTCTTTGTTGATATCTGATATGATGAGAGATATTAAAAAATACACAAGTAAAAATCTTATTTTAGAAATCGACAGAATAAATGAAAGTCGCAGCGTATGGCTATTGAACAAGTTTGAATATGCAGCTAAGCGAGTACAAAAAGGCGTGAATTATAAAGTTTGGCAA
Organism: Reichenbachiella sp.; assembly: GCA_051531955.1. Taxonomy (GTDB): domain Bacteria; phylum Bacteroidota; class Bacteroidia; order Cytophagales; family Cyclobacteriaceae; genus Reichenbachiella. The sequence goes on from JAOPTS010000216.1 coordinate 1,021, forward strand.
GATGGGTTTCACCCCATACACTTGTCAAGTAATAAAATGATCACTGAACGTCTAGCTTATATCCACAATAATCCTGTAAAGGAAGGACTTGTTTATGAACCCGAGCACTATATTTATAGCAGTGCAAGTAATTATTGTGGATTGCCTGGATTATTCGCATTGCAAATGCTTGAATAGATGTAGCACGCTTTGCAAAAGCGCGCTAGTGGAAGTAAACGAGTCTTTCCCAATGACGCAGCATTATTAAAACTACTATATTTGGTAACCAAAAGGGTGACCGAAAAATGGAGTGCACCTATAGCCAACTGGAAATGTGCCTACACACAATTGGCTATCCTCTATGAAGATAGATTAGAGGTATGATTTTTCTCTTTCAAAATCCCCTATAATTCTTGAAGGGGATTTGAAAAGAAAAAAATCTAATGACACAGTTTGTTGAACAGACCCCATTTTCTTATCCCCATTTATAGGTAGATTGATAGTCTGCCCTTTGCATTCCACTTTATTGAGCTTAGTTTGCTGCTTTGTTGCACACAGTATTTAAATGCATTTAACCTCTTAATGAAACGGCTAAGTGGAACATATACATATGTTGGCAGTAATAAAATTGCCTTATTAATAAGCTCATTTATAATCCATGAAAAGACTACTCCAAGTAATTTTTCTTCCTTTAATATTATTAGGGTGTCATAAACAAAAGCCCTCTGAGGACAGATATAATTCAACCACACCATATATATCCATTTCATTTGTTGATGAATATCCTCATGACACAAATGCCTTTACAGAAGGTTTACTTTTTCATAAGAGCAAACTATATGAAAGTACGGGTGCTACCAATTTACCACAAACACGATCACTTATTGGTGAAGTTGATTTAGCAACTGGTAACATTGATGTTAAGGTAGAATTAGATAGAGAGAAATATTTTGGAGAAGGGATTGTATTTTTAAACGGAAGAGTTTTTCAGCTTACCTATAAGTCAAGGATTGGTTTTGTTTTTGACGCAATTACCTTTAATAAAATTCAAGAATTCTCAATTCCAAGTAAAGAAGGTTGGGGGTTAACAACAGATGGGAATTCCCTCATCATGAGTGACGGAACAGATCTATTAACTTTCCTAGATCCAATCACTTTAAGTGTCACTAAGAAGCTTTCAGTAACTGAAAACCAATACGCAATAGAGGATTTAAACGAATTGGAATATGTTAAAGGTTACATTTATGCAAATGTGTGGATGACAAATGAAATTGTTAAAATAGATGCGGCAGAAGGTAAAGTAGTAGGTAGAATAGACTTAACTCCTTATGCAGCCAACGCGAAAGATTCATTTCAGGCTTCAATGGAAATGAACGGAATTGCTTATAGCCCAGATCGTAAAAGTTTTTTCATTACAGGTAAGTTGTGGCCAAAAATCTATGAGATAAAACTACCGATGTAAAGAACTACTGCCAACATTTGATATGAGACGCATGGCGGTTTAGCGGAAATGGAGAGTGCGGCAGTTTTTACAAGCCCCGCCGATTCTGCGTTACGCCTCATGAGAAATTAAAAATGTATGAGTCGAATCACAGATTAGGCTATATTAGTACCCGAAACAAACAAGAGATAAAGCGCCACGACCCCATATCTTGGCGTTAGGATCAATTGAGAATTATTAGAATTACTAAACAAAAAACACTTGCAATAGTATATTTGTCTCATCATGAAGATTGACTTAAACAAAGGTGTAAATATTAGGATAGCTGGTGAACTCGGAAAGTTCAACACAATTCCTATTGATACCCTCGTCAAAATATCTCAAAAACTTCAGGAGCTAATTCTGAATATCGCTAAAAATGACATTCATGATTCTGAAACAATTGATCTTAATAATTTCAAAGTTGAACTTTCTGGTTTTCGCAGCGGAAGTGCTGTGCCACAGTTTTCATTTACCCAACGAGTAAATCCAACTGTGAACGATGTTGGATTACAAAGAAAATCTGTAAACGATAAATTTGAGAAATTAATTGGGATCGCTAACGAAGGTAGTTATGGAGAACTGAAAAACATCTACCCTGACTCCAATAGACGAAATAACATGGTCAATAGCATGTATGGCTTCATAAATAGTTTTGGTTCAGCTCCTGTTTCTTTTGTTGACGTAAACGACAAAGAAGAATTATCCGAGGTTTACAAACTAAAAAAGTTCAAATCTGAAACTAAAAATAGCCTCCTAACTGAAATCACAGAGTTAGTAGAAACTAAAGAGGAAAATTTTGCTGTGGGAAAAATTAGATTGACCACATCAGGTAAGAAAACTAAAAAGAAGATTGAAGAACTATATACAAAATCCAATACCACTCTTTCATATTCTCCAGATATTATAATCCATAACGAAACTTCATACATTTTAAATTTTCCTTTAAGATGTTCTCTTGAAAAGGAAGATGATTATTACCTCATACAATCCGAATTATTAGATATTGTTGGAACAGGTGAATCAGAAGACGATGCAGAAGAAAATTTTGCTGAAGAATTTAACTTTATTTATAAAAGGTATAATGAATTAGACGAATCGAAGCTCTCAGGAAGGATTCTACAGATAAAAAGCATTCTAAATTACATGGTTAAGGAAGTAGAAGAATAATTCATGGCAGTAATTGACTCAAAAAAGACGTACAAGAACTTAAAAAAGAAAGGGTTCATAGATTCAGTTAATCATAGTATTGATCATAAATACCTTGAATTACACCATGAGGGCAAACTAATTTTGCACACTAAAGTAAGTCATGGAAGCAAGAAAGATTTGGGTAATTTTTTAATAAAACAGATGTCCGTTCAATGCAAACTGAATAAGAAGGAGTTGATGGATTTGGCTAATTGCCCTTTGTCAAAAGAAGAGTATTTTAAAATATTAGCGAAACAAGGGCTAATTAAACTTGAAGAATAAAAGATCCTAACATGCTGTGATCAGATCATGGTGATTCAGTTGTAGTTGAAAGCTCTTCGATGGAGCGCGTGCAACGCGTTCTCTATTCAATCATTTCAACAGTTAATAACCCCTTCTTCCCATCATCATCCCATGATGAGCTAGACCAATAATGCGCTGATTGATCTACTATCTCAGCTATGATAGGATTTGTGCATGTAATCCAGTTCCCGCCATTGTTGGTCTTGTGACCAACAAAAAGCCAAAGTTCGAACTATATATCCTCCATGTAATGCGTCAAAAAGGAATACTTCGAATCTTCATTTTCATAAAAAAGCACAGCACTATATTCATACTCCAAAGGACTACTCGCCAACATCCATTTGCCTTGGAGAGGGTTGTGATGTATGTAGTCTAGCTTTTGTTCCACTACATGCCTAGCATACAATTCAACCGCTAGGGGATTTCTTTGCCAAACCTGATATTGCCTATCCCTTTTACCTACCAACAATCCATGTTTCAATGAACTATTAGTATCCTACATTTGAAACAATATCTGCTGCGCAGTGAACTTCATAAAACTCAATTGAATGTTTTTTGCTTTCTCATTAGGAATTGGTTTCCAGATGAAATGAACATGATTAGGCATAATCACAAAAGCATAAACTTTAACCACCTGTTGCTCAACAAGCCATTGGAGCGAATTTAGAATAATTTGTTTTCTATCGTTTTCAAGAAGAACATATTTCCAGTCATTAATAGTTGCTGTGTAGAAGTATATTTTACCCATTTCCATATGATAGTGAAGATATAGGATTCATAATAAAACACTAAATTCAGCCTTTGTTGGTCACAAGACCAACAAAGGCTGAAAGATGCGAAAGCATCAAGCATAAGTTGTCAGCCCCTTTTCCTTTTGGTAGTGTTTTAACCCGAAATATGCAATAGAGAATCTATTGCGCGTTTAAACTGCTGCAAATCAGCCGCTTCGCTTCGTTTGTCTTTTTAACCATAGCGGTGCTATGCTTGCAAAGCCAAACTTCCTGATTTATTGCACTTTAAACCCTCATCACGAATTCTATTGCATAATTCGGGTTTAATGAATCAATAATTATATGTTTGAACTCCTTTCTTGTAAACAAATCTATCCAGTGAATAACCGTACTCGTAACAAAATAAAGCCCAGATGGGTCTTGAAACTTATACTTTTCTGACATGAAATAAGGATAAGTATTGGAAGGTGAAATGGACGGACGCGCTGCTAACACGCCCGATCGGGGGTGTTTCAATCAATACTTATGGTTACGGTCAATTTCGCTAAGGGAGTCTTTAGTGACACTCATATTCACAACTTGTTTCAAGTATAAACGAGAATCAATTATTGAGCCTCTGAGATTTTGAGTATTCCCCCTGATCACAAAAGAACTTTTTGTATTATCAACCTGGAGATTTTCTATGTCAACATTATAAGTCTGTAAAAAAGAATTGTTTGAGAATACTTGAAGGTGTTTGATATTTAATGTTTTTTCCCATGAACGCCAGTCTAGCTGTGATCTATTATTTAACGTAAGCGCTAAACTATCAATCTGACCCCTAAGACCTATATCAGAGTTTGTAGCCATAATTCCTTTCAGAGATTGTCTATTTACATTGATTTCCAGTTTTGACCGGCCTACATTTTGAAATTGGTCAATGACCAGTGTATCTGCTGCGATATGGTACTTCAATTCTGGAATTTCATCTCCATCAAATGTCTGTACTTTGATGCAGGGCTGTCCCATCATTTTGATTATCACTTGATTTGGTCTTTCAAAACCATGTGTGCTCACATTGTTTATTTTCACATAGCTAAAGTCAGATAGATTGGTCGTATGATCTACTCTGGTTACCTCTCCTTTTGGCCATCCCATAATTCTGATTTCTGCCAATGCCGCTACAGTGTAGAGGCAGATAAACGCGATCAAACCTACTAGTAATTTATTGCTCGTTTTCATGTCTTGTGCTGTTTAAAAGTTGATTTGTTTTTTTAGTTCATCTTGCGAGACACCCGCCATCCTGGCCTGTCGCAAAAATTCAGGAAGTACAGCTTCAAAGAATTCATTTTTTTTATGTTTCTGAATTATGGAAACGGCATCTTTTTTCACGTAATAACCTATCCCTCTTTTGTTTTCTATGATTTCCATATGTTGAAGCTCGTTAAATGCTCTCATGATAGTAGTTGGATTGACCCCCATATCTGCTGCCAATTCTCTCACTGAAGGTATTTTCTCTCCCGATTTGTAAATACCGCTCACTACCTTCTCACTGATATTGTCAGCGATTTGTAGAAATATTGATTTATCGTTGATAAAATTCATATTATACCTCCTTTTCTTTAAGCTTCAAATAACTGATGGATATCAGAACCAGGTTTACAACGATGAAAAATTTAGTAAGGAAGGGTCCCAAAGCACGTTCGTGAGTAGGTATTAAGGTCAGTTCAAAGTCACTAAAAGGAAGGTATGCTTTTGTTCCAAATAGATAAATTGAACAAATGATAAACGCAATATAAAATAGCCATATGAGGGCAACGCTAAAAAATATTTTGACCAAGGGTTGTTTCATATATTGAGTTGCTCCCACAAATGCCATGTTGAAAAATATCAAAACAAATAGTGTGGCTGGTAGATATCCATGAATAGGCATATCGCCATAAAAAGAGCGCCATAAAAAGCGAATTGGCTGATAGGAAAAATCTAATTTTTGAAATAGCGTACTGGCAAAAGCTAATTCCAGATTGGCCATCAACCAATATACGATTGGCGCCAGTGCATAGAATAGCAGTACACGACTCACATATTCGAAAACGAAGATTTCTAAGCGGGTTGATGGAACCAACAAATGGGACATAGTACTTTCCTTGGATCGAAAAGAGGGATATGATGCCCCTACGAATAAGATGCCCCCAGCTATGAAGGTAATCTGATATAATTTTTCTTTTAATTCATCGCTATATACTAATCGACCATTGAATACATGAATGGAAAAAAATAGAATAAACAAGCCTCCCATGAATGCAGCGAGAGGTATCAGATACAATTTGTGGTCTTCAATCAAGTGTTTTTTGGTCAATAAGCCAAATCGAGATATACTAAATGTATTATTCATTTTCAAAAAGTTTAGTGCCATTCGTTAAGGCGTTGAACAATAATTCTAGGTTTACAGTAGAGTTTCCATTGACTTGAGATTTAATGGTCTGATAGCCATTAGGACTAGCTTCACTGTATATGATATCATCATCCAGTTTTACAGATTGTCCAAAATGAAGTTGCGAAGAGATGTCTAACATGTCCTTTTGCAGAATTATTTTTCCGTCACCTACCATTATTATGCTGTCAATTAGATTTTCAACATCCTTGACTTGATGCGTTGAAATTAACACCAACTGATCCTCATCTAAGGAACTTGCTAGTACTTTTCGGAATGTGCTTTTTGACGATATATCAAGGCCGTTGGTTGGCTCATCAAGTATTAGTAATCGGCATTTAGTGGCTAGTGCGAAAGAGATGAGGTATTTCTTCTTTTGTCCATAAGACATTTTGTCGATTCTGCTCTTGGCTGGTAGTTCAAACTCAACCAACAGCTTATCCATAAGATCAAAGTCAAACCTGGAGTAGAATGGACTATTCGCCTTGATATGATTGCTGATCGATATTGACGGAAGTGAAAATTCCTCTGCTACAAAAAAGAGATCGGATAGAAAATGGGTATCTCTTTCACGCGGCATGAATTTACTAACAGTGATTTCTCCATCATTCGGTTTCAGTAGACCTGATATCATTTTGAGTAGTGTGGTTTTTCCTGCACCATTTTTCCCGAGTAGGCCGGAAATGCTTCCTGATTTGATGTTTAAGTTTATTTGGTCAAATAACAGTTTCTTGTTCTTGTAACCAAAACTTAGGTTTTTTATGGCTATCATTTCTATTGTTTTACTGTGTGACTTAAGTGGTACAGTACAATGGTAGGTAATATTTTTAATAAACCAAAATAAATTCCTGCTCTTAGACATGTTTCGAAAGGCATATTGAAGGAAAAAAAGAGCACAATATCATACATCAAATCGTGATGAGGACTGCTAGAGGATATTTGAGCTTAGTTAATCACCGGTAAATCTGCGATTAAGTTCATGGAAAATAAAAAGTAGGAGCTGAATCATATCTTGTTGGTTATGAATTCACACTAGCAAATTTCATGAACATTCATTAAAAAACTATCTGCACCATTACTAAATTGCGAGATACAGTAAAAGGAGGGACTGTATACAAAAAATATTTATAACTGTGCGAGTAGACATAAAAGATCCAAGAATCAAATGTTACAATTGCATGAGGCCTGCAAGCTCATGTAGTTGTAAACACATTAATCCTATCCATACTAAGACTCGGTTTATTATTCTGATGCATCCCAAGGAATACAAAAGAGAAAAAAACGGAACGGGACATATGACTAAGCTTCAACTTGAAAATGCAGAAATTATAGTTGGTGTCGATTTTACCAATAATAGACGTGTCAATGAAATACTGACTAAAGAAAACAGCACTTCTTTTTTACTTTATCCGGGGAGGGAGAATTTTAACTTATCGACAAGGAAGAGGGCAGAGATAATCCCATTTATGGGTAATAACCCACACATTTTCATTCTCGATGGCACATGGCCCGGCGTCCGTAAAATGCTTAAACTGAGTAAAAACTTGCAGGAGCTTGCAAGAGTGAGTTTTGATAATACAATCAAATCAAAGTTTATCATAAAGCAGCAACCAGAATCTCTTTGCCTTAGTACTATTGAGTCGGTCTATACTGTTTTAAATTTACTTAAGGAAGGTGGCGTAGAGCAATGCGAGACGAAGGGTTTTCTTATTCCTTTTGAAAAAATGATTGAGTACCAAGTTGAAAGTATTCTAAACCCAAATAATAAACACTATCGTTCGAATATAAAAAGAGAGCTTTATCCTATGAACATGTATAAGAAGGCTGAGGAAAGAAATATTATTTTTGAACAACAAAGTTGACATCTTGAATTGAGAATCATATGACTATCAAGGACAATGTGCTATGGAATCAAAAAGGGATAGACTGCACGTCTGCGGAACAAATCAGCGATTTGGCTATTTAGAATCTGAAACTTTATCTTCAACAAACGGACACTTGATACAGTTGCGTTATCTTCTACCGTGTAGACTTCTTATAAAACTCATATTAATCAATAAGTTAGATTCGTTATCTTAGCATGATGAAAATAGCATTAAAAGAACATTTGTTAAACATCGCGGATAGGCTCACTCCTGAGTCAACTCTTGAAGACGTTTATGAACATCTGTCAATGCTGTCGGATATTGAAGAATCTGAAAAGCAGGAAAAGTCTGGTGAAATACTATCCCAATCAGAGGTAGAGCATAGTTCCCGTGCATGGTTGAAGTAATATGGACGAAGAAGGCTTATGGTCAACTTGAGAGAGCCATTAATTACATCAAACAAGAACAAGGCAGTTCATATGCTGAGACCGTCCTGAGCAAAGTGCTTTCCACAACAGACTTGTTGTCTACAAGTCCAAAAATGGGGACAATTGAACCTCTCTTGGAACATAAGGATTTAGAATACAGATTCATAGTTGTTTGGAGCTATAAAATCATTTACCATACAACTATTGATAAGGCGATAATATCAAGAGTCTTTCACACATCCAGAAGTCCTAATAAATTATGAGGGATTTAAAAAAGAAGATGACATGGTCTGATATTTCATGGCGATTCGCTGCTAGGGTTGATTTTTCTGCTTTGAAACAGGTGCCTTAGTTCATACCCGTTCTAGAGGTTTTGGCTTGTCGTTGTATTCATTGTCAAAAATGACCAACAGTTAAACGGCGAGAAAAAGGATAAATGAGCTCTTAAATCACGAAGGTGATACATGGTTCAAAAGAAGTACTGTACGATCTAGTTACTCCTCGTAGGATTCAGCAAATGCTTTAAACTGTTTCATGAACTTCATTGTTTCTCTGGGAAAGGCACTTTTCATAAACAGACTCATAATTCTCATAAACCCTGAAAACTGAAATTCGTTTTCAGATTTCCATTGTGTACTGTTGTCTGAGATCGCTTCGAACTTATTAGAAATCACGTTGTACACTCCCTTGGTTTCGTAGGTAG
>JAOPTS010000217.1:0-7666 GCA_051531955.1 Reichenbachiella sp.
GTCCAGGAGGATTTGGAACTGTACTACTTGCCCAAGGTCATAGGAAGGAATTGTCTGGGGGGTTTAGGAAGACCACCAACAATAGGATGGAACTCTTGGCTGTAATCTCTGGACTGGAAGCGTTGAAAGTTCTCGATGCTGAGGTGCTTGTTTATTCTGATTCCAAATATGTAGTGGACTCGGTGGAGAAAGGATGGCTATGGGGTTGGGTCAAAAAGAATTATAAGAACAAGAAAAACCGAGATCTTTGGGAGCGATTCATCCCTGTTTATAAACGGAACAAAGTGAAATTCAAGTGGGTGAAAGGCCATGCAGGGGTTCCAGAAAATGAACGATGTGATGAACTTGCAGTAGAAGCGGCCTTGTCCAGTAACCTTCCTGCTGATGTAGAATTTGAGGGTGGAATTAATGATTAATGTACGTTAAAACGCAGGGGTTTCAAATCAGATGGGGAATAGTTATTTTCAATTCAAGCAATTCCGAGTAGAGCAAGGGCAATGTGCGATGAAGGTGAGCACCGAGGCTTGTATCTTAGGTGCATGGGTGCCTATAGGCAATGCCCAATCTATCTTGGATATCGGTGGAGGGACAGGGCTTTTATCTCTGATGTTGGCACAGCGAAGTGAGCTTCCTATTGTATCTGTTGAGATCGATGCTGAAGCAGCAGGTCAAGCCCAAGAGAATTTCGATGACAGTCCCTGGAAAGACCGGTTAGAATTAATAAACCAGGACGCCTTTCAATTTGCAGCAGAGTCAGGTCAGCAGTTTGATTTGATCATCTCCAACCCTCCGTTTTACACCAATGGTCTAAAGTCTACTGAATCTGCTAAGGCTAAAGCCATGCATGATACTGGTGATTTCAATAAAACGGATTTCGCAAAATGTATTCACCAACAACTCAGTGACGAGGGCCGTGCTTATGTTCTGTACCCAAAGGCTGAGGCCGATGAATTTTCTGCTATCGCTCGTGCACAAGAATTATTTGTACAAGAGTGCTTGGTTATACGCAATCAATCACACAAGCCAGTCTTTAGGGTAGTGCTACAAGTAACCAAAACGGAGGTCGAGTTGGAGCCTGATGAGTTGAATGTCCGAGAGGGACAAGTGTATTCCAATGCCTATGTCAGGCTACTAGAAAACTATTATTTGTAAAATGTCGGTTTTATTTCTTTCGGGCTATTAGTAAAATAGAATCGTTTTCTTCGATTTCTTTGTACTCTTCTAACACTAGAATTTCGAAATACTTCTCATAAGATTTTCTAAGACTGGACTCATTGTGATAGTTGACAAACATCCCCTTAAACATCTCTGACCCTTCACCTTTCCAAAAAGAATGGCAAATGACCCCCTTTTTGTTTAGGATTTCATAATGCCTTTTGATGGATTTATTGAGTTGGTCATCTTTGAGGTGGTGCATGACCTTGTTGGCATATATCCCACCGAATGATAAACTGGTATCTAGCGTGATCGCATCTAGTTCTATAAATGTACCATTGGGGTAATTGATATTAAGATGATTGATAAATTCTAGAGAATAATCAGAGCCAATTGTTTTATGTGCTTTTTTGAGAATGCTCCAGTCAGTACCAGGCCCGGACCCAATTTCTAGTAGTCTAGACTCAGGAGTTAGGTGGGGAAGATATTGTTCTATGAGTTTGTCCCCGCTGATATTTTTGGCCAGCTGTATGTATTCTTGGACAGATTCTTTAGTATGGTAGTAGCTCATAGACTTAGTTTTCCTTCAAGGTGTTGTTCTCGAAAGTGGATGTTATAAGTTGCAAGTTAGTACAGATTAAATTATTCTACTTAGAAGATTCAAAAGCTCCAATATCATAAGCATCACCTTGTGGTCTTTCGTTCCCTGCAATATCAGTTACAATATTAAATTCCTTGACATTTTTACCGCCATCAATAGCAGGAGAGCCTTCTTTCAAACTATAATCATGGTTGAATAAAACCTCTTCTACGGATGTTACTAGCAGATTACCTTCCTGGATCAATTCTTTTCCCTCAAAATACTTGTCGTCTGGAGCCGCTATGATATTGTTGTAAAAGTAGGAGGTGTTGGTTGAGTAATTAGTCAATCCTTTATTGGATGGGCTAACAATGGTATTGTTGATAAAGTAAAAGTCTCCATTAGATTTGTTGTCCTGGGTAATGATGCCGTCATATGTTGGAGCCACAATAATATTATTGTAAATGAAATTGTCGCCTCGACCACCCATAAATATTCCAAATCCTTCTCCGTTCAAAATAATATTGTTGTAAAGTTTGCCTGTAGTTCCGGGGTTTATTTGAATACCAGACATATGACCATCTTCTTTCTTATGAGAATAGTTTTCAATGTAATTGTTGAATATTTCGGAATCTTCCACGGCACTACCTACCTGAATACCATCTCTGCCAGTTGTTTTGACAATATTGTTATAGACCCTCACCCCTTTTAATTCTGGTTCGAACAAAAGAGTGCCCACACAACCTGGTTGATATTCTTGTCCATTTGCCCAATGAGAACCACCTACATAAAATCCTTCACCTCCTGTGTTTTCTACAAGGTTGTCGTGCAAGATTGTATTGTACTGCGTGTGTGTATCTTTATTAACTAATCCATCGCAAGTGGCATCCGATCGTGCGACTATGCCTGCATAGCCCGCACTAGGGATGTGAATACCCAAGACTTCAAAGTTGGTAGAGAGGTAGGCTATTTCGAGGGCTTGATAGCCTTCTATTTTCATTCCATAGACTTTGTCCTGTCCATCTTCTTTTTCTGTGATTCCAGCGCCAGAAATGGTAAAGTATTTTGACTTTTCGATATGTAATCCGCCAAAATTAGGATTAACAGGTACTATGATAACTTTTCCACTGCAATTGATAAACACCGTATTTTCTTTCTGCTCTCTACTTGCTACAAGATCAACGTTGACGTTAACAATGTGCAGCCCCTGCCTATTCCCTCCTCTGATACCAACGGTATCTCCTAATCCGACATCTGTGTGAGCACTGCCATCAAATTCGCCATCGGTTAATTCAATGACATATTTACATGCTTCACAATCCAAGTCTATGGTTTGTATTTCGGGTACTTCAATTTCTGGAATTGTTGGAGTTACTGAAGAATTATCTTGATCACAGGAAATTAAAAATATCAGACTGGATAAAAAGCATGCTGACAGTAATTGAACTGTTAGGTTTTTCGTTGGTTGATTTTTCATCTTATTGGTTTTAGCTTGATCGTAAAGATACAAGGTTCATCAATATGAAAAACCAAGCTAAATGGGCTTAATTGCCCACCTGTTTTGATGGAAGTATATCGCCTGATCGTAGCTGAGAGGCTTAGTTTTCGTTCAGGATATTGGTCTCGAATTGGTCGATACTCTTGGTGTTTTTATTCTTCCAATACTCTTCCATTTTTTCTTTCCCTTGTTTCTCCGCCCAGGATTTGAGTTCTGTTCTTTCCTCGCTGAAGTCCATGAATGGAACCGACATGCCACATGAGTCTTGTGTGAGGTCTACCTTCATCTCTATAATTTGGCGGGTGCCAGCTATCTGGGGGAATAGGTCAATGTATTGGCCAAATTGCGTGTCTCGTTCGTGGTAGATGTTGGCATTGCCATATAGCCTCAAAATCAATGGCTTCCCCTCGAATGCACAAAACATGATCGTCATTCTGTCCTTTTTCAAGAGATGCGCTGCGGTCTCATTGCCACTGCCAGTCAAGTTGAGCCAAACGATCTTGTTGTCGTCTATCACTCTGAATGTATCCATGCCTTTGGGAGAGACATTGACCCGGCCATCAGCCGCAGCTGTTCCTACGAAAAAGATTTTTTGGTTGGAGATGAATTCCTTTTGTTTTGGCGTGATGGTTTCGAATTGTTTGCCCATTTTGGATTTAAGTTAAAGGTTGAATTTGGATAACGGTTCAGTGATTGCCTGGGTTACAGATCTGCTAATTATAAAATTCGATTACTTGTTGCGCTAATGCCTCGTATTCATTTTCTGCTGACAAGCTACTCATATAAAAGAATGCCTGAATGGTCTTTTTTACATCCACCTCTTTTTCCTTTCCAAGGAAGTTTTCTCCTCCTGGATATACCCGGGTGTTACCTTCCGTTGAAATTTCACCTGTGGAAATAACTCTAGATTTTTGCCAGTGGGTTGCACAACTCAAGGCTTGTTGCAATTCGTCTTTTGTTGCTTGATCAGCATCAACCCCAATCAAAGTGAAAAGCTCAAACCCTAATTTGATCGCAACTCCATTATAGCTTGAGTCCCACCCACCACCTTCAATAAAATATCCTTCTGTCTGATCTATTTGTGATAAAGCGGAATTGGCAAATTCTATTCCAATATTTTTTGCTTCCTGATCATCCAAATAGATGCCCAAACTATAAAAGGCAATGGCATTGAAAAGTAATCTGTTGGGGGCCGTGGCGTCAACCGTATTCAGTAAGTCTTCACTATTTTTTAGGTAGGTCAACATCCTCTCGATATTTGGGTTTAATGCTTGAATATTTTCTCGTATATCGCTTAAGGAGGAGGTGTTGTTGTACCAGTCTGACTGGCTAAGGCTATGAAGGCTTAGTCCTAAACTATATGCGAAAAAGGCCGTGCCACTTGCTAACTCTGCCTCTGATGGGCCTTCATAATCAGCTGAGTTAACTAATTCGTCAGTCGGAATAAATTGAAAGTCTCCTTCATTATTTTGATAAGAGAAGGAATATTTGAGATTATTTAAATATGCAGATAAGCCTTCTAAGTTTTGAAATTTAATAGTGTAATCACTCAGGCTAAGCATTTCTAATTGAAAGCGAACATGAAAATACCCGCTCTTGTTTCTACCCAAGGCACCTAGTTCATCAGGCTGCTCTACCAATGCCGTGATTACAGCTTCAGGGATATCCAAAATCAAATCATTATACAAGATAAGTGGATCCAATTTTGTAACCGTACAGTTATTTGGCTCTACAGTAGAATTTTTACTGTCACATGAATAGAGTAGCAGGAAGGAGAAAAGTAAGTAGGTTATATGTTTTTTCATAGTTGTTTTTAATTTTGATCAACTGATGTTGAATAATTCTCTTACCCTGTTCAACTCAGTTGTTGCCCTTCCTTCTTGTTAGTTGATATTATTACGTCTATTGTCGAATTCAATTTAGGAAATGCTAGATTTTCTCCGGCTTTAAGGTGTATAGTAAAGTTTATTAAGCACTTAGTTCGTCCGGTTTCGTTTGCCAAGTCGGTTATTATATTCAGAGTAACGTCATTATTAGCCCTATTGTTTTTTCATGTCTACCACCCAGATGCCTCTTAGCTCATTGATGTTGTACCCTACCGCTTTGTCTTCGGGGTAAAATTTATTGACCATAGCAATAGTGCCCCCATCCATGGTTTTTTCTGTGCCATGACATTGGAGACAAAGTTGATTTGTCATGATAGGGTAGTAGCCTGTTATCTGATCTTTTGACTCAACTAATTGTGGTAGCACCTGCTTCCCGTTCGCAAGATTTGCTTTGGCATTGAGGATATAGTTAAGCTCCTCTTGGTTTGCTGCATTGTCAGGGTTCCGGTTTTTGTCAGAGACTCTTTTGATTTGGATATCTAAAGTGCTTGCTGCGCTATCTGTCAATTTTATTGCACTGGCATTACAAAACCCTAACGCTCCCAAAGGTCCGCTGGTGTGCATGGCTTTAGTCAGGTTCGAGCCTAGCAAGGCTTGCGCATCTGCTACATGACTTTGGCCTATTTTGAGATAAGCTTCAGTTGATCTATTCGTTTTTTCTTGACGGTTGGCTTCACAACCAGAATTGAAAACATTGACGGATAATAGTAGACAAAATGTTAAAGCCTGGGAATATTTCATGGCTAATCGGTTTTGATGAACGCATGAGAAAGTTAAATGAAATACTCCAAACCAACCATTGTTAATGCAATGATGGACTAATTTATTTTAGTGCAAATCATCACACCTGTTGACCAGTCCATCTTAGTGACAGTCAAATATTTTCTGGTCTCTAGATAAGTGGTTAGGTTTTTTGCTTTTTCTTCATGTCCGTCGGGCCAATTGGGTTGCACCGTCATGTCGTCGATGACATAAAAACCTCCTGGCTTTAGTAGGGCAAGTGTTTCATCCAGTTCGCTGTATTTGCCAGGCCAAGCGTCTGCAAAGATAAGATCAAACCGCTCTTCCTGATTGTTCATAATCCATTCTGCACCATCTTGACAGATGATATCTACTCTCTTGTCTTTACCGAAAAACTGCTGGGCGATATCAATCAATTTGGGGTCATTGTCAATGCTGATCAGTTGACTGTTTTGATCCAACCCTTCAATCATCCAAGCGAGAGACAGTCCTATTCCTGTGCCTAGTTCCAAAAATTTACCTTTAGGTTTCGAGCTCATCAGAGATTTTAGCAAAGTGCCGATGTAAATGTCTGAAGGCATGGTAAAACCTATTTCCTTGCATTTGGCCTCTAGAGCAGGATATACATCTGGAATGTTATGATTGATAGTGCTGTTCATTTGTTAGTGCTGGTTAATTCGAAATTATGTATTGTATTGGTTCTTGTAAAAGTCTTTTTCCAGGGTAATTATATTGAATTTTTATATAAATAAGAATAATATTCTGTTTTTGTGTTGAATAAAATTGTGATTGAGAGGGGGTAGTGATACTTGATTCCTTCGATACAAGCTCCTGCGTCGCTTACTCTGGAGGAAAAGGCTGATGATATAAGAACGTGATATGAAAAACTGTAATACAGAAGTCATCTACCTATACTTGTCATTCTGAGTTTCGTAATCAAGTGAGTCGAGAATGAAGTGTTGAAGAAAGATAGAGATGTTTTGTGTATGATTACCAAGTTAAAATGAAGGTACAACTTGCACCTCCCTTGTCTCTCATCTCTTTGGTTTTATCCAGTTCTACATGTTGTTTGATAGACCCCTCAGGTTTCACCATCCTTAACACTTGCATCAATACGCCCTCATCTAATTTGCTAGGGTAAGGGTTGGTACACTTGATGATGGCTCTCTTGGCAACTTCATCAAAGGAAACAAATTGATAAGCGCCAATTCCATTCTGTAGCACTTTAGTTTTTGGGTCAAACATCGCCTTGCCATTCAAGCTGTGGTTCATATGATAACCAAAATTGATACCAATCAAAGCATGTTTGAGGTCTGTACCAGGCTGAAATGGAACGGAAGTGGCAACTCCTTTGCCCAACATAAACAGGGTTTGTTCTCCAACTTTCTCTTTGATTTCATGATATGCCTTAACCGTGTTTTCTATATCATGCCATTGCCCTACCTGTGGTACGACTCCATGATTCTCTAGGACTTTGGCCCGACTGGACTTTCCTGTCGGAAGAGCTGTGAGAAATAGCATGAGTGCTTCGCCTCTAACTTTGGCGGCTTTGTTGAACTTGACGTTATACATGGTAAGTGTCTATGTAATGAGTTTCAAATGAGGTCAAGGTAATTGATAATTCGTGAATTGTAAATTATTTTTTCTTCGTCTTTTTCAGAGAGGTTGATTCACGATATTCAGTTGCTCTCCTTCGATAGAAGCTCCTCCGTCGCTCACTCAGGAGGACAAGGCAGTCGTACTGAGTCTTGAATGAAAGGGTAGTGGACTTAATAAATTAGTTGTTTTCGTCTTCTTGTCTCCTTC
>JAOPTS010000218.1:0-13653 GCA_051531955.1 Reichenbachiella sp.
GAAAAATACTCAACAGTATTTACCAACATTTGGAATAATCAGCACACACTCTATTCCGACAGTGATGCACTTTTGGCACAACTCATCGAGGCATAATTATGGCAAAATTCATAGTACTTGTTGGTGCACTCTTTTGCGTAACACTACTCAGTAGTTGTTACTCATTCTCTAGTTCAACGCTTCCAAAGAACATTAAAACTATTACTATCTATCCTGCTGAAAATAACACAATGCAAACAGTACTGGGAGATGACATAACTGACCATATTAAGACCATGTTTAGTACCCATGCTCGCGATGTAAAACAGATTAATAATTCTACCCATAGTGAATTCTATATAACACTCAAAGAGTACTCAAATAAACCACTCGGATTTTCTGCTGAAGCAGATATCCAATCATACCAAGTTATTATACTTGTTGATGTCCTTTTCAAAGACGTTATTAATAACGAGATTTTATATGAAGGTATCAACCTCGAAGGAACGGGAGAATACGACGCAACTACAGAAGACGAAGTGGACGAAGGTCAAAAAAGAGCGATTGAAGATATACAACAGGTAATAATAAACAACTCACTTTCCGCTTGGTAACCACCAAAGAATAACTGCTCAATTAAATACTCTTTCAAAAACACGTATCAAAGGACGACCAATGGCTTCTATCAATTTTACTAAAATGCAGGGCTGTGGAAATGACTACGTGTACATCAACTGCTTTGAAGAACAGGTAGAAAACCCTACAGAGTTTGCTAAAAAAGTTTCCAATCGAAATTTCGGCATTGGTTCAGACGGACTCATTTTAATTAAACCTCACCAGTCCGCAGATGCTGAAATGGTTATGTATAATAGCGATGGAACCGTTTCTGAAATGTGTGGCAATGGCTTACGTTGTGTCGCTAAATACATATATGACTACGGCATTTGTACCAATAAAGAACTATCTCTCATGACAGGGGCGGGCCTTAAAACTGCAACAATTACTGAGACAAAAGAATCCCAAGCATCCCTTATCACAATTGATATGGGTCCACCTATTCTAAAAGGTCTCGACATTCCAACAGCATGGGACATAGAAACCGTGGTCAATACGTCCATCATAGCTGGCGATACAAAGTTCCTAGCAACTTGTGTAAGCATGGGTAACCCTCATTGTGTAATTTATGTTTCGGACCTTAAAAACTTTCCTATCGAAACATACGGACCATTAATCGAAACTGCAGATTGCTTTCCAAACCGCATTAATATTGAATTTGTCGAGATCATCTCACATAGTGAGGTGTATCAGCGCACTTGGGAGCGTGGGTGTGGTGAAACACTCGCTTGTGGAACAGGAGCATCTGCTGTCTGTGTCGCAGGAATTCTCACGGGCAAAACCAACTCCAACCTATTAATTCACTTGGTTGGTGGGGACCTAACATTATCCTATGAACCAGGTAACAGTGTGATTATGACTGGCCCTGCAGAAGAAGTTTTTTCAGGCTCCATTCGATAATTTTTCATATTCGTATAAGAAAAAAAAATAATCTCCTTCCCCTGCTATACCCCTATAATATTGACTTAAATCAACATTTTCTACTAAATTTTCTAAAAACGAAATTAAATCGCGTATTTAACTTGAGATTAAGTCTCAATTTAATTACTTTCAAGCCAGATCTCAACTACAGGTATACCCTATGCATTTAAATGAACTCGAAATAGGACAAAAAGCTACCATTACAGGAGTTCATGCCGACGGCGAATTAAAACATAGACTATACTCTTTTGGCATTAGACCAGACACTGAGGTCACCATGAAAAACATAAGCCTTAACCGGGCAAACATGCAAATATTGATACAAAAATCTCTCACGAACTTGCGTGCTGAAGAAGCGCAACAAATTGCCGTTCAGGAGCTCAAATGAAACAGATAAAAATAGCCCTCGTTGGTCAGCCAAATGTTGGTAAGACCCTATTAATCAACTCTATCAGTGGCTCAAAATTAAAAGTGGGGAACTTCGCTGGAGTTACCGTAGAGAAAAAAGAGATCTCATTTGAACATGAAGGGTATGAAATTATTATTACTGACCTTCCCGGCACATACTCTCTAAATGACTATACGCTTGAGGAACGCGTAACTAAAAGCTATCTCCTGAATGACAAATATGACATGATCCTCAATGTTCTTGACTCTACAAATCTGGAACGTAATCTCTATCTCACAACCGAACTTCTTGAGCTTGATGCTAAAATGGTCATTGCTCTAAACATGAGTGATGAAGCGCAAAAAGAAAAAATCACCATTGATAGTAAACAACTCAGTAGCATTTTGGGAACTCCTTGTTTACCTGTTTCTGCAGCAACAAAACAAGGAATTATACCGCTTGTAGAACAAATTGTCTCGACTTATACCCATACCGATAATACTCTTAAAGTAACATATAGCGAATCCATTGAAGAGCAATTAGAGTCAGTGCAATCTTTTTTAGAATCTAAAAAATCACAACTCCCCGCTGATGGATTAAAAGTTTCACACCGACGTGCAGCTGTGCTCCTCCTCCAAGAAGACCCTGCATTTTATAAGGTTATTCACGAAAACCCTATATGGATTGAATTATCTGACGTGCTAAAAAAATCATTAAAACAGATTTATGATTTTCATAATACCAAAGACATGCTAGAAATATTTCATGAGGAACGCCACGCATTTGCAAAAGGCGCAGCGTTAGAGACCGTTAAGGTAGGAGATCAAAAAGGAACAACGTTAACTGAAAAAATTGATTCACTTTTAATTCATAAAGTGTTTGGCCTCTTTATATTCCTTGGGTTAATGTACGGACTTTTTCAGGCTACTTTTACTATTGGTGCCGTTCCAATGGATTATATTGATGGACTTTTCGGCTGGTTTGGAGAGACTATCGGTGGTGTAATTTCCAATGAGGCCGTCCGATCACTTATTGTTGATGGAATAATTGCAGGAGTTGGTGCTGTGGTAATGTTTTTACCTAACATCATTATTCTCTTTATTGGCATCGCGCTTCTTGAGAATACTGGCTATATGTCGCGGGTAGCATTTCTTCTTGATGGAATTTTCCACAAATTTGGACTCCACGGGAAAAGCTTTATACCCTTAGTCGCTGGATTTGGTTGTTCTGTACCTGCATATATGTCTGCACGCATTTTAAAAAATGAGAAAGACAGAATTATTACCATGTTTATTATAGGATTCATGAGCTGCGGCGCAAAACTCCCAATTTTTGTTGTTTTCTGTGGAGCCTTTTTCCCAGATGCTCCAGGCTTGGCACTATTCCTTATCTATATTTTAGGTATTTTAATTGGCCTTGTATCCGCAAAAATTCTCAAAGTTGCTGTTTTCAAAGGTAATGATGAACCGTTTGTTATGGAGATGCCAAAATATAGAGCTCCATCTATCCGCCTTATGTGGAATATGGTATCTGCAAAATCATATTCATACCTTAAGAAAGCAGGAACCTATATTCTTGCTGCATCAATGATCATTTGGTTTGCGAGTAATTATCCTAAAAACCTAGAACTTGGTATCGAGGCTAAAAAAGTTGAATCTGCTATAACTGAAGACTATGCTCACCAGGTTATACTCTCTTCTGATCTCATTAATCAAAAGGCAACCACCGACTCAACCTTTAACCAAGAAATGGCCAACAAAGAGATCGAAAGCGCAACTAAAGAAATAGAAGATGCTCGAGATAAATTAATCTCCGAAAATACTTTCGCACTTCAAAAAGCTGAACTCGAACACAGTGCATTGGGAATTATTGGAAAAGCAACAAACTGGTTTTTTGTACCACTCGGCTTTGACTGGAGACAAACAGTTGCTCTTGAGATGGGCCTTCTTGCTAAAGAAGTAGCCATCTCAACACTCGGAATTCTGTATGCACTTGGTGAAGATGTCGATCAAGAAAATCAATCTCTCCCAACAGTACTTCAAAAAGAGGTACCCTTCAATTCAGCAGTTGCATTTATGCTCTTCAGTCTACTCTACCTCCCCTGCTTAGCAGCAGTATCAGTATTTAAGAAAGAGGCCGGTGGATTTAAATATGTAGTGTATCTGTTCCTATTTACCACAGCAGTTGCCTGGATTACTGGTTTTATAGGATATCACATTTCAAATTTATTTGTATAACACACCCTATAAGGCCTGTCTGTTCAGGCCTTTATTTTTCAACAGTCATTGAGATGAAGACTCAATATAATAGAGGATATTATGACACGAATTAGATCAGCCAACATACAGCAATTTATTAGCACATTCAATGAATATTCAACCACTAAAATCAAACAGAAGAAGGATAAAAAATGTATCAAACAAGCAAAATAACACTCTTACTTTTACTATTGATCTTCACCATTTCTTCAGCGTGGAGTGATGATAATTTATCTCTATCAATCGAACTTTTGAGAGACTACGCTGTAACAGCCGAAGAGCAAATTTTTGAAAATACGATACTTATTGAAAAATCAATTTCTGACGTAACCATAGGGTTTGAAAACATATTTGCAGGTACTGGCTCTGTACACAGTAATAATAGCGATGAACTCAATCTTAGCATTGGCTACACTGTACAAGAACACCTCTCACTATCCGCCCTCCAACGATTCATTATTACCGATGACTCAGGAATAACATCAACTCTATCTGGAGGTGGTATAGCAGCAATCACCTTTGAAACCTTTGCATCGGTCAGTGATGAAAACGAGATAACTTTCGCATATGAGAACGACACCTGGGAGTATGTAAACACATTTCTTGTAGAAAAAGAGTTCTATTCCACCAAAATATTCACTATTACTTCGGGTATTGAAAATGAACTTATTATTACAAAAGAGGATGCGGCAGTCAATAGCACCCTTCTATTTACAACACTAGGGTATAAATCTATGGGATTAACTGCTGGCTATATTTTAGAAACCGCTCCCTCTACCGCACACAGTATAGAATTTGGCTTAACTCTCACATTATAGGCCTTACCACATCCTATCAATCAAAGATAGGATTTCCTTCTAATCTCTATTTTTTATTAATACTTATGAAGCAAAAACACTAAAAAGCTATCTTTAAACCATGAAGATGCTCCTGTTCACAATACTCCCTTTTTCTCTCTCAATTATCATACATTGTTTGATGCTCTATGGCCTCTTTTACGTTGGTTCACTTATAACAATGGAACGCACTTCTAATACACCAATCATTATTAGCACTATCACTGTCTCGGCAGAGGCAGAGCAAAACAAGCCATTAAAAAAACCAGTCAAACCAACACCAAACAAACTGCGTCAACTAAAGGTCCAAAAAAAACCAAATCAAACACGTCCACCAAAAATAAACCCCCAATCTATTACCCAAAAACTTACTGTTCCTCCCCCCAAGGACTCTTCTTCAATGAAGACCGGTAGTGACGACTCTCCTACAAAAGAAACAGTTTCATCGAACGTCACACCAATAGACCTTGTTCCTTCAGTACATATATCCGCACAAATAAGTCACACGAATATGGATTCAATTCAATCAACATACATCCAACAAATAGCACGAAAAATTAATCTCAATAGGTATTACCCCGCCCCAGCGAAACGCCTTAAGCAACAAGGTACCGTTGTAATATCCTTTTCTCTTAACAAACAGGGGGTGATAACACACTCATCAATAAAATCCCCTAGTAGCTTTCCATTACTCAATGATGCAGCCCTTAAAACACTTGTTAAATGCAACAATTTTGACCCAATACCACAAACTCTTGCCCTCAATGTACTCGATCTTGAAATCCCCTTAGAATATAATCTCACCCAATAGGAGCGCCTTTTGAAACTATCCTTTAAAAAAATAAACACAGTGCTCCTGATACTGAGAGTTTTAGCTATTAGCATTGTATGCTATCTCATTTATCAGGCAATGCCTTACTTTTCCTAATACTTACATAATCCAGTACCGTTATACCTTTGTAAAAATCAAACATCCCGATTTCAATTTATCATTTTTAAACACCTATTACTATAATTTAGATATAGTTTAATCAGTGCGAGACACACTAGCACCCCGCGCACCTCCTGAAGGAATACTATGAAAATCTTAGGCCAATTGGTACTATGGGCATTATGTATTGTTATGCTTTGCTGCGTATCATGCAAAAGTGAAAAACAAAACCTTAGAGAAAAACTCGATGCAGAATACGAAAAAGAGACAAAAACTTTGCAACAAAAATCTGAGGCGATAAAAATACGGTTAAAAGTTCTCCTTACACAACATGCGGCGCTCATTAAACTACATCAAGAATCAGATGTGTTACTCGATAACATTGAACTCACTGAAAAAGAAATGGGAACTCAAAAAAATCATACTGAACAAGAGACCATTCAAGAAAAAACTATTCATACAGCTCAAATCCTGATAGACGAGTTTAAGAAACGTCACGATGAACATGAAGAGATGGAGGCAAACCATGACGGAGCAACGGAAGCTGAAATTCGTGCAGAACATGAACAGTTTGAAACTGACCTAAAAAAATACACCATTGCATTTAAAAAAGCAGAAAACAATCTGCTTATCGCCGAACAGCAAATGCAATTTATCGTTAAAGAAAATAATGCATTATTGAAAAAATACAATCGAGAAACCATAAAAAAATAGAACCACAATTATGTGAGTATAGTATAATTGATTGGCCCCAAAAAACCGTAGCAAGGAGCTTGAGTGCACGCACCCAACACCCACAATGAAGAAGAACTTCAAGCAGAACTAGAAAGTTTGAAGAATGATGTCGGACGTTATAAGACCCTGGTAAAATCATCCTTCATTGTCATGTCCATAGATATTTTCGAACTCGCGTTCGAATACCTTCTCTTTTTATATACTGGCAGTTTAGTAATTTTAGCAGACGCCCTTCACTCACTTGGTGATTTTTTAGTGAGCCTGAGTGTTTTCTTTTCTATTACCATAAACCGGCATTTTGATAACCGTGTTGCAAAACATGCCGAGGGAATTGTCTCATTACTTATCGCTGCCTTTATTCTCTACGGTAGTTGGCGCCTCTTTTTCGCCGGGATCGACTCTTTTTTAAATCCTGTTGCAAATGATATGTCCCAAGAAAAAACGGTTGTCGCAATAGTTGGTGTAACTGTTGCGTGTATTATGACATTTTTAAGTTCGCGTTTTAAAAGAAAAGTTGGCGAGAAAAATAATTCAATAGCTTTTGAATCCGAGGCTGCCCATAGTTTTTCTGACTTCCTTACAACACTTGGTGTGCTCTTTACTATTGTGCTCCGGTATTTTGGCGTTAATCTCGATTGGATTATGACAATCCTCATTAGTTTAATCATATTCGCAATTGGCTTTCACCTTGTATTGAAGGGTTTTAGTTACTTTCAAAAATATTCAAGTACCTACAAACGAGTTTCGCTCTTTACATCTAAATGTGCAAAATTGTTTATCCCCTTCGACACACACCATGCCCACCATGGCATTGAAAGGTCTATACGTTCATTTGTATCTAGTATCCGATGGGTGCTCCTCGATAAGATAATAATTGGTTTATTTTGTCAAATTTGGCCTCTCTCATATGTTTATAAAAAACTTATTCTCCTACAAAAGGATATTCATAAATCCCTCCACGAAGGCATCCATCTCGATGAGTACCTATTTATCCATAAATGGAAAGTTGTTCAAGTAGTAGTAATTCTTGAATTACTACTTTATTTGGGTACTGGTTTTTATACTGTATCTTCTAATGAAACAGGTATAACTCTTAACCTAGGGAAAGCAACGGCCATAACAACTGCCGGTTTTCACTATCATCTTCCTCCTCCATTCGGTGACTGTAAAGTAATTAATACACAATCAGGAAAACGAGTTGAGAGTGGCTTCAGAACTGATTGGAACTGGAACAAAAAAGAACCTGAAGCATACTTATGGGAATACTCACATTCCAATAGCCCCTATTCAAAAAATTTTGATGAATCAGTTACACTCACTGGTGACGAAAACCTCATTGATGCAAATGTCGTGGCTTATTTTACCATAACAGATACTGTCCAATATGCTCTTTCGGTTAAAGACCCTGATGAAATGCTCCGAAGCCTATTAACGTCCAGAGTCCATGAGACACTCGGGCACTATCCTCTCGATACTATCCTCACCATTGGAAGAGGTTTTATAGAAGAAGAGATAAAAACGGATATCAACAATTACTTATCTCAATTGCCTATTGGCGTTACCGTAGACAAAGTGCATATGCAAGAGATGCACCCACCAGTCGATGTTATCCCTAAATATCGTGGAGTCGCTTCTGCTCGTGAAAAGAAAAGTCGAATTATTCACCGCGCAAGCGCCTATGCAAACAACACTATTCCACGGGCACGGGGTAAAGCTGAAGCCGAAAAACTTAAAGCCCAAGGCTTTGCTCTAGAAAAAGTCATTATTGCTAAAGGCGATGCAGAATATTTTTTAAAAAGAAATAATGCTTTTAATAAAAGCAAAGCAACTAATAAAACACGCATGCGTTGGAATGCAGTTCGTAATAATCTTAAAGGTAAGCCCATACATGTGGTACCGAGTAAGAGTAAACGCAGAGTATACACATTTGAGAATCCTAAAAGGTAAGGCACACCATGAAATTTATAC
Source organism: Reichenbachiella sp. (assembly GCA_051531955.1). Lineage (GTDB taxonomy): Bacteria > Bacteroidota > Bacteroidia > Cytophagales > Cyclobacteriaceae > Reichenbachiella. The sequence goes on from JAOPTS010000218.1 coordinate 8,632, forward strand.
ATAAAGCAATCCTCATGACTATTGTACTGGCAATCCTTGGATACAATTTCTGTACCGTTATAATTAACCAAGGCGAAATCGGTGTTGTATTGAATTTTGGAAAACCCGTTCGATTTCTCATGGAACCCGGACTCTTTTTCAAATTACCAGACCCACTGCACTCAGTTACCAGAATCGACTCTCGACTTATGATGTTACAACCACGCGCATCAGAGTTCCTCACCAAAGATAAAAAGAACATCATACAAGAGAGTTCAATCTGCTACAAAATCATTGACCCCCTCTTATACCTCAAAACCCTGCAAAGTCCAGAGGCGTTAGAGCGTCGACTAACTGACATGATGTACTCACACTCTGGTCAACTGTTAGGCCTCTCAGAGCTTTCAGATCTCGTAAATGTCGATAAAGAAAAAATGAAACTTGATGCGATGAATACCGCATTGACCAAAGAGCTTAAAGACGAAACAAAACAGTATGGAATCCACGTTGAAAATGTTTTTATCAAAAGAATCAGCCTCCCACAACAAAACAAGTCGGCAGTCTATGAACGCATGAGGGCTGAACGTGACAGGATCGCTAAAAAATATTTGGCCGAAGGTGAAGAAATCGCCTTAAGAATTAGGGCAAAAGCCGACAAAGAATCTCGTGAAATTATTGCATCAGCACAAAAAGAATCATCTATACTTCGCGGTAATGCTGAGGCAGAAGCCATGAGAATTTATGGTGAAACGTATCCTAAAAATCCTGACTTTTATTCATTCATGAAATCACTCGAAACCTATAAAACAATTTTTGATGAAAACAGTGTGATCATCCTTGATGAAAAATCACCTATTCTCAAAACGCTCTTTTCCGGTGGTAAATAATGAAGCTGACTAAAACAACGGTACCGGTACTCATTGTTTTCATAGCGACTATAGGGTATTTAGCTACGGGTATTTTTTCTACCGAATCTGGCGAGCATGTTCTCATTGAACGACTCGGAAAAGTACAGACTACTGTTACCAACCCAGGAATTCATTTTAAATTCCCGTACCCCATTGAACGCTCTATACGAGCTAAAGTGAGTAAGGTTCAAAAAGTAACTATTGCTGAACTCAGTGGAAGTAGCCTTGAAGGTTTTACCGGCGATGAAAACCTCCTTCTATTAAAGGCAATGGTTAATTTCAACATTAAAAATCTTGAACACTATTACTACAGTGTTAAAGATGTAAAAACACTTCTTAAAGATGTTTCTCACTCAGCAATGACACTCCACCTCGGAAAAATGGCTGTAGATGATATAATGACTAGTGGCAAGGCTACCCTCAGAGCAAACCTTAAAAAGCACATCCAACTAGAGCTCGATCACATTAAAGCTGGCATTAATATAGTGTCTGTTGAGCTAAAAGACATAGCTCCTCCAAAAGATGTGTCTAAAGCATTTAAAGAAGTGTCTGATGCAAAAGAGAAAAAGCAGAGAATCGTAAATAACGCCGAAGGGTATTACAACTCAACATTACCAAAGTCTCGTGGTAAGAACAAAAAAATAATTCATGAAGCACAAGCACAAGCTTCAGAAATAGTTGATAGAGCAACCGGGGAAGCGCAGGCATTTACCGAACTTTTAGCTGAGTACAAACGTGCCCCAAAAATTGTAAAACAACAACAATATTACTCGATGCTAAAAACAATTAAAAAGAGTGCTAAAATGAGCGTCGATGCAGGGACAGAAAACAATACATACTATATTGAGAAGAAAAAACCTGCCAAATAGAATGTATTTCTACTAAAGCAAATATTTACAGAGGGTTCTTCCGAGCCCTTGAAGTAGTTCAGAAGTTTCGTTATCGAGCAGATGTTCTTGTGAATCACAGCCAAGAAGTATAACCCCTTTCTGAGTACTCCCTATTGACACAGGAACTCCGAGAAGTACAGTCGCTCCTAATGTTTCAAGTTCCTCTTGATAAATCCCTGGAGCTCCCTTATGTATGAGAGTCGCAAATTGTATTGCGAATATATTTTTCAAAAATTCACATTCGCTGAGATACTTTCGGTCATCAAACTCAAACTTTTTCGACACTTCAATACAATCTTCTTTTGTTTCAAAGTCTTTGAAATACGCAAAATCGAGTCGCAGTTCTCTTACCAATGTATTCAACATTTTTTTTGTAAAAATAGCAGGATCTGACTCTACATATAAACTGTTTATTATTCTGAGGAGCCCTGACTGGTGCTGAATACGTTTTTCATACCGTTCTTTTTGAATTTGACTCCATATCGCAAGAGAGGCATGGCCACACAACACATCCAGTAGTTCAAGGATGTTCTTTTCTATCCCTTCGTCACCACTGTCAGCTTCAGCTTTGATCATGTACCCACCGATACTTTCATCATGGGCAAAAAGCGGCACCACTAATGAAACAACGCTTCCTTCCTGAACAATTTGAGGAAACTGAACACCATCTTCGAGGATTGTTAACAGGTAATCTAATTCATCTTGATCATTCGTTTTTGAATCATTTTTTTCAAAAATCATCTGCAATTTATTGGTGTCATCAAATAGATACACACGAGCGGTTACAATATCAAGAAAGGTCTCCGCAACATCGTTGAGCACATACACAATTTCTTTTGTATTCCGAGTACTATGAATTTTTTTCGAAAGGTACTGAACTTTTAAATACTCATCAAGATTTTCTTTAAGTTTTCCGAGTTCTTTATCGTCACGTCTACGGAAGTAGCGCTGTCTTCTTTCTGAATATTCCGATTCACTCATTACGTTATTAACTCCCCAATAAAGGATGACGACCGATCAATCTCTTCAAGAATCTCTTCTTTGAATGATTCAATATCAATCTCATCAATTCCTAAATTAATATCATGAGCAAACTCCCAGAACTGTTCTCCAATTTCAGGTGGCTTACTATTTCCACTATGCCCCAATTCACATTGCTGGCATAAAATATTTGCAAGATACACCGCGGCAACCAATTCTTTATGCAAAGGAGCCAACCATGGATGATGGTGATGGCGCATTATTTGAGAAACTGCATCAGGAAGTTTCCATTTTTTACTTAACCAGAAACCAATTACTCCGTGATGTACCCCAAAATATTTTTGTTCTTGATCAAATAGAAGTGCGCCCTTCTCTTGTGATTCATCTAAAATTGCATCAAAATCTTTAGGCATGTATTGTACTAATACCACCTTACCTAAATCATGGAGGAGGCCTCCAAGGAATGCTTCATTTGCTCCTGATGGGAAAATTCTCTGTGCTATAATTTTAGATGCCAATCCAACACTGGCAGAGTGTTCCCAAAAACTCGAGAGGTCAAATGACGTTTGTGCTTTAGCTCTTTTGAAATAATTGAGGACTGATACACTGAGTGTCACTTCTTTCACCGACTCAAATCCGAGTATTACAATTGCCATATTCACGGTAGTCACTTCATGAGACAAACCATAATATGCTGAGTTACACATTTTGAGTAGCTTAGCAGTAAGAACCTGATCTTCTGAAATTAACTCCCCTAGCATTTTAGCTGAGGTACGTGGATTATCAACTACTTCAATAAGTTTCGCTGCTATTGTTGGTAATGTGGGAAGGTTGAGAATAGAGTTTGTTACTTTTCTCAGATGTTCTGCTTTTGCAAACAGCTCCTGATGCGATAATTCATCACCCATTATGCAAACCCATCAAAAAACTGTCCGCCCATAAACTTTCGTGCTTTTTTAGAACGGCTATCTTTTTTCTTATCTCGGCGCTCTTTCTCTTCATCAGAAAGGTGATGCTTTTTTCCATCTTCATTTTTAGCATCCATCGCGTCTTTCTCATCCAATTCCTGAGTTTCACGCAATTTACGTTCCTCTTCTTCTTGTTGCGCTTTTCGAGTAGCTTCATCATCTGCAAAAGCCTTAGCAGCTTCATGCGATTTAAGTTCTGAAGACATTTGAGAACGATGTGTATTATCCTGATTTTGCATGGGGTTGAGTGGAGTACTCATGCATTAATCCTGCTAATTAAGCGGCCCCTCAATTTGATCATTGCTTTTGAATGTATTTGTGAAACACGTGATTCAGTAATTCCCAAAACTTGACCAATCTCTTTAAGGGTCAGTTCTTCATAATGATACAACGCCACTACGAGTTTCTCTTTTTCGGGAAGTGTTGAAATGGTATCTTTCAATATACGTTTAACTTCTTGATACCCTAATTGCTTCAACGGATCTTGTCCATCCGGATCTTCAATGGTATCGATAACAGAAAGTGATTTTGAATCGCCTCCTCTATCGGGTAACGTATCTTCTAATGAAATTATTGTTGCAGGTGCAACTTCACTCAAAAGGCCTTCGAACTCATTCATGGTAACACCAAGTTCTTCGGCTACTTCATCGTCATATGGCATTCTACCAAATCGATGTTCTAATTTTGCGTAAACATTTTGAAGTTTTTTTGATTTTTGTCTGATAGAACGAGGAACCCAATCGAGTGCTCTGAGTTCATCAAGTATTGCGCCCCGTATTTTATGAGTTGCAAACGTTTCAAATTTAAATCCGAGAGAGAGATCGAAGGATTCGACGGCCTTAATAAGACCAACAATACCAGATCCATATAGATCACCAATCTCAACAGATTTTGGTAAATTTATGGCAATACGTTGAGCAGTATACTTCACAAGAGAGGTATATTCAGCAAGTAGCTTATCTTTAGCTGTCTTTTTTCCTTGCTCTTTATATTCTATCCAAAGGGCGTCTAAATCCGGCACACTCTTCCTTTATCACTACTGCCATGTAGCAGTTTTACCAACGGATAAACAATTATCACAATGGCGGTTATATATTATAAATACTTAATTTCCACAGAGAATTCACTAATTTTATTGTTGTAAGGAAAATAAAATCAGTTTTTATTCAGGCTTTTTAATATCATGCTTCTCTTTATAATGCTTTTGCCATTGCTTCTCTTCTGGTGCTTCATCAAGTATATGGTACGACATTTCACCTTCAAAACGGTCAGCATTTTCTGACTTTGCAGAATGAA
>JAOPTS010000219.1:0-1309 GCA_051531955.1 Reichenbachiella sp.
TCTGAGATCACATCTTTTAAAACACCATTTTTCAACTTTGGATTTATGGATTGATTAAACACCTTAAGATCAGTAATGTATACAGGAGGTTGGTGCGGGTTGCTAATAATACTATCTGGGTAAAAAGACCGAATGCCGGCTCCTCCAATATATATTTTACCATTCTCATCTTTAAAAAACGACTTTCTCTGAAACACCTTAGAACCCAACCCATCACTTTCATCGTAAGTTTTGAATGTTTTATCCTTAGGATTGAAAACAGTCAACCCCTTTGATGTACCCAGCCATAATTTTCCTTTATCACCTTCAATTATGTCATATACGTTATTTATGGGCAAACCATCCTTAATGGTATAGGTAATAAATTGGTTTGAACTGACCATCTGATGAAGTCCATTCATAGAACCAATCCATAATGTCCCATTAGTATCTTCAAAAATGCAATTGACTCTACCAATCACCTTGGTCGTATCATTCAATACATCAATAGACTTGACTGTTTTGTTTTGTAAATTATGCTGGCTCAGCCCACTCCAAGAGCCAGTCCAAATGTTTTGTTTACTATCTTCAAATACAGCCCATTGCCTTTTATCCATGGATGGTGGGTATTCAAATAGATTTTCAAAAATACCATTCTTCTCGTCTTTTAGAATATTCAACCCGTTGTAAGTTGTGACTAATAGCTCACCCGTCACGGATGATTCAATGATAGAAAAAACATGTGTATTGGAAAGACTTCCGTTGCTGCTGGGGTCAGGTACATATCTCTTAAAATTTTTAAGCTTTTCATTATAGCGATTTAGTCCTCCTTTAAATAGCCCAATCCATATACTATGATTATGATCTTCATAAATGCAAAGCACAGCATTACTACTCAAGCTGTATATGTCTTTAGGATCATTTCTAAAACGTTTGTTTTCACTTTTATCTTGCAGTACTAACCCTTCTTCTGTCCCTATCCACATTCGACCATTGGAATCTTTCAAGATGGCGTTAACAAGATCATCAGGCATTGGAACATCAGGAGCACTTATTTTATCCTCTAAAGGATCTATTACGCACAGGCCTTTCGCAAATGATCCCACCCAAAATCTCCCTTGCCGATCTTTATGCAAGGACCTAATAGAATTATTGATAATAGAATGAGGGTCATTCTTATCGTATAAATAGTTGGTTAGGGTTTCGGTGTGTAAGTCCATCTTACTAAGCCCTCCATTTTCGGTGGCTACCCATAGGAAATCACCATCCATGCAGATATCCATGACTCGCTTAGCAGGGAGGGCAGTTTTGCTTGCACTTTCTTGGTTTG
>JAOPTS010000220.1:0-4823 GCA_051531955.1 Reichenbachiella sp.
TTGCTTGCACTTTCTTGGTTTGTAAATGTTTTGAATAAATTATTCTTACTATCGAATTTACAAAGTCCATCATCATATAAGTCTAACCATAGGTTCCCAAATGGATCCATAACTATTTCTTTAATATAATTACCAGGAATGCTATTTGGATTACCTGCATCATGTTTATACTGCGTTAGTACATTTGTTTCTTTGTTCCATTTGAACAGACCACTTTCCCGAGATCCCAACCAAAATTCATTTTCCGATAATTGTAGCATGCTGGAAATCGCTCTTATAGAAGGGAAAGTGAAAACTTGCCACCTACCGGTTTTATGTTCGAGTTTGGAAATGAATCCTTGCGAATTTAAACTTCCACCAACCCATACATTGTGTTCCTTATCTTCCAGAATACTGTAAATATCACCGTCTTTCTTCGAGAATTCCATTATTCGGAAAAATGCATCAGTGGACCTATCATAATATTGGAGTGAGTAATTGGTACTTACGAATGTAATTACCCAAAGAGTTCCTCTACTGTCTTCAAAAATAGACTGGACATTATTGCTAATAAGAGAGGTGGAATCGTTTTCAATGTTCAGATAAGTTTTGATATCATATCCATCATATCGATTGAGTCCATGATCGGTTCCTATCCAAAGATAGCCTTTAGAATCCTGACAAATTGCATGAATATTTTGGTTGGAGAGCTGGGAGTTTTCCTTAAGATGTTGAAACTTAACTTTCTCTTGAGGCTGTGCATAGCCCTCCCTTCCACATACAAGAGCAGCAAAAAGACTAAGAAGAAAAATCAGTTTTTTCATTTACTTGGGTTAAGGAATTTATAACTGACATCTGATTCACTCAGATAACCTAAGATTGTATCAATGTTATCTAGATGATCATCGACGATTAGGATCAGTACCTCTTTTTGGTGATTCATGGTCTTTAGGTTTATGAATCCAATATAGGCCCTCATTGCCATTATGAATGGCCTTTTGCAATCTTTCTTTCCTAGACGTAATATTTTCCAACAGCTCTATTTTTTCTATTACAACCTTTATCGTACTGTGGTCACATACTCCCCATTGTTTCAGCGCTTTCAATTCAGGTTTAAATTGCTTCCTTTCCTATCCAGAAAACTTCAGAACTGATACTACTTATTGGTGTTTTTTCAATCATGAATTATTACACGATTGTAATAGGAAATTCTATAATGAACTTACTACCTATGCCTATTTCACTATCACACCATATTTCACCTCCCATTCCTTCCACATACTTCTTAACGATTGACAAACCCAATCCAGTGGCTTTTTCTCCAGCAGTTGTTATTGAAGATAAAGTGGTAAATTCCTTAAACAGGCTTTTTTGTTCCTCTTCCGTAATTCCTGGTCCTTGATCAATTACTGATAGTCTGAATTTAGTCTCAAATTCCTCAAGTACAATTTTTGTCTCGGTATTGATTTCAGAATATTTAAAAGCATTTGAAACCAGATTTTCAATCACTTGAATCAAGTAGTTTTTGTCCAAGACTAGGGCCGTTTCTCCATTGGTATGCAAGGAGATTTGCTGATTTTTAGTTTTGGCAATAATTTGAAAGTTTAAAATTAGTTCATGCAATAGCTCTGTAATCTTAACTTCTTCCAGTCTTAAGTTGATTTGCTGGGATTCGATAGCACTTACATCTAATATTCTATTGATCATATCCCTCATGCGATCGGTAGAAACCGTGATGAGATCCATCAAACGATTTTTTTCCGTCTCATCTTTTTCAATTTCATAAATATTGATCAGACCTTTTACAGAATTGAGAGGGCTTCTCAAATCATGAGCAACGACACCTAAAAGTTTGTTTTTTTCTTTGTTCAGTTCTTCTAATCGCTCTTTTTGATGTTCGAGTTCAATAGTATTCAAAGCGACTTGCTCCTTCAGTAATTCCCTTTGTCTGTTGAGTGACCTTACTCGCAATGCGTAAGCCAGTTTAAGGGATCCGGTAATGAATAGCAGCCATATAGTTTTCGCCCACCAGGTGAGCCACCATGGAGGTAATATATGGATGATAAGACTAGCACCTTTCTCGTTCCACAACCCATCATTGTTGCTTGCTTTTAGACGAAAAGTATAGGTACCAGCATCAAGATTAGTGAAGGAGGCAAAGCGCTGCGTACCCACGTTTATCCAATCATTATCAAAACCTTCCAATTGGTAAGCGTATTGGTTTTTGTAGCTGTTTGTTAAATTAATACCTACATAACTGAGTGAAAAAAAAGACTGTGTGTGGTTAAGAAAGATTTCTTCGGTATCGGCTATATCACCCTTTAAGATCCCACCTTTTGGCTTTGGTTTAATGGATTGATTAAACACTTTTAGACCCGTAATATATACAGGAGGTTCGTGTGGGTTACTAATAACACTATCTGGATAAAAAGCCCGAATACCGACTCCACCAACATATATTTCACCATTTTCATCTTTAAAGAACGACCTTCTCTGAAACTCTTTTGAACCCAACCCATCACTTTCATCGTAAGTTTTAAATGATTTAGTCCTAGGGTTGAAAACTGTCAACCCATTAGTTGTGCCCAACCACAACCCTCCATTATCATCTTCAATTATGTCAAACACATCATTTATGGGCAAACCGTCTTTAACAGTATAGGTGATAAATTGGGTTGGACTGACCATCTGATGAAGCCCATTCATGGAACCAATCCATATTATTCCATTATGATCTTCAAAAATACAATTGACTCTACCACTCACCTTGGTCGTGTCATTCAAAACATCAATAGACTTGACCGTTTTATCTTCTAATGAATGTAAGCTCAGCTCACTCCAAGAAGTAGTCCAAAGGTTTTGTTTACTATCTTCAAATACATTCAATAGCCATTTATCGATCGATGGTGGATATTCAAATGGATTTTCAAAAACACCTTTTTTTTCATCTTTTAGAATATTCAAACCACTGTTAGTTGTGACTAAAAGCTCACCCGTCACGGATGATTCAATGATAGAAAAAACATGTGCCCCGGAAATACTTCTGTTATTGCTAGGGTCAGGTACATATCTCGTAAAATTTTTAAAGTCTTCATTATAACGATTGAGTCCACCATTGTATAGCCCAATCCATATACTATGTTTATGATCTTCATAAATGCACATTACAGCATTACTGCCCAAGCTGTTCGTATCATCATGATCATTTCTAAAACGATGGCGATCACTTTTATCCTGTAACACCAACCCATCTTCTGTCCCTATCCACATGCGGCCTTTAGAGTCTTTAAAGATGGCGTTAACAAGGTCATCGTGCACAGGAAGATCAGGAGCACTTATTTTATCCTCTAAAGGATCTAATACGCACAGGCCTCTCGCAAAGGAACCCACCCAAAGTCTTCCTTGTCGATCCTTATACAAAGACCTAATAGAATTATTGATTATAGAATAGGGATCTGCCGTACTGTACAAATAGTTTTTGAGGGCTTCTGTACGTACATCCATTTTACTAAGTCCTCCGTTTTCGGTGGCTATCCATAGGTAATCACCATCCAAATAGATATCTCTGATTACTTTCGCGGGGAGGCTTGTTGCTGTCGTTGCGCTTCCTTGGTTTGTAAATGTTTTAAATAAATTGGTCTTACTATCGAATTTACAAAGTCCATCATTATATAAGTCTATCCATAGGACCCCGTACGGATCCATAACTATTTCTTGTATATAATTCCCAGGGAGGCTATTTGAACTACCCTCCTCATGTTTGTACTGCGTTAGCACATTTGTTTCTTTGTTCCATTTGAAAATACCACTTCCCCACGATCCCAACCAAAATTCATTTCCCGAGTATTGTACCATGCTGGAAATCTCTCTTACAGAAGGGAAAGTGAAAATTTGCCACCTACCCGATTGACGATCGAGTTTAGAGAGGAATCCTTGTGAGTTGAGACTTCCACTGATCCAGACATTGTCATCCTGATCTTCCATAATATTTTGAATATTATAGTCTTTCTTCGAGAACTCAGAGATACTGGAAAATGCATCCGTAGACTTATTGTAATATTGAAGTGAGTAATTTGAACTTACTAAGGTAAGTACCCATAGCGTGCCTCTACTGTCTTCAAAGATGGACCGGACATTATTGCTTATGAGAGAGGTGGAATCATTATCAATCTTTAGATAAGTTTTAATGTCATATCCATCGTATCGGTTGAGGCCATGATCTGTTCCTATCCACAGATACCCTCTAGAATCCTGACAAGTCACATTAATATTCTTGTTGGAGAGCAGGGGGTTTTCCTTCAGATGTCGGAATTTGACTTTCTCATCGATCTGCTGCGAATATCCCTCTATTGCGTAGGTAAGAATTGCAAAAAGACTCAGAAGAAAAATCAGTTTTTTCATTTCGTTTGTATTTGAAAAAAGTATGCTGCTATACAAGATAAACAATTGCTCGAAAATTAAATTGGCAGAACGAAAACAATCTGATTAGTAATAGAAAGTAGCTAATTGATTAAATCAAACCTGTCACCGCTTGCGCGCGATATTTCAGCGCATTGCACATGTTATCTACAGATTTATCAATTCATTATACACCTTCTCATTGCCGTTATGAATGGCCTTTTGCAATCTTTCTTTCCAGGTAGCAATGTTTCCATCATGCTGCGCTAGTTCATCAATGACTGCCTTTACTTCACTGTAATCATATACTTCCCAATTCTTCAGTGCCTCCAAGGCAGGTTGGAGTGCTGCCATTTCCTTTTCAGTAAAAGCAAGGACTTGTTCTTTTAGTGAATCTATTTTTTCAGTGGGTAAGGCTAGGTTCTCTATGTCTTCAATTCGCGGCA
>JAOPTS010000221.1:0-1023 GCA_051531955.1 Reichenbachiella sp.
CACGAATGATACAGCGGCGTTAGGCACAACTCGACAAAATGAAATTATTATTAACCGCAATTTTTGTTTTCTTATCTATAGTTACCTCATTCGGTCAAAACACTGAACAGTTCGCTCAAAAAATAGCTGCCAAAATGTGCGACTGTATAGGGCCAATTAAAGAATACAATGATCTTAAATCAAGCTTAGATCAGTGTTATGATAAGGCAATTAATGAAGCCACAATTGAGGCAACTACTGAAGAAATTAAAATTATCGGAAATATTGATGAATATAATAAAGTCAAACAAATGCTAGAGGGCTTAATAAAAACCAACTGTGAAACTGTAAAATCACTGGTTGAGTCTGAGGTACAATCAGCTTCATCTGCTCAAAATCCATGCCCAACGAATTTCGTGACTAACGATCTTAAAAAAGTAAAGAAGAATCTTGACAAGTGGAACGGTCAAATTGTGGCGTTCAATGCTATGGTCGAAGAAGTTCAAAAAGGATATCAAGATAAGCCATACTATAGCGTTAAACTTGAAGGGGGAGGTCAAATTTGGATTGCTTCTCTTGTAACAAGTGGATATGAAACTAAGGGAAGTATTTTGAAAATTCTTGGCTATGTAGGAAAAACTGGTAATGACGAACTAGCTGTGAAGTACAATAAATCAGGCTTTCATGTTTTGGCATTGTCGGTAATTGATATGACAACAAAACAATTATCAATGGTGCCAGGCTCAGAATTACAAGTTAAAGATTGGATGAATGGTCAAATCCCAAAAGGTGAATAAAATGTGCCTAACATGGTCTGATATCCCATGGCGGTGAGCCGTAGAGTCTGGATTTTCTGCTTTCTGGCAGCACCGGAAAAATCTCCGATTTTTCACATTGGTTAAAAAAGATATGTTGAAAAATCGGAGATTTTTCCTACTTTGAATCCGACACTTTATATTACACCAACGCCACGTGACATAGACAGGCGTTATCTACAACGAGTTTATGTTATTTTCATTTACCGATCTGTGCGCCGTATCTGAA
>JAOPTS010000222.1:0-2295 GCA_051531955.1 Reichenbachiella sp.
CCCAATTCATACAGAGGCGTTGACATCCATTACCAATAACCGACTCAAATGAAATATATATTATACCTAATCTTTGTAAGTTTAACATTCGGAAGGGTTAATGCACAGAACCCTAAAAATACTGAAACAGTTAATCTGGGTGATATCAACTTGTATTATGAAGAATATGGAGAGGGCGAAGCTTTAATACTGCTTCATGGCTGGACACAATCATCGCAGTTTTGGAAAGAGTATATCGAAGAATATGCTAAAGGTTATAATGTATTCGCTATTGACCTTAGAGGTCATGGTAAGTCGTCCTCTTTGAATAGCGATTTTTCAATTAAAAGAACAGCTAACGACATATTGGCTTTGATGGATTATTTGGGCCTGGACAAAGTTAATGCCATCGGTTTAAGTTTTGGTGGACTAGCAATCCTTCAACTTGCGAGTTTACATCCTGATAGAGTTAAATCAATGGTGCTAATAGGTGCTTCACATAAATATAATGGACAAGACAATAAAGAACTAAGTGAGCAGTTCAAATTCAAAAACCTACCACTCGAATATATTGATGAATTAAAGAAAATACATTTTAACGGAGATGATCAAATTAGGGGATTGTTCAATCCAAACCTTAACTATGAAATTAATCTTACAATTGAAAATCTTAAAAAGATAGATATTAAAACTTTAATTATCAATGGAGATAAGGATGAATTATTAGGGGTGAAACCAGCTTTTGAATTGCATGAAAATTTACCAAATTCCTATTTATGGATTATACCAGATATGGGACACATTGCTATTTCGAATCACAACAAGATTGAATTTCAGCGAATTACAAATAATTTCTTTCAGTAGTAAATTAAAACGGATGTCAACATGGTCTATATCCCATGGCGGTATAGTGGTAGACTCTAGCTTTTCTGCTTTCTACAAGCGCCGGAAAAATCTCCGATTTTTCACATTGGTCAAAAAGTTATGATGAAAAATCGGAGATTTTTCCTACTTTGAATCCGACACTTTATCTTGCACCAATGCCACAGGACATAGACAGGCGTTAGATGTCATATGATCAAATTCCTACCTATTCTTTTTTTAGTATGCGCAGTTGAAGTTTCAGCTCAAGAAAACCCTTGTATTTGTAGTTCACAAACTAGCCTTTTTGAAATTGAGGAAATCGACCTTCTTTTTCCAGAGCAAGTTGTGATATCGAACCATATTAAGTCAGTTAGAATAATGCAGTTATATATTGACAAGGAACAGTTAGAACGCGTTTATCATTTTAACAAGAATGGTTTCATAACTCTCATTGATAATTACTACGAAGGCCAACCACATATTAGAAGGAAGTATAAATACTCTGGGTCAAACATAGTTCTTGAGTCTTTTTTTTACCTCGATAGTCTTGGAAACGAAACTGACTTTTTGCCTGAACAAAAAGACTATAGATACAATCAATTAAACCTTCTTGAGCTGATTCAAACGAAGAAAAATGGCAAAGTGGTTGAAAAGGAAAAAACTGACTACAAGAAATTTGAATACGATGGCTCGAACAGACTAGTTAAATCTACATGGCACTCTTATTTTGGAGAGTCAGGCCCTACCATTAGGTCGGTTTCTGAGCTTAATTATGAATATATTAACGATTCCACATTTAATGAATTACATGTTTCAAACGGTGAACTTATTTCAACTTCAATTAACTACCTGACTACTTTTAACAAGCCTTTTAATATCAAATATGATGGAGCCGAAATCCTTTATGAATACACTAAAACCAATCAGTTAAGACACTATAAAATTTCAAATGAATCAATATTTGTAGATGAGTGTCCAGAGCAAGCGAACTATGAAAACTTCTATGAGTATGATGACAACAACTTACCAACACGTGTGACGCATCAATACAATACCACTGTTTGTGAAATGGTGTTTCGATATATTAAAAAAGACATCTAACATGCTGTATCAAATTATGGCGGTACAGTTGTAGATGAAAGTTCTGTGCGTTCTAGAAGCACCGCCATATCTCAGATTAGCACTATGGAATCAAAAAGTGATAGCGCAAATCAGAGATTTGGCTATCTTGTAGCCGAAACTTAAACTAAATCACACGCCACACTTGATACAGAGGCGTTAGCGACAACTTGTTATGTATCTTTCATTTACGATCTGTGCGCCGCATCTGAAGAACTCAATTAGCGAAATTTACCACGGTTTAACATTTCACCTCTCACTGAATAACAATGACCTCTGAACTCTTAGCAACGGCCTCTCACTGAACAACTATGACCCCTGAACCCTTAGCAA
>JAOPTS010000223.1:0-18886 GCA_051531955.1 Reichenbachiella sp.
AAACAGCAGGCTTGACATAGCAACCTGACTCATACCCTATTCCAGATAATACTCCTCCATCGATGACTACTTCAGCTCCTTCTTTCTTAGCTTTTTCTATTGCAGCGGCATACATTTCTACGGCTTGTTTGTCGATCAATGGTCCAACATGATTAGATTCATCTAGTGGATTACCTATTTTTAACTGGGTATAAGCACTACTCAATTTGCTCACCACCTCATCATATATCTCTTCGTGAATAATCAATCTACGAGTAGAAGTACAACGTTGACCACATGTACCTACCGCACCGAAGACTGCACCAATTAATGATATGTTCAAATCAGCATTTTTGGTAATAATGATGGCATTGTTCCCTCCTAACTCTAGTAGTGCTCTTCCTAATCTGGCACCCACTGATTTACTTACCGCTTTCCCCATTCTTGTACTACCGGTAGCAGATACTAATGGGATATTAGTGTCATTGGACATCAACTGTCCTATCTCTGCATCTCCGATGATCATGTTGCTTACTCCTTCTGGCACGCCATTATCTGCAAATACTTTAGCCGCTATTTTCTGACAAGCCACACCTGTCAAAGGTGTTTTTTCACTTGGCTTCCAAATGGTCACATCCCCACATACCCAGGCCAAGGCAGCATTCCAGGCCCATACTGCCACAGGGAAGTTAAACGCCGAGATAACACCTACTATACCCAATGGATGATACTGCTCATACATTCTATGTCCAGGACGTTCAGAGTGCATGGTCAAACCATACAACTGGCGAGATAGCCCTACTGCAAAATCACAGATATCAATCATCTCTTGCACTTCGCCCAGCCCTTCTTGATAGGATTTGCCCATCTCGTAGGACACCAACTTTCCGAGTGCTTCTTTTTTCTCTCTCAAGGCTTCCCCAAACTGTCGAACTACTTCTCCTCGCTTTGGAGCGGGAATTAATTGCCATTCCTTGAATGCAGATTTGGCTGTTGCGATCACCTCGTTATATGATGCCTCATCGGCCATGGTCACCTTACCTATGGATTGGCCATCAGCAGGTGAAGTTGACTCTATTTCTTTTCCACTGGTTTTGATCCAGTTATCACCCGTACTAGCCCCTAAAGAATTGGGGGTCAAGTCTAAAATATCTAGTGCTTTTTGAATGCCGTAATTGTCCATCATCATTGGGTTTGTGTTTACACAAATGTAACAACTGATGACCTATATAAAAACCTACTTTCTTACCGCTGATATAATTTTCGTATCTTCCGAATAGCAGGTGAATATGCCGACACCATTAATCAAGTTCCCCTCCAAAGGAGAGGGGTAGGTAATGTTGTTGCGAGTTGATTGTTTGGCTTGATCTAATGATCGTTGGTAATCAAAATTCTCTTTGGTCACCCGCATTAGAGTCACTGATATGTCCAGCGTATCAACTATGTTTTTCAATGAAAGAATGACTTGATGATGCGCACTCAATTCTACCTCTAGGTCTAAATATTGCGTTTCATATTCCTGGTAAATGGAATCTTCTTCAGTGGTGGTATACACCACATTGTGGAGATAATAATTCTGGCCTGCTATAGGCGACAGTTGAAATTCAGTGACAATTTGAACACCAGAAAGCCAAGTACTATCTATGTTGATAGAATCAGGGATAGCCGTGACCGAAGTAATAGTATCACCCGTGGGGGTAATCACCAATAGGTTTACAGATTCCAAATCTCCATCAAGACGCTGACCACTGCCATAGTTATAGATATAACCGGTCTCTGGTTCGATAAACAGACTTTGAAACAACTCAGTGGTATCCGCATCAATAATAAAAACATCAAAATCTAAGGAATAATCTAAGATAAAATCATCGAAGATAGGCTGCACCTTGGTAGCCGTCAAATTATATAATTCTCCTGTCTGCAAATAACATTCAACAAAATACGCCTCTTCAATCGCGACATCCTGCCTATCCAATTCATCATTGAGTGAACAAGCCATGCACATCACCATCATCAGTCCGATCAGTCCTCTACTGTTGCCCATGATTGTTAATATAATATGTGAATGAAACATAAGGCACAAAAGGAAGTACAATCTTGGCTTTGGGCACAAAAGACACGAAAAAATCATCCACCTGCTCTACGTCCAAATAGATAAAATCAGGGTTCTTTCTATTATAGGTGTTATAGGTACCCATGGCAATTTTCATGGCATCTCTTTTCAAATTTTTATGATATTCCAATGTCAAATCAAGACGGTGTCTTGCTGACAGTTGATAATTATATCTGGCATTAAAAATTGGCAAATAGTTCACCAACGAATTAGGGTCTACTATGTCTTTGGCCACTGTCACCCCCTCTGGGATCGTAATATATACACCAGAGCTATAAGTCCATAAAGCTAGAAATCGTAAACTCTTCAATATTTTGATAGAGCCGCTAATCGATACATTATGCCTGATATCATAAGGAGGACTGAACTGCTGACCATCATTAATTGCATCAAACTGCCTCTTGGAATCCGTCCACGTGTAATTGCTGCGAAAGGAAACTATACGTGAATTGTACTCCAACTCTACCTCTGCACCATGAGCAGTCCCTTCCCCTTCAATCATTTCAATTTGATTAAGGTTGAGTCTACTTTCATCCGTGAAATCCTTCACATAATTTAGACTTTTGTGGAAAGCACCTATATATAAGCTAACCCCATAAAAATCTTGATAAGCCACACCTGCGGATAGGTGATCACTTTGAGCCGGATGATTTTGTTGACTCAATGGTAACGCAATATCAATAGGCGTTCGTACGGTAAAAAAGGGGATGAACTCTTCATACTGATAGGTACGTGCATAGTCTGCTACGAACTCCAAGTTGTCCATGCGATAATCAACTTTTAACCTAGGCGCCCAATCAATTTCACTTCCTAATGTGTTCAACACCCCTGCATTTATTCCCGCATTGACCCTGAGATTACTTTTGATATAATCTATGGAAGAATGGAAGTAGTAAATTTGATTTGCGGAATTTACTTGCTCCTTGTCCAATACCTCATATTGATTATTTTCAAATTTCGTCCCAATATTCCAATACCAATTCTCCCCAATACGCAAGTCATAGGCCATATTCACATTCATGTTTTCCAAGTTTGACGACACCTCCGAAGCATTATTAGAACCTGACAATTCATATTTAGATTGACTACTGTTGTAGCCAATCGACAACTCAATAGCGCTCCGAGTACTTAGTACACCTGACAGATGAGCACCTGCAGATTTTGCCTTCCAATTCATGTTGTGGATTTCCCCATTCGCTATCTCTAAGGGCAATTCATCTTCAGACTGCATCCCAAAACCCTTAAAAGTCCAGTTGTCATTAAGCTTACCAGTGTAAGATGCCGTCAAATCGTACAAACTATATTTTGGCACTGCTGTACTTTCATCAAGCAGGTAGAACTCAGACACCACATCGAGATAAGATACCCTTCCAGAGATTTTAATATCATGATTATTCTCAGAACCAATAGAAACGGCGGACTTAAAAGAAGAGGACACCATGCCTAAAGTCGCTTCTCCTTGGTAGTTTTTTTCATCATTAGAAGAGCGAATATTCATGTCTATATAAGAAGATAAATACCCTCCATATTGGACAGGAAACCCACTTTTGTATATCGTGGAAGAACCCAACACATAGGGGTCATAGGTGGTTACCAAACTAGAAATATGCTTGGGGTCTGCAATTTTTATTCCTTCTATCAAAAACATATTTTCAGTAGTGGCACCACCTCTAACAGAGAACCCTGCATCAAAACTGTTGATGACAGATACGCCAGGCAGTGTCACCATGTACTTGGTGATATCATGTTCTCCAAATAGCCCCGAAATTTGATTGATAGCCGCTAGGTTTGAGATGCTCTCGGTAACAGCACGGTCAGCCTCGACTTCAACCGTCTCCATTTCTTGAATCTTGGTCTGCATTTTCACCACTAGAAACTGATTCTTGGAAACAGAAATGATCCGGTTTTCGAAGTTGAGATGACGAACCTCCAATTGACAAGGTAGCTCACAAGTAAACTCGAATGTCCCATCGGTATTAGTTACAGCAGTAGCCTTATCCGTCAAACTACCAATATGACATTCTGATATTGGAACACCTTGATCATCTTCAATACGGCCAGTCAACCGAACTTGACACATGCCCACATAACTCAGCAACAACAATATGGTCAACAACAATCCTCTCATTGGCATCTAAGATACTAAACACAATACTTGTCCATAAATTTTGACAAACAAAAAGCCATTCTGATAATCAGAATGGCTCTTGATCTAAATATTATCTTTTGTTACTGTTTCAATACATATTCCAACCTATATGATACTGCAATAGAACCGTTAATTGGTATTCCAAAGTCTTCTAACTCACCTGTATCCAAAGGAACATCACTTGCTGATACTTGAATATAAGTTTTGATTGAAGTTGGGTAGCCTCCTTCATTGTATGCTTCATATTCCGTAAATAGTGCACTGCCGTGTCCAGCCCAACCGATACCACTCATCGCATTCGAAGCATCAAAGAAGGACATCAATGGATTGATGGCAGTGAAAGTATGATTCATGAAATTTTTCATTTCATAATTATATGACATTGTGATGACAGATGACGCTGCGGCAGGGTAATAATACTTCTCCACCATCATACCTAAATCAACATCCCATTCATCGTAAGAGTAAATTAATCCTAAGAACTCTAACGCCTCTTCGTCTACTCCTTCTTCATTAGCAATATCTTCAGCAGTAGGTTTTATCAACTGTGTATTTATTGCTATATCGATCGGATTCCCTTGATTGTCATAACTTATAGTCATTAAGTCTGAAGCATTATCTTTTAAATATGCTATCCCAGTCAACTTGCCATCTGTATAAGTAAACCCAAGCTCATCTTCAAAAGCTGGCACTTCTGCATCTGGATCACGCACACTCACAGTTGTGATCTCATCATTTACCACTGTGACTCTCAAAACATCCTCATTCAAATCATTATCATTGATTGTGAAAGTTGAACCATCATATGAATAGTCAATAGAATATGAATCTATCAAGTCACCAGAATTATATAGGCTATAAGATCTAAATAATGCTTTATAATCACCATTTACACCATGAGGGTTTTCAAACTCTTCATCAGTAGTCGCTATGTAATTATCAACACTAGTGGCTGTCACTTCATTAACATCTCCAACCAAATCGATAGCCAACTCTCCCCAATCGTAATAATTCGTAGAATAACTCGAAGAAGATATTGTAAGTCCACCAACCTCGTCAACCCCAATCCATCCTGATGAATATGCTGAAATAGTTGGTAAAGTAGATTGCCAATATTGATCTACATTATCATCTGGATTAATATAGTAATCAGGGGTCCATATATATATATCCCCTGTTCCTATATCTGAAACCCCAAAATTATTAGGTCTTTCTTGAGATTCCATGTGCTTTCTCACCACAAGTTCATTGATTTGTAAATCTTCATTCCATTCTTCTAAGAATCGATATACATAACTATTAAAAGATATTCCTTGATTAAGGAAAGTAGATGTTAAAGAACTAATATCAGTTAATCCAAAAATTTGGCTTGCTTCACTATCTGGTAAACCTCCAAATACTTCAATAACGGCTTCTTCCACAGTCATCAATATCCCTACCTCTCTATTTGGAACTTCATCACCTTCTTGAATGGCTTTTTTCTTAGTCGCCCATTGAGAAAAAGTTTGAGTCAATATATCACCAGTCCCATTGTATGTTCTATCTACCGTTAAGTATTTAATTGGCTCATTAAATACAGTAGTATAATAGGTTACTGTTGAGAGTCTATTATTTGCATCATATTCAAAACCAATAAAAGGAAGGTCACCATTGTATATTGCAGACAACAAGTATTCCCCATTTAAGTCTTCCAATTTAACCCCTTGAAGTTGTGCTTCGAGGTAAATTAAAAAATCATAAATCACACCAGAGTCTAGTGTAATAGTCAATATTCCAGTTGTTTGATCATATACTACTGATTCAATCCCTACCCCGTCGGTTCCATTAATAGCATTGGTTCCATCCGAACCATTAGTACCATCAATTCCATTGGTTCCATCCGAACCATTTGCACCATCGGTTCCGTCAGAACCATTAGTACCATTGGCTCCATCTGAACCATTAGTCCCGTCTAGGCCATCAGTACCGTCAGAACCATTTGATCCTTGAGCTGCAATACCTGAATCTACTGTGCCTACCCACCAATTACCATTGTCTCCAATGTATGGCGTGCCCCCATTTTGACCATCAGTACCGTTAGTACCATCAGAACCATTTGACCCTTGAGCCGCAATACCTGAATCCACGGTACCTATCCACCAATTACCATTATCTCCAACGTATGGCGTGAGTCCATCAGACCCATTAATACCATCTTGGCCATTGCTTCCATTCTGGCCATCTACACCATTTGAACCTAGAGAAGGCATACCGGTATCCTCTCCGTCAATCCACCAATTATCATTAGCACCTATGACTGGGATTTGTGCCTCGGCAACCGATCCCAAGTCCGTATTCCCGACCCACCAATTGCCATTATCCCCCACATATGGAATAGGAGCCTCCGGAAGATCTGTGATCAAGGTAGACTCATCTGCAAATGTCAAGACGAGCTGATTGTCTACCACCGCAATATTTGTGATGCTACTATTAGATTCTAAAACTGATTTTAAGTCGTCAATTTGTGATTGGAGGTCATCCAACTCTGCCGTAAGATCTGCGTCGACACAACTATTTAACAAAACAGTCATACAACAAATCAGGCAAAAGATTAAGAGTTGCTTTTTCATAGCGAGGTTCAGTTTAAGCATTTTAGGAATAATATACTTTACAAAGGTATGGAGTTCCTAAGCGTATAAACAAATCAGTAATCGAATAAAACTGAACATTGGTCTAATAATCAAGTGATTGGGCAGGATAATTCATCTTACCCTACTTTTCTCTACCCAAATATAGGGAGCCACTTCATATTCCTGCCACTCATAATCATACAAAAAAACCACTAGCTCTTTCGAACTAGTGGCCCATTACCAATGTTGACTCTTTATATTTCTTACCAGCCTATACCATAGTAGGCTCTTTGCCCATTAGGGTATATCCCGGCAATCAAAACGCCGTTTCCACCAGTTGATCTTGACAAGGCCTTTGACAAATCTTCAACAGCATTAATCTCAATCTCACCAACTCTGGTGACGATGAACCCTTCTTTAATTCCCGCTTCCTTCCAAACACCACTTTCTAGCACCGCTAATTTAGCCCCTCCTTCAAGTTTCAATTTAGCTCTCTCCTCTTTCGAAATGTTTTCAAATGTAGCGCCTTGGATAGCCAGATTATTACTAGTTGCTTCAATTATAGAGGTCGTCCCCAATGTGTTTTTTAATACCACCGAAACTGTTCTTTCTTCTCCTTCTCTCAAATAAGTCACTTCGATCTCATCGCCAGGGCGGTTCAAGGCAACTTTTTCTTGCAATTCAGCGCTTTTGTCTACGCGTTGACCATTGAGGGCAATAATCACATCACCTACTTTTATGCCTGCTTCATTAGCCCCACTATTTTCATTGACACCTGCGACATACACGCCTTGTAAGACATCCAAACCCTCTTGTTCAGCTAACTCTGCACTAACGCTCACAATATTGATCCCCAACAAAGCTCTTTGTACTACACCAAACTCTTTAAGATCACCTATTACTTTCTTAACTAAATTGGAAGGCACGGCGAATGAATAACCAGCATAAGATCCAGTAGGTGTTGCAATCGCTGTATTGATACCCACTAACTCACCGTTGAGATCAACTAATGCTCCACCCGAGTTACCCGGGTTGACAGCTGCATCAGTCTGAATAAATGACTCAATACTCATTTCTCTATTGGCCAGAATGTTGATATTTCGCCCTTTCGCACTAATGATACCCGCAGTAACTGTAGACCTAAATTCGAAAGGATTACCTATTGCCAACACCCATTCTCCTACTTCTATCACATCCGAATCAGCAAACCGCACGAAAGGCAGTCCTACTTCATCTATTTTCAATAAAGCTAAGTCTGTAGTAGGGTCAGTTCCTATCACTTTCGCTTTATAGGTTCTATTGTCATTCAATAGTATTTCTATATCAGTAGCATTTTCTACTACATGATTATTAGTAGCGATATACCCTTCAGAATTAATAATGACACCACTACCGGTACCTACAGAAGGTCCATTTTGATATCCCCTACCTCTAGGCTCTCCAAAAAATTCTTTAAAATATTGTTCCATTTGATCTTGCGATCTACCATTAGCATTTGTCGCCTGTACCGTACTCCGAATGTGGACAACCGCGGGAGTCACCGTCTTTGCAGCACTCACAAAATTTAACCCTGCCGGCACGGTAGCCTTTGGCCCAATATTGACATTAGCTACTGGAGCAGACGCCTGTGGCAATACGAATTGTTGAATCGGCTGATCTTCTTTTAAGAACTCATACCCTCCCAATGCGATCCCTCCTCCTAGCAAGGACGCAAACACTAAGCCTAATAGATATTGTCTTTTATTCATTTCTCGAAATTTTAAATCTTCAATAAAGTTCTATCAACTAACGACATTCACCTAAGATCGGTCGCCTGCTTAACAATCTTTAACAATGCCTCAGCAATCGAAAACCTAAAAAGCTCCAATCACTATATAAAAATACAGTGACCGGAGCTTAATCAACCTAATCTAAACCTACTTTATTGCTATACTCTTCTTTTCCGTTTTCTTAACATCCTTAGGAACGACTACATTCAATATCCCATTTTCGTACTTTGCCTCAACATTTTCTTCCAAAATACTATCAGGTAATTGAAACGATCTATTGAATGATCCATACTTCGTCTCGATGCTGTGGAAATTCTTTCCTTCTTTCTTTTCTTCAAATTTCCTCTCGCCTGATACGGTTAACACACCATTTTTCAAATCGATGCTGATCTCCTCCTTGCTCAATCCTGGGACAGCAAATTGTAATTCAAAAGCCTGGTCTGTTTCCGAAACATCCACCTGAGGAACAAATGATTTTTCTGTAGAACGTTCTGAATTAAAAAACTTATCATTCAACAATTCATCAAACAAATTAATCGCACCATGTGACGCGAATCTTCTTGGGTTGTATTTTATAAGTGACATATCTTTAAATTTTTTTTTTTTAAAATCTTTAATAACCCTATTGTAATATTTGTGCCAATCCAAAAAAAGACACTATTTGCTGACATTAAGTCTTAATGGATCTAAAAATATCCAAATAACATGACATACTGTCCTGATTAGAACCAATTCATGAGCCATTAATATTCTTCGAAATGAAGTTCAAAAATTATTTTACCCAAAATTCAATTTTTTAGAGATTAGAGTTGCGAATCAAACAAATAGCATCTAATATTGCAATCCCAAAATCAAGGACATTATTCGAAAGAGAATACCTAGGTTTAAAATTCCTCTTTAGCTCAGCTGGTTAGAGCATCTGACTGTTAATCAGAGGGTCGTTGGTTCGAGTCCAACAAGAGGAGCGAAAAGCAGATACCGAAAGGTTTCTGCTTTTTTTATGTCCAAAAACTCTTTCCAAGGAACGCTGCAACTCCACATCCAATCTAGATAACTGGAGGTACCAATATTATTTATCCTATACAATTTTTTAAAAACCCTCATTACAGCTAAAAAACGAAAGATTGTCAAGATTATGAAGTCATTTGGCAGGATTAAAAACATGAAACGCACTTAATTACTGTCATAATTAATTTTTCTCAAATGCTGCTGGCTCTAGGATTCCCGTTCCTAGAGCTTTTTTTATTTCCTTGTTCCAATACTACTTCTATGATTACTTTTGTCCACTATGAAAAAAGGAGTCTTATTGGTCAATCTTGGAACACCAGATAGTCCAAGTGTAAGTGACGTAAGAAAATATCTAAGAGAATTTTTAATAGATGGCCGTGTGATCGACATTCCATTTATCCCAAGATGGCTGCTGGTCAATCTGATCATTGCCCCTTTTAGAGGCCCCAAGTCAGCTAAAGAATACATGAAGCTCTGGGAAGACAGAGGTTCTCCATTAAAATACTACAGCGAAGATCTGGCCAGCGCAGTCCAAACTACCTTAGGAGAAGAGTATGTGGTAGAATTAGGTATGCGATATCAATCCCCTTCGGTTGAGTCTGCGTTATTGAAGCTCAAGAAACAAAACGTAAGTGCTATCAAAGTCTTACCACTATTCCCGCAGTATGCCTCGGCAACTACCGGCTCAATAATAGAGGAAGTCAATCGCATCGTCTCTCAATGGCAAATTATTCCAGAAATTGAGTTCATCAATCAATTTCTACGTCATGACAAATTCCTAGATACTATTGCCAACAACGCAAAGGTCTTGATGAAAGGTCAAGAATATGACCATTTCCTATTTAGCTATCACGGACTACCTGAAAGACAGATCTACAAGGCGGAAATAAACAAATGCAATCTAGGAGACTGCTGCAACAGCTGCGAAGACGAGAATATTTACTGCTACAGAGCGCAGTGTTTTGAAACGACACGATTACTGGCACAGAAATTAGAACTGAAAGAGAGGCAGGTTACCACCTGTTTCCAATCACGACTAGGCAAGGACCCTTGGATAAAACCATATGCAGAAGACAGCCTCAAAGCGCTGGCTGGCTCGGGTATTAAAAAGGTATTGGTCTTTTCGCCAGCATTTGTTGCCGACTGCTTGGAGACTACACTAGAGGTTGGCGAAACCTACCAAGAAGAATTCATCGAGGCAGGTGGTGAAACTTGGGATCTAGTCCCAAGTCTTAATGTTGATCCTCTGTGGGTGGAATGTGTGAGTGATTTGGTGAAATAATCAATCCACCGATTCGGCCAAACTATCTACTGCGTAGCGCACTTCCTCTTCTGTCGTGAATTTAGAAAAGGAAAATCGAATAGCACCTCTATTGGGATCTGACCCAATGGAGGTCAATACGTGCGAACCGATACTAGAACCACTCGCACAAGCACTGCCGCCTGAGGCAGAAATGCCTTTGATATCAAGATTGAACAACAACATGTCATTTTCTTCTGATTCTGGAACACCTACATTCACTACCGAGAAAAGACTACTCTCCATATTTCCAGATTCTCCATTAAATGAAATCCCTTTCACTTTCTCTTTTAGAAGGTCTATCATCAATGATTTTAATCCTGAGATATACTTTCTATTGCTATCCATATCTCGATAAGCAATCTCTAGCGCCTTGGTCATCCCGACGATAGAGGCAAGGTTTTCTGTACCGCCTCTCATGTTACGTTCTTGAGCACCACCATAAATCAATGGTTCAATTTTGTTTTCATGCTTGATATACAAGAAACCAACACCTTTTGGACCATGAAATTTGTGTGCTGACCCTACAATAAAATCTACTGGCAACTCTTGTAAGTCGTGTACATATTTACCCATCGCTTGTACCGTATCCGAATGAAATATTGCACCATGTTCTTTTGCCATAGTACCAATCCGGTGAATATCATTAATATTACCCAACTCATTATTAGCATGCATTAGCGATACAATTGACTTGGGATGTTTTGAAAGCAATTCATTTAAATGCTCATAATTCAGTACGCCTGACTCATCAACATCAACATATTCCACCTTAACACTACCTGCCTTCTCCATAGCTTCCAGCGTATGTAGTACGGCATGGTGCTCCAGCTTTGACGTGATAGCAGTCTCCAAGCCCAAAGTCTCAATCGAGGACCTGATCGCCGTATTATCAGACTCTGTGCCACCGGAGGTGAAAAAGATCTCTGACGGGGAAGTATTCAATAGCTGAGCAATAGATTTTCTACATTGTTCGATCACAGACCTAGCATGACGACCATGCGCATGGATAGACGAAGGATTCCCGAATACCTCAGTAAAATATGGTTTCATGGCATCAAACACCTCTGGATCAACAGGAGTAGTAGCTGAATTATCTAAATACACTTTCATCCTGCAAAAATAGTTTTCATTCTCATTAATAATGATTTAATCTTACATGAATAATTCTAGATCATGATCAAAGAGATGCAAAGCTGTATTGGAGTTGATGACGACAAACTTTTCCTTAAAGTTTTGGAAGGCTACATTAGCAAAGTAGAGGGTCTTTCCCTCATTGAGACATACGCCAACCCCATGCAAGGACTTGTTGCAATAGACAAACACAAACCAGACATTATATTCTTAGACATCAACATGCCAGAGATCAATGGCCTCACCATCTTGGACGCATTGGATTACAAGCCCAAAGTAATCATCATATCATCCCATTGGGAACAAGTAGATGAACTAAATAAAGCAGGTGCTCACGCATTCATCACCAAACCTTTGAGAGACTTACACGCCTTTGAAAGAATTGTCAACAAGGTTTTAGCATTAGATTAATCTAATCTCTGCTTCTCTTCTTGAGACGAGTCAGATTTATTACGCATTTTTTTCAACTTATTATTCCCAAAGTTCAAGGTATAGGTCACATTCAAGATTTGACTCTCCAAGATAAATGCACGACTGATATCTAGATTTTGCTCAGGCACCTTTGTGGACCCTCTAAAATTCCTAGTATTGAAGGTATCCGTAAAAGTCAGCCTTATCGTACCACGATCTTTAGCCAACTTCTTCTCCGCACCTAGATTGATGGCACCATAGTGATCAAATTTTGAAATCCCGAAATAAGAGGGCGAACCATAAAAACCTGAAATCTCAAAAGAAATCCCTTTTTGCAATTTGAAGCTGTTGGAACCATTGAGCGTCACCGCCGCTGCTGTCACGCGCACAGGAGCATCCAAATGATTCGTCTCTGTCACTGTATAATTGCCTGTGATGTTATACTGCATCTCCCACCAATCCGTCACTGTAAACGGCAAAGAAAGAGACAAACTGATCACATCTCTAAAGTCCATATTCTCAGCAGACGTCAATTGCGTCTGGCCATCCTCCGCAATCCGGGGTTGGAACCTGACAATTGCATCCTTGTCATGACTATACTGTAACGAAACCAAAAATGATTTAAAGTTATATTCATATTTGATCGCATCTGTAATAGAAGGAAGAAGCGATTCATTGCCTGTCCAAAAAGTATAAGGGTCTAGAAAAATTACAAACGGTGCAATATCATTAAAGGTAGGACGTGAAATTCTTCTGCTATAGGAGATCACCCAACTATTGTCATTGTTGATCTTCTTTCCCAAAAAGAGGCTAGGGAATAAACTCCCATAGTATCTATTCACCACATTACCTTCATCCTCCACATCCAGCAATGTCTCTGTATGTTCATAGCGAATACCCATTTTAGCTGTCAATGATTCGTTGATCTTATAATCTACTGACATATACCCTGCATAAATATCTTCGGTCAAATAAGCCAATCGCGTCAATTCCGGATCTGGTACCCAAACCCCATTGGTTAGGTAATCAACTTGCACGTCGTTAGTCATATCATTGAAGGCTGCTTTCCCTCCGAACTCTACTTTCAAATTGTCATTGACCGAATAAGTATAATCCAGCCTCGGCACCCAAGTCGTCAGTGGCGTCACCTTGGAAGACCTAATCTCATTATTCGTATTGCCTCCGTTGGTACCATCCACATCGGTATATTCCTGTAGGTAGTTAGTAGGATTATTGGATCTAAAATCTATGTAATCGACCTCTAAGGACAACTCATGCTTATCATTGAAACTATGACTCAGGTTGACATTGGCCACATAATACTGTGTCGCATTGATCTCATCCGTATACAAGATCAAATCAGAAGACGTAGCTTCATCCGAATACACCATCGAATTGTTCACCGCGTCCATTTCCCATTGACTATCATAAAAAGTACCTAACACACCGACAACCGTCTTGGAACCTAATTCATAATCAAACCCTAACCTCGCATTGTTGGTCGTCGTATAGGGATTTCGATCACTAACCGTCTCGGTAAACGATTCTTGCCCTGACTCTTGTATGATTCTACGATCATTTTCATTCACTTGATGGGTATGATTCATTCGATACGAATAGTTACCAAATACATTCAACTTCTTATTTCGATGATTGAAGTTCAGACTACCACCATATTTTTCTCCCTCGCCATAGCCACCAAATACCGAAACAGAACCATTGGTTCCCTTGTCTGCAGTTTGCTTCAAGACAATGTTGATGATCCCTGCATCTCCTTCTGCTTCATACTTGGCTGGCGGAGTGGTGATCAGTTCTATTTTCTCAATATTCTCGGCATTCATCCCGTTGAGCATCTGTACAGCAGCAGCCAAGGGCATACGGCTCATTTTGCCATTGATCATGATTCTCACTCCTTGTTTACCAGCTAGGGACAATGAGTTATTGGCTCTATCCAAGGTCACCCCAGGTGACTTTTCTAATACATCCAGTGCTGTACCCGCGCTAGATGTGATGCTACTTTGTACGTTGATCACCGTACGGTCAATTTTCTGCTCAAATAGTGGTTTGTCAGCTTGGACCACCACCTCATCCAATTGCTCAGCATTTTCTTCTAGCAATAGTAGACCCATATTCAAGTCCTGATTTGACAAACTAAGTTGTTGATGTTTGTCTCGATAACCGATCGAAGTGACTTTCAATAAAAAATCTCCTGAATGATCAACTAGCAAACTGAAATTACCATCGGCATCCGTCACTACACCCTTCACCAACGAAGAATCGATAGAAGTCAATAACAAGACATTGGCAAAGGATAGGCCTGATTCCCCTGTCATCACTTGCCCATTGACCCTGGGTTGTGCCCAAGAAGCAAACGAAATGAAAAATAGAATGACAAAAATGAGTGGTCTGGGATGAGTGAGTGACATAAATTAATAATTAGTTTATGCCTATAACGCAGATTGATTCAACACTCTAATAGTTCCAGATGTACGACAGTTACTTACAGTCCTACTGCAATTAATTATTGACGAATGTTACCAAGCTAGTTTTTTGTAAACTGAACCAACCGAAATAGCATTTCGCGTATTTCGATATAACTTGCCGACTCTAAGAAACAGAAAACTACCATGGAGCTAGCAGCATTTATCAGCAAAGCAAAAAAGACACCCGAATCAATCACTTTTGAAGAGACCATGTCAGTCATCGAAAATAATTTTGATTTTACTCCTACTACTTTTCAAAATGGGGACACGAAAAATGAAGCTGGTCAAAACTCAGGCTCATGTAAATTATTTGCTTTTGCTCAGCTCCAAAATTTGACGCCACAACAAACACTCCACTGCTTTGGCAACTACTACAGAGAGGACGTCCTACAAGACCCGAACGGTGATGGACATCAAAACATCCGCAACTTCATGCTACATGGCTGGTTAGGTATTTATTTTGAGGGTGAGGCTTTGGTTGGGAAGTAAATTAGAAATAATAGCTACTCACGTATTATGTGTAACATCATGGTCATGATGTTACACTAGAATTTTTCAATTATAAATTCTGAATTAAAGTCAAGATAAGATTCACTATCCTCAAAGAATATAGTCATCCCAGAACTATCAATATCTCTATTCTTACCCAACTCATCCCTAGTAAATTGTTTAGAGTAAACAACCCTCTCTTCTGTTTTTAAAAAATAAAACACCGAGTTATTTGAAGTATTAGTCCTAAAATGAATGTAACCTTTATGGGAGATTACATTTGATAAAGGAACTGAGTAAGAAATTGTAGAATGAACTACTTCTTTAGAAATAATATCAATTAAATCAAATGTTGGATTAAACAATGCATACCCGTTATGATCAATCCCTCCACCATAAATAACGCCTAAAAAATCAGAGTCTTTACTCATAACTATGGATTGAATCCCATGATGAAGGTCTATAGAAGTTTTAACACCTCCGCTTTCATTAAAAACATTCACTACAGTCTCAAAGCCTCTAGCTTCGTTTCCTTCATTAAAAAGCATGAACATATAGGCTACTCCTCGGATTTCCTTATTCTCATCCAAGACCATAATCTCATTGGTAATTACATGATCCACAATCATATCTTTCCCTTGAGGGTCAAGATACTGATCAGAATTCATCACAAAATCTTTCACCTTATTCCCCTCTAACGAACCATTAGATTGCAACAATTGAATTGCCTCTGCTTTGGCAGCAAACGGGTTGTTCTCCGCTATATCATAGGTACTCACGACCTCACCCTCCTCGTTTTTGAATATTATTTTTTCGACTTTGTATTTGTCGTCAGCCGCAGTTACTGTTTCAGTTCCATTCTGAGCCATACTCGTTCCTACATTCCATATCAGAACAACTATCAAGACCATACTAGATTTATTGATTATCTTTTTCATCTCAATAAGTAGATTTTTGAAAGTCATCAGAAAATGGGATAATATATTCAGAATTACCCTCGTCAACAACAAACCCTTTTTCTGTTTTTGAAACCACTGCCCACCACAATTTTTTAGGAAACACCCTTTCATAAATTTTTCTTTCCAACGAGTTAATAACAAATATTTTATATGAATCCATGCCTTTCATCTCCAATAACACATAATTATTTGAAAAGGTCATTGGAGCTATTACTTGAAAATAACCCGGTTCAATTTCAATGCGCTTCACTTCATTTTTTGTTTCCAAATCGTATACCGATGCACCTGCTACGAATAACTGATAACCATCATGATCTACTACTCCACCATGTCTTACAACCATTAATTTTAAATCATCCGTTATAGCTGCCGCTACATAATTTGTAGCTAATCTTACTTTGTTGACTACCTTACCATTGTCATCAAATATCGTCACCTCAGATTCATTGCCCCTTAAATTACCATATTTAGAGTACAGGTCAATACCCTGTACTACACCCCTCACATCCTTGTCCCTGGTATAAATGATATTAGAAGCCAAGGCTGCACTATCCATCGTATATTGTCCTGCCTGATCATCAAGATACAGACCCGAGTTACTTACAAAATCTTTGACTTTATTCCCTTGTGATGCTCTGGCATTGGCACTGCTGGACTGGAGTGCTTTGGCTGCTTGTACTTTAGATGCAAACGGATTGTTGGCTTCTACATCATAGGTACTCACAACCTCACCCTCTTCGTTTTTAAATATTATTTTTTCAACCTTGTATTTGTCGTCAGTCGCAGCTACCGTTTCGGTTCTATTCTGGGCCATACTCGTTCCCACATTCCATATCAGAACAACTATTAAGACCCAACAAGCTTTATTGATTACTTTTTTCATACGTCGATTAACTTAATATTTTACGTTGATCAAATAGCGCATTCACTCCATATCACATGATATAGTCGTTATGCCATTAATGATTCTCAGATGTGCTGATCAATTTTTGCTGCTGACAAAATTGATTTGGCGAAGATAGATAGATAGATAGATAGATAGACAAACTTTGTCAAGCAATGTCATTTAAGGTTCATACAAGTCTAGGCATCAAAAAAATTAACCACTTTTTCCAAACCAAACTTCCTGCAACTTGCGGTGCAAGATTGCACGCTGGCAATAGTGAGCCGCAGCATGCAGCGAGCCTTTGTAGCTTTATCTTTGCATCCTGCATCTTGCAGCTACTTCTTGCTTTCTTGCAATAGCTTCCTACCAGCTGCCTGGACCCCTTGTTGTTTTGCGACCGGTCCCTGCACCCTGCGGTTGGTCGCCGCAAAGATGCGAAGGCGTCCTGCAAGCTGCATGAAGAAGATGTTTCAATCACAGCGATTTCATATCCCTATATCTAGGTATATTTTGATTTTTACGTCAATTACATCATTCCATGCGCTGATATTATAAAAAAATCCATTTAGATTAATTGAATCTATTTTAAGCTATTGGCTTAGGATCAAGTTCTTAGCCCAGCTTACTTTTTTATAACTAACCATTTTTAATAATATGTTTACCAACATTTATCTCAACCGTCTCCGCAATGGAGAATTCATGCAGTTTCACAAACAAACATTGGCATTCGTCCAAGAGGCCAACCCAGAAAAATTGGCAGTACTAGCGCAGTATGACGCCTTGGACAAAGAGTGGAAGGAGCTAGAAAACCTGTTCAAAAAGGATGTCGGGTCTAGCCTCACCAAAAAGATCGAAGAGTCTGACTTGCATCGAGACAATATGATCATAGGTATCCGTACAATTTTTCAAGCGAACACCTATCATTTTGAACCCAAAATCGCTGCTGCTGCCACGATGCTTCTACATAGTGTGGACAAGTATGGCAGCAGTCTAGCACGTAAAAATTATCAAGAAGAATCCGCCATCATCTCAGGTCTACTCAAGGATTGGCAAGAAGATGAAGAGGCCATTCAAGCACTTCAAAAGGTGGGAGCAAGCAAGTGGAAAGAGGAGTTGCAAAAGGCCAATGAGTCTTTTGAGTTGCTGTATAGACAGCGGACCGTAGACTTGACCAACCTGCCAGAGGGATCGTTTGCCTCTCTCAAAGCACCTGTGATTGAAGCCTACAATGCACTCACAGCTCACTTGGTCGCACATGCTACGCTTGCTTCAGACAAGGCGCCTTATAACACCCTCATTGACCTACTCAATACGCATATCAAGCAATATCAGGACTTGATCAACAAACGCAAAAAAGGTGCAAGTGAACCGGTAGGGGTTTAAATAAATTCATCCCATTGTATAGAAGCTGGATCTAAAATAGATTCAGCTTCTATATTGAATTACATCCATTCCAACTAGCACGGATCAAAAGCGAATTTTGATAAGAAATCCGCCTCAACAAAGATCATCCGACTGATTCACCTCTATTAAACGTCATCCCAAAAGAATTTTCGACTAAAAGGAGAAAAGGCTATTTGGGATCTAAAGGCTTGCG
>JAOPTS010000224.1:0-689 GCA_051531955.1 Reichenbachiella sp.
ATATTATTTTGGCAATGATTATGGAATTCTGATGAAGAGTGGAAATACAATGTACATGTATACCGACACAAATGTGGCAGATATATGGACATTATTGAAATGAAATGAGACAAGAAGATGCATGGTGAACTATGTGTTGAAAATTCCGAAATAGATGAATCGCGTTCGCTTATCTCATGCAGATGCATATAACAGGCTCAGACAATAATAATTTTTAACCAAGTGGAACCAAGAATTTTTTTATGCGCTCATATGGGGGAATGTGAACTACAGATGCAATGTGTAACATGTATGGATCCTTAGTATATGATGGATTTTGGCGACTCAGCTCGTGTTATCAAATGGTCCAGTGAGTTTTGCATGCATTACAAATATTTGACAATTATGTGAAGCCTTGAGTTGAATGAGCAATAAAATGAGTGATTAACTGTCATCCACAGTGAGCAGTTGTCAACACCTATTGGCACCAACACCTACACTGGCATGGCTACCAGTTTGTATATAAATGGTGGTTTCATGTTTTGGTTTGTTATGAGAAGTTTGTATGCGTAGATGTTAAGATGACCACATTAGGCATTAATGGAAAATGTGAATTTACAAAGATGGTGAACAACTTGATCTTACAAAATACAAAAAAGAGCGACAGTATTCAATGCATATTTTATCCTGAAAGACAATCAACAGAAGAA
>JAOPTS010000225.1:0-2992 GCA_051531955.1 Reichenbachiella sp.
CACGAATGATACAGCGGCGTTATCTCTCATTATCGAATAAAATGGATCAATTCTCTATAACATTTAGGTTCTTATTTTTTGCAATAACCCTTTTAACATCTATAAAAGGTTACTCTCAAATAAATTACAAGGAGGGAGATACATTAAGTGTTGTAGCACTTAGCGGAGTTAATATAAGGCAAGAAGCAGGAATTAATCACAATAAGGTTAGCAAACTGGATAATGGAGAATTAGTAATTGTTCAAATGATAACGAACAAAAAAGACAGTATTGATTTTAACGGACATTGGGTTAAAGTACTTTCAATCAAAGGTGCCATTAATGGATACATATTTGATGCATTCCTAAGTAAATATCGTGTTGTAAACAATTTATCTATAGCCAAAAATTTTGCTAAACACCATGATTTTGTTGATGGAGGGCTTCCAGAATTGTTAACTGAATATTCGGAACAGGCATTTAACAGTTCAAACTGCAACATTGAATATACTATCAATTCTTATGGAGAGAGCTATTATAGAATAATAATAACCTCATTTAATGAGGATTGCAGATTAATTAAGCATCAATTTTCCGAAGGTAGTAAGTGTGAACTTGAACTATTTAATGCAAGACCATCAGAATCATTCTATCTAGTCAAAAACATTTTGAAACAATTGCCTCAAGAAAACATGCAATCAACAAAAATCAATCAGAATGCTATTATGTTTCCAAAGAGCTTGAATTATCGAAATTGTGGCGTTATATCAGAACATCACGAGTGTTTAATTCAGATATATGCCAAAAAGAAAGGTGTGATTTCAATTTTATTTAAATTCCCTTGTTGTTAATATAAAGCAAAAAAAGAGATAACATGCTGTGATCAAATCATGGCGGATCAGCTGTAAAAGAAACTTTTCTGCTTTCTATCAGCTCCGCCATATCTCAGATTAACTCTATGGAATCAAAAAAGGGATAGCGCAAATCAGAGATTCGGATACTTTGTAATCAAACATAAACTAAATCACACGCCACAATTGATACAGTGGCGTTGTGCCGCATACGAACAGCCTCGATTTAGATTTATAACTTATAAGAAATTTTATTACACCGATGAAACAACTACTTGCGATATTTCTAATTTTAACACAAAACCTTCTCCTGTGCGGACAGGATATCTCAATTGACCAAAATAGAATACAAATACCCATATTAAAATATAAAACATTTACACCCGTATTACAATTTCAATTGAAGGCCAAAAATGAAGTTATT
This sequence comes from Reichenbachiella sp., assembly GCA_051531955.1. GTDB lineage: Bacteria > Bacteroidota > Bacteroidia > Cytophagales > Cyclobacteriaceae > Reichenbachiella. The sequence goes on from JAOPTS010000225.1 coordinate 1,255, forward strand.
ATAAAAAATATAAATATAGAATTTGAGGGAACTACCAGTGTTAATGATATAGATTCTGTATTTCTGATTGATATGCAGCAAGATTCCTCCTGGCAAGCACAACGAGGAAGCATAGTCAAACAGAAAGCTCTGGATGAGGAGTATGCTGTTTTCACTCTTTCAAACACTCAACTGACTAAAAGTAGCCACTTCATTGTTGCTGTAAAACTAAAAGACAATGCTTCACTAAGACATTCCATTTCAGCTGGTGTGAAAAAGATTGAATTCTTAGAATCACAATCACTATCACCTTTAGTTGATGTAGATCGGATAAAACAACGTATAGGTGTTGCTTTAAGAAAAGGGGGAGATGATGGTGTTGTTAGGTTTCGTATTCCTGGAATGACTAGTACTAATGAGAACAATCTACTTGCCATATATGATGTTAGAAAAGAGAATGACAGAGATTTGCAAGGTAATATTGATATTGGTGTAAGCAGGAGTATAGATGAGGGAAATACTTGGGAACCGATGCGTATCGCATTAGACATGAAAGAATACAATAATCTTCCACAAAAGTTTAATGGGGTTAGTGACGCATGCATTTTGGTAAACAAAAACAGTAATACGATTTACATTGCTGGATGCTGGATGCATGGAGTAATTGATGAACAAAATGGTATACCTGTTATGAACTTTGATGAGAACTCGACGAATTGGAACCATCAATGGAGGAATAATGGTTCTTTACCTGGTTATGAGATTAACCGAACCTCGCAATTCCTCATAACCAAATCAACGGACGATGGTAAAACTTGGGGAGAACCTATAAATATTACGAAACAGGTTAAACAACCTGATTGGTATTTATTTGCACCTGCTCCAGGAAGCGGGATAACTCTTGATGATGGTACTTTAGTTTTTCCTACACAAGGAAAAGACAAGAATCAACGTCCTTTTTCGAATATTACCTACAGTAAAGATGGTGGTCAAACATGGCAATCAAGTACACCTTCCTATAGCAATACCACCGAAAACATGGTCGTCCAGTTAAAGGATGGAAGTATCATGCAAAACATGAGAGACAATCGTAATTCTTCAAACAAATCAAATAGTAACGGACGTGCAGTTTTCATAACAAAGAACCTAGGCGAAGAATGGGTGGAACATCCATCCCATCATAAAGCTCTTGTTGAACCTGTTTGTATGGCTTCAATCTACAAACACACCTATATATCAACTCGTGGAGAACATAGAAGTATAATACTCTTTTCAAACCCGAACTCAAAATACAAGCGTGAAAGCATGACTATTAAAGTTAGTCTAGATGAAGGAAAAACATGGCCTGAAGAGTATTGGCTTCTTTTGGATGAACTAGGGCTAAGCGGAGGTTATTCAAGCTTAACATCCATCAATAATAATACCATAGGTATTTTGTATGAGGGGAGTCAGGCACAAATGACTTTTGAAAGTATAGGGTTAAGTGAATTGGGTATAAAGGATGCTCAATTACCTTAATAAGGTATTGAGATACTATTTATTAGCATAATAAAAAAGAAAGTACGACGGCAAAATAATATGTGTAATTCATAGGGGGGGGGTCGGAATCCAGATCGCTACTCCGTGGAGTTTTTGAAGGAGTTCGGAATCTAGATCGCTGCTCCGTGGAGTTTTTGGAGGGGTTCGGAATCTAGATCGCTACTCCGTGGAGTTTTTGAAGGGGTTCGGAATCTAGATCGCTACTCCGTGGAGTTTTTGG
>JAOPTS010000225.1:3084-28471 GCA_051531955.1 Reichenbachiella sp.
TCCGTGGAGTTTTTGGAGGGGAGTCGGAACCTGTTAGACTCCCTCGCATGGAAAATCACCCAAACATCTTTTGCAATTCACCCCAAAGTTGCTTTTTGAGATCCTGTGAGCTAGCGATACTCGTCAAATCATCGGCCAACAATACTTGTTGATCACCTGACAGGGTTTGATATTTTTGGGTAGCAGACAAGCCATGATTAGGCGTAAAGGCAACCACTTTTTTGTACAGGTGCGCTTTATTCACTCCCAGGTCCACATTGACCATATCTACCAATTCAAAATTCATTTTGACAGCTGACAATATCTTTAGTAGGAAAGCCGACTCCTCCACCTTCATCGTTTCACTTGCACTATTGGAGAACAATACCACCACTTGATTTTTTGGCAGTTGTTCTGGTGGCGCGACTGGATTTTCGACTTTTTCTACCGCTGATGGCGTATAAGCTGGAGCTGATTCTTGAACCGCAACTGGAGCATCAGCTTTACTAGGCTCAGCTGATACTGGTTGAGCAGTCGCATTGGGTTGACTCACTTTTGCCTCATCATCTTGGAGGGGATAGATATCCTCATTGATTAAGAATTTCAGGAAATTAGCGTTCTCACTCATCGATAAATAATGATTTAAGTTCTGTTGCTTTGGAAGGATGCATTCGTTTGGCTAATACGAGTCGAAGCTGCCTTCTTCTCAATGCTCCTGCATATAATTCTATTTCTTGTTCGGATTCAGGTGTCACCTCTGGCAGTCCTCCTACAGGCTTGTTGTTCTCATCCATGGTTACAAAAGTGTAAAACGCCGAATTCGACATCACCTTTTTATTATTAGGAATATCCTCAGCTGTCACTTCGATATATACTTCCATCGAAGAATTAAATGCACGCGTCACTTTGGCTTTGAGCGTCACCACATCTCCAAGTTGTACAGGGCTAGCAAATGACACATTATCAACAGAGGCCGTCACTACCACACTATTGGAGTGCTTTTGTGCGGCTACTGCAGACGCAATATCCATCCAATGCAGCATCCTCCCTCCCATCAAATTATTGAAGGTATTGGTATCATTTGGTAATACCAATTCGGTCATGATCACTTCTGATTGCGAAGGTGTTTTAACTATTTTCTCCATCCTTTATCTCCTAGTAAGGGTACAAAACTGAAGTTACTATACTCTTGTTTAACAATCTCGTTCGTTCCAGTCTTTGATATTCTGAGCATCTTTTGCGTCTTCAAGTCTCCTACCGGTATGATCAGATGCCCACCGACATTCAATTGTCTCACCATATGATCTATCGCTTGTATAGGTGCTCCTGCAGTCACAATGATCCCATCATAGGGCGCATCACTTGGCAGTCCCAAAGAACCATCTCCCACAATGAACTTTGCTTGATACCCCATCCGACTCAACATCCTCTGAGCCGTATGTGACAACCCTGCCTTGTACTCGATGGTCACCACATTGGCTCCCATCTCTAACAAGACACTACACTGATACCCAGAACCTGTTCCGACTTCTAATATCTTAGCCCCAGGTTTGATATCTAACAGTTCGGTTTGAAATGCTACGGTGTAAGGCTGTGAAATAGTTTGCCCTTGAGCAATAGGAAATGCCTTGTCCTCATAGGCATGAAAATCGAATATTTCATCAAAAAACACATGCCTAGGCACAGTACCAATGGCATTCAATACGCCTTCACTCTTTATTCCCTTCTCTCTGAGTTTCCTCACAAGAGATCGTCTCATTCCTTTGTGCTTGTACGTATCTTTGATGCTCATTCCAATTTCAAAAATAGATGAATATATGTGATAAGAAGGGTTAGCTAAGCACCTTTTTTCTTAACATTACATTATTATTTACAGAGTCCAAATAAAGACATGTTTACAGGAATAATTGAAACACTCGGCGTAGTAAAAAATTTAGAGAAAGAAGGGAGCAATCTTCATTTAACAATTGAAAGCTCAATTAGTAACGAGCTCAAAATTGATCAAAGTGTTGCCCACAACGGGATCTGTCTTACAGTAGTCGGATTAGACAACAACACCCACACCGTCACTGCAGTGGATGAGACAATGAAAAAGACCAATTTGAAGCAGGTTGCAGTTGGTCATGAATTAAACTTAGAACGCTGCATGCCAGCAAATGGTAGGTTTGACGGTCATGTAGTACAAGGACATGTTGATCAAGTTGCGATATGTACCAAAAGAGAAGAACTAGATGGTAGTTGGTTATTTGATTTTGAATATGATGCAGCCCTCAACAACATCACGGTAGAGAAAGGGTCTATCACCATCAATGGGACTAGTTTGACATGTTTCAATTCGGGAGACAACAGCTTTTCTGTCACCATCATTCCATTCACTATCGAACATACCAACTTTAAACACATACAAATTGGCGATGAAGTCAACCTAGAATTCGATATAATTGGAAAATATGTTTCTAAACTTTTAAATAAAAGGTAAATTAACCCTGAAATAACCGATTGACAATATGGCATTGAATTGCATGGTAGTAGATGATGATGAGCTGGCAAGGCTTATGATCAGAAAATACGTTGAAAAAACTGACTTTCTTGAATTGACCCATGAGCTCTCTAATGGTATAGAAGCTTCTAATATTCTGTTGCAGAAAGACAACCCTGATGTAGACATCATCTTTTTGGATATTGAAATGCCAGAGATGTCTGGAATCGAATTGATGGAATCACTGACGACTGATTATCAAGTCATCATGATTACTTCGGCTGAAAAATACGCCGTAAGAGCATTCGAGAAAAATGTCACCGATTATCTAGTCAAACCATTTAGCTATGGTCGTTTCCTTAAAGCGGCTGTAAAAGCGAGCGAAATACTAGACAACCAGAAGAAAAAAGCAGAGAGCTTTCAAGAGCTATATGTAAAATCTGATTCGAGAATATATAAAATTATCCTAGATGACATCCTCTTCATTGAAGCGATGGCTGATTATGTAATTTTCAACACCGTAAAAGGCAAACACATTGTACACCATACTATGAAGGGTATTGAAAAGAAACTACCTACAAGTATATTTGGCAGGGTACATAGATCATACATTATCAACTTTGATAAGCTTGATTACTTTGAGGACATGAATGTTGTCATCAATGACAAGTATATACCAGTAGGTGTCTCATATAGAGAAAGAGTATTTGAAAGATTGAATATGTTGTAGCATAGCTCGGTCAACAAAAAACAAAAAAGGGAAGCATCGATGATGCTTCCCTTTTTTGTTGGCTCATCTTCAATTCTTATTCCAAACCAATCATAATGAATGGAGCCCAGAAAATTGGATCAACATACTCTTCTTTGATTTCAAGTTTAGCCTCGATGAATGATTTCCGTTTGTCACCTGTCTCCAGCCATTTAGAATAGAACTTCACCATTAGTTTTTGTGTCGCTTCATCCGACACTTTGAATAACGACATAATGATAGTCCTAGCACCTGCAACCAAAAATGCTCGTTGCAATCCATAAACACCCTCACCAGCTTTGACTTCTCCAAGTCCTGTTTCACAGGCAGATAGTACAACCAAGTCCGTTTGATCCAAATTAAGATTCATTGCCTCATATGCAGTTAATATCCCATCGTTAATATTGAAATTGGTCTTGGTCTCATTCAATACATCACCAGCACCAGCCATCAATAGTCCTGTTTTTAATAAAGGATTTTGTGCTGCTGCATTTTCATTCAATGCGATATCCTCTAGACTCAAATCAGCATCTGGCATAAAAAATCCATGAGTTGCAACATGGAAGATCTTAGGATTGTCCATATCCTTTATTTGCTGCTCAGTAGCCGCCCCCTCTTTATAGGTCTCTGTAATCCAACCATCTTCTCTAAACATAGTTTTCAAGCCATCGACCTCCGCTGCTGTACCACTCAACCTACCTACAACATCCGGATTACCACTACGCATGGTCGCTCTACCTGCCCATTTACCGGGCTTAGTACTTACATAATACTCAGGATCTCCAAACATCGTAATGGTGTTGGATTCTTGCACCACTCTAGTGGTAACCTTGTCATAATATAGATCCTTGGTATTACTGATCAAGATAATGTTTGACCAATCCAATACATACTTACCATCGTTGAGCTTGATAGCTTCTAAGTTAATAGAGTTATAGACTCCATCAGCTGACAAATAGATATTGGCTGGATTACCAATTTCATCCTGAATAGGTTCCCAAAAATTTTCAAAAGACTTAGGATCATCGACTCTAAACTTGATACTATTTCTATAATACTTCAAGTATTTGGTTTCTAGATCCTTTCCATTTTTTAGTAGAATCAAACCAGGTGTACTTTTCTTATCTTCATTTTTTATATACAAGACTGCATACATGATAGAGTCGGTTGAAAAGGTATGATCAAACAACCTAAACCTAACCATCTCCAGCGCCACTTCATTTGGCTCCAATGAATTTTTTACATCTTGCCAAGTCACTACTTTTTTATCAAATCCAGAAGAAAAATCTTCTGACTTTTCACTCAAAGATTTTTCAAGTCCTTCAACTTCTACTAATAAGGCATTTCCATCAATACCAGCTTGTAGTAATTGTTCATTACTCATAGATAACACCTTGGTCAACAAATCTTTTTTGGCCTCCCAATCTTGATAGATAGCCTTCAAATCCTCATCACCAGAATTCATGATTCTTTTCTTGATCTTAATAGAAGAACTAAGTAGCAACGCTTTGGTTAATAATGCATTGTCATATAAAGCCCCAATCAAATCAGTATTCTTTCTATTATAATTGATAACCAAAGTATTATAGAACTCATAATCAGACTTGATTGTATTCCAAAACTTTGCTTTTTCTCTTTCACTAAGTGAGGGGAAATAATTCTTAATAAAGACAGAGTAGTTGGACAATACTTCTTCTAAGTAATCTTGTGACTTCCTTACATCACCCATCATATAGTAGGTCTTGCTCAATTTAGACAACACCTTCACATACTCAGGATGCGCATCGTTGAAAAACCCTTGATACATTTTTTTGGCATTTTCATAGTAGTTATCCGCCTTGCTATATTCTCTTTTATTATAATAAATATCACCTTTCAACACATTGATACTTGCTGCATTGATATTATTTCTAACACCTATTTTTCGAGCCCAAATAGCCCCTGCCTCATCCAAGAAACTAATTGCCTCATTGTACCTTCCATCTGCCACATAGATCACAGCTAAGTTCTTAAGAGTCTCTGCATAAATAGGGTTAGAAGCACCAAGTTTTCTACCTATAATCTTCTCTGCTCTTAGGAACAACTTTTCAACCTCTGCAACGGGTTCATTATTATAGAACTTCACCAAAGCTAAAGCCGAAACTGCTCGAGCCACGTCAATATGACTTTTACCAAATTGATTTTCTCTTATCTCTATTACTTTTTCAAAAATATCAATAGCAGTTTCGTAATCACCAATCATGGTATTGATCTTAGCCAGCGCCATCAAACTAGGCGTCACCTTAGAAGATTCCTCACCAAATATATCCGTCGTGATCTTATTGGCTCTCTCAGCTATCCGTTCAGCTTCTGTATAATCTCCTAATATCATCTTAGCCCTTGCATCCAACACCAATGGGGCATTGAGATGCCTAGAGTTCATACCAAATCTTCTTTCTTTCTTACTAAGATCCTTTTTGATCAATTTTTGCGCCTCTTTGTATCGACCAATATCTAGGAATACTTCCGCCAGTTCATCTTCTATATCAATCCCCGATGTCTCCACTGTTCTAACACCCTGAGCCTGTATTTTTTCTGACCTAACTATGAGGTCCTCAGCCTCATCGTATTCTCCTTTGATAGCCAACAACATTGCATAAGTAATGAGCGATTGCGCATAATACCCGCTTGCTTCTTCTACATCAGATTTTTTCAATATATCGAGTGCGGTAATGATATTATCCTCAGCCTCTTGATATTTACCAATCTTAAACTGCAGATTAGCTATTCTATCCAATTCTACAGCATATTCAGGATCCTGATTATCGTACTTCCTTCTTGAAGCTTCCAAGGCAATATCCAATATCTCTGACGCCTTTTTGTACTGATCATTTTCTTCGTAGAAAACAGCTTGATGATCCAAAATATCTACATAATCTAGATGTCCTTCTGTAATCTCTTTCTTTACTATCTCATCCCAACTGGTACTGTATATTTCCAACGCTTCGTCAAATTTCTCAGTATAATCGACATAATAATTGGCCAAATAGACTTTCGTCAAATTGTACTCGGGTGATGCTTCACCATACAGTTCCTTTTTAATCTTCAAGATCTCTTTTAGATATTGATAGGAATTATCAGTACGATTGTTAATCACAGCAATTTTATTAGCAAACTCCAGCATTTCGATTCGCTTTGGGTGATACTTTGGAATCAAAGACTCTTCTCCCAACATTTTTGACACTTGATTTTCTAGTCCTACATCACGACCTCCCATTAGCACATCATACTTCAATGTTTTTAACATAAGGCTATTCATACTATTCTTACCATAAGCTGATTTGATAGTCTTTTTGAACGCTTCGTTTTGTTCCTTAACCTTACCTCCTCTATCGCCTGCTTTTGTATAACTCTTGATGAGACGCTCTTGAATCATGACCGTTACATAATGAGAAGGCGCATATTTTCGAATCGTATTAGTATATGCTTTTTCGTACAAATCAACTACAGAGTTAATTTCTAGACCATTTTCTTCCAATAGATAAGCATTCCAATATTTATTTTCTGAATAAAGAATATCCGCTTTGCCCAAATTCTTTTTAATCCATAGATCCGCATATACAAATGATGAATCAGCACTGAGGTAATTACCCATCTTACGGTAAGCATTACCTTTGAAAACCATCATTCTAGCCAGCTCTCTTTTTCTTTCTCTAACAATCTTCTTGCGACCTTCTTCATTTAATGACCTTTTGATATAAAACGGCATTTTTTCATTGATCAGACTAATCGCTTCTCTATAAAACCCTCGACCAACACTTATTTGAGCCTCCAACACATCAATACCAGCTGCCAAATCTTCATCCATGCCATCTGTCTCCAATATGGGTCTGGCCAAATCCAAATACCCTTTAGCCTTCACATAATTACCATATTGAATCATCACCTCGGTTGCCTCCTTTAGCAATAACGCATGTATTTCAGACTCTTCACCGTTGAGTTTGGCACTGAGCTCAATCCCTTTACTTACAGAAGCATCAATATTCCCCATAATACCTAAGGCAACATCATACTTGGCTTCCTTGATATAAGCGATAGCTAAAAAATCGTTTTCTTCTCCTAATTTCTTAGTCGACGATTTTTTGATACTTTCTACTTCCGATCTAGCGGATGAATATCTACCCAATTCATAGGCCTCATCTGCTTTTACCAATTTTTTATCATACTTAGTTTGTGCTGTAACTGGAGTTACAAAACATAACATTGTAAACGCTAAAAAAAGGTAGGTTGTAATTGTTCTCATCCTTGGTCTATTTTGGTATTTAACGGTTTATTCCAAACATAAATATCCCATTTTTTTCAATGGGGATCAAATTATGAACGATTTAGATTTAGATAGATTGTTGATTATAGAGGGTCAACATCAAAATGTATTCTTAAATCTTTGAAATCTCTTATTTTTTTTAGTTCTAGTGCTTTTGAAAATAGCAACTTTTTTACTTTCTGTACATTGACGCCTGTTTTCTCAACCTTTACAAAAATTTCCTCTATGTACAAATTCCGTATTCGAGAAATTCCAGGAGGCTGTGGACCCAAGACACGCTGCGTACTCAACTCAGCCTTCAGTGTGTTGGCTAATTGCACGACTCCATTTTGAAGGATTACTTGTTCCTTATGTCGCACTACTAACTTGATCAATCGGTGAAACGGGGGGTAATGAAAATTGCTCCTTTCCAATATTTCTGATTGAAAAAAGCCTTTGTAATCTCCATGAACAATTCGATTAAGTAATGGCAACTCTGGTTCTCCTGTTTGAACCACTACTTTACCTTCTTTATCCTTTCGCCCTGCTCTTCCACTCACCTGCGTAATCAGCTGAAAGGCCCGCTCATGTGACCTGAAATCAGGAAAATGGACAATTCTATCAAAATCGAAAACACCCACCAATGATACGTTATCAAAATCAAGTCCTTTACTCAACATCTGTGTCCCAACCAATATATCGGTTTCTCCATTTTGAAAACGGTCGATGATATTCTGATAACCGTATTTGCTCCTAGTCGTATCTTGATCCATTCGCTGTATATGCGCTGCAGGAAAAAGGATTTTCAGGTCTTCTTCAATTTTCTGAGTACCAAAACCTACCGTACGAATACCAGTTGAGCCACAAGCCTCACATACAGCTGGCACAGATTCTTTATATCCACAATAGTGACAAATCAGTGTATTGGAATTCATGTGGAAGGTCAGACTCACATCACAACTTTGGCACTTAGGAACATGATTGCAGTCGTTACAAATCAAATAAGGCGAATAACCTCTCCGATTTTGAAAGAGAATCACTTGTTCCTTCTTTTCAAGCGCCGTTTCTATACTTTCTAATAATTCCGGTGTAAAATCACCCTTCATCCGTTTGGACTTTCTTGAAGTTAGAATATTAGCTAGTTCAAATTTTGGCAATGAAGCTTTACCGTGACGCACATTGAGTTCTACGAGCTTATATTTTTCATCCAAACAGTTTTGATAGGTCTCCAAAGAGGGGGTAGCCGTCCCCAACAGAACTTGTGATCCATGGAGATGAGACAACCAAATCGCGGCATCTCTTGCATGATATCTTGGAGAGGGATCATACTGTTTGTAAGACACCTCATGCTCCTCATCTATGATGATTAGACTCAGGTTATCAAAGGGTAAAAACACAGAAGATCTTACTCCTGCCACAAAATTGATTGATCCTTGGTTGACCTGATCCCAAACCTCTACCCTTTCATTGTCAGAGTATTTGGAATGATACACACCCAATTGCTCCCCGAAATTTCTATATAGTCTTGAGACAATTTGAGTAGTCAAGGCTATTTCCGGGAGTAAATAGAGCACTTGCCCCCCACTCTCTAATACTTCCTTGGCTAATTGAATATAAATCTCAGTCTTGCCACTACCCGTCACTCCATGAAGCAACACTGGCTTTTGCTCTGCAAACCCTGCACTAATCTCTTCATATGCACCTTGCTGTGCGTCCGAAAGCGCACTAGCCTCTACTACCTCATACCCTTTATATTCAGACAATCTAGTGATGACTACTTCGAACTCTTCGAATACTTGATTCTTAATCAATGTCTTCAATGCGCTCGAAGAATTACCCTCCAATAAATCAAGCTTAGCAACTGGTTCAAACAGTCTTTTGCCTTCATCCATTTTTGAAAGGCTCAGATACTTCAATAAGATAGACAATTGCTTAGGCCTTTTTCCTAATTCCTCAAATAGAGGCTCCATCTGAATCTCTTCTTTGTATTGCGCTTTTAGATCAATTCTCTTCTCTGTCTTGGGCTTGTATTTGTCTTTGACCTGCTCATATAGGATAATACATTCCTTTTTGATCAGGGTCTTGAGGATAGGATGTATCAGTTTGATTCCTAACAACTCCGAAACCTCTTCATAAGTCAACTTATCTGTACTTTCTAATGCAGCAATGACTAAGCGCTCTCTTTCTGAAAACTCATGTGCTTTGAAATCAGCTTCAGGATTAATCTGAATCAATGATTGACTGGTTAATTTCAGACCACTGGGAATCGCGGCACTGATAACCTCACCAATTGTACACATGTAGTATTCCGCCAGCCAAGAAAAGAATTTGAGCTGCTTTTTATTAACAGACGGTTGTTCCTCCAAAGATTCTAAAATCAATTTGGCCTCATATACCTTAGGCGGAGTAGTATGAATCTCTTGAACTATGCCCGTATAGATCTTCTTTTTACCAAACTGGACGATCACCCTGGTACCAATTTGAATATGATCATTAAGATCACGTGGTACCCTATAGGTATAGCTACCCGCCAAAGGCACTGGCAATATTACATCAGCGAAATAGGTGACCAATTCGCTAAAACCAACGTCTGAATCGCTATTTAATTCCAGTTGACTCAAATGCTATTAATGTATGTCTGTAAGCGCCACTTTGTTGGCTTCTACAATTTTATTCACCTCAACATCGCCAATAAGCGTAGATAAAAATAAGGTCTCATATTGGGAAGGTGCCAAATACACCCCCTGATCTAGCATTGCATTGAAATACTTGCCAAACAAGTCCAAATTAGTTGTCTTAGCAGTTTCAAAATCAATCACTTTTTGATCAGTGAAGAATATGCTAAACATAGAGCCTACAGTGTTAATAGTATATTTTAGACCTAGTTCATCCAGGTTATTTTTAAAACCGTTGACAATGGCTAATGTGTTTTCTTCAAGTTGCTGATAGAGGCCTCTGTTTTGATCAAGATGTCTCAACATTGCCAAACCTGCCGCCATGGCAACTGGATTTCCCGACAATGTACCAGCTTGGTATACAGGACCTGATGGTGACACCAAGTTCATTATTTCAGCTTTACCACCATATGCTCCTACGGGCATACCTCCACCGATGATTTTACCTAGAGTTGTCAAATCTGGCTTCACACCATAAAGCTCTTGTGCTCCACCTGGTGCCAATCTAAACCCTGTCATTACTTCATCAAAAATCAACACGATATTGTGTTGATCACAAAGTTTTCTCAAACCCTGCAAATATCCTTCTACAGGAGGCACACAGCCCATATTACCCGCCACAGGTTCTAAAATAATAGCGGCTATTTCTCCTTTATGTTCTTCAACTGTTGCAGTTATTGCAGTCAAGTCATTGAATGGAACGGTTAAAGTATCCTTGGCAGTTCCTTTTGTAACGCCAGGACTATCTGGTTCTCCCATTGTAGCAGCGCCACTTCCCGCTGCTATCAAGAATGAATCTCCATGACCATGATAACAGCCTTCAAATTTTATGATTTTATCTAGACCAGTATACCCTCTAGCAACTCTTATAGCAGACATGGTTGCTTCAGTTCCAGAATTCACCATTCTAACCTTCTCGATTGACGGCATCATCTTACAGATCAAGTCTGCCATCTCAACTTCGGCATGTGTAGGTGTACCAAAGGATAACGATTTCTTTACCGCCTCAATTACAGCATCTTGAATAGCTTGATTGTTGTGGCCTAAAATCATAGGCCCCCAACTATTGATTAGATCAATAAACTTGTTACCATCTCTATCCAACATGTACGCTCCGTCTGCAGACTCCATGAATATAGGGTCACCACCTACCGCCTTGAATGCTCTTACTGGAGAATTCACACCACCAGGTATATGATTTTTCGCTTCACTAAAACTCTGTCTACTCTTACCCTTTTCCATTACTCTTTGCTATTAACTATAATCAACTTGGAATCAACCAATTTGGTGATTGGCACATATTGGTTGCTATTGTATGGACCGTACTCCACTCCTTGAAACAATCGTCCCTTCACAAAACCATTCTCTATATTACTCTTCTGAAAATAATTACCATTGTCGATCATCAAATTACCAATGAGATACATCAACTCATATCCAACGATACTATTCATCGAAGGGGATTTCTTATACTTCTGCAGATACATGTTTTGATACTTATGATATTCTCCTCCATGGAATCTCATATAGTCTGGATCAATAAAATACATCCCTAACCGTTCCATTTCTTCGAAGGTCAAAGATTCTACATTCCTCCATTCTGCACGACCAATCAACACCATGCTATCATTTCTAATCTCCAATGCACTGATGTAGCTAGAGGCAAAGAGTGCCTTAGTAGATGCTACATAGATATGACCAATACTATCAGGCGCAATGGTGAAAAATTCTTCATAATATTCCATAACATCCTTTTCTTTAATTGACTTACGTTCCTTAATTACACGGTCTGAATCAATTCTAAGTATAGAATCTTTTTGATATTCAAAATAAGTGATTTCATATTTAGAAGTCAGTAAATCATATGTAGTATTGATAGTTGTATCCACTACTCCCATAAAAGCGACTATTTCAAACCCCTCCTCTTGTATTTTTTGCGCATAGGTATAAGCATTAATAGAATCCTTTTTATTCCGCTCATAGAACACCATGGCAGTCTTGTTCTCCACACTATCAATCGCCAACTGAGCAGCTACCAACGCCTGTGTTTCGACACTGGATTTATATAAAAACGAATAAGGGTTAGCTCCAATAATATCTGAACTAGTAGACAAGGGGTGAATCGTGTTGATTTTATATTTATAACTAAAGTCTAACACCAATTGACTTGGCGCAGGGAACAACGGTCCGATGATCAAATCCATAGACTTTAACTCCTGCATATCAAGTACGCCTGCAGTGGTAGCCGAATCTCTTTTAGTATCATAAGCATACAGCAGTATTTTTTCACCGCTCATGTTCAATTGAGTAGCAGCCTCTTCTATGCCATGGTACAAATCCATTACAAATTTATTTCTCATGGTTCTACTTGGCTTTTCTAAGCTTTCGAACATAAAAGGAAGCAACACAGCAACTTTGTACTGATCCTTGATTTGACTTTCGCCAATATTATTAGATAAGTAGTAATTAGTATCTAACTCGAATTTGACAACTACAATCTTCAATAACTCAATGTTACGTGCAGAAATCGGTTGTTTCACAATCAAGTCAGCTAAAGCACTACCCACTATGACGTCATCAGAGAACTTATAGTACAGTAATTCTAATTCTGACACGTTTTGAATCTTTGCCAATTCTACCTGAGTCAATTGGTCTGCCTGGGACAGGTTGGCTTTACTGGCGTACAACACACCTGATGATCTATCGCCTTCTTCAAAATAGACAACAGCCATCCAATAGTAAACTTCAGAGATATTGTTCCATCGCGAGTTCTTTTGAGACATTTGCTGCCACATGGATTTGGCTTTGTTTACTTGTCCATCCTTGTAACATGACAGAGCATAGTAAAACGAAGCATATTCCACAAAACTGTTATTTTCCTTTACAAGTGAGACTTGCCGAAAGTATTCGATAGCGAACGAATATTCACCAGAATTAAAATAATCTTTTGCTTTGAGATAATCCTCTTGTACAGTTTGCCCTAAAGAACTAAAACTGAGAGATATAGCTAGAAAAAAAAGAGAGCCGAATTTTATAGTGTGGTTCAAACCTATTAGTTGATTTTGTTGTCAAGTAAAACGGCTTAAAACTATAAAATTTGGCTCTCCAAATCTATGTAATTGATGAAATTATTTTACTTCATCGATCTGCATCATATTTGTTTTGTGCTGCCAGTGTAAAGGCATTGAAGCTGTAGTCACATATTTATCACCTTTTTCCAACAACCCTTTTTCTTTCAAAGAATCTACCAAATATTCAAAAGTTTGATCAATTGATTTTTGCTCATCATAGTAAAAAGCTTGAACACCCCATACCAGACTCAATGAACTCAATAATTGCTTATCATCTGTAAAGATGTAAATTTTAGCTTCTGGTCTATTTTTAGCCAAACTCAAACCAGTGTAACCTGATTTAGTCATACCAATAATCGCTTTAGCACCTATGGCTTTACTCAATCTAACAGCAGAGCTTACCAATAAGCTATTTGCTCCTAAGTCAGTTCGGCCTGAATCTTCCCAATGTTTATTATAAATAAAATCAGTAGACTTTTCAATGGCAGCAATACACTTAGCCATACTTTTCACAGAGTCAACAGGGAATTTACCTGATGCAGATTCAGCAGACAACATCACTGCATCCGCCCCATCATAAATAGAGTTAGCTACATCATTAGCTTCTGCTCTGGTAGGACGAGGGTTCTCTGTCATACTTTCCAACATTTGTGTTGCCACAATTACAGGTACACCCAAATCGTTGCATTTTTTCACAATCATTTTTTGGATTGGAGGAACATCTTCCATCAAAACTTCCACTCCCAAATCACCTCTTGCTACCATGATAGCATCAGTAACTGCGATAATCCCATCAATATCAGCAACAGCTTCTGGCTTTTCTATCTTCGCTATGATTTTGGTCTTTTTACCTCTAGCAGTAATGATATCTCTCAATTCCGTGATATCAGCTGCATTTCTAACGAAAGATAAAGCCACCCATTCGACATCATGCTCTAAACCAAACTCTAAATCTATTCTATCTTTTTCTGTCAATGAAGGAGAAGAAATAGCAGTATCAGGAAGGTTGATTCCCTTTCTTGATTTCAACTTCCCACCATGTATCACTTCAGTTACAACTTCTTTTCCGTCAGAAGAAAGCACTTTAACCATCAAGTTACCATCATCAATCAAGATATCATCTCCAGGTCCTACATCAGTTGCCAACGGCTTGTACGATGTACTTACTTTATCAGCAGTTCCTAAAATATCTTCTGTACCAATGATTAATTTTTGACCATTAACAATTTCTGCAAAGCCATTCTCCATTTCACCGATTCTGATTTTCGGCCCTTGTAAATCTTGAAGCTTACAGATACTAGTTCCTAGTTCTGCATTCACTTCATCAATAGTTTTAATTCTATCTAAATGATCTTCATGTGTACCATGAGAAAAATTTAATCTAAAAACATTCGCTCCTGCTTGGATTAGTTTTTTGATAATTTCCTTGTCTTGACTCGCTGGCCCAAGAGTTGCGATAATTTTTGCCCTTTTTGATTGCATTAATACCTATTTAGTTTAAAATAAAAAGCTCTCCTTTTCTTTAATTTTACTTACATCCAATTTTACTATTGAATCAACCTTAGGTGCATTTCTCAATTTTGAAAAAATACTGTTCAAGTCTGAAGCCTCTTCAAATTCTTCAATTTTCAATAAGTAATCAAAGGTCCCAAGAGAGGGAACAAAGTTTTTTTGGGTTTTACTATTTTGTGTTACCACTAGATTAGGAATCAATGAAAACCTAAAAACATCGTTTTCAAAAATATAATTAGAGACCACTAAAGTCTCTTGGTTTTTCATCTCAATCACTAGATCCAATTCTTTCTTCAATCCAATTCCCAGTACTTGGTTAATACCCCAAGAAACTGCATACTCTTTGGATTTTGATATTATACCAATTAGATGGAAATCGAAGCTATAGTCAGCCTTAAGTTTTAATTTCTTCACTACTCAATATAATTGAAACTCAAAAGTGACAACAAATTCAACAACATCAAACTTTCATTACATATATTAATACTGAAAAAGTATATTATTAATTAATCAATCAATGAAATGTATTATTTAATGTCAAAATTCACAATATGGGCTACTGCTCCTTTTTGATTGAAGCTATTTGAATTGATGCTATTGAAACCAAGCAGTAAACCGCAAAATAATTAAATCCTTCTAGTAGTTCAGCAGTGATCCCAGAGTTGGATTTAGTAGATAAAAATGCCATGAACAATGCGACTACAAACACATCCGCCATTGACCACTTACCGATGAAACTGACAAAATTATAAAGCTTGCTTTTCCAAGTAAAATCCTTCAATATTAATACAACGATCATGATCAAAGCTTTAGTAAATGGAACTACTATACTAAAAACGAAAATCAGTATTGCTACAAACTCATTCTTTTGGGTAAACAATGATTCCACAGTCTGTAAAATGCTTTGTGTTTGATTATAAAATTCAACAGTTCCCAGAATCGGCAACTCCGCAGACACCGTCAAATTCAAAATAGGTAGCGTCACCCCTGGATAGAGTAAACCAAGTGAAATCAATGTTAATACTAAGGCAATAATATTTCTTATAGACATTCTAGAATCCGTTACGCTGCAGCCGTGAATTAAAAGTACACAATGATAACAAGATCATCGAATAATAATACAAATCTGAGAAGTTTGGTGATATGTTAATGTTATTTGACATTAAAGTGTATTTTTATAAACACGATACCTTCATCAGCTCAAATATAAATTGACTCGGTAATAACCATAAGCTTAAAAATGAAAAAATTCGATGTTTGTGTAATAGGTGGTGGGCCAGCTGGATATGCTGCTGCCATGAGAGCAGTAGACTTTCAAAAAACTGTTCTATTAATAGAGAAAAACAAAATAGGAGGTGCAGGAATTCAAAACGGTGCATTATCAAGTAAGACGTGGTGGGAATTATCGAGAGAAGCATTAGCCTTAAGGACACATTGTAAATCAACAAATGTACCTGCTCCCAAGCATAATTTTCAAATATTAAAAGAAGAGGTCGATAAAGCAACAGGTAAAAGAAGAAATTTATTAGAGCACCACATGCACAACATCAACCTCAACAGTCATGGGGAGATCTTTCACTATATACAAGGTGTTGGAAAGGTAGTTGGTGAGACTGTAGTAGCGATTAAAACTATAGATGGTGAGGATATTGAAATTGAGGCAGATAACATTATTTTAGCAACAGGTAGTAGGCCAAGAAAATTAGATCATATCCCTATTGATGAAGAGACTATCCTAACGAGTGATGGTATCGAAAACCTAACTGGCTTTCCTAAAAGTATGGTGATACTAGGTGCTGGAGTCATAGGATGTGAATTTGCGACGATATTTTCAAACTTTGGACAGACCAAGGTACACATGATAGACAAAGGTGATCACATACTACCCTTTGAAGATCAAGACATTGTGGACATTATAGAGGACAATCTTGAAAATAAGGACGTGTTGATTCATCGAAACTCCAAGCTAATAGAAATGAAAGTTGTCAATGGCATGGTGGTCTATACCTTAGAGTATGACAATGGCTCTAAAGAAATATTCCATGTCGAAAAAGCACTCGTATCTGTAGGTAGAATCCCCAACTATGAAAGCCTAATTTCAGATTCAGTCAATATCAACAAAGACAACAAAGGCATCATAGACGACCTGACTCAAACTTCGATCCCCAACATATTTGCTGTAGGTGACATTACTGCCGACATAGCCTTGGTAAATGTCGGAGAGTTAGAAGGTAGGTATGCGATAGAAAAAATATTTGGCAAACCTGAGAAACCATTGATCTATGAAAACATTTCTACGATCATGTTCTTAGCACCAGAGGTTGCGGGTGTAGGTTTAAATGAAGTAAAAGCGCAAGAGCTAGGAATCTCCTACAAAGTAGTGAGTTTAGATTACAGCTGTATATCGAGAGCCATCGCCATGAGAAACACGGATGGGTTCATAAAAATCATTGTGTCCAACGATGAGGAAATGAGAGTGTTGGGCATGAGAGTAGTCGGTGAACATGCTTCTAGTTCTATTGAAGCGGTTGCACTACTTATCTCTATGGGCAAAGGAATTGGTGAATTAGCAGAATTGATACATCCCCACCCTTCCATCATTGAAGGTATACAGGAATGTGTGAGGATGCTATTGAATAAATCTATGCTGAAGCCTGGTGTATTGCGCCATTCGATGCGATGTTCCAAATTTGAGGATGGCAAATTGAAGGACGTGCAATTTTGACACTTCACCTTTTAGAAATTTTAATCCCCATTTCAATATAGTTGGAATGGGGATTTTCTTTTAATTCGCTTTATGTTCAAAGAATCTCCATTTCTACACATCACCGAAGGCTCCTTTGCAGATATGACCTTCAAAATCAGGTACCCCAAAATACTGCAAGACGTAGTAGATTCTTCATTATTTGAGGAATCTATAAACCAAAGACTATTACAACTAAAAAACGGACTGCAAAGCTCGATAGTGTCTACACTAATTGGTACTAACAATACACTGTGGCAAGAGTTCTATTCTAAATATGAAGGTAAACGTATCATTGATACCCCCTTCTTCTTTGCAGAGGTATACTTTTTTGCATTGATCCGTGACATTACTGGATACGCTAAAAACACCCTTGATCCATTCTCAAAAATAAAAGAGACGGATCTCAACAAGTCTCAGGCATTCATTAATGAGACCTTACTCCTCTCTAATAATTGGCAGACAAGTGAATTCATTCGTTTCGCACTAGAAGGAAACAAATCAGACCTCAGTCAACTAAAAGACGGATCAGTTTTAAAACTTCAATTACTAATTGATCATACAGCACAACTTATTGCTGCCATTTCCAAAGCAGATGCTGTTCATATCATTCAAGACAATGCTGGTGTTGAATTATTCAGTGACTTATTATTGGCCAATCATATAGTATCCAATTACAGGTGCAAAATCATTCTACATATTAAAACCTCACCGATATTTGTTTCAGATACTATCCAAGAGGACATTGACCAATTACTAAGTACCGTCAATGATTCTAAAAGCAAGGAATTAATTCTAGACAATATAAAGAACAAGAGAATAGAGATTAAAACGAATCCATTTTGGGTCGCCCCAAAACATTTCACGACTTGGCAAGGTGAACTTGCATTGGGTGAACATGACATCATTATATCAAAGGGGGATGCTAACTATCGTAGATTTTTTGAAGATCGTCAATTTAGCCCAAGTACTACATCGCAAGCACTTACCTCCTATTTGACCCACTCTACTTTTTGTATAAGAACCCTTAAATCCGAAATACAAACAAATATTCCTCCCTCAGAGTTAATAAAATTGAACCAGACGCATGGTAATTGGATGACAAATGGCGAATTTGCAGTCATACAACATCTTAATCCAGAGTGATAGACTTAAATAAGAATATTGGTATTAGACACAATTAGTGAAACACATTTTTTCGCTTTTCGTTGCTAACTCTTACACATATGAAAAAATCATTCTACGACAAAATATCCACTGCTCACCAAGTACCCAAAGCGCTACCTGGAGAAAAAGAAATTGATCTGTTTATCAGACGGCTATTAGAATTCCTATTCCCTGAACTCAACAATGTCAGATTGACGGAAGACGAGATCGAATTGGAATACCATGATATCAAACAATCGTTTCGCCACCTATTACTCAAAACAAAGGCATGTGATAAGTCCTTTGCTATCAGTTCTTGTGAATTGTTTTTCAATGAACTTGAAAACATCTATGATTTGTGTATTGAAGATGCTGACACCATACTACAAGGTGACCCTGCAGCCCATGACCGAAAAGAAGTAATCAGAAGTTACCCTGGTTTTTTCGCGATTGCTATCTATCGTATTGCACATATCATGTTGGGATTGGACATCCCTTACTTGCCTAGAATATTCACTGAGTATGCACATGTTCGTACGTCTATAGATATACATCCACAAGCCAAAATTGGTAGAAGATTTTTCATAGATCATGGCACAGGCATTGTGATTGGTGAAACTTGTATCATTGGTAGTAATGTCAAAGTATATCAAGGAGTAACGCTAGGCGCTTTGAGTGTCAAAAAAAGGATGGCAAGAACAAAACGTCACCCGACTATCGGTGACAATGTCGTCATCTATGCTGGCGCTACCATATTAGGAGGCAAAACCATCATTGGCCAAAACTGTATTATCGGTGGCAATGTTTGGCTCACAGAAAGTGTAGCTGCCAACTCAAGAGTATACTATGCTCACGAATCTCAATTGATCAAAGCAAGCGTTTAATCATATGTCTGCAAACAATATTAGTGACCTAATTGGTAATACGCCAATGGTAAGAATTAACCTACCTGAAATTCCCACGCATGTTAAAATATACGGGAAATTGGAAGGGAACAATCCTGGAGGAAGTGTCAAGGACAGACCAGCCTTCTTCATGATCAACGAGGCGCTCAAAAAAGGCGATATCACCAAGGGGACTAAATTGGTTGAAGCTACCAGTGGCAATACTGGTATCGCTTTGGCCATGGTAGCAGCCTCTTTTGATATGGACATCACGTTGGTCATGCCAGAGAACTCTACGCAAGAGCGAATCGATACTATGAAAGCCTATGGAGCAAAAGTAATACTAACCGATGCAGCTGGAACCATCGAGCACTCCAGAGTCGTAGCGGATGAGATGGTAGAAAAAGAAGGGTTCGTCATGCTGAACCAATTTGGCAATGAGGACAACTTCAAATCACATTACAAAACTACTGGTCCAGAAATCTGGAAGGACACTAAAGGTGAAATTACCCACTTCGTATCCAGTATGGGGACTACAGGTACCATCATGGGTAACTCCATGTTTTTGAAAGAGCAAAACCCTAAAGTAAAGATCATAGGCGCACAACCAAAAGAGGGTGATAGTATCCCAGGTATTCGTAAGTGGTCAGATGAATTTTTACCAAAGATATATGATGGGTCTCGTGTTGACTACATCAGATATGTCAGTAAAGATGATTCGGTCATCATGACTAAAAGATTGGCCAAAGAAGCTGGCGTATTAGCCGGCATGAGTAGTGGTGGGGCTATGCATATCGCAGTGGATTTAGCAAAGAAATTAACCTCCCCTGCCACCATCGTTTCGATCATCTGTGATCGAGGTGATAGATACTTGAGTTCTGGACTTTTTTCTGATTAGTCCAGAACCTCCAACTGAAGTATCTCTTCACTCTTGAGTGCGCAATTTCATCACTGAAGAGCTACTCCCCTGTATATACCATAGGTGATTCACCTAAATTAGTATGCGAGCATCATGAATCTGACTATTTTCATTACTTAAAAAGCAATTTTATTTTACTTTCGTGTTGTATATAATTATGTTTAACTACATATTAGCTAACCTACTGTTACTACCCTAGTAATTAATACCAGTATAAATAATATTGTCATGATCAGTAGAAACAAGGTCTCTTTTAGGTTTTCTTACATACTCATACTTATTTCCTTGATGAGTGTCAGCGTCATAGCGCAGGATTACAAATTTAAAAAACTGTCAAAAGGGCTTTCGGACAACAATGTAACTGCCATATTTGAAGACTCATTTCATTTTATGTGGATAGGAACCCGGAACGGTCTCAACAGATACGATGGCACCATTATCAAAACCTTTGAGCCCATCAAAGGTGACTCCACTAGTATAGGTCATGGTTTTATTAATGCTATTATCGAAGATGAAAATCGAGATCTATGGATTGCAACAGAAGGTGGTGGTCTAAGTCATTTCAAAAGGAATTCAAGAACTTTTGAAACATTTAACATGGATCAAAACAATCCTAAAGCTCTCTCAAACCAATATATCAACCATCTCTTTATAGACAATGAGGGGATGATATGGGTTGCGACTGAAAACGGAATAGAAGTCTTTGACCCCATAAAGAAAGAAGTGATCAACCGTTATTTGGAAGGAGAAATAATCAACTATATGTTTTTTGATCAAAATGGAAATACATGGGCAGGAGGAAATAATCTTTTCAAATCAAATAATGGCAGCTCTTTTACTGCTTTAGACCTTTTAAATGAGGGTTCACCATTAGATAATAGATTCATCATTGGAAAAATAGAAGAGGACATATATGGAAACATGTGGTTTGCAACCATAACTGAAGGTCTTTTTAAATTAGAAAAAGATCAAGATAGTTTTATTAATTATCGCCCTGAAGCAGGAAACGATAATAGCCTAGGTATTCTTGATATAAGAACCACAATAGCGGATAAATCTGGGAATCTTTGGATAGGTACTGAAAATGGTGGTGTGGATATATTGAATATTAATTCTGAAAAATTCACACATTACAAAAGAGATGACAACAACCCTGACGGTATTAACTCTAATTCGATTTGGTCCTTGTTCGAAGATCATATTGGAAGAATCTGGATTGGAACATTCAGTACGGGACTAATGATATTAGACCCGTACAGCAAGGCATTCACCAAAATCACCACCAAATCGACACAGAAAATCCTAGGTAAGGCAGTACACAGTATAGCGAAAAACACAAAAGGTCAGTTATGGATTGGTATGGATGGATACGGCTTAGATTTATTCGATACAGACCAAGGTAGCATAGCCCACTACGAACATGATCCCAACAATACCAATAGTCTAGCCAACAACGCTGTACTGAAAATTGTAGTAACTCCAGAAGACAATCTTTTGATTGGTACTTGGGCTGGTGGTTTGACATTATTCGACACGCGCAACAAGGTTTTTACCCACTACACACATGATGCAAACAATCCAAAATCCATCTCATCCAACAATGTATTTGCAATAGAACCAGACCCTAGCAATGATTACGGCTATTGGGTAGGTGCTTGGGGGGGAGGATTAGCATATTTTGACATCAGAACAAAAGAATTCACTCAAATACTACAAGAAGTTACAGATTTCGAAACCAATATCGATAAAAACATACGAGTAATAGAAGCTTCCAATAATGAGGTTTGGCTTGGTACATTCTCTGGATTAAATAAAATTGAAAAAAATGGAGACCTTTTCACCTCCAAACGATATTACAATGACGCCAATAACCTACGAACAATCAGTCAGAATGCCATTTCATCGATCCAAGTAACGCGCATCGGAACCGTATGGATAGGAACAGAAAACGGTGGACTTAATAGATATCACCCTGAAACAGATGATTTTAGCTCCTTTACCAAAGTCGATGGCTTACCAAGTAATTCCATAAAATCTATTGAAGAAGATGGCAGTGGGAATTTATGGATGGGAACAAGCAATGGAATTTCAAAAATGGAAATGGAAGAAGATAAAACAATCTTCACCAATTACGATGAAGGAGATGGTTTGCATGGTAATTTTTTCAACTCTGGCTCCTCGGTTAAAAGCAAAAGTGGCCTTATGTATTTTGGAGGAAATGAAGGTCTAACTTCGTTTTCACCAGAAATGATTATCCCTAACCCAAACAAACCCAGTATCATTTTTTCAGATTTCAAGATCTTCAATAAATCAATAGTGATTAATGAAAAGAACAAAGACATAATAGACAAACATATCTCGATGGCAGATCAAATTAACCTGACTCATCATCATAATACTATTTCGATAGATTATGTTGCCCTCAACTATACTCGGGCTGAAAAAAATCAATACGCATACAAATTAGAAGGTGTTGATAATGATTGGAACTATGTCGGCAATCAAACCACTGCTACTTACAGTACACTACCACCTGGTACGTATACATTAAGAGTGATAGGGTCTAATAACGATGACGTTTGGAATATGGACGGGGCATCTATCATAATCAATGTCGCTCCAGCGTGGTGGAACACCTGGTGGTTTAGATTAATCGTCTTGATCGTCTTGTCTTTAATCATTGGGTTTATCATCAAGGATAGAAGAGATCGTAACCTACGTCAAAAGCAGGAATTACAGAAGCAATTAGATGAGGCTGTAGCAGAAGTTAGAATGCGCAATGCAGGACTGAGGGAACAAAACGAAAACCTCAACAAATCAGTACTCGAAACCAATTTTGTTATCAATGAAGCGGTTGAGTCTGGTAATTACAGTGGAAGGATAAATACCTCAGATAAGACAGGGCAATGGAAAGATTTGGGAGAGTCAATAAATTTGATGTTTGAATCTTTTGTAAAGCCACTTACTGCTATTAACCAAATAGCGAGTGCAATGGCTAATGATGACCTATCCAATAAAATGGATGAACAATATAAAGGAGACATTCTGAGTTTGAGTCAAAACTTCAATAAGGCACTTAATAACCTCAATGGATTGATTAATCAAATCTCCGAAAGTGCCTTTACCATAGAAGAATCCTCTGAGGAAATGCTCGAAACCAGTGAAGAAATGAACCGGAATACCAGTGAAATAGCTTCGGCCATATCACAAATGAGCAATGGTGCACAAACACAAGTGTCGACTGTAGATACATCATCAGTAATAGTGGAGGAAATCAGGGAAGCATCTGAAGCCATGGGACGCAAATCCGAAAGCATCAATAATGTAGCTAAGGAAGGTGTTGAGAAGAGTAATAGCGGAATGATCATGGTCAACAACGTGACCGAAAGCATGAATGAAATTTCAGAATATTCACAAAAGACTGAATCATCTATGAAAGTACTCACCGAGCGATCAAACGAGATCAGTAGAGTACTGGGTGTTATATCTACTATCGCAAGCCAGACTAATTTGTTGGCACTAAATGCAGCAATAGAAGCTGCACAAGCAGGTGATGCTGGACGAGGGTTTGCAGTAGTAGCCGAAGAAATTCGTAAACTGGCAGAAAGCTCTCGTGCCTCTACCAAGGAGATTGAACAACTTGTGCAAGACGTGCAAAAAGACACCAAAGATGCCGCAGAAGTAATTCAATCTATGGGAAGTAGTGTGCAAAAAGGCGTCAATGCATCTAATAAAGCTGCCAAGGTATTTGAGGAAATTTCGAACGCATCAAAAGAATCCTTAACCTTCTCTGAAGAAATATTGGAGGCAACCAACGAGCAAACTGAAAACATCAATAAAGTAGTCGCGACCATAGAAAATGTAGTCGTTATCGCCGAACAAACTGCAGCTGGCACAGAAGAAGTCGCTGCATCGGCCAATGAATTAGTGACTGGCATGGACAATTATTCTGCTAAGTCACAAAGTTTAAACGATATCGCCAACGTGCTAAAAAATGCCGTTAAAAGATTCAAACTAGCCCAATCGACAGAGGCAAAGGATTTGAAAGAAGACTAATCAGTATAGTGTTCAACTTTCCTGTTTCAATTCCTCGCTTTCATCCCTATGAATAGGGCTGAAAGCGAGGAATTTTCTGTACTTAGATTTTCTATCACATGAAACCTTCTCGTATATCAACTCAACACGTTGTAATCAACCTATTTAATTAACTCTTGCAGCCTCCTCTCAAAGCAATGAGAAGGAGGCGTAAAATATTACTTTCCCAAAAAAGGGTCTCAAATATTTCTACTTGAGACCCTTCAATACATTCGAACCTATTACCTTATATTTTATCGTCAATCCAATCCTCCATAACCTCCTGCAAAATCGCATCAGCATAGTTTGGAGCAAATTCTTTCATTACCTTCGATACAATGTCATTGTCGGAAAAGTATCTAAAAAAATCATAATTAAACGGCACATAGCTACTGTCCTTTTTTTGCAATGGAAATTGAAACCAATGCATCCCAACAGCCCTCAAAAAATCATCCTCACTTTTCACTCGATTACTGATACCTGCGATGTAAAATTCATGCCGCTCAGAAACCAGTTCAATTAATTCCCTTCTTAGGTATCTAGAATTGTTACCTAACGAAAAGATGTTCTCAAAATAGTACCCCACTACTTCCAATGATATTTTTTGAGAATGATCATTATTGAGCTTAGTTGCAACAAATAAGCCCAGTAATATTTTAAGCTCATTTGCACTACCCTCCCGTAATCGTTCTTCAACTGCTCTTATTTCAAAGACATCTTCTACAAATTGATCACTTAGCTTCGCAATAACGTTTTGCCATTTTGGCGCTTGTTCTGCATTATAATTCAAATTTTCAATCATGATTCCTTCTTTTAAACTACGTTAATTGGTTGGTAATTATTTTGGTTCAACAATTATCAAACCAAGGAGGAGG
>JAOPTS010000226.1:0-3444 GCA_051531955.1 Reichenbachiella sp.
TAGCTGATGCATTTTCTCCCAATCCGAAGTAGGCTACACTACCGTTGGAAGGGGTTATAGAGCCTGAGCGACCTTCACCTCCAAACGGTGAACGGTATACTTTTATATCATCTATTGCAAACCAGTCATTAATATGAAAATTACCTTCTCTAAAACAGAGCTGGAAGGTAGCAGAGTAGTCTTGTCCATACGCTGATAAACTATCACTAATCGCCAAACCTGAAACCGTGACCCATTCATTATTTGATTCTCTATTATCATACCATTTGTACAATTCAATCCAGTCACTCGTCTCATCACCTCGCACCAAAACCTTATTTTCAAAATTAATAGATGCGTCAAAATGTGAAAAACGAAAATCCAATGAGAAATCATCGGAGAGAGCCGAATAAGTACTTAAATCCAAGGTCAAATTTGCATAATTGGCAGTAGGTCCATCTATACGTCGGGTTAAAATCATGGTCTGGGTAAAATTATTATCAATTGAACCCAATTCAAGTGCTCCACGTCCTAGAGGTGCATATTCATAGCTCCATCCTTCTAACCCTTCTAATGTCTCCAAGACTAATTCGTCTGGTGTATAGGTTGTATCCGCTACACTTTCAAAATCCTGATAATACGGTAAAGTAACTTGGGCTTGTAAATCAACTCCACTACAGAGTATCAAAATCAATATTGTAATGCTTAAATTCCTTTTCATATAGCTGATATTCATTATTTAACTACTAATATTCTTTTTGATTGAATACTATCTCCTTGTTTATAAACCAAAAAGTAAACCCCTGATGGTGAGTCAGACATATCCCATTTGACCAAATAATCTTTTTTCTTCTCTAACTTCACTCGTTTGCAACAGACATCATCATATCACCTTCACTTTTACCACTACTTTTCTACCAGTATAATCAATTGCACTACACCCTGTTCTTTTAAGAATCTTTCTTGAAAGCCAAATGATCAGTAGAATCTCCCCTTAAGGCGGACAGGTCCGACTTGGACCTTTTGCTCCTCCCTTCGTGTCATAACTTGTCCCGGTTTACCGGGAGACACTACCTATTCATTAGAGAAGTCTGACATCTAGTTTCTCTGTTTTTACTTCAATTCCCTTTTTATAACTTCTTGCATCATGATCGCATTACAAATTCTCAACTCATGAATCCTCGTTACAAACGAGGACTAGTAGAAAAAAAACTGTCATGGATCTGTTGAGCACTTTCTTGATTAAAACTAATTTGACACAGCAACTAACTTAATTCTATCAAGGTTCTATCATTAATAATGGTAGTACCATCTATTAGTAAATGAGCATCTAAGGAGGCTGCCATTTTTACAAAAATTTGTAAATCCTTCGGTTTAGGCGTTCGAGAAAACTGTATCGCAACCCAATTCAATTCTTCATAAAAAGTCACACTAATATTGTATTTCTCTGTTACATTATTCAATTCAGAAAAACAGATCCCTTTATTTAAAGTAGCTAAAACCTTTACTTTTAGTCTTTCACTAAATTCATTAATTTTTTCAATAATTCTCTTTCCTTCTGCGGTGTCCTCATTCCAAATAAAATAATCGCTGTGGTTTTCTATGAAATATTTCCACTTCTGATAATCCAATGGCTCCAAGACCGTATTAGCAGTTGGCATTAAACTCTTTGCTATTGTAATATTTGATCTACGTTTCAGCTTCATTTTTCCTAATTAACAAAATCTTCAATCGCTTTTATTTCGAATTTAACATCAGGGTAATCAGTATTAAGCTTGTTCAACCATTGTTCATTCAAAGATGGTGTTATGTTAGCTTTTTTCATATAAACATGAATTTCAGCATTTTCAATAAACATTCTTAAACTGTTATTGGGGTCAATCATTCCTTTACTACTTAGACCTTCACGTAAAAACTTAATATTATCTTGTATAGCAGGGTATCTTAACCAAGTTTCTACATTTGTCTGAATGGTCGTCTTCATAGAAACAGCAGTAGTCGCATCAATTATACCAACATTTTCAGCTCCTTTATAGAAGTCAATTCCTTTAACATTAAAGGAAATATCACCCGTATGCGACCAACCTGAAGATTTCGTGTATCTATATTGCCCCATCACATCTTCAAAGAAGCTTCTTCCTCCAAGCATATCTTCTATCGGGTATTTCGTATTCCAAATATCATCTATATATTTTATTTTATCACTTAATGATTTACTTATAAAACTCGACAAGTCACTCCCAACATCAGCTACAAATCCTATCACTCCACTTTTTTGGGCTAGATAGTACCCGTTGATGGTCTCACTAATTCTTGTACCTTCTGGTATGATCTTGGTAGCAACTAATGCATCGTCTACTATTCTACCTACTTCAATACCTCCTTTTAGTAAAACAAGTGCTCCTTCCTCTATAACAAAGGTTACCCCTGAAGAAAAACTGTGCGACAGCAACTTCCTTACTCCTAGGCTATATTCTGCGATCTTTATTGTTGTACCACCTATTTTGATCACCTTAAGTCCTAAAGCCGCCTTAGCAACAACGCCAACCTCAACTACATCAAGTACACCCAAAGCATGTTCCCACCACTCTAAATCATTACCTGTCAATAAGTCTTCATCCGTCCACCACCCATAAAGCGTAAAGGCTACTCCTGCACTGATTCGTGAACCCAATTCCACATAAGTACTAGAATAGGTTTCTCCTCTTTCAAACTTCTTCTCATGACTCAAAAGATCATAATAGACCATATCAACCCAATCCTCACTAAACTCTGAATGATAATCATAATGATCTACTCCGTAATTAATAACCAGTACTTCAAAAAAGTCTGTCTCTGAATCAAATGTCTCAATAACAAACTCTGTACTTTCAGTATCATTGTAATCCATCCTTACAATTACATCACTAGTACCGTCTGATTGTTCAACCAAAGCATGTACGTAGCTAAAAACATCCAAGGCACTTAAATGTTCCCTGAGTAATTTAGCTGCCTTAGCATGGTCAGATAACAATGTAAAGGCTACCATTTCTACGCTATACATGCTGTAAGCACTCTCCGTATCATCCTGCGCCCAGCCGTTCATGCTTTCTGGATCATGGACGAAATCCCACTGATGTTTGTAGAGGGCATCTCCGTCGCTATAGTCCATCAGGTTGTCGGTCGTACCCTCGCCTGCTACGAAAGCACTGCCAGATGTACTGAAGGTGTGCCTCAGTCTGAACGCACCGTGCCCCAACTCATGGGCGATCGTCTGTGCCGCATTGCTGCCTGTGTTGCCCGTCCAGATATAACCAAACTGACGTTTGAAGGGCATGAAGCCTGATCGACCATCACCTGATCCCGGCAACAAGAAGAGGTAGTAGCTGTTCTTGTCAATATTGACCCCATCACTCCGCTTGTAGTCTTTGTTGAAGTCTCCCATGCTCTTGGGAAAACTACTGAACACATTACTTTCTCCTTCGG
>JAOPTS010000227.1:0-14687 GCA_051531955.1 Reichenbachiella sp.
GATGTCAAAAACATGATGGATAATTTGTTGAAATGGGCCTTGGCACAGACCGATCAATTGTCTTATCGTCCATCTCAGGTAGATAGTCAGCAAGTGGTTCAAAAGGTGATAAAAGAACTCAGTGCCGTTACTTCATTGAAGAATATCCCTATAGAACTAGAAGTGAAAGGAGAAGAAAAAATCAAAGCGGACAAAGACTTCTTGCAGATCGTGATTAGAAATCTTTTGAGCAATGCCTTGAAATTTTCTGATATGAATTCTAAGATTGAGGTTTTGGTTGAAGAAAATGATGGTGCTCAAGTAATATGTATCCGAGACTATGGTATAGGGATGGAACAAATGCAAGTGGATCAATTGTTTGCAGGAATTATCGTTGCACAGGATATTCAAAATTCAACAGAGAAAGGGACTGGTCTTGGGTTGGTATTGTGCAAGGAGTTGATGGAAAGAATGGGAGGTGAGATTAGTGCAGAAAGTGAAAAAGGAAAAGGTACTATCTTTAAGCTTCAGTTACCGCGAGCCGCATGAGTCACAAATTATTCCTGATAGATGATCACAAGATCGTAAGAGATGGCATCAAAGCGATGTTAATCGGTCGCCCCGATGTTCAAGTAGTAGGAGAAGCAGCTTCAGGGTGGGAGGCTTTGGAGAAAATTGAAGGTTATCAACCTGACTTGGTGTTTGTCGACTTGAAGCTACCTGACCTCAATGGTGCTGAATTGATTCATGAAATTAAACAAAGATTGCCTGATTGCCGTTGTGCGATCTTGACAGCTGATCCTAGTGCTCCAGTGTTGAATACGGCTAAGAAAAATGGTGCACTGGCATTTTTATCAAAGGATATGGATACGGATGAGTATTTCAAGGCGCTTGATAAAATGATTCAAAACAAACCTTACCTTTCCTCTTCATTCTCTGAAGCCCTATTAGAACAAGATGAGACATATACGCCGCGTGAGTTAGAAGTGTTACAAGGCTTTTCAGATGGTTTGTCGTATAAAGAAATTGGTGCGCGGTTAGGAATGAGCCCCCGTACTGTCGAAACACACAAAAACAGTCTCTTATCAAAAATGCAAGTTAAAAGCATTGTCGAGATGGTCCGCAAGGCCATTCGAGATGGACATATTACTGCGTGATGAGTTTAATGTGAAAAGGTTGTGAAGTAAAAATTACCTTTTACTTCACAACCTTTCAACTTTTTACTTTACAACTCTCCACTAGCAAAGCTTTGCTTTGCCTCCCTCCGTAAAATTCCGTACCCCAAAAGTGAAAATTACCGATTGAACCAAATCGAGATTCATGGCAATTTAGCAGTTCTAACAAACCGCTGAAAACCATGAAAAATAATTTGTCAAACCAATTAAAGAAGTCAGGACTAGTGCTACTAGCCATACTCTGTATGTCGTGGACGACATGGGCACAAACTGTGACTGTCAATGATACTGCATTTAAAACTTATTTACTGACGCTAGTAGATGCCGCCAATGGCGGCAACAGTGATGGCCAGATACAAGTGTCAGAGGCGGAGGCTTTTACCGGATCTATTGAATACATTAATCCGAACTCAAAGCTTAGTGATGCGACGGGTATCGAAGCATTCATAAATATTACGGCCTTAAACCTCAACAGCAATTCATTGTCAAGTATCGATGTGAGTGACCTTGTGGATCTTGTCGAGTTGAAATTGGCCAATAACGGCCTCTCGGCGATTGATGTCAGTTCAAATGGAGATTTGGAGATACTAAATCTATATGGAAATGATTTTGTTACGCTTTCATTTGTGAGTAATCCGAACTTGAATGATCTAGATGTTGCTGGTAATCTCTTAACCTCTATTTCATTAACCAACGTTCCTGGCCTTACAAATCTGGTCTTATTTAATAATAGTTTGACAACAATTGATCTGACCAGTAACTCATTACTTGAAGACCTTGATTTGACAGATAATACAATGTCAAATGTCTCAGTGACCAATTTGACCAACCTAGATTATTTGACTTTAAACAATATGGGGTTGATGTCCATCGACCTTTCTTCAAATGTTAACCTTACCGGGTTAGACTTAAGTAATAATAATCTTACTTCTATTGATCTAAGAGCGAATACGCTTTTAGAGTCATTTTATGGAGACGAAAATGACTTGTCCACATTGAATCTGGCCAGCGGAGCTAACGCCACCTTGACTGACCTGTACATTGTCAACAATCCAAGTTTAACTTGCGTTACCGTAGATAATGTCGATAATGCTTCTGCCAGTTGGACAGATATAGATGCACAAACCGAATTCAGCACGTATTGTGGAGCGCCTTTTATCACCACATGGGAAACGACTGCAGACGATGAGGGCATTTTTATACCTACTGGGGGAGCACCTGCTTACAACTACACTGTAGATTGGGGTGATGAAAATATAACAACTGGTCATACCACCAATGCTTCTCATACCTATGCTACCGCAGGAGTTTATACTGTAAGTATATCAGGGAGTTTTCCCCGTATTAATATTAACAATGTAGGTAATCCTCTCAAAATCAAATCGATTGAGCAATGGGGTGACATAGAATGGTCCTCTTTTCAATGGGCATTTTCTGGTTGTGCTTATTTACAAATGAATGCCACGGATGCCCCAGACTTATCAGAAGTCTCGAGTCTACAGGGGATGTTTATTAATACAGGGTTTACTGCAGATTTCAGTAATTGGGATATAAGTACCATTACGAATATCTCACAAATGTTTTATGGGAACTCAAATTTCAATGGAGATATAGGCTCTTGGAATGTAGAAAAAGTGATTAATATGAATTCTATGTTTTTTAATGCAGAAGCATTTGATCAAGATTTAGCTGGGTGGGATATTAGCCTCGTGACTAACATGACTAATATGTTTACTGGTTCAGGAATGTCTTTAAGTAATTACGATAATACATTGATAGGTTGGGTAGCCCTTGATACACCCCCGTCAGATATCATCTTAGGTGCTACAGGCTTAACATATTGTGATAGTGAAACAGCTCGGAATACCTTGATCGGTACCTACAATTGGAATTTTTCAGGTGATGCTTTGGATTGCCCTATAGTGACCATCAATGATGCTGGTTTCAAGACCTATTTATTGACTCTAGTTGATAGTGACAATGGTGGCAACTCTGATGGTGAGATACAGGTTAACGAAGCAGAGGCCTTCACAGGGAGTGTTATTTACTCGGACCAAGGGCTGTCTGACGCGGTAGGTATTGAAGCATTTGTTAATATCACGGTGTTGGCGCTCTCTCAAAATAATCTAACAACAATAGACGTGACTAGTTTGGTCAATTTGACGGATCTTATCTTAACTAATAATGGTATAGAAACTATTGATTTATCGACCAATGTTCTACTAGACGATTTGTTTATGGCAGACAATTCGTTGAACTCACTTGACTTGTCCAATAATATCAACATAACTAGAGCATATCTGGATAACAATCTATTGACCAGTATTACATTTGGAAGTGCACCTTATCACACTATTGATGCGACAAACAACGACATGGAAACGCTGACAATTGATGGGGTTAGCACGTTGGAATATTTTGATTTTGCACAAAATGAAATAACGAGTGTGAGTTTTACCAACTGTACCACTAATCAATTGAGACTCGATTATAATCTCATTGGTAGTCTTGATATGACTGGTTCATCTATTTCGAGATTATCACTTTCAGGTAATAACTTATCAACGCTTGATTTGACAGACTTTAATATGATTACTCATGTTTACGTAAGTCAAAGTACTAACCTTTCTAGCTTAACACTATCCTCACTCACTGATTTGAAATTATTATATGCTAGCGAGTGTGCATTTCCATCAATAGACCTGAGTAATAATACTGTACTTGAGAATTTGTGGTTAGCAGAAACGCCAGTCACCTCTCTTGATCTCTCCAATAATACTGCGCTCACTAATATTGACTTGGAAGCTTGCGCTTTGACTTCATTAAACGTTCAGAATGGCAATAACTCCAATGTCACCAACTTCGATGTTAGAGGGAACAGTTCGTTGACTTGTATCGAAGTGGATAATGTATCCTATTCTAATAGCACTTGGACACAAAAAGAATCTGGTACTAGTTACAGTTTAGTTTGTGCACCAGAACTAGAGAGCTCGACAATTTTAGATGATTCGGAATACGGTAGTGCAAATTTGAACTTTACATTGATATTTAACGAGGAGGTTGCGTTCAATGAATCGAGCAATATGTTCAGAGTGTATCGAGCCGCATCGGAGAGTTATCAAAATATATCAGGTGATATTACTGGGACGACTTCAAATTCTGTGTCTTTCGAAGTAAGTCCATTGTATTATGGTGAGGATTATTCGATTTTAATAGATGCGAATGCCGTTGAAGATTTAGCCGGTAATACATATACAGGAATAACAGACCTTACAACACTGAATTTCACTGCTACTTGGGAACAGCCAGTAGTTACCAGGTTGCCCACTCAATTGGCTCTAGGTATCGCCATCGATTCAGATATATCTATGACGTTTGACCGTAATATGACTGAATCCTATAATTCCAATATTGGGATTTACAATTTGAGGTTGTTGAAAGTGTCAGGTTCTGAAATTATAGAAGATGTGTTCATGAATGACACCAATTTGACTTTAGGGTCAAATACCCTTTCTTTTAACCCAAGTGAGGATTTAGAATTCGGGACTATGTACCGTGTAATAGTATCTAATGGTGTATTAGAAACAGATGCGGAGGATGGTCAGACTTGGAAAGGGATATATTCTGCTTCAGGAGATGATAGTTGGTATTTTACAACAGCATCTGCTCCAGATTTGTCAGCTCCTTCTCCATCAGCTTATTCTCCAGTGGATAATACTACCGAAGTATCAAGATCTACTAATTTGATACTCACTTTCAATGAAGATATTGCGTTGGGAAATGGAACCATTCGACTAGGCTATGTTGGTTTGTCTGGACAACAGTTTGCTACGTATTCTGTACCGTCAGCATCAGAAGTAACCGTGTCTGGGGATCAACTAATCATCAACCCTGATGAAGATTTTCTGGCAGGCACAGAGCTCAATGTGGAGATTGGCGATGGTGTGATTGAAGATTTATCAGGAAATGCTTATGCTGGATTTATTGATGAAACAACCTGGAATTTCACTATGGTAGATGATGAGGTACCACTACATACTTCACTTTCTCCAAGTCATGAATCTACATATGGTACCTTAAATTCCAGCGTAGGAATTGTATTCAATGAAGATATGCAAGAGGGGACTGGTACAGTTTCGCTATACGAAGCGGATGGAACGTGGGTGGAAACTATATCAACTGGAATATCTAACAGTAGAGTGTCATTCCCAGCTACATTTCGAACAAATATTGATTTTGGTGCAGAATATGTTGAACTGGCTGAATACTATGTAGTAGTTTCAGTAGGTGCTTTTGAAGACTTGGCTGGAAATGCACATGCTGGAATCGAAGCAAATGAATGGGGTTTTACTGCCAATGCCAGACCACATATATCCACATTATCACCTGCAGATGATGCTACGGGAGTTGCAACTGATGCAGTCTTTACAATGACATTAGACAATGCTGTTTGGGCTAATTCTGAAACATCCTTGGAGATCAGAAACTATGATACTGATCTACTGATCGAAAGTGTCAGTATTGCTGATGTAGAGACTATGACTGGAGAAATACAGTTTACCCCCACATTGCTTGTTGAAGGTTTGCATGCATACATTGTATTAAACAACGATGGCAATATCGCATCAAGTACCAATGGGGAGGGTTTTACAGGTTTAGATGATAAAGACGAATGGGATTTCACTACCGAAGAAGCTGATAAAGCTCCTGAGATCGCTTCAATGAGTCCTACCTCTACAGATGTGAACCCATTGGGAGTGACTATTAGTTTTACATTTGACGAGCCTGTCATTGCCCATGTAGGAGATGTGGAGATTAAGCGAAAAAGTGATAATGGAGTAGCAGCAACGATTGCGATAGGTGACTTCACCTATATAGATCCGGCTACATTCTCTCATACATTGAGTACTGATCTCGAATACGGTACTGAGTATTATGTGATCATGCCTGGTGACCTGGTGGAAGATGAAGGAGTGTCTGTCAATGACGGAATATCAGATACAGAGTTTTGGACTTTTGCGACCGTAGAAGTTGATAAAGTTCCTGAAATATCCTCTATGAGTCCTACAGCTACTGATGTGAACCCTGCGGACGTGACTATTAGTTTTACATTTGATGAGCCTGTGATTGCACATGTAGGAGATGTGGAAATCAAAAGAAAAAGTGACGATGAAGTAGTTGCCGTTATTGAGATCAATGACTTCAGTTATACCGCTCCGGCTACATTTTCTTATACTTTGAGTACTGATCTGGATTATGCTACGGAGTATTATGTCATCATGCCTGGTGATCTGGTAGAAGACGAAGGTGTGCATGTCAATGAAGGGATTTCAGATACAAACTTTTGGAATTTTACCACAGATAAAGAAGAACAAACATTATCATTTACGACAATCACAAACAGGGTATTTGGTGATGCAAATTTTGATTTGACAGCTACAGCCAGTTCATCATTGGCAGTGGCCTTTAGTGTAGTGAGCGGTCCCGCAGCAATTAACGGAAATACGTTGACAATTACTGCCGTAGGAGAGGTAGTGGTTGCTGCAGATCAGATTGGAGACGAAAGTTTCAACTCTGCTCCTCAAGCGACTCAAAGTTTTACGGTAGCAAAAGCCGATCAAACGATAACCTTTGCATCGTTAACCGATAAGGTGTTTGGTGATGCGTCATTTGACCTTTCCGGGTCATCTACTTCAGCGTTGGCCATAAATTTCAGCATAGTGAGCGGCCCTGCAACGATAGATGAAAATACGGTGACTCTAACAGGAGCCGGTAATGTGACGATCTCAGCCATTCAAACTGGAGATGCTAACTATAATCCTGCAACTGAAGTAACAAAGACATTTACTGTATCTAAACAGGACCAAACGATTACGATTACTGCGATAGACGACAAAGTGATCACAGATGTAGGTTTTGATGTGGTAGCAATTACCGATTCTGAGCTTGCATTGACTTATGCAGTTTCAGGCCCTGCGAATAATACTGGCGCAACGATTTCCTTGTCAGGAGAGTCTGGTACAGTGACTGTGACAGTATCGCAAGCTGGAAATGACAACTATAATGAAGCCAGCGATCAAATCACTTTCAATGTAACAGACCTATCCAAGACTGATCAAACAATTACTTTTGGTGAGCTGGCTGACAGAGTATTTGGTGATGCAGATTTTGATTTGAACGCTATGTCAAATTCTACATTGGAAGTGAGCTTTAGTGTGGTTAGTGGTCCAGCAACGGTGTCTGATGACTTATTGACCCTCACAGGAGCTGGAGAGGTAGTGATTGCAGCGGATCAAGAAGGGGATGGTAATTTTAATCCTGCTCCACAAGTGACGCAAAGCTTTACAGTTGCTCAGGCAGATCAGACGATCTCGTTTTCAGCTATAGACGATAAAGTGTATGGAGGTGCGAACTTTGATGTCTCAGCGACAGCAAGCTCCGAATTGGAGGTATTGATCTCCATAGTGAGTGGCCCTGCAACCATTTCTGGAAGCACAGTAACCCTCACAGGAGCTGGAGAGGTAGTGATTGCTGCCGTTCAAGGAGGTGACGATAACTATAATGCCGGTTTACAAGTAGAGCACAGTTTCACTGTTGCGAAAGCTGATCAACTGATAAGCATCACGGCAATTGGGGATAAATTGACGAATGATGAATTATTTGAGGTTTCTGCAACTACTGATTCAGGGTTAGATTTGATATATGAGATCTCTGGTCCAGCCTCTATTTCAGGAACTACTATTTCCTTGTCAGGAGAGTCTGGTACAGTGACAGTAACAGTATCTCAAGAAGGGAGTTCAAATTATAATGCAACAAGCGAACAAGTCAACTTCAATGTAACAGATCCAAGTAAAACAGATCAAACGATCACTTTTGACGCCTTGGAAGATAAAGTATTTGGAGATGCTGATTTTGAATTGTCAGCAACAGCAAACTCAAGTTTGACAGTGTCATATGCCATAGTTGGTGGGCCAGCAACGATTAGTGGTAGTATAGTGACCATTACTGGAGCAGGAGAAGTGACAATTGCTGCTAATCAAGAAGGGAGCGATACCTTCAATCCTGCAGGTGAAGTGACAAGAGCTTTTACTGTTGCTAAAGCGAACCAGACAATTACGATCAACTCAATCAACGATAAATTTACTACAGATGAGTCTTTCACGGTTTCAGCGACCGTAGACACCGGGTTGCCACTGACGTATGTAGTCAGTGGTCCGGCTACTTTATTAGAAACTACGATAACATTGAGTGGCGAAGTGGGTACGGTGACAGTGACGTTGTCTCAAGCGGGTAATGATAATTACAATGCCGGGGAGGCGGCAACAAGTTTTGAAGTGACTGAGCCAGTAGTGGAGAAAGAAGATCAGGTTATTACTATTGCGACGATAGTAGATAAATTGACTACTGATGCATTGTTTGATGTGGTGGCAAGCTGTACCTCAGGTTTGGAGTTGACTTATGCAGTCTCAGGTCCTGCGAGTATGGATGGAACAACCATTTCTTTGGATGGAACGGCTGGTACGATAACTGTGACAGTGGGGCAGGCCGGAAATGATAGTTTCAACGCAGCAACTGAGAGTGTCACATTCGAGGTGACAGAGGAGGCTACCTTGTCTACAAGAGGTCAAATCGAGATACAAGCTTATCCAAATCCTATTGTAGATAGGATACATGTCAAAGGGCTTGATAGTCAGGGGGTATTAGAATTATATAGCCTAAGAGGTAAGTTAGTCTTGTCTGAAAATGTTAATTCAAGGGGTGTATTGGTTGCAGATATTGAAGCAGGTGTTTATATCCTAAAAATCATAGCAAATAATTCAATCACAACAACAAAGGTTCTTATTGGTAAATAAGACGAATCAATAGATCGATTGTACAAAGTAAAAAGAGCGCTCATATTGAGTGCTCTTTTTTTATGAATATAGATTGTAATTTTTGGGTCATCTGCGGGGTAGACTTTTTCTTGTTCGCTATCAAGAATATTTCTCTTGGTCTACATTTTATTAGCTCTGTGAAATGTAAGCTTCCATTTTCTATATAAGGTTGGACAGTGGTATTATATGCGATGGACAGACCAGTACCTCTTGACTGTTGTTGCAGTACCTCATGTTCGTTAGGGATGACATAGTTTGGGACTATAGGAGGTCTTTTCTTATCGAATACCAAGAGCCAATAGAGTTTGATGAAATTGGAATTGTGTTCGTGTGCATACCATTTATGTTTTTGTAGCCATTGCTCAGCCAATGCTTTGTCTTTTTTGAAAAGGGTTGTTAAATCAGTTAAATCAATATCAGGAGTTCCAACTACAACCAAACGTTGTGAAAGAAGGGGGTGACAAGTGGTGTCAAAATTCTCTACCAAATTTGGAACGATAGCATATAGTAGATCACCAGACTCTACTTCTCTGATGAGCTCCTCTCGAGGACCAAATTTGATATGTACGAAGGGGCCCAGATCCAATATTTCGTTGCTTAGCATGCTTTTGTAGAGATGGGGAGAAATGCCAATGTTGATAATGTTTTTGAGGTCGGCATCTTTTTTAATGATCTGTTGTTCGACAACTTCTAAGTTTTCCAAAGAGCCTGCTATCATCGTATTAAGTATACGTCCCATATCCGTTTCGATTACCCCTTTAGATTTTCGATCAAAGAGTTTTTTACCAACACGAGTTTCGAGCGCAGAGATTTGTTGGCTGACTGTCGGTTGGCTGACCATGAGTATTTTGGCGGCTTTACTCAGAGATTTGGTGGTATACACAGCTCTAAAGGTTCTGAGCCATTCTAGGTTAATCATGTTATTGAAATATTTATATCACTTATTCAAATTTACATTAAAAAATTATAGACTCATTGAAACCTCATGCCGTTACAGCATTCATAATTTAAATAACTAAACAAGAAAACATGTCAATTATCAAAGTTAAAATAGAAGGTAAAGTAGTATTGGTTACGGGTGCTAATAGAGGAATAGGAAGAGCCATAGTGGAAGAATTGATGAGTCGAGGAGCTGCTAGAGTTTATGCAGGTGCTAGAGATGTAGGAAAATTAGCAGACCTTCAATCAAAGTATCAAGATCGAATTGTACCTGTTCAATTGGATGTGACGAGTGAGTCAGATATCAAAAAGGCAGCAGAGGTTGCTAACGACGTGGATATACTAATCAATAATGCAGGTTTAGGAATATTCGGAGGATTTTTCGGAGAAGGAGCTGCTGATGCTTTTCAGCAAAACCTAGATGTCAATGTACATGGATTGATCAATGTGACAGCCGCATTTATTGATACATTAAAATCTAGAGAAAGTGCTGCGATCGTCAATTTGTCATCGATTGCAGGTTTGGCTAACATGCCTGTGTTAGGTGGGTACTCTGCTACCAAAGCAGCAGTACACAGCATCACGCAAGGTTTTAGAGGAGAATTAGCTAATGAAAATATTTTGATTTCTGGCGTATACCCTGGGCCAATAGATACAGATATGGCCGAAAAATTTGAAATGGATAAGGACTCTCCTCAAAACGCAG
This sequence comes from Reichenbachiella sp., assembly GCA_051531955.1. GTDB lineage: Bacteria > Bacteroidota > Bacteroidia > Cytophagales > Cyclobacteriaceae > Reichenbachiella. The sequence goes on from JAOPTS010000227.1 coordinate 10,674, forward strand.
CGAGTGCCATTTTGAATGGTGTTGAAAGTGGAGAAGAGGATATCTATCCAGATCCAATGTCTACTGGTGCTGGACAAGGATACAAGGTAGATCCTAAGGCAATAGAAAAACAATTTGCTGCTTTCGTAGGATAAATAATTGTTGTTGTTTCAATGATTGGTTAAGGCTCTGGTGATTTCACTGGAGCCTTTTTTTGTGTTAGAAAGAAGGTGATAATAATCAGCTTTAATAACGTCAGAGCTCATTTTCGATATCTATGAAATTGGCTTAATTAAAGACAGAAGAAATGATAAAACAAATTAACAACACAAATAAATTATACCAAAAATAACCACGTATGTCATGGAAACTGATATTGATAAAACCCAAGCTGCTAAGAAGTGGAAAAATGATCTTCTAAAAGTAAAACCCGATAGTGCCAAAATTAAGGAGAAGGGTCGGGTAAAGAATGAAAGTGCTAAATTGGTACTGACGACTCAGGACTATAGCGATTTGATCCAATGGAAAGCGGATCGTAAAACGTATCAAAATAATAGTAGTAGAATGTTTTTCTACATTGGATTGGCTGTTTCATTACTACTGGTCATTACAGCCTTTGAATGGAAATTTGTAGACGATGGTCTAGTTACGGCCTTGGAGATGGAAAATGCCAATTTTGAGGAATTCCAGGATATACCACAGACGGAGCAACCACCGCCACCACCACCACAGAAGCTCTTGCAACAACCCAAAATTATAGAGGTGCCAGACGAAGAAATACTGGAAGATATAGTGGTCGAAATGGATGTAGAGGTGTCAGAGGAGATGGTTGTGGCAGATGTTGAATTTATCGAGGAGGAGCCTGAAGAAGAAGTAGCAGAGGAAATATTCTTGATAGTAGAAGATAAGCCTGAACCAACAGGTGGCTTGGCCTCATTTTACAAGTATGTAGGAGAGAATATCAAATACCCTGTCGTGGCTTCTCGTAACGGTGTCCAAGGTAGAGTCTTCGTCCAGTTTGTTGTCAACAGCAAGGGGGAGATTCGCGAGGTAGTAGCGGTCAAAGGTATTGGGGCAGGGTGTGATGAGGAGGCGGTGAGGATAATTAAAAATGCTCCTGACTGGAATCCTGGTAGACAAAGAGGTAGACCGGTATCTGTAAGGATGATCTTGCCGATTACGTTTAAACTGGCTAATTAAATATTAATACGTTCGTTATATCAATTCTTTCTATTACCGAGGGAGCTGTAGTAGATGGCTCCCTTATCTTTTTTGATAGTCATGGAAGTTTTATGTAAAGTTCCCCTGATGATTCTTGTCATATTGTCCTGAGATATTGGGTAATGCGCTTAGAGTTGATCTCTTTATTTAGTATATTGGTTATACTAAATTGTCATTTAAACGTCCCAACCGATGCGATATATCAATACTAAAATTATCGACAGATCTTCTCCTGTCCAATTACGAAAGACTAAACCAAATAAAAAAGAGATTAGAAATCTTGGAAGGCCTTGTAAAGAGACTTTGGATGTATTTGGTAGATTGCTTTATTCAATAGCTTTAGCAGATGGAGAAGTGCAAGATTCAGAAAAGGCAGTATTGAAGGATATTATTGCCAATGATCCATGGGCGATAGAAATTGAATTGTCCTTTAATGATTCTGCAGAGTTGGAAATGGACCCACAGACAATATTCTCTAAGAATATGAGAATATTTTTTACTAAATCCTGTAAAGATCATTACCCCTACTTTCTCAATTTAATGATGAAAATAGCAAATGCTCATAATGGTATCATTGATACTGAGCAAAAATTAATAGATCAATTCAAACACATGTATTACCAATCCGCAAAAGGTAATAGTGTAGGGTGATTGGATTGAAGAGTCTAATTTGAATATTATTAAAAAAGACACATTCATAGAATGTGTCTTTTTTATGTTTAGCTAATAAATAAATCTCTTGCTTTGACTAGCATTGCATCATGAGCAATGACGTGTCAGATGGTCGTATTAGACAGAATGTAAAAGAAGGGTATTGGGTAGAGGTAGTACAAAAGCATCACCAACGATCTGGAGAATTGACAGAGGGTATGGTGAAAAGATTATTAACTAAATCGTCCAATCACCCCCATGGTATCAAAGTGCAATTGGATACTGGTGAAGTGGGACGTGTTAAACGTGTCTTGGAAGAGTAAAGAGGAACTCAACGAACCCCTTTAATGATCATACTATAGTTGTAACTAGATACCCTTTGGTTTCTGAAAAATTTCAAACTGACATTATACACTAGATTATAATTTCTAGTATAACGTCTTGGTTATAAATGTTATATCTTGATTTGATATTGTAGGACGTACATGTTTTTTCTGTCTACAGATTTGATTTCACTGTTGGAATTGGAATCAAATATCGGTCTGTTTTGTACGCCAAGAGTTAATTTGTTTTTGTGACCATTGAATAGGTAACTAAACCCTAAATCGTACATGATCATGCTGTCATCCAACTTGTCAAATACAGCGAGTTGCATGGAAGCATACGGCATGATGGCATGCCCCTTTTCGTTGATTACTTGTCTAAAGCCTCCTTGGGTATAGTAAATTTCTCCTGTCCCGTTGGCAGGGAACGCATTTCCAGCACCATTGAATGAGCCATTGACAACCCCATCAGCAGTTCCGTTAACTCCTACGTTTCTAATATAGTTGTCACCAAAATTGTAGTTGAAATATCCACCGTAGAAAGTAACAGATTTCTTGTTACTGGCATCCAATGGCATATCTAAAAACACATCTGCGGCAAAATGCATGATGTCATATCCAACGGTATCAGTACCTTGTAAACCTTTCAAAGCATTTTTTTGGTATTCAAAACCTACCCCAACGTTCAGTATTTTTCTTGTTCCTAAGTAGGTGCCAGCTAAAAATGCACTGGTGTTTTTATCCTTATCAAAAAATTGATATTTCAAATAGGCCGAGAACTGTGGCTCTTGAAACGTCATCGGTTGAAACGTAGCATCCTCTGACAAAGCTGCATACCTCGTGTTTTTGAGTTGCTTGGCGGCTACTACCAAGTAATTCAGTTTACCAAGGTCACCTTTAATAGCTAAACTCGGTCTACGAAGGATGTCATCGGTAATCCCTACAGTTGTCATGGCAAAGAATGGTAAATCAAATCCAAGTGTGGCTCCACTTGCTGGACCAGCATATCTAGATAATCCTACATATCCCGTTTTTCCACCCCCGACAGTAAAATATTTGTTTACTGTGTAAAAAGCCTCAATGTCTAATATTCTTAAGTCCGAACTAGAAGCTAGAGGATTTAGATTGTTCAAGCCAAGTTGGAATTTGACGTACAAGTTATCTGTGACATAGCCAGCTGCTCCCATTCTAAATCTTCTAATTGATATATCGGTCACATAGTTTTTGCTCGTCCCTTGAATGGTCGAGCCAGGGTTGAGGTCTGTATGTCGCAACCACATCTGTGCCGAGGCAAAGAATTTAATTTTGTTCTTACTGGGTAAGACCAGTTCTGGTTTGGCATTTTTGTCTTGAGCAAGTAGAAGGTTATTGGCTTGGGCGAGTAATAACAGCGTTATGAATAGTGTTAAACTTTTCATAGCGCCCTTTAAGATTGCATTCACAATTGATTATTTTAAAAGGTTAAACAATTTTTGTTTGTCTAGGATAGGAGTGAACTCATTGTAGTCCATGCCTTTTTTAATGATAAATGTGGTGAGTAAAGTTTTTACTTTGGAAATCAAATCCTCTTTGTCCCAAGGTTTTTCCATATAGAAGTCTATGTCAGCCATGTTGATGGCTTGGATCGTATCCACATGAGTAGCTTGCCCAGTCAGTAGAATCTTTTTGGTTTCCTTGAAGCGGTCGTCTTCAAACAACGTAGTTAAGAACTGTACGCCTGTTTTACCTGGCATGACATGATCTGATATGACGAGTGCTGCATAGTCACCATTAGCATCTATTTCTTCAAGCAACTCTTCAGCTTCGTCAGCTGACTCACATTCTTCGACTGTTACATAAT